>CAYWQM010000025.1:0-49613 GCA_964460215.1 uncultured Lentisphaerales bacterium
TGCCGGTGTCATGTATATATGTCACCTTGGCAAGACCACCTATGTAATTCGCCTCGGGGCCCTGAAAAAGATCGGTGACCTGAGTAAACGGACCGCCGAAAAAGACGTCCGACTCAACAATCTCGATGGCTTTCACCGTACCGTTGGTTGCAGTCTCCCAGTCAACCGCCCCATCACCATTTTCCAGGTCAATCTTCGCGATGTGCGCTGTCGGCACCTTAAAATTTCCACCAACGAAGATGTGCGTTAAATCGTCCGACAAACGGAGGGCATAGACACCGAACCCGCTATCGCCCGAAAACGATGGATTAAAGTCCGTGGTGTCGGCATTGTCGGTGTCGGTATCCGCATCCAGTGCCTCCACCGCCGCGTTGCTGCCTTGACCGCCGATGTTGGTGAACTCACCGCCGGCGTAGACCTTGCCGTTGTGGTACGCCAGGGCAAGGACACGATTGTCGCTGCCGGGGTTCCAGGCCGTCAGGGAACCGCTGGAATCGACCGCGCAGATAGCGGAGCGCCCCTGCGAGTTGACCGCTACGTTGGCGTTGGCGAAACTGCCGCCGAGGTAGATCGTCGACGGACCGTCGTTGCGGGACGTGATCGCCAGGACCGGACCGTCCAGGTCGGGATTCCAGTTGCGCACTGCACCGCTCTGCAGATCGAACGCCGCCGCGTTGTTGCGCGTCAAGACGCTGACATTGGAGAAACTGCCGCCGACAGCGACCTGGCTGCCGCCCACCGCCACAGCGTTGACAACACCGGAGGGCCCGGCAATCCAATCGGTGAGGGAGCTGCCGCCGCGCGTGTCGATCTGCGCCATATAGCTGGGCCCGGCACTGCCGATGTACGAAAAATTTCCCGCCACGAACAGCTTCTCGCCCATCAGTTCCAGATCGAACACGGCGTCACCGTCATCGACATCCATATCCAGCGGACCGGCATTGTACTTGTCCAGAGTCAGCAACAGCGAGGCCAGTCCCTCGTGTGGGCTGCCGCCGATCCTCGAAAACTGACCACCGACAAAAAGAAACTTGCCGTCGCCCGACAACACGATGTCATAAATCAAACCGTCACAATCCGGGTTCCACGGCAACAGAGTAGCACCGCCCCCTGTCCCGAATGCCGCGATGCGGTTACGGACAGCGCCACCTTTGACAGTGCGAAAATCACCCGCCAGATAGACAACCTCACCGTCCGGCCGGACGGCAATAGCGTTGACTGCGCCGCCGATGCACTGCGGATCAAATTCATCGACAACGTGCCCGCCGCTGGCGGCATCACCGACCCGTGCCACACCGTTGCGATCGATGTCGCCGGCCATCAGCGTAGTAAAGGCGCCGCCCAGATACACCTTCGAACCGACCGGGACAATCGCGCGAACAATACCGTCCGGCGCTGGATTCCAGGCCATGACCGCGCCGGTAGCAGCGTTCACCGCCGCCACATAGTCGCGAGGCTCCGTCATCACCGAATTCGGACCCTGGAAGTCGCCGCCGATATAGAGGATCTGCTTGTCTTCCGACAGCGCCAGAACGCGCACAGTGTTAGAAACATCTGCCATCCACGGTACATCCACCCTGCCATCCGCCTTGATGTGTACCAGATTCGCGCGCGATAAACCGCCTACCTCGTAGAAACTGCCGCCAACGAACCAGCCACCCTCGCCGTCGGGTACGATCGCGTGGACCGCACCGTTGGGCACAACCGCGCGGCCATCGGCGCCGCCCTTACCCACGTCGAAGATGCCGAGGTTGGGGCGGGCATGGCTGATTGAGTTGAAGGTGCCGCCGATATAGACCGTGGAATCCGACACATGCACGGCATTGACGCTGGCCGCCTGGCCGGCAACCGTAGGATAACGCAGGTCCCTCAGATCCGGCAGCTCTGCGCATGCCAATATGCCGAACAGCAAAAAGCCGGCGAGACAAAAGAACCTCGTCGGCCGTCCGTGTGTCCGGTCATCATGCGCAGACATATGTTTCAATACCTTCACTTACCCTCCCTTGACAGATACTGCTGCGACCGCAAAGACAAGCAATCCCTGATCCGCTTTTGATGCAACAGTGCAAGACGCCGGCAATTCGGCAACCACTGCCCAGTCAGCTACTACGTAGAAAGTCACCACTACATAACTTCCCACGATTATAAGGTACTCCCATCAAGCACAAGTTGCAGGGCGGAAAGGTGTGAAAAAAGTCACCCCTCAAACGGGTCATTTAATCGGTTGTCAAAGCGTTAGTTACGCCAAGACGAAAAGCCCGGATCAGGCGGTGGTAAAATACTCGGACAACGTCGCTGGAGGGACCCGCTCAGACGTGGGCAGCGGCACGGCTATTCCAGCGTGCTGCGGATACGGTCGGACAGTGAACCGCTCTCAGTCGGATCGATGGTGACTGGACCATGCCGTGGAGCTCGCAGGCCAACGGCAAACGTCTCCACAGAAACATTGACAGCGCCGTACGCGCATCTGCCCTTGAAGATGGAAAACCGCATGGCTACGTGTCGCATCACTCTCTGCTGCAGACAGATAGCTAACAACCTATGCCAGCTCGGTCGCTGCAAAGCGTACGGCATTCTCGAAAATCTGTCGGCCAAGCCCCACTTCCGGAAGCACCCCATTGATCTTCTGTCGGATCCAGTGCGGGTGGTTGAAAGGCGACAGATAGGCCTCCGGATGCGGCATCATTCCAAACACGCGCCCGCTCGTGTCGCAGATCGCAGCGATGCCGTTGACTGAACCGTTCGGGTTATGCGGTAAGTCCAATGTTGTCTGTGATGTTTCCGGGTGGACGTAACGCATCGCAACGTGGCCGTGGCTTTCGAGTTGCTCAAGCGCGTCACTGTCCTTCACCACAAACTTGCCCTCGCCATGGCGGATCGGCAGCGGCAGGACATCGATGCCGCGGGTGAAAACACATGGCGACTCCGGGTTGCACTTCAGCGTCACCCAGGCATTGCGGAAAACGCCCTGGTCGTTGTGCGTCAAGGCCGCCTGCTGCTTGAAGTAAGCCCCGTCCAGCGCCGGCACCAGGCCCAACCGTGTCATCGTCTGGAAACCGTTGCAAATGCCGATCGCCAGGCGGCCTGAAGCGATGAACTCGTTCAACTCCGCCCCCACCCGGTGCCGCAGGCGATTAGCCAGCACGGTACCCGCACCCAGATGGTCACCGAATGAAAAGCCGCCGACAAACGCCAGCACATGGAAATCCAACAGCATCGATGATCTGTCGAAAAGGTCATTCAAGTGCACACACGTCACCTCGGCGCCCGCCAGTTCGAAGGCTCGCGTCGTCTCCCTCTCGCAGTTCAAACCGTAACCGGTCATCACCAAAACTTTTACCGCACTTGTCAAAACCCGTCTCTCGTCGCTAAATGTCTTCCAGTGTGCTGTGATACGCCTCTACCAATTCGGTCAAACCGACCTCCGCTTCCAAAGCGTCCTTGTAGTAAAAGGTCACGGTCGGCTCATACTTGACGGCCCCGACACAGGCCCATGGGACATCGTCCATCGTTGCCTCGAATTGCGCCTGATCTGCCGGCGGCACGGTTGCAATAAAACGACTGTTCGACTCTGAAAACAAGATCTGATACGCCTCCAGCGGTTCGCCGTCTGTCGGGATCTGCTCAAGATTAATGTCGAGCCCCAAGCGCCCCCCCATCGCAATCCGCGCAAATCCCGCCGCCAATCCGCCTACCGCCGGCGAGTGTAGCGAGTGGCACAGCTCCGCCGCCGTCGCCCGGGCCACGCAATCGTACAGCTTTCCAGCCGCCGCCGCGTCAACCTGTGGCACATCGTTGCCGACACCGCCATACATCGCATAGAACTCGCTGCCGCCGAGTTCGTCGCGTGTCACACCAAGAACGTACACCAGATCGCCGACACGCTTTACATCCAGCGTCAGTGCTTTCGAAACATCAGGCATGCGGGCGATCGTCGAAAACAGCAACGTCGGTGGAATGGAAATCTTACAGCCGCCGCGGGTGCTGTCGTTCTTCATACTGTCTTTGCCGGAAATGCACGGCACCTTGTAGGCCTTGGTGTAATCGTACAATGCCTGATTCGACCGCACCAGTTGCGCCAGCTTGTACTCGCCGTCGGGAGTTTTCTCGCTTTGCACCGGGTCGGGCCAGCAGAAATTGTCCAGGCCTGCCATGTGCCCGAGCTGGCCCCCTACCGCAATACTGCGACGCACTGCCAGGTCAATCACCGAAGCGGTCATATGATACGTGTCTATGTCTGAATACCTAGGCAACACCCCCGCAGCCAGGATAATGCCCTCACGACTTGTTGGTTCCAACATCAACACCACCGCGTCGGACAAGACATCATTGCAGACCCCGACATAAGGCTTGACCACACTCAGCCCCTAGACTTCGTGGTCATATTGGCGGGCCTTGTACTCGCCGGAAGCGATGTTCAGCCGCGCCAGCAACGCCAGCAGCGAATCGCCCAAGTCAGCCGCCGCCGCCGCCGGTGGTGTTTCGTTCGTTGGTGGCTTCCAACGGGCCTGCAAGTGCATCCGCGGGTAGCCATCGTGAACAAAATCCAGATCGACGTACGCCACCGTGTCGCCATTATATGTCACATGATACTTGCCGGTATCCGTAAACTCGCCGACAACATTCACTTCAACATCCCGTGTTGCCGCCAGCGCCTTAAACGCTTCGATGTTCTCAGGCGGCACCGCAAAGGTCATACGTTCCTGCGCTTCCGACAAAAGAATTTCCCAAGGCTGCAGGCCCGCATACTTCAGCGGTGCCTCGGCCAACTCGACGTGGCAGCCATTACAGTTCGTCGCCATTTCGCCGGCACTGCACGAAAGGCCGCCGGCGCCGTTGTCCGTAATAAACCGGTACATCCCGAGGTCACGCGCTTCCATTACAAAATCAGCGAGCTTCTTCTGGGTAATCGGATCGCCGATCTGCACTGCCTGCACCGGCGATTCGGCACTCAGATCTTCGCTCGAAAATGTCGCGCCATGGATACCGTCTTTGCCGATGCGTCCTCCACCCACCACAATCAGGTCACCCGGCTCGATCGATTTTTCATGCCCCGGCGCCCCGGCCACTGTCCGTGGCAGTGTTCCCACGGTGCCACAAAAAACCAATGGCTTGCCCAGGTAGCGCTCGTCGAAGTATTCCCAGCCGATCCCATATGGGATACCGCTCTGGTTGCCACCGTCAATACAGCCCTTGTGGACGCCGTCCCGAATGCGACGCGGATGCATCAGGCCCTGCGGCACGTCCTCCGGTTCGGTGAAGGGTGAAGCCAGGCAGAATCCCCAGACATTGATGAGCAAATCAGCCCCGATACCGGTGCCCATCGGGTCCCGATTGACCCCGACAATGCCGGTCATCGAACCACCGTACGGGTCAAGTGCCGACGGGCTGTTGTGCGTCTCCACTTTGTAGACCAGGTTGATCGTGTCGTTATAACGGATCACGCCGGCGTTGTCCTCGAAGACCGAGACCAGCCAATCAACTTCCTCGCCTATTTCACGGGTACTCTTCTTGATGAAACTTCGATAGCAGCTGTCGATCGTCCGCACGTCGCCCGTGTCATCAGTGTAATCGATGATGGCATCAAAGATCTTGTGTTTGCAATGTTCCGACCACGCCTGGGCGATCATCTCGATCTCCACGTCGGTCGGCTGGCCGTCGAGCCCCAGTTCCTGTCGCTTCGCGTCGGTGCCGGATTGCTGAAAAAACTCACGGACCGCTTTCATTTCTTCCAGCGACAGCGCCCACAGTCGGTCCTTGCTCAGGCGTGTCAGGGCCTCGTCGTCGAGGCCATCGAGGTCGACGCGGTCAACAGTAATCGCCTCGTCGCTTTTGACTTCGGGGTGATTGACCGGTGTGCCATTGAGGCCCCAGTCGGGCCGTGAGAGCACCGTGACATTGTTGATCAGCGGATTGGCCAGGATAGTGGACGCAATCTCCTCCACCTGGGGCCTTGACAGTTCCTCACTTTTGATGAGGTACTCGATTGAGCTGTAAATCTTCTCTGTCTCGGCAAGCGGCCGGTCGAGGGCGTCAGCGAAGGCATCTACTGCGGTACGTGCAACGTTATCGGTGACACCGGCGTGAAATCCTACCACCACCAGCCAGTCGAAATCAAAGTCATCACTTTCACCGACCACGCTATTTTGTGTGATCGAGTTAGTGACTGCTGCCGCAAACGTCTGCGCCTGGTTCTGGTCGATGGCGGCGAATACGGAGAAAACATCACGTGTTCGAATCGACTGTGCGGTAACACCGATCTCACTGCAAATCTGCCGGGCCAGTGCCACACCGCGCGCGTCCACGTGATGACTATGTGTCGAAACTTCCAGCCGGTGATGCGCAAGCTCAGTTGCCATAACTCCAATTCACCTAAATGCTTACTTAATAGGTCTAAGGAAACGTTTAACATACCATCGGCTGACAAAATACAAGTTGCGCCGCAAACAGGCAATCGCAAAACCGCACACCCACATGCCTTTATCCCCGGCGCCTTACATTTCGGGGCCCGATCCCCTCACCATTTTTCGTTACACATATGCCTCACAAGTAGGAAGATGCAGGAATTAAGCCTTGAATTCGACTGGTTCCCAATGTATATTATACAAGGGATTGATCAGAACACACCGCACCGTTTTTCTATTGCCATTTTCCTCCGGATTGAACAATTTCAACCGGTGCATCTCCAAGTGCCGTGCGAGCCCTGGATTTTCATTCCGAAAACGTTGGAACGTACTCCCCAAGTTGCCCCCGTCCGGTTGTAACTCTGCTTGCGCATGAACAACGATACCACAAAAGGGCCGTCCCACGACGACCTCACGACTCCCTCGCCTCCGGAGGGGACGATCGATGGCAACGATGCCCTCGAAGAAACACTAACGCTGACAGTGAGCGAGTCGATGGTGGTAGACGGCCTGTCGAAGCGCGTGATCGGCGACCGCTATCACGTCTTGCGCGAAATCGGCAGAGGCGGGATGGGTATCGTCTATCTGGCGCAGGACACGCGTTTGAATCGTTATGTCGCGATCAAACGCCTGCTCGTGCAGTCATCGAAAAGCAAGCAAATCCAGCGCCGTTTCCTGCGCGAAGCCCAGACTATTGCGTCTCTCGGTCATTTTCATATTGTCAGCATTTTCGACATCGGCCAGGACGAATATGATTACTACATCGTCATGGAGTATGTCCCGGGGCCAGAGGTACTGGACAACGATCCGCCAGTCGTACCGACACCGCCGATGAGCCTCGACCAATACATTAAAATCCAAGGCCCCTTGGAACCCGACGAAGCCAAGAAATTGATCGTCAAACTGTGCCACGCGCTGGATTACGCCCACGAACAAGGCACGATCCACCGCGACATCAAACCGTCAAACATCCTGCTCGACAGCAATTTCGAACCGAAACTGGTGGACTTCGGACTGGCGCGTCCGGTTGAAAAGGAGCCAACCGAGGAGATAACCCGCCAAGGCACGTTGCTGGGTACGCCCGAGTACGTTGCACCGGAGCAGTGGAGCGATGCGGCCAATGTCGACACACGCGTCGACATCTTCGCGCTGGGCGCTGTCTTCTGGTATACCATGACGGCTGAATTGCCACGCTATTTCCGGGAATCAGCGGTACGTGAGGACATTTCCAAGCCGCTGGCAAAGGCACTGTCGTACAAGTGTTCAAACCGCTATGCCAAGATGAGCGAATTTGTCCAGGAGCTCGAGGCAACGATGGGTCACGCCAACCGCACGACGAGTATCAACGCTCCTGACCCGGGACTGTCGGAAGGACATTGGCAATGCCCACACTGCGAGAAGAGTAACCTCGAGCAGGCTTCGTACTGTGCCTACTGCGGTGCGAAAGGCATCGCCGACTGCCCGATATGCGAGGCGGCATACCATGTCGGCGTACAGTTCTGCCCGGATTGTGGAGGCGACATCGAACTGGCAGAATCGTCGGTGACGGTGATTCAGACTGCTCGCAGCCAGGCCGATTTCCTTGAGTTCGAGAGCGCCGTCGAAACCCTCAAAGCGTTTGTCGCTCAGAACCAGCCGGAGGCCGCCGAACTGACCAGGAAATGGCGAGAAATCATTCTACAGCGCCGCAACTTGGTCATGGACCTGGATGCCGCCATGCGGGTGCGAAACCTGGAGAAAGCCGTCAGCCTGGCGGAACGCTTGCGCGAGCTCATACCTGAGGAATCCCTTTCGGAGAGCCCTGATTTCGAGGTTGTCGTGAATTTCAACACGAACATCGCCGAGCTGCGTACAATGCTGACTGAAGCCGCCCAGCAGGCCCGGATCGAGTGTGACCTGGCGCAGCTGACAACGAACATCAACTACATGAATCGGGTATTCGGCGAGAACGCCTGCACGTCGATCAACAACGACCTGAAAATGACCCGCAACACGCTCGACCACGCCGTCACCCAGGCCGGGCTGATTCTCGGGATGAACTGTTGCTCGCACGCCATGCAAATCCTTGAAGACACCCCGCCATGGCGCGGCACCGAGCTCGGCGACCGCCGCGCCACGATGCGTGAACACTGTCGGACGCTGGCGAAGACACGCGAAGAATCGATCGACAACATCGAGAAATGCATTCGTGAAGACAAATACTCGGACGCTCTGCTGCAGATCATGGACATGGGGCGTTTCCGGTTGCCGCCGAACAACAGCGAAGTGCGGCCGGCAACCGACGATCAGGAAGCGCACGACCGCATCATGCGGATCGACAAAGTGCTCACAGAAACCATCGAGGACAAGATCCCCGAATGGATCCAAAACGATAGCTGGGACAACGTCATCGACGCTCAGAACGCTCTGCGCTTTGGCGATTCCAACGCCTGGAAGCGCCTCTCCGATATTCTGCAGCGGGCCGTCAACACAGAGGTCGCGCACAGGTATAACACGGCAGTCGAACTCGAGACCGGCGCCCGCTTCACTGCTGCCAAGGAAGCCTGGTACCGTTTTATGGCTATTCCACAAAACCTGATCCTACCAAAGCTGATGCAGTTCGCCAACGAGTTTCCGGGCCGCGTTAAGGTTTACAACCGGAGCTACCGCAACGAAATCGTCAGGCGTATCACGATGGGGCTGCTGCTGCTATGGGTTTATCCAGCGTTCAGTGCAGTCCGCACTGCGGTAACGCTGAATGTCAATATCCAGAGCAAGATCAACCATCTTCTGCCCGGTGTGATAAATGGCCTGGCATTCCTCCTCATCATCATCATCATACACAGCGGCAAGCTGAAAAAGTTTGACAGCATGGGGCGCTTCGCGCAATACTCGCCGCAACTCAATATCGCCGGTCTTCTCGTGGCCCTGTCGCCTATGGCCTACTGCATAACGTCATTGGCCACCCTGGGTGGCAAGATGCTCGCGGTCATGAACAACCCAATCATCCCGTACCTACTCACTCTGCTGGTCTGGCTGGCCTTTGACCTGACCCGACAAAAAACTTTCCGGCTGCCAGCGAGCCTGGGCCTGACGATCGCCTGGATTCCGGTCGCGATCGTCCTGCTGATCGCCCACAGCCTATTCGAAAATCACGGCTACCTCTGGCCGGTCGTCGCCATGGCGCACGGGCTTCTCTATGCCATTCTCCTGTTCATTACGTCAGCCATGCACAGCACCTCCGATGAACCAGCTGAGGCTGCGGAAACGGCATGACGACCGATGCCCGGCAATCGGCACCAGGCATTCAGTTTTGCACTCGCAACGCGTTGATCCGTATCATTGTACTCTTATTTGTCCTGGGATTGATCACGGCTGGCTGTGGTATCTTCATGGTGCGCATGCCGGGCGAGAGCTACGCCGGCGCATTTGTTCCTCTGAGTACCGCCGAAGAAGACCTAAAAGCCGACCTGCACCGTGACCTGGTGTACCTGAGCGAGACAATCGGCGACCGTAATCTCGCCAGCATCAACGAGCTGCAGCAAGCCGCCGATTGGCTGGCAGCGACGTTCGCAGCGGCGGGTTACGAAGTGCAGCATCAAGCATACGACGTCTCCGGCATAGAGGTGGAGAACCTCTCGGTCGAACTGCAAGGCACAACAAAGCCTGAGGAAATCATCGTTGTCGGCGGTCACTACGACTCGGTGGCCGGCTGCCCCGGCGCCAACGACAACGGCAGCGGCACCGTCGCAACCTTGGCCCTGGCTCGGGCATTTGCGGGAAAAAACCTCGACCGTACCGTACGCTTCGTCGCCTTCGTCAACGAAGAACCGCCGTATTTCGCCCAGGAATCAATGGGCAGCCTGGTCTATGCCCGAGCCTGCCATGCCCGCAACGACAATGTAATCGCCATGCTCAGCCTGGAAACCATCGGCTATTACAGTGATGAGCCCGGCAACCAGCAGTATCCGTCGCCGTTCAATCTCGTCTATCCGGACACCGGCAACTTCGTCGCTGTGGTCGGCAATACAAAGTCCCGTTCGCTGGTGCGCCGGGTTGTGCGCGAGTTCCGGGCGCAAAACAATTTTCCGTGCGAGGGCATTGCCACGTTCGGCTTTCTGCCCGGCATAGGCTGGTCCGATCACTGGGCCTTTTGGCAGGTCGGTTATCCGGCAATCATGCTCACGGACACCGCACCATTCCGTTATCCTCACTATCACACACCGGAAGACACACCGGACAAGATCGACTACGACCGCTTCACCCGTGTCATTGCCAACCTGATACCGGTCATCACCGAGCTGGCCACCGAATGACAATGCGCCGCGAGGCACGGGACCGGTATTCGCTTATATTCATTCCATGGCTATTCTCGTAACAGGCGGCGCCGGATACATCGGCAGTGCGACAGTGGTGATGCTACGGCAGGCCGGCGAGCAGGTCGTAGTGCTCGACAACCTTTCAAAGGGCCACCGCGCTGCGGTTTCTGCAAGCATCCCGTTTTATGAGGGCGATGTCGGTGACACCGCGCTGGTCACGAGAATCTGTACCGAACACGAGATCGAGGCCTGCGTTCATTTCGCGGCATTTACGGATGTCGCCGAGTCAGTAAAAAAGCCGGACGAATATTACTCCAACAATGTGGCACAGGCCTTCACGCTGCTCTCAGCGCTGCAGGCCGCGGCAGTCCGGTACATCGTTTTTTCGTCGACCTGCGCCACCTACGGTGAACCGCTGCACCTGCCGATCGACGAGACGCATCCCCAGTCGCCGTGCAACCCGTACGGCTGGTCAAAGCTTATGCTGGAGCAGGGCCTGATCGACTATGAAAGAGCATTCGACCTGCGATTCGTGTCGTTGCGCTACTTCAACGCTGCCGGGGCGCTGCCGGAATACGGCGAGGACCACAGCCCAGAGACCCACCTGATTCCGATCGTCCTGCAGACAGCCCTCGGACAGCGGTCGCAGGTGACCGTGTTCGGTAACGACTATGACACGCCGGACGGGACGGCAATACGTGATTACATCCACATCGCAGACCTGGGCCAGGCCCACCTGAAGGCGCTGCAGCACCTGCGGAACGGCGGCGACTCGGAAACGATCAACCTCGGCAACGGCACAGGCTACTCGGTGCTTGAGGTAATCGAGACAGCACGCCAAATCAGCAGCCGGGAAATACCGGTCGCCATCGCACCGCGACGCGCAGGCGACGCAGTGCGGTTGATCGCGGATGCCGGGAAAGCAACAGCGGTACTCGGCTGGCAACCACAATTTCCGGAGCTGCAGACGATAATTGAGACCGCCTGGGCCTGGCACTCGGCACGCCCCGACGGTTACAACAAATAAGCCCGATCTCCTGCCGCGGCAGGAAGCCTCGGAGAGATATTCTGTCAATAAGCCGGTCACCGGTATGCCAAGGCGCCGTGTCATCTTCCGGACTTTCAGGGGACATGCCCTGCGACCTTCCATTGTGCTGTGCAAGGTCCCAATCCAAAGGAAAGACAACTTCTGCACCCCCTGATCCGCACGATCAGAATCCGGTACATTGCAATCCAGTTGGTTTCATTTACCTTTCCGACTTAGCGAAATGTGAACAACAACTGAAGGTCTATCATGATTCGACGAAACCTGCTGCTCGGACTTCTCCTGACAAGTGTATCGGCAGCTGCCGACTACCGCACCTACGTCATCGACCCGCCAATCAACGATAATCCGGTTCTGGAAGGCGAAGCGCTGCCGATCGAGTGCCGCGAGGGGACGGCGATGTCTGTTATGTGTGCCCGCGGCGAATATGAACCGGCATCATTCCTCGTCGAGACCGATGCGCCTTTGAAAGAGGTCATGGTAAAGGTCGGCCCCTTGAAAGGCGATGGCGGTGAACTGCCGGCGAGCACAGTCGATATCCGCATCGCGCAGAAGTTCAACATGTCGATCACCTGGACGAAGGAAACGATGCCGTGGGTCCTGGTTCATGATCCGGGCATGATGCAGGTCGTCGAGCACACTCCCAGGTACTTCCGCGAGCTGACCAAGGAGCCCATTCGGCCGGACGGTAAACCGGCGCCCCTCGCAGAATACAAGGCAGGGCACAGTAAGATCAACCAACTCCTCAAAGAACTGATCGACACGGACACTCTGCAACCGGGGGACGTCACGGATTTTCGCCAGTTCTGGATCACTGTGCATGTTCCCGATGATGCACCATCGGGAACCTATCGGTCGACTGTGACGGTCACGGCCGCAAACGGCCCGACAAAGACCCTGTCCCTCGAAGTCACCGTGCCGCCGTTCGATCTGCTGCCGCCAAAGTTTCACTACGGCGCCTACTACCCGACCATGGTGAATTACCCGGGCATGCCGGAAAATCTCATCGAGCGTTACAACGCGGTCACGCCCGAACAGTACCTGGCGGAATGCCGCAACATGGTCGAGCACGGCTGTACCAATCCGGTCAGCTACTACGGCCCCGGACTCGACGCCAACGGGGAACCCGAATTCAAGGTATTGAGTTTCGTCCTGGATATCCGCGAAAAGGCAGGCATGCCGAAGGGCGTGCCGCTGTTCATATTTGACGGTGGTGGCGTCATTATGAAAGAAGGCGCACTGACCGACGAGGAGAAAAAAAGCAGCACGGAAGCGACCCGAAAGGTCGTCGACTGGGTCAGGGCCCGTGGCTATACCGATGCCTGTTTCATGGGGGGCGATGAATTCCGCGGCGAGCGATTGCGCGCGGAACGTGACAGCTTTCAGGCGATCCGCGACGGTGGCGGCAAGGTCTGGGTCGCTTGCGGCAACGACTTTCTGGATATCGTGGGTGACTTGCTGGATTATCCCATCCTGGCCCACCCCGGCGCCTTGATGACGGATCAGCACCAGCAATGGTTTGTCACCTCGCGCGACTTCCTGCTGCACCGCCAGGGATTGATGACTTGGGACCCGGAAACGTTCATGGTGCCGGCCTACCAGCGGTCGATCAAAGGCGCACACAACCTCGGTCACAAGATCTTCAGCTACTTCGATCCCCAGGGCGGCATGCCGGTGCCGCAACTGCACCGCCGTCATCGCGGGCTTGGGATGTGGAAAACCGGGCTGGACGGCACGATGACCTGGGCCTACATCCACATCTATTGGAAGACGGCTCGCCTGGACAGTCCCGATATCGAGGACAATGGCGTGCCACACAGTCCCAACTCTTTTGTTCTTCGCGGTCCGCAAGGCCCGCTCGACACGTTGGCGTGGGAAGGCTATCGCGAGGGCTACGACGACGCGCGCTACCTGGCGACGTTGCAGGATGCCATCACAAAGGCGAAAGCGGCGGGCAAACACACGCGCCTTGTCGCGCGCACCGAACGCTGGCTCGGCGACCTGCGGGTCGATGCCGACCTCGACAAATGGCGTCGTGAAATGGCCCGACGAACAACGGCGTTGTTGCAATAAGATCACCCCTTAAAATTTAAGAAGTCCCTCATGAGAAAAAATCTGCAGTGCCTGATCGGGATTGCCCTGATGCAAGTTGCCGCTACCAATTCACCAGGGACTTTCATCGACAAGAGTGCCGAACTGGGGTTTACCGGGACCGCCGGACGCTGGGCTGTTGCCTGGGCCGATTACAACAACGACGGATACGTCGATTTGTATGACGGCTTCACCTGGAAAAACAACGAGGGGAAAGGCTTTACCAAGTTGGCACACCCGCACCGGAGCACAGGTATTTTCGCCGACTATGACAACGACGGATATCTCGACCTCTTCATCTCCGACTCGCCAGCAAGTTCGGCTCTGTACCGCAACATCGCGGGCACCGGTGAATTCGCGAAACAGGAGATGGCCACAATGCCGATGGACTGTTCGATGTGCCTGGCCTGGGCCGACCTGAATGGTGACGGCTACGTGGACCTGTATGTCGGCGGCGGTAACCCCAGCGCGCAGACTGATGCCGTCTTCATGAACCATGACGGCAACTTCTTCACCGTGGAACCGTTCGGCGGCAACCTGTACACACGCGGTGTGAATGCCTGCGATTACGACGAGGACAACGACATGGATGTGCTGGCTGCGCGCTATTGGTTTCAGCCCAACCAACTGTGGCAAAACGACGGAGCCGGAAACCTCACCGATGTCGGTGGAGGGGCAGGTGTTCACGGCGCCGGGCATACGATCAGCGCGGCCTTTGCCGATATGGACAATGACGGCCATTTCGACCTGTTCGCATGCAACTTCAATCACCACGACAGTCGACGCTCGGAGGACGCCATCCTCTACAAGAACCTGGGGCCCAAAGGCAGTTGGCAATTCGACAAAAAATTCACCTTCGACGGGGGCGACTGGCAGGAATCCTATGCCAGCTGCGCCCTGGCAGATTACGACAATGACGGGGACATGGACATTTTCATCACCACGGTCTATGGCGGCGACCATGCCCGGCTCTACCGCAACGATGGTGACTGGTCATTCACCAACGTGACCGCCGCCGAGGGACTGGGGGGGATCGGCAGCTCGATGAACTACCAGGCAGCCTGGGGCGATTACGACAATGACGGCGACGTGGATCTGGTCACCGACGGCAGACTGTTTCAGAACCAGGGCAATGCCAACCACTGGCTGCGGGTGCGACTCACCGGCAACGGCCACGACGTCAATCATGCCGCCATCGGCGCACAGGTGAGAATTGTCGTGCCGGACCTGGGCACCTTAGTCAGGCAGGTCGAATCGGGCACCGGCCAGGGAAACCAGAGCGACCTGGTCATGCACTTCGGCCTCGGCGGCCATAGCACCCGAGTTGACCTGGAAGTCTCCTGGCCCGACGGCACCAAACAAACCATCACCAGCATTGCCGTGGACCAGACGATCAACGTTTTCTACGCCCAGATTAGCGGAAGCACGTGGTTCGATTTAGACGGCGACAGTGTCAGGGATGGCGACGAACCTGGCGTCGTGGGCTCGACGATCTATCTCGACCAAAACAACAACGGCCAACTCGACGACGGCGAGACCACCACCACCACCACCGCCAACGGCGATTATGGCTTCGGCGGCCTCGCGCCGGCCACGTATACAGTTGCGGAAGTGATGCAGGTTGGCTGGACACGGGCGTACCCGCCCGACTCGACGGCGCACACAGTCGCTCTGGCCGTAGGCGAAAGCGTCCGGGATCTCAACTTTGGATACCAGGCACAGATCCGCGGCACGAAATGGCACGATTTAGACGGCGACGGTATCCGGGATGCCGACGAACCGGGGATCGCGGGCTCGAGGATTTTTCTTGATACAAACAACAACGGCCGGTTGGATTACAACGGCCTGAGCACCGAATGTGTAGGCAACCCGGTAGACGCCGGTTGGACAGGGCATGCCCTGAACGGTTCGAACGTAAGGTTTGACGCCCCCGAGGTCGGTTGGCTGAAATGGCACGGAAACCCGGGAGCAGCTATCAGTACCGGAGCCGCAGGGACCTATAAGGCGAACACCAAGGCCGGCGGCTGGACCATCGAGTGGGCCACCAACAGGGTGTCTACCGCCGGCGACGCCACCCAGAAAAACGTGATAGGGATCGACGACGACACCAATAACATAAGGGTGCAGTTTGATGCCGACCCCGCCGACGGTGGCGGGGTGACGCTGTTGGATGGCATGCCTGCCGCCGCCGGCGGCGGCAGCAGCGTCAGGTTCGCATATGATGTCCGATCGGGCTACCACGTCTTCCGACTGCAGAGAAAGAAAGGAAGCGGTTCGGTCGAATTGTATGTGGACGACGTGTTGGCCGGTTCCATTACCCCCGTTGCCGCCAGGTTGCCCTGGTCGGATGCGAGCAACCTGAACAATGTGTACTGGGGCAATTCCCATTGGGAGGAGGACTTCGACTACTTCCGCATGGGGGCCGGGGACGTTCCATTCACCGAAACCACGGCCACGACCGATGCCAACGGAGCCTACGCTTTCGGCGGTCTTGCACTCGGCACCTACAAGGTTACGGAAGTGACAAAAAAGGGGTGGACACAGACGTACCCGCCTAACCCGGGTTCGCACGAGGTCAACGTGACGGCAGGGGCCGTGGCGACGGGGGTCGACTTCGGGAACAAGCCCCCACCCGCAGCGATCGACAGCGCGAAATGAAACGACGTGGACGCCAACGGCGTGCAGGTCGACAGCGGGATTGATCTCCAAGGGCTGGGAACAGGCTTCCGATGCCGCCTACGCGGCCGTGGGTTCGAGCAGCTCGGTAGCATGCTTGCGGGCCGAGCGGCCGTAGACCCAGACATGCACGGCGAGCAGCAACGGCGCAGCAACGGCGGAGACCCCAGGCAGGCAGGCGGGAAGCAGCATGATCAGTGTGAAAATACGCATGCCCCAGCGCAACCCGAATTTCTGGCGGAAGTTGAGGAACACCATCAGCGGCGATACCAGCGCCAGTTTGATGACAACAACGGCAAACGAGAAGCCGACCACCGGAATGAGCCCGACCAGAAAAACCAGGGGCAACCAGCGCCAGGCCCGGGCCAGGACTTCGCGCAGATAGTCGTCGAACCAGTCATTCTGCTTTTCCTCGGTGAACTGCTCGTTGCAAACGGCACAACCCTCCCGCAGGAAGTGGCGCACGTCGAGCGGCTCACTGCAGGACGGACACTTGCGCTGCGACAACAGTCGCAGCCGGTGCTGGTGGCGTTTGTCGCCGACCAGCGGCTCCCCGTGAGCATTGTTTAGAGCCCCGCCACGCCAAAGGAGGACCTTGTGCGGCGTGAGTTCGGCAGCACAGGACGGGCACTCAAGAGCGGCCGGCATACACGTATTGGCGCAGATCGGACACGGGTAGCTGCCGCGGCGTTCGAGGCGGTTGAACAACCAGGTGACTACCGCCGCTCCGATCATCAGGAAGCCGATAAAAAGCAAGGCCAGCACCGGCAAGAGAATAACCAGCGCCAGGCCGGAAATCGCCATGAAATCTTCGATCCAGCTCAGGAAGCCGCGGAGCCACAGACTGTCGTCGGCATCGGCCTCCCGGGTCCAGCGGAAAAAGCGGGTGCGGATGTCGGCCAGGAACCAGGTAATCGCACCGCAGCCGAGGGCCAGAAAGCCGGAGCCGGAGGTACCCGCCTGGTGGATGTCGGTCGTCGCCATGGCAACTGCCGAGGCAGCTTCTTCGGGTACAAGCATGAGGGCAATGACGACGGCGACAGCGGCCTTGGCGCCTTTGAGAATCTCGTCGAGCACTTCCTTGAGTTCGTTGTTTTTCTCGGCCAGGCATTCGCAAACGGCAAGCATCCACATGGTAATCAACGCCGGGTCCGTCACCAGGAACTCGAGGGCCGCAGGCACGTCGATACGGTAGTGGATCAGGGCGAAACATTTCTCCGGATAAGCAGCCAGGGTGCAGATGATCGCCAGCGGCAAAAAAGCACGCGCCGCCAGCGGCCCGGTACTGCTGAGTGCGATAGTGATATAGGCGAGCAACGTGCCGCCAGCGATCAGGCCCGAGGTGTTGCCGTCCGCGGCACCGGCAACGGTATCGACAGCCGATTCCCAAGGCCAACTGAAGGCCATGAGATTGTTGGTCGCCAGCAGGATGATCGCAAACCCGGCAGCCATTGCCAGCAGCGGCGAAAAACGGCGCCACGGGGAAACCTGATACGGTTGCACGGGTGCGGCGGCGGCCGGCACATCGGCTTTGAGGGCAGCGACGGCGCGTTGTTTGTCGGCCGGCGGCATTTTTAATTCCGGCTCGGGTGTCGCTTTGAGGACGCGGCGGATGTTGTCTTCGAGGTGGTCCATGAGTCAAGTCCTGGCGTCGGCCTTGGGGTATTCAAGGGATTCTACGAAGGTTTCGAAAGCAGTTTTGAAAGCCAGGCGCGCCCGGTGTAGTAAGCTTTTGGCCGCACCCTCACTGATGCCGAAGCTGATACCGACATCGCGCGTAGACTTTTTCCGGTAGTAGTATTCGTCCAGGGCCTGCCGGTAATTGGTCGGGATGCTGGACATGGTCATCTGGACGATGGTGGTGAGCTCGGAGCGTTCCAGCACTTCATCGGGCAGTGGCTCGGTGGCAAGGTTCTTGTAGGCACGCGCGAGGGTTGCGTCGAGCTGTTCCCAGTCCTGCGAAATCGGCGTCAGGCGCTCGGCATAGCGCCGGGCACGTTTGATGTGGTTGCGGCTGAGGTAGGTCAGCCAAGTGAACATTGTGCCGCGTTCACGGTCGTATTGCTCGATCTTGTGGATGGCCTCGACAAAGGTGTCCTGTACCACATCGGCAGCGGCTTCGCGGTTTTGACCGACGCGGTAGTAGGCGAAGTTGTAGAGCGCATCGGAATACTGTATAAACCAGGCATCTATAGCCGCCGGCGCGCGGGCATGCAGGCGTCTGCATGTCGCGTCATCCAGGAAGCCGGCTTTCTGCGTAGCCGTCGTCATATCGCCAAGGCCCTCGGGTTTCATAGAGAAATGTACCGGAGGCCGGGCGTGGTTACGCTGATTCTGGAGATATTTTCGACGTCAACCGGCGTAGGCGTGCTGTTCGCAGCCGGCGACGCCGACATCGACCTTGAACAAGCCACCAGCGAGCGGCTGTTCATCGAAGTCTTCGACCCGTTCCGTCGCGGTGGTGATATAGAGGGTCGAGAAATCCGGATCGCCAAAGGCGCAGGCAGTGACATTCGAACATGGCATCTCGACGCGGGCAATGCGCTCGCCAGTCTCCGGGTCATAGCGACAGCAGTGCCATCCGCCCCAGTGTCCTACCCAGAGTTTGCCTTCGACGTCAATGGTCATGCCGTCGGGCCAGGCGCTTTCTTCGGGAATCTTGACGACAGTGCGGCGATTGCTGAGGCTGCCGCTACCGGGGTCGAAGTCGAAGGCATCGATATTGAAGGTCGGGGTATCGATGTAGTACATCGTGGACTGGTCCGGACTCCAGCAGAGGCCGTTGGAGATGGTGATCCCGTCGAACATGGGTCGGACACTGTGATCAGGGTCAAGGCGGTACATTGTGCCGCTGGTGGAGTCTTCGGATATCGGCATCGTGCCGGTCCACAGCCGCCCTTGCGGATCGCATTTGCCGTCGTTGCAGCGATTCGCAGGGTTGTCCACCTCGACATCGGCCAATTTGGTCAGGGCGCCGGTATCCAGGTCGAGCGCGGCAAATTGATCCGGCAACGCCACAACCACACCGCCGCACGCCCGCGGCACGATGGTACCGGGCATGGCAGGCAAAACTAGATGGCGGTCGTTGCCGGTGGCGGGATCGTATATATGTACTTCGTTCTCGAGGATATTGACCCATAGCAGCACGTTGTTCACATGATCCCATATCGGCCCTTCGCCGAGTCGGGCTTTTGCATCGAGCACCAGTTCCACATCGTAAGCCATGACCGTCTCCTTGTGTATCTTTTTTCTTGGTCCAGGTCGCTGGAAATCCACTATATGACCGCAGAGGATCTCATTCGCCAATATACTGGAATGCGAACCAACGTCCAGCAGGGTATATTCATGGATGGAAATGGATCTGCATGACCTGGCAAAACGTGTGCAGTTGGGAATCCGCCGAAAGCAGGTGGTCCTGGGCCGCGACAAACTGTTCAACCTCGGCAAGCGTGAGCTTGTCGGCCTGGTGTGGGCAACCGAAGAGCTGTCGCGGCGCGCTGCCGGCAAGCTGGCGATCGACTGTGCCAAGTTCGATGTGCCGCTGCTGCACATGGGGAAGATGGCGGAAATTGGTGAAATCACAGGCGCGCCGCGAACCAAGGTATACGTCATCAAGAAGTCGTTTTCCGGATTGAATACTGTGTTGCGGGAATTGCCGGACATTTAGGGCTATACAGGTTCGACCGCCTTCGCTGCTGCGATGGCATTGCACAGGCACCAACTCTACATTGTATTTTCTTGAAGTGCGGATGTTTACATACATCTATCTGATCTCATCAGCAGGACGGCTGTCCGGCAGTCATATGTAATTGACACGGCTGCTTGTGCACTGGTCGAGTCGCCAGACCGGCAAGGGGAGGCGGTTATATGGGTAACTCAAATTTACCGGCGGAAATCGCCGGGGAATGGATCTGGGAAACCAGCGGCCTCGATAAAGTTGAGAGTTACGTTTTTTTCCGGCGCGAGTTTTCACTCACGGAAACACCGAGCCTTGCAGAGTTGTGGGTCGCTGCAAACACGACGTACCACCTATACATCAACGGGCGGCATTTTTGCCGAGGTCCCTCTGCTGCAACTTCAGGCGGCAGCTACGTATCGCTGTTTGACATCACCTTCTGCCTGGAGGTGGGGCCTAATCTCATTGCGGCGATCGCCCACAATACGCATCTGACCCGCTATTCAGGTTGCCGCAAGCCGAGCGGGTTCTGGTGCCAGCTCAATCTGGACAAACGCCCGACAGTCTGGAGCGACGGTGAATGGCAGACTTTCCGGGGTCAATGCTTTCAGGAAAACCAGCCTCGTGTCGCGCCCGGCGGCACCTTTGTCGAGTCAATCGATCTACAGCACTACCCAGCAGACTGGCAACTGGTCAGCGCCGACACAACAGGCTGGGAACCAGTGGATTACATGGTACCGATCGAGCCTGAGCGTTTTCTGGAAGCACCCGATTTCGAGCCGTTCTCCGAAAACGTGCCGTTCGTCAACATCGTCTCCCGTGGCGAGCTCGAGCAGCAGCGGGTGGTACTGAACATCTGTTTCAACCGGATGGCGCGTCAGGCACACGGCCTGTATGCCGGCGAGACCTGTATTTCGTGCGAGGCGGCCAGTCAGATTCCGTTTAAAATATATTGCGATGATTCGTACTACCTGTATGTCAACGGCCAGCTGATCAAGAAGCAGGGCGGCAACCAGCAGACCAACTGGACGGATCCAGGTTGGTTCACGCCACGCGGTTATCTTCAGTCCGATCCGGTCGACCCGGAGGCGGTACTCGACCTGCAGGAAGGCTGGAACTCTATTCTGTTCGTACAGCAGGTGGAGAAAGGCAGTGCCGGTGCGACGCTGGTCATCGACACACCGGTCGACACAATGAAATTCGTCCGGAGCACCAACGATTTCAGTCTGCCGGGCTGGAATGTCGTCGGGCCGGTGAAACTCGCATTTGACGAAGTTTCACCGTCGCTCAATACTGCCGACACGGAAATGCATTACTACAACTTCGAGCCGTCCGACGTTGCCGCTCATATTTCCGCGTATGACGTACACAACGTAGAAGAGGCGAAGGATGCGGCCGGTCCCGTCGAACTGACAAAGGGCCGCTTTGTCGTGTTCGAGCTCGAGCGCCACATGCGCGGTTGCCCGGAATTCACCGTCAACGGGTCAGCAGGTGATATTCTGGATATTTTCTATGGTGACTGGCTGGACGACGGCATCGTAGCGCCATTCGCCAACGGCCGCCGCAATGTCATCAGCCTGCACCTGGGCGATCTGGAAACCTTGTGGCATTCAGTCGCGACACAAGGGTTCCACTATCTTATGATCTACGCCCGGCGGGCACAAGATACTATCAACATCACCAACGCCGGCATTCGCAAAGTCAGCTTTTCCCAAAAAAGCCCCGGTGATTTCAACAGTTCAGACGAGTTGCTCAATAGGATTTGGACGACCGGCGCCCATACGCTGAACGCAACGTACGACTACACCTACCGCGATTCCGGCACCGGCATTGATGGGCAGTTGCTCGGCAACGCCATGATCCAGGCAATCGCCAGCCATGTTCTGACCGGTGACTTCACCCTGTCTGCCAAGGGCCTCTCTGAATTTGCCGAGGCCCAACTGCCGACCGGCGAATTCCGTGCGATGGCACCGACGGACTACGCGGTCCGCCTGCATGATCATGCGCTGCTGTGGCCGGTATGGCTGCAGAAGCATGTGCTGCACACCGATGAGAAGGCACTGGTCGAGGGATTTGCGGCAAATCTCAAAGGACTTTTCGACTACTTTGACAGCCTCGTCGATCCGACTCTCAAAGTCCTGGGCGATCCTGATATGGCGGCCAATGGCGACATCGATATCGATGTCGACGGAATTGACCGCTGTGGGGTTTCGACGGCACTCAATTCTTTGTACTGTCACTCGCTGCTGCGAGGCGAGTGGTTGTTCGACTACATCGGCAAAGAAGAAGAAGCCGAGACCTGCCGCCTGCGTGCGTCCAATATCGCCCACAAGATAAGGGGATTGACCTGGAACGATGAAAAAAGCCTGTTCGCCGATAACTGGTTCCGTGGCAGCCTGGGCGAGCGCTGCTCCTTGCAGACCAACATTCTGGCAATCTACGCCGGGATCGCCCACCCCGACATACAGCAGGAAATATTCGAAAAGTTGTTGTTCGACTACGCGCCATTTTACGAGACACCAGAGGACGTCACGCTCGACAATCCTTACTTCAAGTACTTCCTGCTTGAAGCTGCCTTCAACTGCAACCAGCGTGAATGGGGACTGGATTTCATGCGTTACTACTGGGGCAGCGTGCCGCAAGAAGGCGCAACCACCTGGCACGCCCGATCCAATCAGAACGCCGGTCACACCGGGCACGGCTGTCACTGCGCCGGCGCCGCACTGTCACCGAACTATTTCCTGATTCGCGAAGTCGTCGGCATACGACCGGTTTCTCCGGGCGCGCGACAGGTTTATTTCAATCCACTGCTGAATGCCACCGAATGGGTACAGGCACAGATTCCCACGAAAAACGGACAGATCCGTGTGGAATGGAGTTTCGAGAAAGCCGACCGGCTGGAAATCGTCATTGACGCGGATTACCTGCTCGAAGTTGTACCGACGCTACCCCCCGAAATGACCAAAATCGTGACGTTTCATGTCAGTGAAAATGTCTCTATCCTGGCACAGGACGACCTCGACGAACCTGTCGATTCGGATAACGAAGAAGACACCAAATACTCTTGACAGCACCTCGTCCTGTATTACATTAATCGGTTCATTCTCCCAACTCCCGTGATCTCTGCCCATTCCTGCGGGTCTATGGTCATCAATTTGGGATGCAGGCACTTGGCCTGTCAACTGTTATCACAGGAGCAGCATATCATGTACGCAATTATTCAGACAGGCGGTAAACAGTACAAAGTTTCACCGGGCGACATCGTAGATGTAGAAACTCTCGACGGCGACGCCAGCGACGCTGTGCTGTTCGACCAGGTACTGGCAATTGGTGAGGACGCCGACGTCAGTATCGGCACACCCAACATTGCAGGTGCCAGTGTCTCCGGAGAGCTCGTCGAGCATGCGCGCGGCAAGAAGGTCATCGCGTTCAAGATGAAGCGCCGCAAAGGCTACAAGCGCAAGAAGGGCCATCGCCAAAACTTCTCGCGTGTACGGATTGTTGAAATAACAAAGTCAGGCGATAGCAGCTCGAGCGCAGCAGCCGAAGACACCGAGCCTGCAGCCGAAGAATAGGCATCCGTGAACAATTGTCCGTTCTGCCGTATTGTCGGAGGCGAAATCAACGCCACAGTCCTGTTCGAAGACGACTTGGTACTGGCCTTCCTCGACATCGCGCCGGTCAATCCCGGACACACCCTGTTGATTCCGAAAGAGCACCACACCAGCGTGACGACTGTACCCGCGGACTGCCTGTCGCGAATGATCACCCTGGCGCCCAAGCTGGCACAGCACATCAGCCGTGTTGTCGACGGCGACGGCTTCAACCTGCATCTGGCAAATGGCGCCTGTGCCGGTCAGACAGTACCGCATTGCCACTTGCACATCGTCCCGCGTCTGCCCGCCGATGGTTTTAACTGGGGCTGGCGCAGCCTTGACGAACTGCCGGCTGCCGAGTGCCAGTCCCTCGCAGATGCAATCCGAAAAAGGCTGCGGGAATCGCAGGTGTAATCGCTTTAATTTTGATGAACGCGCGATATTGTTATTTTGAAAATGAGGATTGCGTATGGGCGTCAATGAAACGTACCTCGAAGGTGTCCGGCGAATCGTCGCAGACGATTCACGATACACCCCCGAAGCTTATTTCTTCATCCAGGAAGCCGTTACCTACACGGCCGGTCAACTCAAGCGGCGTGGCAGCGGCGAGAACCAGCACATCACTGGCAAGGAACTGCTCGACGGCATCCGTCAGCACGCCATCGCAGAGTTCGGACCGATGGCGCGTCTGGTCTTCGGCGAGTGGGGCATCCATTGCACGGAAGACTTCGGCAACATTGTCTTCAGTATGGTCAGCCACAATCTCCTCGGTGCCAGCGATGAAGACACAATCAACGATTTTCGCGATATTTACGATTTTGAAGAAGCATTCGTCGACGCTTTTCTGCCCGACAACAAAGATGTAAAGATCCCCACGATCGGCTGACTGCCGGCGTATTTCGTTCCGTTGAACTCCGCCTTTTAAGATCTGTCTTATGCCGTGCTGTTTTCGCCGGCAACACGCCGACGGCATACCTGCACGATAAGTAAAACGATCAAGGCAACAGCCGTCGCCGCGCTTACTTTCGCACCGGTCGACAGGCTTTCCGGTTCGTAGCGCAATTCAAACGTATGCGTGCCCGCACTGACCAGGACCCCGATGAGGGCATGGTTGACCGGGAACAAGTCGTACGTTTTCCCCGTGTCCGGATCGACCGCTCGCCAGCCGCGACGATAGCTGTCGGTCACGAGGATCACCGCAGCCAGAATGCCAAGAGCAGCGGTATCCCGCTTCAGCGCCTGTCTGGCTTCTGCTGTCACGCCGACACCGGCGCATGGTAGCGCATGACCAGGCGCCGAATCGTCAGGCCCTGCACTAAAATCGAAAAAACCACCACTGTGTAGGTTACCGTCAGCAAGACGTCCCGCGTAGTGCTCGGCGGCAACGTGAGGGCCAGCGCAATGGAAATACCGCCGCGCAGCCCGGCCCACGTGATGATCGAAATGGCGCCCTTGGAAAACGTCCGCACCCGGCCCAGGAGCAGCACGCTGACGGAGACACAGATAAAACGCGCAAGCAACATGATGCCAATGGCAACCACACCGGCGAGCAAGGCCTTGCCAGTCGCCGAAACAACCAGCAT
Source organism: uncultured Lentisphaerales bacterium (assembly GCA_964460215.1). Lineage (GTDB taxonomy): Bacteria > Verrucomicrobiota > Lentisphaeria > JABSQK01 > CAJWLW01 > CAJWLW01. Next base: position 25,370 of record CAYWQM010000025.1, read on the forward strand.
TTCCATGCCAATGAGTACGAACAGAACGGCGTTGAGAATCTCGTCGATCAGTTCCCAGAAATTGTCGAGGTGCTTCCGCGTCTTATCCGACATGCCGGTGCGCCGGCCGGTGTTGCCGATCATCAGGCCGGCGACGCCGATGGCGATCGGCGCGCACAGATGCAGGGCTGCGGCCAGCGCGTAACCGCCCGTCACCAGAGCCAGGGTCAGCAGGATTTCGACCTGATAGTTGTCGACGCTGCGGATCATCAGAAAAGTTGCCCAACCGGCAATCAACCCGAACACCGCACCGCCGATAGCTTCCTGGACGAACAACACGGTGATATGCTGCAACGACGCTTCGTGCTCACCAGTCGCGATCCCCAGCAGCGCCAGAAACACAACGACGGCGATCCCGTCGTTGAACAGTGATTCGCCGACGATTTTCGTTTCCAGCGATTTTGGGGCCTTGGCTGTCTTGAGAATACCCAGGACAGCGACCGGATCCGTCGGCGTGATCAGCGCGCCGAACACCAGGCAGTAGATGAACCGCAGCTCCAACCCGATCGCATTGAATAGCCAGTAAGCCAGGGTGCCGACAATAAAAGTTGAACCGACAACACCGACGGTCGCCAGCACGCCCACCACTTTCTTCTGCTTCGCCAACTCCCCCAATTGGACATGCAGCGCGCCGGCGAATAACAGGTAACTGAGTATGCCGTGCAGCAGCGTCTCACTGAAATCGATCTGCTGTAGGATCAACTCGGCACGCTCGCGAATGCCGAATCCGAAATGTCCCAGGGCAATCATCACCAGTGAGATCAGCAGCGCAATAAACATCAACCCAATCGTTGTCGGCATGCGGATCCAACGATAGTTGACGTAACTGAGCACCGCCGCGACAGTGACAAGGATTGCGATGATTTCAAACATTGACATGGAACTACTTCAGCTCGCTTTAAGTTTAGGCCGGACAGGCGGCCACAACCGCCTCCCGGCTTTGCCGCCAATGCCGCCAAAGCCCGAGCCAGAACATGCCTGCCATGACAGTCATCAGCGGCAGGCAGGGGAGCTGGTAGCGCGGCATCAGCACGGGACCGGGGAGAACCAGGTAATAGACTACAAAGGCGAGAAAGAAAAACCCGAGAAACCATTGGCGCTGCAGCAGCCAGCAGCCGAGCTGCAGGAAACAACCGAGATAGGTGAAGCCGACGATCGCCAGCAACGGTGCCAACGGCAGCAGCAGCCATAGCCGGTCACCAAAGTAATGTTGCACCGCCGCCACCAACCCTTGGCGGTGAAAGACGTCGAGCGTCCCCTGCCCCGTCTCTGTAAGCCCCAGCAGTTCGAGAAACGTCGGAGCATCGGGAAACAGGATTGGCGGCTGGCAGTGCAACCGCGCGTATTGCCACAGATTGTCGCGAATGATCGGCTGGGCCTTGCCCAGCAGATATCCGGTCTGCGCGGCGATGCTGGCGTAAGCCGGATCGTTTGCAAAAACGGCCGCGGTCTCCGCCTGCCAACGCTGGCGGAGCACCTCTGCCGATTCACCGGTCAATACCGAGACCAGGGCCGCACAATTGTGGTAATAAAGCGTCTTGCCGATATTGCTCCCCAGGCGGAAGCCGGCACCGACCTGCTGGTTTCGGAACATCCACGGGGTAATGACAGCGAGGAACACGACGACGCAAACGACCGCGCCAAGCCAGCGTTTCGCCCACGACTTGCGAACGAAAATCAGGACCAGAAAACAGCACGGCACGATCCACATCAGCCCGATTGGCTTAATCAGCGTGGCAACACCGTTGAGGCCGATCGCCAGCCACAGGTCGATCAGCCGCTCCTTGAAATAAAACCTCGTGAAACAATAGAACATCCACGCCGCTACGAAGGTAAACAGCGTGTCCGACAGAAACATCGGGGCGTGAGCGATACTGGTCAGATTGGCAGCATACAGCGCTGCCGCAAAGGTCCCCACACCAGTGCCGCCAAACATCTGTCCGGCCCGGAAGATCGGCACGCAGACAAGGGCGCTGAGGACACAGAACAACAGCACAGGCAGTCGGTAATCGGCCACGGCGGTACTGGCGTTGCCGGTGATCCCCAGGACGAAAGCCAGAAACACCGAATAGCCAGGCGTGCGCAGTGTCGCCGGTACAGATGATCCGGGCGCTTCCATAAGTGCTTTGTCGGCTAACAGCGCCTGGGCAGGATCGAGATAGGTCTTCGAGTCCGGACGCATGAACCGCTGCGTGCTGTCAAAGGCCGGCAGCGCCAGGGCCAAGCGCAGCAGCAAAGCAACCGCCATCACCGCCAACAGCAGCCGATTGGCACAGGACCCGGTCTTCATCCGAGCCGCTGCAGCCGGCACCGTCGCCATCGTCCGGCGAACCGCTCCCATCGGACGCAACCGCCAGGAAAGCGCCGTCCACAGCGCCATGACACCGTCGCGCCAGTTTATTTTCTTGCCTTCGTCAATCTTGCGCGGTGTGTAGCTGACTGGGACCTCGTCAATGTCATACCCCAGGCGCAGCAACTTCGCCGTGATCTCCGGTTCCCATTCAAAACGATCGCCTGTGAACGGCAGCGTGCGAATCAACTGGCCGTCGAAGGTCTTATAACAGGTCGGCTCGTCGGTCATGCTGGCACCATACAACAGGTTCATCCAGCAGGTGACTGCCAAGCCGCCGGCGTAGAAGGCCAGCGACGAATGCATGCGGTTCTCCGACAGTCGCTCACGCGAACCGTAAACGACACTGGCACGGCCGGCGAGGATCGGCTCGATACACTTCCTGTAGTCATGCGGATCGTACTCAAGGTCGGCGTCCTGGATGATGACAACGTCGCCGCTCGAAACCTCGATGCCGGCACGAACCGCCGAACCTTTGCCGCCGTTCGGTTTGTCGATGACCCGCACCATCACCCCAGAGTCTGCCGGCAGTCGGGCCTGCCACGCGTCGACGCAGCCACGGCTGTCATCCGTGGAGCCGTCGTTGACGATGATGATTTCCCGCCCGATCGGCAGGTCAACGGCAAGCACCCGGTCGAGAAGCTCCGTAATCGTAGCTTCCTCATTGTACAGCGGGATGATGATAGACAGCGTCTTGTCAGCCATCAATAACGGATGCGAAACTGTGTTTCGTCGGGTAGCGGTTCAATTGTCTCGACATCGACACGGTCGACCCTGGCCATCGGCGGGCCGTCCGAAAGTTGCTGCTGCAGCGTGTTGAGCACCGCCGCAACACCCTGTGCCTCAAGCTCGACACTGCCGTCGGCGCGATTGCGGGCCCAGCCGATGAGGCCAAGCTCCTGCGCTGTAATTTGGCAGAAGTACCGGTAGCCGACACCCTGCACACGGCCGGAGATAACAACATGGATTCTCTGCACCGCCATTGTCAGCGCACGGGATTGGGTATTGACTGATATTTCAGGCCTGTCGCCATCTCAGCGTAAGGCGTGGCCGGGAACACTAACGCAGCGCGCTGACACCGCCGCCCTTTGCGGCACGGTTAACTTCCGCCTCGATCTGGCCGCGCGTCACCATCGTCGTGTCGCCCGGGGTCTCCTGCACCAGAATGCCGTGCGCAGCACCCCATTGGACTGCGTCGGAGGCTGTTCTGCCGTCGAGCAGCGCCGCAACCACGGCGGAGCAGAAGGAATCGCCACCACCGGTACGATCAGCAATTTCAACATTCTCGCGAACAGTCGCGCGGTGTATAGAATCGTCGGCTACGTCATACAACACGGCGCCCCAGTTGATACGGTCAGCAGAAAGCGCCCCGCGCAGTTGGGTACCGATATACCTGAGATTCGGATAGGCCTGTGAAACTGTGCGCAGCGTATCGGTGTAGGCATCCAGCCATTCTTCGAAGCTGGCGTCCTTCGCCAATTCCCTCGTGTCATAACCGAGAGCATCCGCGAAATCATCATGGTTGCCGACCAAAAAGTCAACGTGTGGCACAATCTCGCGGTTGATCGACCGGGCGCGTTCCTTGTCCGGCTCGACCTTCGAGCGGTAATTCAGGTCGAACGAGCGGCCGGTGCCGTTCTTGCCGGCCGCCTCCATAGCCTCCAGCGCCATGGCTGCGGTCTTCTCTGACAACAATGTGAGGATGCCGCCGGTATGAAACCAGCGCACGCCGAGCTCACCGAAAAGATGGTCCCAATCAATGTCGCCCTGGCCGAGTTCGCGGATCGCCGTGTGGGCCCGGTAATAGTCGGTAACCGAAGGCAACAAACCTTTCCCAGCCCAAGTGAAACTGAGGCCGTTGTGCAACGAGCCCTTGGCATCGGTGCTGAACTTGCCTTCGCCTTTGGTGTTGAACCAGACAATGTGTGTGGTGTCAACACCCGCCTCGCGCAACTGGTTCTCGATGTTGCGGCCGACAGTGTCGTCTACCAAGCCAGTGATGACCGCCGCGCGCAAACCGAAGCAGTAGCTCAGCCCCTCCGCAACATTGGTCTCGCCACCGCCGTGCCAGATCGCGCCAGTACGAGCGCGGGCCATTGGAACATTGCCGGGATCAACACGGAGCATGACCTCACCGAGTGAGATGCAGTCATACGTTGTTTCAGATGCGGATTTCAGGTGCATTCCTGCCATTGGTATTCCTCCTGCCAAGCGTGAGTCAAGGCGCCAAAGATAACCAACACCTATCGAGAGTCAAGATCAGGATGTTCGAGTTCATGGTTCTATCCCTTTTTAAGATCGCATATAGATGAGATAACTAGCAAATTCCAGAGACAGAGATCCTCGATGATTGTCAACGGATACGCTTGTGAATCTGCTGAATCCGACCGGCGGGAAAGCCCCGCCTGATAAGGGAATCGGCGATTTTAGCGGCGAAAAACCCTGTAATTTCGCGGGTTTTCGCCGGTCCAACCCGGCTGAAAATGTGGAATTCCGCCAGTATCATAGAGTTATCACTACCCAAATTTTGAGATTTTTTCAAAAAAAAAACGTGAAATCAACGAAAGCCTTATACCACGTACGTTTGCGCGATTCATGATTCATAACCATTTGTAAATTCAACGAATACAAATTTACAGTTTCGTGGGTACCCGCCAGGCGAAGGCGCGCTCATGCAGGCTGAAAGACGACAGGGACGCCCACAGATGCGTGGTGTATCCATTGACATTATTGGGTAGTTTGACAAATTACTGTGTCGGGACAGTACGTGTAAGCCTGACACGCCAATCTTATGGAACCGTAACTTATACCCCAGGGAGAGAGCCTATAGGTCCGCGATTTAGTGAATGATCAATTCTTATTCGCAGGTTCCGACTACGGGACCAATTTTCAACCCCAATCCAAAGGCATTATATCATGGCAGCAAAAAATGTAACCAAAGGCAGTCTCGTTGACGCCGTCGCCTCAGACGCAGGAATCTCCAAGAAAGCAGCGGGCGATGCCCTCAACAGCGTCATCGACACCATTACCAAGAACTTGAAGAAAGGGACGAAAGTCGCGATCCCCGGGTTCGGCACTTTCCAGACTCGCAAACGCAAGGCGCGTACAGGTCGTAACCCCCAGACTGGCGCTTCGATAAAGATCAAGGCCGCCAAAGTCCCCGCCTTCTCCGCTGGTAAAGGCCTCAAGGATGCTGTAAACGGACGATAGTAACCCGTTTCAGTATATCCATCTCAAAAGGCCGGCAACACAGGTTGCCGGCCTTTTAGTTTTCCCGGGCAGATGCAATCTTCGGTAGCGAAGTGCATTGAGTGATTGCGGTTCGACGAACCGAACCTCGGCAAGTGAAGATCCCTGCAGCCGTCCCGGGGCTGTCAGCAGCCCACGGTTTTCCAAACAAGCGTTCTTCGGCTATAACAGAGTCAACGTCAGATCACCGCTGCGCACTGTCTGCGACGCACCGGTCTCATCGACGATCACGATGCTGCCGTCGACCGCGAAATCTCGGACAGTGCCGGTAATGCTCGCCACAGCACCGGTGATGCTGACACGACACCCGATCAGGCCGCTGGCATCGCGCCATTCGCCATAGATTTGTTCGAAGCCATGACTTTGGCAGGTTGCACAGGCGGCGTTGAAATATCCAGCCAACCGCTGCAGGCAGTCATCACGGTCAATATCGCGATCAAGCTGGGCACCGACGGCAGTTGCCGGCTTGTCGATCACAGCGAGTTCTGCAGGCGACATATTCAGGTTGATGCCGATGCCTGTGACGACCGCCTCGATGAGACCGGCAGCAACGCGGCTCTCGGCCAACACACCGGCAAGCTTGCAGTCGCCGACATAAACATCATTCGGCCACTTGATCCAAACGTTCTGGACGCCGTAGTCCCGCACCGTATTGTATGCAGCCAACGATGCGATCTGCGGCAACACGGCCGGATCGAGCCGCTGGAAAGGTGGTTTGAGGATGATCGAGACATACAGATTACAGCCCGGCGGGGAATGCCAGGCCCGCCCCAAACGGCCACGGCCTGCTGTCTGGCTGTCGGCCACAACGAAAGTGCCGCTGGCCAGCGACGCGGTCTCACGCATGCAGTAGCTGTTGGTCGAGTCGACCTCAGCAAGATAGATAATACCTTCGTCCGAGTGCATCATGTCTGAGTCAAGTGACATTTATTATTATCGCCGTGACACCGGCGAGCTGTGCCGCGAGACGGTACTCAGCGAAGGCATGATCAAATTCGCCTACCAGCAGGCTGGCGGCCGGGGCCCGGCATCTCTGGTCTTCCGTCATTCATGGGCCAGCCGTCTGCTCAGCGCCTACTTCAAGTCTCGTTTCTCCCGCCGCCGTGTCCAACGCACGATCGACCAGCTCGACATCGATCCGTCGGTGTTTCGCGACGCAGTCGATACTTTCGCCTCGTTCAACGATTTTTTCACGCGCCATCTCAATCTTGAATGCCGGCCATTCGACGCCGCTCCGACCGCTCTGGTATCGCCGGCAGATGGACGCATCCTCGTTTATCCCAGTCTCGAAGGCGACACGGTCATTCCCGCCAAGGGCCGCCCGTACACTGTCGACGAGCTGCTGTTGGACGACGCCAGCGCCTTTCACAACGGTGCAGCGATAGTGATACGGCTATGCCCCGCCGACTATCACCGCTTCCATTTCCCATGCGACGGGCGCGTCGTTGATGAACGGCAAATCCCGGGTGAGTATCACTCCGTAAATCCGCTGGCCCTGGAGCTTGGCCTCAACATTTTTTGTGAAAACCGGCGCTGCTATTCAATGCTCGAGACGCCACAGTTCGGCCGTGTAGCAATGATCGAGATCGGCGCTTTCGGTGTCGGCAGTATCGTGTGGACGTTCGAAAACAGTTCAGTGAAGAAGATGCAGGAACGCGGCTATTTCGAGTTTGGTGGCTCAACCATCGTCCTGCTTCTGCAACACGGTCAGGTGCGCCTCGCCCCAGACCTGATCGAACACAGTACAAAGGGTTTCGAAACGCTGGTACACGTCGGTGAAACAATCGGCACAGCAATCGACAAGTGACAGCATCGCCTGAACTTGTTAAATAAAACCATCCGCACATTCGGTCATTTGTCCTCTGCGGGTTCCCGACAACTGTGGATGTATTGCGCAAGCAATAACCTGCCGGCGCTTGCCGATTGCACGGGGCTCACTACAATAAGACACCTTCATGTTGCGTAATCGGCATGCTTGTACCTGGCTAACCGTAGCCCAGAGAATAACCAGACGCCTGATCGACTATGGAAACTCTAAAACTAACTGACCTTCGAAGCGCTCTGATCCGGCAAGAGGAGACGATCATTTTCGCGATGATCGAACGCGCCCAGTTCTGTCACAACCCGCCGATCTATGAGCCGGGCAGTATCGCCATCCCCGATTTCGATGGCAGCTTCTCTGATTACCTGCTGCAGCAGACCGAGCACATCCATGCGCGGATACGCCGCTACACCAGTCCGGACGAACATGCATTCTTCGGTGACCTGCCGGAACCGATACTGCCGTCGCTGGCGTATCCGGCCCGCATCCTCGATACCGACATCAACATCAACGACCGCATCCGCCAGGTCTATCAGGCGAACATCCTGCCGGCTATCTGCCCTCCCGGCGATGACGGCCACTACGGGTCCAGCGCCACCTGTGATGTCGCCTGCCTGCAGGCGCTGTCCAAGCGCATCCATTACGGCAAGTATGTCGCCGAGTGCAAGTACCAGGCGGAGACCGGACTATACACCGAGCTGGTCGTGACCAACGACCGCGCCGGCATCCTGGACCGACTGACCAAGCCAGAGGTCGAAGCCGCCGTCCTCGAACGCGTCCGCCACAAAGCCGCGGCATACGGGCGCGACATTGCGGATGAATCGGCCGGCAGCAGCGACCTCGATCCCGCAGCCATACAGACGATGTATCGTGACTACATCATTCCGCTTACCAAAGACGTCGAGATCGATTACCTCATGCTGCGGGCCCATAGCTGAGGCAAGCATGTACGAGAACAGGATCGACGCCTTTGTTGCCGCCGGCTGTCTGTTCATCGACGCAGTACAGTTTTTCCCGTTTGCCATGTTCTTCGACATGGACAACGAACAGGGATTTGAAGTAAGCAGCCGGTATGTATTTCAGGAGTACCGGCAATCGGATGGCGCAGCTGGCCCTACAGCGCCGCGAGCTGCGCTTCCAGCGCCGCCACTTCCTTCTCAGCTGCGGCAAGCTGTTCACGGGTCTGTAGCACCAGGTGCTCCGGCGCTTTCTCCACGTACTTGGGATTGCTGAGCCGTTTGCGGCACGAATCAACGTTCTTCGCGGCCGTCTCCAGGTCCTTGCCGAGACGCTTGCGCTCCTCGTCGGCATCGACCAGGTCATGCAGGTAGATCGTCGTGTCACCCACCAGCGTCGTCGCAGCGTTCGCCGGTTGTGCAGTGTCCGCAGCGATGCACCCGATCACCGTACGGGACAACGATTCGATCAGCCCGCGATCAGCTTCGAACTGTTCGGCAACTGTGCCCGCAGCAACGATAGATACCGTCACTTCCTGACGCGGCGGCACTTTGTACTGTGTCCGCACCTGACGCATCGCAGTGATGACTTCCTGCAGCGCCGTGAAATGCGCCTCAACCGAGGCCTCCTGTAATGAGCCGTCAATCGCCGGCCAGGGCGCCATGATCAATAAATCAGCGGTGGGTATGCTAACCGAGTCAAGGCCCCGTTCAGGTGCCACTTCGTTGAGATGGCTCCACAGTTTTTCGGTGATGAACGGCATCGTCGGATGCAGCAGGCGCAATACCACATCGATCGATGTCGCCAATACGTTCCGCTGTGCTGCGCTATGACGAATCGTCGGTTTCACGGCTTCAACGTACCAGTCACAGAGGTCACGCCAGAAAAAGTCGTAGAGCGTTTGTGCGTAGTGTGCAAACTCAAACGACTGCAGTGCACTGTTCGCCGAAGCCGTAGTCCCCGCCAGGCGCGACAGAATCCAGCGGTCCGCCAGCGTCAGTGTGTCACTTCCGCTGTCGTCGTCACTATCGAGATTGGTCAGCGCGAAACGCACGGCGTTCCATAGCTTATTGGCAAAGTTGCGGCCGGAGTCGAATTTCTCCGAAGTGTTGCGTGCCATTGGCATCACGTCTGTCGATTCATGGGTGCCCATCGCCACACCGTACGACGACACCATTTTCTTCGAGGAATCGGACGGACAGGTCTGCACCGCCGCCGCCACGACGTGACCCGTCGCATCATGCGTCTGCTGCGGCTCCAGCATCTCGCCCTCGTGATGCGGGCACATCAGCACCACCGGCATGCGCACGTCCTGCGTATGCGTCGTCATCGAAGCCAGCGTAAAGCGCATGGCATCGGAGCCGTGCGAATGAATGATGTCGAACGGATCGACACCGTTGCCCAGGCTTTTTGACATTTTCTGGCCATGGCCGTCCTGGATCATGGCATGAACAAAAACATCGGAGAACGGCAGCCGGTCGAGAAAGTACAGATTGAACATGACCATGCGCGACACCCACAGGGTGATGATCTCGCGGGCCGTACACAATACATTGGTCGGGTTCCAGGTATCCAGCACAGCGTCGCCTTCCGGAATTTCGTCGGGGAAATCATCAGGGACCGGCCAACCCATCGTCGACATCGGCCACAGCGCCGAAGAAAACCAGGTGTCGAGCACATCCTCATCCTGCAAGAATCCATGCTGCGCGAGCCATTCGATCACCTCGCTGTCCATCTCCTCGCGGACGCACACGTACCACTGCTCGCTGTCGTCGTCGAGTTTCGAGGCAATACGCCCGGCCTCTGTCCAGTCATGCAGCTTCTCACCGATCGCCTTGTCGACCGCGTTGCGGCTGCAATTCCAGATCGGGATGCGATGACCCCACCAGAGCTGGCGGCTGATACACCAGTCACGAATGTTCTCGTGCCAGGATTGAAAGGTCCGGGCATAGCGCGGCGGATAGAACGTCAAATTGCCCTGCCATTCCTCATGATTGCCGCCACTGAAAGCATCACCGTCCTTCCACACACAGCCGTTGTCCTCACTGCGCTGGTCCTCCGTCATGGCCCGCAGGGCGTTGCCGGCGAGGCGCTCGTCAGTGACCCGCACGTACCACTGGTCGGACAGGTACGGTTCCACCGGGACATGGCTGCGGTAGCTGTGACCAACAGCGTGCCGGTAGTCACGCACCTCCGCAAGCAGGCCGTTCTGCTCGAACCAGTCGACGATTGCCTGGCGCGCGTCGTAGCGGTCCATTCCGAGAAAGGGTATCGCCGCCTCGGCCTGGCCCGACTCGAATTCCTCTGCCGGCCAGCCGTCGTCGCGAGAAATAGAACCGTCCGGTGCCATGATATTGATAGCGCCCAGAGTCATCTCATCGCTGTGCCGTTGCCAGACCTCATAGTCGTTCGGGTCATGGGCCGGCGTCACCTTCAGGAAGCCCGAAGAGAACTTCGCTTTTTCATCGCTGCTCTCCGCATCAGGAAGCACCACGTAATCATCGACGATGATCGGCATCTCGCGGTTGACGATCGGGAGCCGCACGGTCTTCCCCACGAGCACGCCGGCCAGCGGATCGTTTGGGTTCATAGCCACAGCCGTGTCGCCGAGCATGGTTTCGGGGCGCGTCGTGGCAACGGTCACGTGCTCTATCGTTTCGCCGTTGTGCGTCACCGGTTCTGTCAACGGATAGCGCATGTACCAGAAAAACCCGTCGATATCCTGCATCTCCACCTCGTCATCGGCGAGTGCGGTGCGGGTCACAGGATCCCAGTTCACCAGGCGCTTGCCGCGATAGATGAGGTTGTCACGGAAGAGCCGGTAGAACCCCTCACGCACGGCACGGGCACAAACGGGGTCCATCGTGAAGCGCTGACGCTCCCAGTCACAGGAGCACCCCATCGCGACCAGTTGCGCGGGGATGCGCTTTTCGTATTCGTCTTTCCACGCCTGGATGCGCGAGACGAAATCGTCGCGCTCGAAATCCGTACGGCGCTTGCCTTCCTCGGCGAGCACCCGTTTCTCCACGACAGTCTGTGTAGCAATGCCGGCGTGGTCGGTGCCGGGCATCCACATCGTGTTGTCCCCACACATGCGGCGCCAGCGTATCAGGATATCCTGCAGCGTGATATTGAGCGCGTGCCCCATGTGCAGCGCCGCAGTCACGTTCGGCGGCGGGATGACGATGCTGTACGGGGTGGCATCACCGCCGGCCTCGGCATGAAAGGCCGCCGCTTTCTGCCAGGCAGCGGCCACCTCGGGCTCCACTTCGGCGGGGGTATATGCTTTTGCCAGTTCAGTCGCCATCGGTCACCTGTGTTGTGTCTTAGCGGGACGAGAAAGATAGATCGAATTGACCCGCAACCAAACCGCTTCGCGAGATTTAAGGCAAAGTAAAAGGCTATCTGCGTCCGTTCATTCTAATCCTCGCTCATCGACCCGACCCGAAACCAACAGCCGGTCCGGGGCAACAGTTGCTATTGCTCCGCTGAATGCCGGAGCGCCGCGAGGGCGCGTAACGGAATCTTTTCGGTGGTAAATACGATCCATATCTATGCATCGTCCGGAATTTTTCCACCCGGATACCTGTTGGAGAATAGTATCGGAAGATGATCTTCCGATCGGGGTCGAATTACGGCCGAGTGTGCCATTGCATTGAAGTATTTCAGTATAATTTCCCCACGCGTTTTGTACCACTTCCTGCATTGCCGCATATCTATTCTGTGTTCTACACGATCAACCCTCGCGACCTTCTCTCCGTTTCCGGCTGACCAGGCTCACACTCACTCTCCCCCGCAGCCAAGTCGGCAAGCGTTAATTCGGACGGTTGCATTGCAGGTGGACCGAAGTATTATTTGGCAAGCGGCTGTCAAATTTCCCCAACCCGGCGACGCCGTCAATCAAAGCAATAGAATCCAGCCATGCGAATAGATTGCATCGTTTGTACATCTGACTTGATTGAGGAGTGGATCGGAGTCCTCACCGAAGGCGATGAAGACCAGCAGTCGTTTTTGCGCGAGGAGATGGAAGGCTTCAATTCCTACGACGGTTTATGCCAGTTTGAGATTTCGATCCTCTACCAATGCATCGTCGGAGGCGATATCGACTACACACGCTGCGTCGCCGAGCTGCACGCCGAAATCGATGCCGACAAGGGCCCCTGGATCATGGCGTTGCACGCAACGGTAGTCGCCGCCCTGGCTGTCGCTGATATCAACCGCAACATCGTAGAAGCCTGGACGGCTGCCGCCAATCGCTTCGCTCCTGAGCGCTCGAGTCATCACGAGCAGTGTATGACGCTCGAGTCCGCCGAAGGCATCGCCGGACTGTCTCGTAAAGCGGTCGACGGTGAGATGGACCTGTACATCTCCTATTACGAATAGTCATGATCGCCCACATCGATCACGTCAATATCTCCGTTCAGAATCTTGCCAAGTCAGTGCATTTCTACAGCGAACTTCTGGGTTTCGAAAAGACGACAGACGCCCATCTCGAAGGGAACTGGATCGAAGCGATTGTCGGACTCAAGGGCGTCGTCGCAGATGTCTCGTACGTACAGCCGCCGGGTGGCGGGCCGCGTATCGAGCTGATCAAGTACCACGCGCCAGCGGGAACTGCAATTGACACAAACTCACTGCCCAATACTCGGGGCTTGCGACACCTCGCCTTCCGTGTAACTGACATGGATGGCATCTACGAACGGCTGACAGCAGCGGACGTCGAATTCATCGGACCGCCGGTGATCGTGCCGCCGAGTGTCGTCACCCACGACGCCGGCCATAAAAAGCTGTGCTACTTCTACGATCCCGACGGCGTCCTCCTCGAGCTGGCAGAGTATACCTGAACGAATAGCGAGCAGTGGCCTCGAGCGCGTGGAACGATCGGGCACTATCCATTCACTGCGGCAATAACTTGCAGCGCGGTCTTTGGAAACGGGTATTGATCGATCTCTTCCCATGACACCCACTGCAACTCGTCGTGGGTGTTCGTTTCGAGGCCGCCGCCGGTGTACCGGCATTTCCAGGCAGTGAGCGTGATCTGGAAGTGTGTGTACCCATGATTTACGGTGCAGTACACCTGCTCCGGCGCCACGCTTACACCGGTTTCGGCGGCGACTTTCTGCGTGACGAAATCCGCGGCCGGCTCCGCACTCGTATGCTTGCCGCCGGGAAACTCCCACAGCCCCCCGAGCATGCCATCAGCCGGGCGCCGACCAATCAAGACCTTGTCGTCGTTCCAGACAACTCCGACTGCAACATCGTAGTGTGGTCGCGGTTTGCGCTTGCTCTTTACCGGAAGCGCGGCAGTCAATCCGTCACGATACGCAACGCACGATTTTTGCAAAGGACATTCGGCGCACATCGGCTGCTGCGGGCGGCAGATCAGGGCGCCGAGTTCCATCATGCCCTGGTTCAAATCCGAGGGGGCAACAGTCGCAATGACCGGCTGCAACCGTTCGAATACGGATCTTTTCACCTTCTCCTGAGTCACGTCATCATAGCAACCGAAGAGTCGTGCAAAAACCCGCAACACGTTACCGTCGACCACCGGCACCGGCTCGCCAAAGGCGATGCTGGCAACGGCAGCGGCGGTGTACGGACCGAACCCCGGCAATTTTCGAAGTTCGCAAAAGGTGTCGGGCAGGATGCCGTTATGCAGGTCGACAACGACGCCGGCGGCCTTGTGCAGATTGCGGGCACGCGAGTAGTACCCGAGTCCCTCCCACTGCTTAAGGACATCGCCCAGGTCGGCGGCAGCCAGGTCTTCGACAACGGGAAAAGACTCTATAAACCGGTGAAAGTACGGAATGACTGTATCAACCTGCGTCTGCTGCAGCATGATCTCGCTGATCCATACATGATATGGCCGGGAATCACTGCGCCACGGCAATTCCCGAGCGTACGCGTGGTACCATTGAATCAGCAGGTCTGGCCAGTTCGTCGAGCTCATACGAAAACAGTTGTGCGGTGTCTTGCTGTGAAACGACCGGCTCGGCCGCCAAATGCGAAGGTACAGCTCCAGATATGTATTTTGTACTGGAACAACCGCAATAAACAAACGCGAAGATCCGTCCTACTTCGGATACGTTCCGGCATTGGTGACGGACACCGGGTTGATCGTGCGGTAAACGAACGAGCCAGCGGGTCCACAAACCGTATCAGCCAATCACCTGCTCACGAGATGCGGCCGCAACCTGCGTGACAATGGTGTCCAGCGCCTGGGCAGGGGCGGCGATTGCCGGTGCCGCCTTCTCTTTCGCCTGGGCGCTGCATGCCCCGATGAAATCAGTAATGTGTCGATATAGATCGTCACAGCCTTTGCCGTTGACGATAACGTGCCGGTCGGCAGCCACCTGTTCGAATTTCTTGTCCTCGCTGCCAATGGCGCGATAGATGCGATCGGCGGCGCGCGAGTCGACGGTCGGAGCGTCGCTGCCGTGCATGATCAGCGCAGGTGCCTGGAGCCGAGGCAAGGCACGCATTGCTCCTTTCATGAGCTTGTCGAGCTGGGCCAGGCCGGCGACATAAATATGGCGGTAGTTGGTGTGGGGATTCTCGGCGGCCGACTCGACGTACTCGATCTGGGCCTTGCTGATATTAAACTTGTCCAGCAAATCGTTCCACCAGTGCATGGCTGGCGCTATCGCGGCGCGGATATCCTTGAGCCGACTGGGAGCGCAGATCGAAAAAATCCCGTCAACCGGCTGGCCAATCTCGGCTGCCGCCAGGAGCGCAATCAGGCCGCCTGTGGAAAAGCCGCCGAGCACGACGTGGTCACAGATGCCACGCAGACAGGCATAGCCGCGCAGATATGTATGGAGCCAGTCCTGCCAGTTGATTTCGGCAAGGTTGTGCGGCGCCGTACCGTGGCCCCAGAGACGCACGGCATAGACGTTGTGGCCCTGGCCATGCAGGTGCTCTGCCAGTTGTCGCACTTCGGCAGGCGCCGACGAATAACCGTGCGCCAGCACAACGCCAGTTTGTGAATCGGGCGCACGCAACAGGAACGGTTCCCCGACTTCCATGGAATGCGAAAGTTTCGGCTTAAAATACTGACGGTACTGCTGTTCGAAATCATTCTTGTCGGTCGCCAGCACAGCGTCAGCTGATGCCTGGCGCAGAGCCGTAGGATCGGTGTTGATCAGGTTGCCAACGTCGGCAACAACGTCGGCAAAGGGCTCGAGCTCGTTGCCGATGACACTCATCGGATTCTTCACACGAACGCTGTGGAACATGTGATTGAGCCGCAGTTTTTGATGGTCGATGACGATATCATCGCCGTCGCGCTTCAGGATCTCCATACGTTCGCCCAATGCCAAAATATCCTCGAAAGCAGCTGACTCGCTGTTGGTGAGAAGGCGGACAAGCTCAAGGCCAAGGGTCGGGTGCATCCGGTACCTCGGGTCATTGCGCAGCTTGAATCCGGCCAGGCAGACCGTACGCCGTAAATGATCTAGCGAGAGACGATGACTGGTCGATTTCTGCAGGGCTGTGCACACCAGGTGGTCGATGTTGATCGCGGTGTTCGAATAAATCGTCGCCATGAAGGACGCGGTGATCTTGCGGCTCTGGGCGCGCAGTAACAAATTGCTCTTGTCGAGCGAACGCAGGACCGGGATGAACTTGCTGGCCAACATGTAACGTCGCACGTAGTCGCCGATCTCCAGCGGCTTGCCGAAGTTGATGTCGATGTCGGTGTCGCGCAGGAACAGATTGCCTTCAATCTCCAGTTCTTCTTCCAGCCGCGGCGGCAACTCCCCGAAATAGGTCTGGCAGACACGCTTGACAAAGTTCTGGCCGGGACGCAGCGGGTAGTAGCTGATCGTCACGGGCACCAGCACGGTACCGGCAGCCGACAGGTCTTCGACGCCATCGATGAAGTACTCACGGCAGAGCGCCTCGACTGCTTCGTCGTCGCCCCGCTCGTGCAGTTGCAGAATCTGGCGTTTGCAGATTTCCGATTTGAGTGCCAGCACGGCTGCGCCACGATGCGGCGGGCCAACATGCCCGGGTGTGGTCAGGCGGACCTTGCCCTTGGTAATCAGTTTCTTGGTCTTGACCATGGCACCCTCGGGATAGATGACCCAGTTGTGGCGCCCGGACATGAGATTGCCGATGATCAGTTTGTCGCGGTCCTTCTGTTTGGTGGAGACCACGCCCATCTGCTGGAAGTAATTCGCCAGGGGCCCTTTGAACAGCTTGGAGTCCGCCAGCGAGTGGCAGTAATGGCCGGCGTACTTCCAGATGATGTAGGGCATGATAAACGTCTCGGCGCGCGTGAAGTGATTGATCACGTACATCGTCGGACGCTCCGAAAGATTCTCCAACCCGTCGGCGCGGAAATTGCTTTTGAGCAAACGATCCAGCGCCCGCAGCGTCAGGGCCGTTGTATGGAATGTCGCGCTGGCCATGTTTTTCTTTTGTTTACGTGTTCAAGGATACACTGACGCACCTTGCGCCCGGCTTCTGGCCGTACCGTTCAAGCCACATCACGGCTCTCCGCGACGCGGGCACCGCCCGCACGGGTGAGCGCCGGTACAGGATCAACCTCGACGTCGTTCATGCAACGGGTGCATTCGCAAACGATGTCGGTCTCGATCCATTCGTACCGGCCTTCGAGCACACCGGTACTGACACGGGCAGCCATGCGGTTGTTGTTCTTCTTTATTTTGCGGAAATGATCGGCGATCCGCTGCCTGGCACCGGCACAGAACAGGTCGGCCAGTTCCTGGGGCGAACGATCTGCCGGATTATCCGCCAGCATGCGCTCAGCCATCGACAGGCTCGCAGTCATGGCAAACAGCTCCGTACCGATATCGACGTAGCGGAACATCAGGAGCTGTTCCTTTTCAAGCCCCTGCTGGTGCTTGCCCATGGCATGGAACAGGCCGCGGGCCATACGCTTGGTCGTCTTGCGGACGAAACCGAGATGCTTGCGGTTGGCACGCGAAAGATGGCGTACGCCCGTGCCGCCAGGCAGGCTGAGCCACTGGCGCGGATACCAGCCGGCGTAGAAGGCTGCGGCCTTGAGGCCGGCCTTGAACTTGCTGCCGAGATCGTTGCGCGGGTCCATCAGCGGCATGAGATTCCGGAAATGCACGTCCATCGCTTCGCGAGCAATGAACAGGCTCATGATCTCGCTGGTACCCTCGATAATGCGATTGATGCGAATGTCGCGCTGGATGCGTTCAATCGGAATGCCTGCCTCGCCGCGCTCGCGCAGCGACGACGAGCTCTCGTAGCCGCGTCCGCCACGGATCTGCAGCGCCTGGTCGCAAACACGCCAGGCAGCCTCGGTGCAGAAGTACTTGGCGATGGCGGCCTCGAGACGGATGTCGACATTGTGAGCGTCGGCCATAGCGGAAGTAAGCCAGGTGGCCGCTTCGGTAGCGAAGGTGGTGGCGGCCATGTCGGCGAGTTTGTCGGCAATCGCCTGATGCTTGCCAATCTCCTGACCCCACTGCACCCGTTCATTGGCCCATTTGCGGCAATGATGCAGACACAGCTTGTTGATGGCAGACGACGCGGCGGGCAACGTGAGGCGCCCGGTGTTGAGCGTTGTCAGAGCGATTTTCAGGCCCATGCCCGGTTTCCCGATGATGTTCGCGGCAGGCACCTTGACGTCGGTAAAACTGATGACGCCGTTCTTGATCCCGTGCAGCCCCTGGAAGCGGCAGACATGCTCGACCTTGAACCCAGGGCTGTCGGTCTCGACGATGAACGCGGTGATCTGTTGACGTTCGCGGCCATGCACCGTGATCGACTGTGTGCGCGCCATGACGATCAGGATATCGGCAACCGGACCATTGGTGCACCATAGCTTGGTGCCGTTGATGATGTAATTGCCGTCGTCCGTCGGTTCGGCGAATGTCTTCATCATCGCCGGGTCAGAGCCGACATCGGGCTCGGTGAGGGCGAATGCGGAAATCTCACCATTGGCGAAGCGCGGCAGGTATTTCTCCTTCTGCTCTTCGGTGCCGAAATTCATGAGCGGTTGCGGCACGCCGATGCTCTGATGGGCCGACAGCAATACCGCGGTAGAGGCACAAAAGCTGCCGACCATGGCGACGGCGCGGTTGTAGTTGGTCTGTGTCAGACCGAGGCCGCCGTACTTTTTCGGGATCTTCATGCCGAAACAACCAAGCTCAGCCAACGCGTTCACAGCATGCTGCGGAATCTCGTAGGTGGCATCGATCTGGTCGGGATCGATGTGTTTGCGCAGGCAGACTTCGAGTTTGGCGAGGAACTCGTCACCGATCTTCTTGTCAGCTTCGGACTGCAAAGGAAACGGGTGGACGTGCTCCCAGTTGAACTCGCCCTTGAACAATCCGGCGACGAAGCTCGGATGCTCCCATACAGTCTCTCGTGCTGCTTCGGCGACTTCTAGTGATTTTTGCTTTTCAGCGTTATCTGACAGTTTCATTGTAGAATTCTCTCTGATTACGAGTCATTTGTTGCAGACGCTCACACGGCTTGAAACGGTCGCCATATTTTTCCGCGAGCTCGTAGAGACGCGTCCAGATATGGTCGGCGCCGAGCGAGTCGGCATAGCGCAGTAAGCCGCCGCGGAACGGCGGGAAGCCGATACCCATGATCATCGCCATGTCGAGGTGCAGGGGATCGGCGACAATCCCTTCGTCAAGGCAGCGGGCCGCCTCGTTGACCATCGTCAACAGGCAGCGGTCAAGAATGTCATCGTCGCTGATTTGACGCGAGCTGATGTTGTTCGCCTTGCGCCAGTCGTCGGCGATCGCCGGGAGATCGGGGTTGACGACTCGCTTCTTGCCTTGGTGCAGGTAGAAGCCTTTGCCGTTGCCGCCTTTCTTGCCAAGCAGGTGGTGGTCCGCACACATGCACTCCAGCAGAGTGGCGTTGGTCATGCGTTCCCCGTAGGCAGCGGCCAGAACAACGGCGCACTTGTTGGCAACGTCGATGCCGACTTCGTCGAGCAGCGTGAATGGTCCCATCGGCATGCCGAAACCGGTCAGCACCCGATCAACGGCCACTGGATTGACACCCTCCTGCAGCAGCATGACAGCTTCGTTGAGGTACGGAAGCAGCAGGCGATTAACCAGGAAGCCCGGGCAACTCTGCACGACAATCGGGGTCTTGCCCAGACGTTTGCTCAGGGCCACGACCGCGGCAATGGTTTCCGGCGAGGTCTGCTTGCCCGGGATGACCTCTACCAGCGGCATGCGATTGACCGGGTTGAAAAAATGCATGCCAATAAAGCGTTCCGGATGCGGCAGCCCTTCGGCCAGCTCGGTGATCGGCAGGGTCGAGGTGTTGCTGGCGATGATCGTGTCGTCCGGCACGTGTCCGGCAAGCTCGGCCAATACCTTGCGCTTGATGTCGAGGTCCTCGACAATCGCTTCCACGACGATGTCCACATTCCCGAAGCCACTGAAATCGGTGGTGCCCGTGAGCTGGTGCATCTTGATGTCGATCTCGCGCTGGTTGTATTTGCGCCGCTTCTTCAATTGCCCGTAAATGTTGGCCGCCGCTTCGTAGCCCTTGCCGACAGCCTCCCAGTTGAGATCCTTGAGGCGCGTAGGAATGTCGACCTTGGTAAAATTCCAGGCGATACCACCGCCCATGACACCGGCACCGAGCACGCCAACGCGGTTGATCCGGCGCGGCCTGCCGTCGATGACGGCGCCTTTGTCCTTCTTCAGCGCTTCGGAACCATAGAAAAGGTTGATCAGATTCTTGCTGATTGGTGTGACCGCAAGCTCGCCAAACTCCTGCGCCTCGACCGCCAGCCCGGCATCCAGGGGCATACCCAGGGTGCGACGAATCACTTCAAGCGCCTTCAGCGGCGCCGGGTAACAGCCTTTGGTCTTTTTCATCAGGTTACGGCGTGCAACGTTCGCAGTGAGCAGACGAACGAGGGCGTTGTCCTGCGTCAGCCAGCGGCGGACTGGTCGAGGATTGCGCCGAACCAGAACGGCCTTGCGCCCCGCAGCAGATTTGATATGCTGGGCAAACTCGGCGATCTTTTCAGTAACAAACTCGGCCGGCACTACGGCATCGACAACGCCAAGCTTGAAAGCCTTTCTGCCATTGACCGGTTTCCCGGTGAGGATCATCGACAGCGCCTTTGGCATGCCAATGCGCCGCGGCAAACGCTGCGTGCCGCCAAATCCCGGAATGACCCCGAGATTGACTTCCGGCAGCCCAATCGAAGTCTTCGGGTTGTCGGTGGCAATGCGATACGTACAGGCGAGTGCCAGCTCGAGACCGCCGCCGAGACAGGCACCGTCGATCACGGCGATCGTCGGAAAAGACAAGGCGGACAGGCGATTGAGGATCCCGTGGCCTTTGGCAGACATCGCGGCACCGACCGCGGGGTCGGTGATGTCTTCGATCTCGGCGATATCGGCACCGGCAATAAAAATACCGGGCTTACCGCTGCGCAGCACCAGCAGTTCGATGTCATCGGTGCCGGCAAGCTGTTCGATGAGGGCGTCAAGTTCCTCCATGATTGGCGTCGTCAGCTTATTGACCTTTTCGCCATGCAGATCGAAAACGATGTCAACGACCTTGTCGGTGATGTTGATCTGAAATCCATTTGGAGTTGCTGCCATTTCCATTATGCGGCCTCCAGCAACAGGGCGCCGCCCTGGCCGCCGCCAATACACATGGTAGCCAGTCCGACATTGCAGTTGCGACGGTGCAGTTCCTTCAGGGTCGTGATCACCAAGCGCGCACCGGTCATGCCGACGGGATGCCCCAAGGCAATGGCGCCGCCGTTGACGTTGAGGATGTCCGGATCGATGGCGCCAACTTTATGATGGCGACCGAAGTAGCGGGCGGCGAACTCGTCCGAGTCAAAAGCCCGCAGGTTAGCGATCGCCTGAGCGGCAAACGCTTCATTGAGCTCGACCAATCCGATATCGTCCATGGTCATGCCGGAACTGTCCAGAACTTTGGCCGTGCTGTAGACGGGACCAAGGCCCATGCGGTGGGGTTCGAGGCCGGCATAGGCGTAGGCGCGCAAAAAACCGATGGGGGTGAGCCCAAGTTCTTTCGCTTTCGTCTCGCTCATCACCAGCATCGCGGCAGCGGCATCGGTCAGCGGACAGGAGTTGCCGACAGTAACAGTGCCGTTGTGGCGATCGAAATAAGGTCTGAGTTTGCCGAGTGCGTCCATCGACTGATTGTCGCGTGGGCCGTCGTCGGCTTCTTGCACCGCCTTGTAACGGGGCGGTACCGGGATCGGCACGATTTCCTCGGCCAGCCGTCCGCTTTCTATGGCCGCAGCCGCTTTTTTGTGACTTTCGACGGCATAGCGGTCCTGTTCTTCACGGGTGATATGAAATTCGCGTGCCAGAAGTTCCGCGGTCTTGCCCATGATGAGGCCACAGACCGGATCGGTCAGGCCCTGGACGATACCGATGACCGGCTTCAGAAAGGACGGACGAAACTTGCTGATGGCGCCCAGTTTCTGGCCGACGGTCTTCGATTTGGCAAGATTCGCAAATAGCTCAGTCATCCGAGGTCCGTACAGCAGCGGCATGCTACTCATCGATTCGGTGCCGCCAACGATGTAGATGTCGCCGTCGCCGGCCTGGATTTTGGCAGCAGCGGTGGTGAGTGCTTCATTGCCGGAGCCGCAGTTTCGATGCACGGTAAATGCCGGCATGTCCTGTGGCAGCCCGGCCTTGAGTGCAATGACCCTGGCAATGTTCATGGCATGGGACGGGTTGCCGACGTTACCCATGATAAGTTCGTCGATCAACGCCGGGTCGATTTCGCTGCGGGCAATCAGTTCGGTAACGATCCAGGCGCCGAGCTGGTCCGCCTGGATATCGTTGAAAACGCCGCCGGCTTTGCACATCGGTGTGCGAATACCATCAATTATCGCGATCCGCTCCTTCATGATCTGCGCTCTTTTCGTTGTGGTTCAGGCGTCAGCACCGGGGTACGATATTTACGACGTCTGCATCGAAAAGCTCCCCAGCCAAGGGGACCTCCCCCGTGTACACTGCCTCTACCTATATAGATGACATCCGGCTTGTGTTGGTTTCCGATAAACCCCATTTTTCTTTGTGACGATTGTCACATCCCCCTGAAACAGCGCAATTAGTGTTCCATGAATCGGCACGCAGGAATGGACCGTCAATTTCCCCCGATCGAAAAAAATTCTAGGCGCACGCCCTTGACAACTGCCCGAACCAGCACTATCGTTTCCGTTAGTAACGTTACTTAAAGTATCGTTCCAGGGCGATACCCTGGGGTTGGGTGGTAACTTGCTGAAAACAAGCCTGTTACGTCGAAGGTGAGAGCGACGTGACCGGGCGTAGCATGTCCAAGTCTGATTAAACTCGGTCGTCATCACGAGCAAGCGACGATTCCCCGGCCACGTCGCTCTCACTTTCAACGTAGAGGAAAACAGCTGCTTGAATTCAGCTGGATGAACTCCCTGCATCGCTCCCCGCGATTCAAATATGCAAAGCGCCCGAGCCTGAGACGTCATGCCGGAATTTACTTTTTGTGGATAAATTGAACATATTAACTCTTCACCGTCTTGGCAATCCGCGTAAGGTGGTGCGCTTTCTGAGGAAGCACGTTTTTTTTCTCAGGGACCATGCTCCTGAGCACAATTACCTCTATCACGACGTGGCAGTGCCTCTCCCCGATTACGTCAAGGACATCCCTTTCGATGCAGTTATCCTTGACGTCACCCTCCTGTGCTCTCGGTGGGGACAACCCGACGTGCTCGAACGTTACAAGCAAGAATATGCTTTTGTTCGTGATTTGGATGCCGTCCGACTGGCTTTCCCTCAGGATGAGTATGATTGCAACGAATTGTTGGACGACTGGATGATGGAGTGGAAAGTGGACGTCGTGTTTTCCGTTTTAGCTTCCCATTGGAACATGCTCTATCCGAGATACCACGAAAAAGGGGAAATCCAATTATCCTATTGTGGATGCTTGGATGAAAAGCTTTTGGCTTTCGAACCAAAACCTTTTGAAGAGCGAGGCATCGACATCGGATATCGGGCGAGGAAATTGCCGCCTTATTTCGGTCGGCTGGGTCAGGTAAAATGGACCATTGGTCAGGAGGTCGATCGCTTGGCTCGTTCCTCCGGCCTTCAAACCGACGTTGTCCTGGGAGAGGGTAAGATGTTATTCGGTGATGATTGGATCAATTTCATCGACGACTGCAAATTCACCCTCGGCTCCAATAGCGGGTCTAGCCTTTTGGATCCCAGGGGGGAAATTCAGGGCGCGGTCAAACAATACTTGGCCGAAAGTCCCGAGGCTTCCTTCGAGGAAGTGGAGAAGGCTTGCTTCCCCGGCCTGGAAGGAAAATGCGCGTTTACCGCCATTTCACCTCGTGTCCTTGAAACCGCCGCTCTCGGCAGCGCCCAAATCTTGGTCGACGGCGAATACAGCGGCATCGTCGAGCCCTGGGAGCATTATCTTCCAATTCGAGCGGATGCTTCCAATTTCGACGAAGTTCTCGAGGCCATGAGGAACCGCTCTGAAATCAAGCGGATGATCCGGCGATGCCACGATGCAATCATAGACAGCAAGTTCTTGCGGTATTCCTTTCAAGCCCAACGCATCTTGGACCTGATCCGCGAGCGTTCGAGAATCAGTCGTTCCCCAAAAAACTTGCAGGGAGTGGCTCCAATCGTTGCCAAATACGAACGCGAAATTGGCAAGAGAAACAAAATGCTTTGGGCTTGGCAGGACGCCAAAGGCATCGTCGCGAAGGTGCCGGTGGTAGGGCCTGGACTGCGAAAAGCGATGACCGCTTTTCAAGAAAGAACCCGCCGCAAGATAGTTGCTCGGCCAAAACCCGGAGCTTAAGCGCG
>CAYWQM010000026.1:0-2358 GCA_964460215.1 uncultured Lentisphaerales bacterium
CGATCAGGCAAATGCTGGCAGACGCGCCGAACATCGTTGCAACCTTTGCCGGACATTGGCATTTCAACGACATCACCTGTGATGACAATGGCGTGGTGCACTGCCAGGGTGCTTCACTCATTGAATACCCATTCGAGTTTCGCCTCGTCAAGATACGTGGCGACCAGATGTCAATCTCCACCGTCGGGTTGGACAATTCACAATTCGAGCAGGAATCGCTCGTACCGGAGTGGCGCAATGACTGGGTCGCCGGCAAAGACGGCGACCGCTCGTGGACAGGAAGAATCGACCAATTGACGGGCTAAACTACTCTCGAACACCAAGCCCCTAACAACCGGAGACCTTATTATGAATTCAGCTTCCCACCCCAAACACCTGGTCCTCGGGATCATCGTCACGCTGCTTACTATGCAAATCATGTGGGCACAGGACCGCCCCGTCAAACCGGACTGGCGGCCCGCACCGCCGGAGCATAGTGACTGGACCGAGGTGTATTACGAGGACAACGCCGTACTGCCGGAGCCTTCTGCTGAGGAAAAGAACCGTGGCTTTATGCTCTACAGCCGGCATTACATGTCGCTGATCTTCGACAACTCCGTACCGCACGTTGACGACAAGGCTGAGCGGCTGAGTTGCCGGGCTTCACTGGGTGAATATGAGTCTGTGACGTTTGCCGCCTATGCGCTGCGTGACCTGAGTGCGGTCAGCGTGCAAGCCGGGGACCTGCAGAAAACCGGTGGCGCGCAGCGCATTCCGGCATCCGCGATCAAAGTCCAGGTCGCGGCGCATCAGCACAAGCGCCTTGCCGAACGCGCGCAAAGGCACCCACCACCACGGCGTGAGTTCATGTACATGCCAAGTTGGCTTTTTGAACGTGAGCAGATCGACCTGAACGCGACGCAGTCCGCCTGGTTCTGGATCACGGTTCAGCCGCCGGCCGATGCCGAGCCGGGCACGTATACCGGAAATATAACCGTCAGCGTCGGCGGCCGTGAGCAGGCCAGCCTGCCGCTCGAGGTCGAGGTGTTGCCGATTCGACTGGCTGACCTGCGTGGCTATAACCTTGGTTACTATGTGCGGACAAAGGCCGAACGGCCGACCAGCACACAGGCAAAATTCCCGCCGTGGCCGTTGAAAGACCGGTTCGCCGAGTTGAAGGCTTATGGCTCGACCACGGTAAGCATTTGTGTCCATAATCTGCCGGAAGCACGCCTGGATGCGCAGGGAAAACTGCAAGTGGAAATCATCGGCACGGAATTCGAGCATGCCATGGAAACCTATACGAATACCGGTTTCCCGGCGCCGCCGGGGCTGAGCCTGGGTGGCCGAATCATGAATCAGATCTCCCGGTTAGCGGACCGGCGGAGCATCGCCTACAGCGAGTATTATCTGTCGTACATGCAGCAGCTGAAAGCCGAGTGCGACCGCCGCGGCTGGCAAGCGCCGATCATCAATCCGATGGATGAAGTCACCAGCCACAACTGGCCGCGCACCTATGTTGCACGGAACCTTCGGTTGATCAAGCAGGCCGGCTTCTTCACCGAATTGAACCATTACCTCGCCTATCCACATAACAATGCGGAGATGTGGCGGCCGGCGACCCTGCCCTTTCTCGATGTCATCAACATCATTTACAGCACCGGCATGACCCCGCAGCGTCAGGCGCCGTGGAAGGATTGTGTGAAAGTAGCCAACGAGAACGGCAAGGGCCTGTGGGTTTACAACTCCCTTCAACCAGGCAGCGTTCAACCCATGTCGTGGCGGTTCTGGAATGGCTGGTTCATGCGCAGTTTCGGCAAGGATGTGACGGGGATCCTCTACTATGTGATGACCGATCCGCATACCCATCCCGGCAACGACCTGCAGGACTTTCGTGGTGATCGTGATGCGGAAAACCTACACTGCTGGTACCCGCCTGATCCGGACAACGGTATACCCGGCGGTCCGGCAATCGATGTCGCCTGTTTCCGCGAGGGCGTCGACGATCTGCGTTACATCGTGACACTCGAACATCTTATCCGGGACGCCCGCGACATATACGAAAACAACGGTGCGGTCAATCAAGTCGCCAACGAAGCACAGGATCTGTTGAAGTCGATCCTCGACAGCTTCGATTTCAGCAATGCGCCGCACATCACGATCCCGACCAACGGCACTTGCGAATCCGAATGGCTGGAACGCGGGGAACGCGACGACCTCCCAACCGTCAGCGGCGACTATGTCTACCGCAATGGCTGGACAAGCGCCGATTACGATCGTGCCCGGCAACGTGTTGCAGACCAGATTTTGAAGTTCCATCGGGTGATTGCGGAAACAACAAAATGACCGTCTCCTTTGCGAAAGCCGGCAGTGAGCCGG
>CAYWQM010000026.1:2368-49064 GCA_964460215.1 uncultured Lentisphaerales bacterium
CGCCACCTCGCCTGCCGCCGCATGCTGGTCGGACCGTGGTGTAATCAGCCGGAAGAGTATCCCGGCTACAACGGTTTTGTCGGCTGGGCTGGTGCGGCTTGTCTGCGTTCCGGCCGGCTGGTTGTTACGTTCACGTCGGGCTACTGGCACGGCAGCCTGCCCTGCAGCGACGAGATGATGCAGGAGCCGTACTACGACGAACTGTTCAAGAAAAGACGGGACCGGTTCGGTGGTCTCGTGGATCTGCGTGCCCCGCGTGGCGGACGCGCGCATATCATGCACTCCGACGACGGGGGTGAAACGTGGAGTGAACCGTTTACACTGGCGGATACCGAGGACGATGACCGGCACCCCTGCATCCTCGAGCTCGACGATGGCACGCTTCTGGTAACGCTTTTCACCTGCCGGCTGCGGGGACCGCAAAAGTCGGATCGCGGCGAACACCAATACGACAGCCAGTACATTGCCTACTCCAAGTACATGCGATCCAGCGACGGCGGCAAGACGTGGAGCGCGCTCAAGGCCGGTTATGATGTCGATGATTCGGTGCAGAGCAGCACCAGCCCGGCGATTCAGCTTGCCGACGGATCGGTCATCTGGTTGATCACCGGGCGGCACGATCCGGACAATCCCGATGCCGTAGCCACCGGCGTCTTTCGATCCACCGATCGCGGCGAGAACTTCGAGCTGGCCTCATTCATCAGCACGGATCATGAACTGTGGGAACCGGCAATTGCCGAATCGCCCGATGGCCGGCTGGTCAGCATCGCTCGGCGCGATGGCGATATCGCCTGGTCCGACGACGGCGGCCGGAGCTGGACCGATCCCGTGCGGACTGGTGTGGAGATGTTCGATCCCGAGCTGGTGATGTTGCCCAACGGCGTCTTAGCCTGCTTCCACGGGTCCTATCAGGCGCTTGGTCTGCGTGTCATTCTCAGCCCCGACTTCGGCGTGACCTGGCACGGGCCGGCCGACTCTTACGGCTACGCAGTCGACCCGAAGGTGTACGGCTATTCGGCGCCAATGCTGCTGCCGGACGGGACCGTGTACATCGCCTACAACCATACCGGCGGCCATTACCCGGCCGACGCCAGAACCGCGGCGCTGTGGGGATTACAGTTGCGTGTCAGCGACGCTGCGGACGGGATCGAACTGCTGCCCACACCGGGTTCGCAAGCCGCCCGCGGAATTGGAGCCACGGGCCTGGGATACATCGACAGTCGCCCCGAAGATCCTGAGTTGGGCGCGGCGGAGTGAGGATCGGGACACTGATGCTTATGTGGGTCTTTGCCGGATGGGCCGGTGGCCAGACCTTGACGCAAGATCAGCAGGCTTCCCCCGTTCCGACATTGAACTTCGCGCCGACGCAGGTGCCGCCCCTGATCGATGCTGATTTGACCGATGTCTGCTGGAAACGCTCTGCCGTTCTCGGCGGATTCGTCAGGCTCGACGGACTCTGGTCTCGAGAACAGACGGAAGCTTTTCTCACCTACGACGATACGTACGTCTATATCGCCGTTCGCTGCCAGGAAAGTCAGGTCAAATCTTTGGGCGTACACACTTTTTCCCACGACGCAGAGTCGATATGCAGGCCCGACGCCGTGGAGATCTATCTCGATATCAATCGCGACCGAAACTCTTTCTATCACCTGATGGTCAATCCGCTAGGCAATGTCTACGAGGCCGTCTGTGACGCGAAGGAAGGTATCCGGGATGTGTCATGGAACCCGAACTGCAAAATCGCTGTGGCCGTTGGCCAGAACGAGTGGACAGTTGAACTGGCTTTGCCCTTTGCCAGCCTGGGCGTCAGTGCACCAACGCCTGGAACCACTTGGGGCTTTAATCTCAATCGTGAACGGGTACTTTCGGACGCCTACAGTAGTTGGGCCATGGCCAAGGCCTTCAACAAACCTCGGCAGTTCGGCAGATTAATCTTTGGTACGGCCGATCCCATTTCGTGGTCGTTCCTTTTCGCCCGAGACAGCCGCGGCCATGCCGTGACCCGAACGACTATCCGGAACCATGCCAACAGGTCGCTGCCATTGCACGTGGAGACTGAATTATCGACAGGCTCGAGCCAGCCCCGCCAGGAAATCACGCTGGCCCCTCAGGAGGAAAAGCAGATAGAGCTCCCCTGCCATGTGGAAGCTGGCAACCCAAAAAAGCTGCCGACATTGACCGTCAGGATCAGCGATGCTGCGAACGATACGATCTATGTGCAGAGGACGGGTCTTCTGGAGACAGCGTCACCGATTATCCTCACCCCCGATCGTTATTATTACCCCCCGGACTGTGACACATTCCTGGCCGACGTAACAGTCCGGACCGGCACCTTGTTGCAGGTATCGATCAAGCAGACTGTCGTGGGTGATTCCTTGTTCGAGAAGACCGTTCCCGTTCTGTCCGATCGCAGCAATTACAGTGTCGCTATTCCGGCAGGTGACCTGAGCGCAGGTCGCTATGTGATCACCGCCGCCGTCCTCGATGCAGACGGCAATCAGCAACAGGCATCACATCGCGTCGTCTACAAGACGCAGCTGCCCGCGCCCAAGCCGATTCCCAATCCCGTTACGTCCATCTCGTTCAGGGATGACGGCGTGTTCATCGTCAACGACAAGCCTTTCTGCCCGTTTCTCTCGAGCCGCTCCGGCACAACGCCTCCGCGTTTGGCTGATAATGTATTCAACGTCAATTGGGGCGACTTTGGCTTGTTGCCCGGCGCACTCCGCCGCGCCAGTGTCAGCTTCCCATTTCCAACGCTCAAAGAGAAACGAACCGTTTATCGCGTGCTCGGAGACGACGACAGCGTCAAAAAGGCCCTGAAAAAAAGCATTGCTGAGTACACGGGGGACTCGCAAATATTCGACTGGTTCATCTCCTACGAAGCGCAGTT
Organism: uncultured Lentisphaerales bacterium; assembly: GCA_964460215.1. Taxonomy (GTDB): domain Bacteria; phylum Verrucomicrobiota; class Lentisphaeria; order JABSQK01; family CAJWLW01; genus CAJWLW01. The sequence goes on from CAYWQM010000026.1 coordinate 5,262, forward strand.
TCCCATGTATCGCGATAGGGAAAGACGCATCCCCCTGAGCAATCCGCAGGAGTTCAAAAAGATCAACGACTTTATCAAAAGCATCGATCCCAATCATCCGACAAGCATCCAGATCGACGACATGTCCCAACTCCATCTGTACAAGGACTGCACTGACATGATCGAGGTGGCCTCCGAGGCCAGCTATGCCGATCACCTTATTCCCAACCTCGTGGACGACGTCCAAACGATCCGACGCGTTCTCGGGCCCGCCAAGCCGGTGTTGTTTTACATCGGCAGCACGATCCCACACGAGAGTAAACGCACCCCGGAAGAGATACGCTGCGCGGCCTACCTGGCACTCATACATGGCCTCAACGGCCTGGTGTTCCACGTCGGTCACAGCGGCATCAACCCAACGTCCACCCGCCACTGGTCGCTTTACCGGGGCCTGGCCCGCGAAATCGAGTTCATCTACCCGATCCTGATATCTCCTCAGTCACCAGAGTTGCCAGGCATCGCCACGAATAGCAAAGACCTGCAGTGCCGCATCAAACGATACAACCACAGGACATACCTGATTACCTGCAACACCGCCGATGTTCCGATCACCCCGACATTCACCATCACCGGTACGGGCCGCTACGAACAAGTGACCCTGCCTTTCGAGCATAGACGGATCCGTCTCACAGACGGTGTCTTTTCGGACGAGTTTATGCCTTACGAAACTCACGTTTACGAGGTTCTCGAAACTTGGAATAGTGGCAACTAACCGTTAAGGAATAGATCTATGAAACATCGAGTCATTTACAACGACGATTTCCGCACCATCATGTCGTTCGATCAGACAGTATTTGGCGAACCGTCTTCGGTCGAGGAATGGCGCGAGTTGATCGAACGCGTGCGCGGCACGGGCATTACCTCGTACGTCATGGACTCGATCGAATTCGACAACAAGGTCTATTTCGCTACCAAACGAGGCATTGACTGGGCCAATATCGACTTCGACAGTTTCGCCGGCACCGGGGCGGACGGCGACACGAAATGGAAGGGCGGCGACTACTCGATTGCGGCACGTGTCATGAAGGAAATGCGCGGAGACGGTCACGAACCGCTCCAGGTCTTTGTCGACAGTTGCCGCGATATGGGCATGGAGGCCATCGCCGGTGTGCGCATGAACGATTGCCACGGCTTGCAGCCATTGTCGACCGAGAGTCCGGATGTCAGTCTGTTCCTGAAAGAACATCCGGAGTTGGCGCTGCGCTATCCCGGCACCGATGTGCCGAGCCGACTGGCTGACTACGGCAGACAGGAAGTGCGCGACTACCGATTCGGCGTCATCCAGGAGCTTCTCGAGACGTTCGACTATGACGGCATCGAGCTGAACTGGCTCCGCTTCCCCTTGCTGTTCCAGCCTGATTATACCCAGGGATCATACGCCTACATCACCCCAGATCGCTTCGCTGAGCTGGCGCCGATCATAACGAACTGGATGTGCGATATCCGCGCCTTCATGGACGAACTTGCAGCGAAGAACGGCAAGCCCCGCATGTGTTTCGGCGTCCGGGTGCCCGAGACCCCCGAAATCGCGCGCAATATTGGCATCGACCTGCCGGCCTGGATCCATGAAGCCGGGCTGGATTATATCGTGCCCAGTGCATTTCACGCCACGAATTTCAACATCCCAGTGCAGCAGTTCAAGGCGATCTGCGAGGGCAGTGAATGCGCCGTCTATCCGTGCATGTTCCCCAACGTCGTCCACTGGCCGAAGACCACGCGGACTTATCAGACGGAAGTTTATGCCGCCGCCGCACAGACCTATTACGGCACCGGCGCGGACGGTGTCGAGGTCTTCAATCATTTTCATCCGGCCTGCAAAACGGTGGGGCTGCCGTTCAACACCGAGGCACTCAATGTGATTGCGGCCCCTGAGTCTGCCGCCAGGCATCCGCTACATCACTACTACATCCCCTTCTCCGTCGAGCCGGTGGATGAACCGTCGCAGGGATTTACGTCCGGCTATCGTGGCACCCGTATCCCGGTCGCGCCGGTGGCGCAACGCCGGAAATTCGAATTCTACTTCGGCGATAACCTGACCGACAGCGGTCGTAAGCTCGATCTGTTCCGGTTCAAGATTTTCGACATGTCTCCGGATGACGCGATGCCGAGTGTATTCCTCAACGACGTGCGGTTGACCCTGCAGCTCTCATGGCGTCAGCGGTACCTGTACCAGCATACCCACATGCCCAAGTCCGGCATGCCCCAGCCCATCGTCTGGAAGAAGATCGGCTGGCAAACCGCGGAACGCTATGAAGACCTGCAACCGCTGGCCGGTGAAGAAATCCCCGACGACGAGCGCCAGGAGGCCCTGGAGATCATCGACATGCCCACGTATCAACGCTCGGAAATGCGCGCCGCCGCCTCTGGCGAAGGCGGCGACCAAGGCTACGGCAAGGACGTGTTTATCCTTGTCGATGCGGAAGTGTCGTCGATACCGCCAACGGCGCTGCGCACAGGACTGAATCGACTCTGGGTGCAGGTCGACAAACGACGTGATGCCGCCATGACCGACCTTTACATGGGCGAACTCGAGATCGTAACCGTCCGGCTCGGCGCGCAGACGTGAAGCTCTGAGTACGTAATCAGCTAGGGCGGGGCATCAGAGGCCGGGCAAGACCGGACCCTGGATCGACTGGCTATTCTGCCAAGCGTTCCGCTCGCAATTCAGGTACATCTACGTTGCCCAATACCTCGGGACACGCACCTCGACAGCTCCGTTCCGGAGGGGCCCGACAATTGCACGCGCACTGGACACGACTAAATTAAGGCGAAGGTTGACAATGGTGCCATGAAACTCTGGCGAAAAAAATCACGCCGATGAAACCTCGAAAAGTCATTTTTACTTTGATCGAATTGCTCGTGGTCATCGTCATCATCTCGATCCTCATCGCCATTCTCCTGCCGGCGCTTGCCGATGCGAAAGAAAGGGCCCGCCGCGTTGTCTGCGCAAGCAACTTGAAACAATGCGGCGTGATCGAGACAGGGTATGCCACAGATAACGAAATGTGGCTGCCGATGGGGATGTGGAATGAACCTTATGTCATTCGGGGCTCCACTTCTGGTGCCGGTGAGAATTCCGGTGGCGCGGTCCTGGTTGATGACTACGGTATGGTGAGGGATATCGTCGGCTGCCCTTCGAGATCGGATACGGCGATGACAGCAGGCGGCAACGATCGATATTGGGACCTTCCCAACGACAACTGGTACTGGCCGGAAGATACCTCGTCGTACTACGGGGGAGGTACCCGGTCGATGCTGACCTATTGGTACTTCGGCGGCAACGGTACCCATCCAGGAATGAATGGACCTACCGATCCCTGGCTTAGCGAGAACGACACATGCTGCGACCCCGGCAAGCGGGTTTGGTGGGGCTGGAACACGGACACAGGGACGAATTACGGGAAATTTATAGGAGCAACATCAGCTAATGAACAACCCGTTCCAAAACTGTGGGAGGTCCAGAGCCCGAGCGTTAATCCGCTGATGCACGATTTTTCTTATACCCCAACGGATTATGCCTTGTACATGGGGACCCCTCGGCTCCCGGATCGGTCGCACCACGCAGATGGGGACGGTGTCTTCGGCGACGGCATCAACAGACTGTACGTGGACGGACACGTAAAATGGATAAATCTTCTGTCAGGCTATGGAGAAAACGGGAAATTTGGCGTAGTCAACTGGCCCAATCATTACTGGTAGTGTGAATCGGCAGCGGGCCCGATTGTTTTGTCAGACCATCCCACAGCTGCAGGCCTGGCAAAAAGACCCCGCGTCAATGGGGGTCACAGTCACTTCGATTCGGGTTACTGATGCGACGGGTGGTCCCGTTTCCCCAGCTCGAGAACCTTCTCATCCGGCCAACGTTCCAGCGCGCTGTAGCCGGGATGATCATCACCAGCCAGTGTGTACTTGTCGTTGTGACGGGTATTGTAGCAACAGATCAACGACCAGCGTGATCGTTCAGAGCGGTTCTGTTCGGAACGATGCAGGGTATTGCAGTGAAAAAACAGTACGTCGCCGGGGTCCAATGCGACGTAGACATGCTCAAGTTTATAGAAATCTAGCAAAGCCTGCACTTTTTCCATGTCGGCACCGGTCTGGCCGCCCACGTTTCCATGTTCGATACGACCGCACTTGTGGGAACCTCGAATCACCTGCATACAGCCGTTTTCCTGGTTCGCGGTGTCGACGGCAATCGCCGCACTGAGCATGTCCGGAAACAAAACGTGCTGCTGAAGGTACCAGTACCCGAAGTCCTGATGCCACTCCCAGGCGCCGCCCACCCGGGGCTCCTTGAGGATCATCTTGTGATGAAAGTGATAGACCTCATCGCCCATTAACTGCTCGGAGGCCCCGACGATGCGCTCATTACATGCAAACGCGCTGTAGATATCGTCCTGTATATCGTTCCAGCAACTAATGCGGCTGACAGCCCCTTCCCTGTCCAACAGTTCGTCGGCATCATCCATCGCCTTGTCTGCCTTGGCGATGCCATCAAGTAGCTGCATCTGTTCCAGCCCGAAAAACTGCCGGAGAACAAGATACCCGTCATCGTTAAAGGCTTGAACCTGATCGGCTGTGAGTGGAGTCTGTGTGCTATTCATGGGTCATTGCTATTTTAGAGTTAACTTTGCCATTTTATCGGCAAAGGCGTTTTTTTTCAAGATCACGTGGGAGCCGGAGGGCCCAATGTCGGGCACGACGTTATCAACTGTCGGCACGTTTTGGCGGTTTGGTCCGTTAGCGAACAGACCCAGCCGGGTAAGGCACCGCTTTCAATCGTCCCGTTATCTTTCGGCGAGGTCGACCTCCCCTATCCGAGGGAAAATAAGGGGGAGGAACCTGAAACTTTCACCGCGTATTATCTGTGAATCGTATGGCTACTGATCGGCCGTGGGCGTCGAGTTCTTCGACACGGGAAAATTCGGCAACTGCGTCAGCCTCAGCAGCCAAGGCATCGCGATCGTACTCGACAATACTGGTGCGCCGGTAAAACTGATCGACGGTCAGACCGCTGAAGAAACGCGCTGTGCCGCCTGTCGGCAGGACGTGACTCGGCCCGGCAACGAAATCTCCGACCGGCTCAGGCGTCCAGGGTCCCAGAAAAATGGCCCCTGCTGCGACAATGCCGGCGGCCGTGTCACGCGGGGTTTCGGTCATTATCTCGAGGTGCTCCGGGGCATAACGATTGGCCACGTCAACGGCCTGTTCAATGCTTTCAAGACGCACCAGGTATATGCCGTTGTCGAGAACTGTCTGAACGGCCTCGCCTCTTCCGAGTTGCTCAGCCTGGGAACGCACTTCCTCGACAACTTTTTCGATCAACGGCTCGAAGTCCGTAAGAAGTACAGCTTTCTCAAGGCCTGAACCATGCTCCGCCTGGGCCAGCATGTCGGCAGCAATGAAAGCCGGCGACGCCGACTGGTCGGCAATGATCATGACCTCGGACGGCCCTGCCACCAAGTCCAGCGCAACCGTACCGTATACCTGCTTTTTTGCGGCTGTCACATAGGCATTCCCGGGTCCGACAATTTTTTCGACGGGCCGAACAGTTTCCGTGCCGTACGCCAGCGCGGCTATGGCATAGACGCCCCCGAGCCGATAAATCTCCGTGGCGCCCGCGGTGATTGCCGCGTAGACGATTGCAGGGTTGATTGTGCCGCCGGCCGTGGCCGGCGAAGTGACCGCGATCTCCGCCACACCAGCGACGCGGGCCATCGCAATGGTGTGAATCACAGTTGAGACCAGGGGCGCGGCTCCGCCCGGCACGTAAGCAGCAATCCGGGACAGCGGACGGAAACGCTCACCAAGGGAAACGCCAGGCCGCGGAGAAAACGACCAATCCTCTACCCGCCGCTGTTCTGCAAAAACAGTGATGTTCCGATAGGCCAGATCGATGGCGTCGCGAGTGGACGCTGCAACGAGCTCGCAGGCTGCCTCAATTTCACCGTCGGTCAGTTGAAACTGATCCGGGGATAGATCAACCTTATCGAACTTCGCGGCGTATTCACATATGGCAGCATCGCCGCGTTGCTCCACGTCTCGCAGAATCGTTGCGACTGCTTCGTGAATCTCGGCGGGCACAGGCGTCCGCCGGAGCAACTGCTCGAGGTCCGCCGCAAAGCACGCCTGTTGGTAGTCGATGGTTTTCATCCTGCCAATATATGCATGGTGCGATTCACAACAACCGGGAAGGCAACCAATTCGGCGCCAAATATAAGGACGCCTCTCCATTTAAGGCACAGGAAAGGCTGTTCAGTCGAGCTGTATGTAGCCACGGGTCTTCGTGCAGATGTCACGTTTGGACCAGGAACTGACGAGCCGATGCCGGGCTTCAGCATCGATGAGGTTGGCTGGACCGCCGGCCCGGTACGCCTGTGACAGGTGCTGCAGGATGATCGCTGTGGCAGCGGAAACGTTGAGGCTTTGAGTGAAACCATGCATCGGTATTTTGACGCGGACGTCTGCCGCATCGATCAGGTCGGGGCAGAGCCCGTCCTTCTCGTTGCCGACCATGACCGCGGTCCTGGCGGGCAATTCGAGGTCCGTCAGCGCCACCGCATCGTCACTTGGAACAGCGGCCAGAAGCGCGTAGCCGCGATCCCGAAGACCCGCGACAACAGCACCTGCATCATCGCACCGGTGGATCTCCAGCCAGCGATCGGCATACATGGAGATGCTTTCGTTGCACTCGTAAGAGGCATCGCCGACGACCCATACATCGGTAAGCCCAAAGGCTTCGGCAGCACGCAAGCAGGCACTGATGTTGTGCGGGTCCGTGAGGTTCTCAAACACCAGGGCCAGGCAATTCAGGCGCTGTGCGGCGACGGAATTGAATCGCTCGATCCTGGCATTCGTGAGCATGCCGATGTGCCGTTCGTCCATGATTTCGAGGTTTGGTTTTGCATTGAACGTGGTAGCCATTATATAATATACTAACCATCGGCGGCAATCAACGCCGCAACGCCGCACCACATACACAACAGTGGTTACCGACCGGGAATCAAACGATGTCTGCTGAATTCGTACATTTACATCTTCATACTGATTACAGCATGCTTGATGGTGCCTGCCAGATCAAGCAACTGGCGGACACCGCAAAAGCGATGGGTATGCCCGCCATGGCAATGACCGACCATGGCAACATGTGCGGCGCCGTTGAGTTCTACACGGCAATGAACGAAGCGGAAGTCAAGCCGATCATCGGCTGCGAGTTTTACCTGGCACCCGGCAGCCGCTTCGAAAAAACGCCCTCCAACCCGCATCAGAAAGGTTTTCATCTGCTGCTGCTGGCAGCGGACAATGAAGGCTACCAGAACCTCTGCAAGTTGAATCGAATCAGCTATCAGGAGGGATTCTACTCCAAACCGCGCATCGACAAAGAAGTCCTGGCGGCGCACAGTCGCGGCGTCATTGCGACAAGCACCTGCATCGGCGGCGAGGTGCCGACCCTGCTCCTGGAAAACACCCGCGCCAAGGCCGAGGCGGCACTGGGCGAGTATATCGATATTTTCGGCAAGGACAACTACTATCTCGAGCTCCAGGATCACGGCATGGCAAAGCAGCACGAGGTCAACAAAGCGCTGCTTGAATTACGCGACAAGTTCAATCTGCCATTGATCGCGACCAATGACGCCCACTACCTGGTGAAAGACCACGCCCTGCCCCATGAATTACTGTTGTGCATCGGCACTCAAAAAACGATGCAGGACGAAAAGCGCATGCGTTTCCCGGCGCCGGAGTTTTACGTCAAGAGCCCGGAACAGATGCAGGCCCTCTTCGGCGAATTACCCGATGCGCTGAGTAACACGCTGGAAGTGGCCGAGAAATGCAATGTCACTTTCGACCTCAACGCCAATCATTATCCGGTCTTCGAAACGCCGGACGGCAGCGACCGCCGCGACTATCTGCTCACACAGTGCAAGAAAGGCCTCATCACACGGTACGGCATCGACCTCGATGCTATCGGCTACGACAAGCTCGTTGCGGAACACCGCAAGATCATCGACCGCATGAATTACGAGCTCGAGATCATCGAGCACATGGGCTTTACCAGCTATTTCCTCGTGGTCTGGGAGTTTCTCGATTCCGCCCGGCGCGAGCAAATCCCGATCGGCCCCGGCCGGGGCAGCGGCGCCGGCAGCATCGTGGCTTACCTGACGCACATTACCGACATCGAGCCGCTGCATTACAACTTGCTGTTCGAGCGCTTCCTCAACCCGGAACGAGTCAGCCCGCCGGACTTTGACATCGACCTTTGCGAGCGCCGGCGGTATGAAGTCATTAACTATGTGCGCGACAAATACGGTGCCAACTGTGTCGCGCAAATCGGCACTTTCGGCACGTTGAAAGCGAGGGCCGTGATTAAAGACGTGGCGCGCGTCATGGGCCGCAGTTTCGAAGAAGGCAACCGGATCACCAAGCTTATCCCTGCCGACCCCAAAATGACGCTCGACAAAGCGAACGCCGAGATTCGCGAAATCCAGGAGATGCGCAAATCCGAACCGTGGGTCAACGAGTTGTTTTCGTACTCCGAGGCTTTGGAGGGGCTCAACCGAAACATGAGCATCCACGCCGCCGGCGTCATTATCGGCGACCAGCCTTTGGACAACCTGATGCCGCTCGCCAAAGGCCAGGGCGACGAAGTGATCACCCAGTTCCAGGCCGGGCCGTGCGAAGCGCTCGGCCTGTTGAAAATGGACTTCCTGGGCCTGCGCACACTGACAATCATTCAGGACACCTGCGATCTGATCCAAAAGTCACAGAACATCGAGATCGTCGCCGGCGAGATTCCACTCGATGATCCGGAAACCTACAAACTCCTGCAGTCCGGCCAAACGGTCTGCGTCTTTCAGCTGGAATCCAGCGGTATGCAGGACCTGTGTCGCCGTTTCGGCATCGACCGGGTTGAACATATTATCGCGCTGATCGCGCTGTATCGCCCCGGTCCGATGCAATTTCTCGAAGAGTTCATAGCACGCAAGTCCGGCAAGACCCGAGTCGAGTACGACTGCCCGGAGATGCAACCGATCCTCGAGGAGACCTACGGCATCATGCTGTACCAGGAGCAGGTGATGCAGGTGGTGCAGGTGGTGGCTGGTTTCAGCCTCGCCCAGGCCGATCTATTGCGACGCGCCATGGGCAAAAAGAAAGAAAGCGAGATGAAAGCCCAGTTCGACCGCTTCATTGAAGGTTGCGTAGCCAACGGCCGATCCAAGGGTGTCGCCACAGCGATCTGGGAAAAGATCGCGATGTTCGCAGGATACGGCTTCAACAAATCGCACAGTGCAGCATATGCTTTTCTCGCCTGTCGCACGGCATATCTGAAAGCGAACTTTCCGGTTGAGTTTATGGCGGCCAATTTAACCAGCGACATGAGCTCGGCGGAGCGCGTGGCACTGCTGATCAGCAAATGCCGGGAGATGGGTATCAAGGTCCTGCCACCAGATGTCTGTACCAGCGACATGGACTTCACCGTCGACAACGGTGCAATCCGTTTCGGGATGGCAGCAATCAAAGGCGTTGGTGAAGCAGCCGCAGCCGCGATTCTGAAGGCGCGGCAGGACGGGCCGTTCGAGTCTATCCTCGAGTTTTGTGAACGCGTCGGCACGACACTGAACCGGCGGCTCATGGAAAGCCTGGCGCAGTGCGGCGCCTTTGATTTCTGCGGCCACAAGCGTTCACAGGTGTACGCCATCATCGACGATGTTTTGGGACGGGCACAGACATCGATCCGCGACCGGGATACCGGCCAGACAAACTTCTTCGACCTGCTGGCCGACGAGAACGACAGCGGCGACGGCATGGACGTTGCGATCCCTGATATTCCGGAGTGGGAACCGAAGCAACTGCTGCAGAAGGAAAAAGAGTTGCTGGGTTTTTACGTGACCGGCCATCCGCTGGACGAGTTTTGCGACACCATTCGCAATTACCAACTGACCGGTACCCGGACGATCGGCGACATGCCAAACGACCAGGGCGTGCGCATCGGCGGACTGATATCGACGATGAGCCTGAAATACTCGAAAAAGGACGGACGCCCCTGGACATTCATCACGCTCGAGGATCTCGAGAGCACAATCGAAGTACTGATCTTCAGCGATGTGTATGCGGAATACATCGCCAACATCGTTGTCGATCAGGCGGTGGTGGTTGAAGGCTTCGTATCGAACCGTGAAGACGAGGATGCAAAAATCATTGCCAATAAGGTCCTGCCGCTCACCAGTGTACCGGAGCGATTTACCCGAGAAGTGCATGTGCGTCTGAACGGCAACGCCGGCCCGGAAGCATTGCAGGATCTCAAGCACCTGCTCGAGAGTAACCCCGGCAGCTCGCGTGTCATCCTCTGTGTTGCCTGCAAGGACGGCCAGTTCGCCTTTATCGAAACGCCCAAAGCATATCATGTCCAGTTCAGCAACAGCTTCGCCGATGCCGTACGGAATCTGCTTGGCAGCAATGCCATTCACGTCAAGCCCGATACGACCCTGCCGGTCCGCGAGAAGAAGCGATGGCAGGCAGCGAATACGGCCTGACCTGTGAGCGCTCAGTCAGAACTCACCTTCGACGGCGTTCCCGCGAGCGAACCGGACCGCCCACAGTGGACCGAAGCCTCGGTGAAGGGCACGGTTTCGAGCGTCGTATTTGCCAGTGAGGACGGTGCCTATGCAGTCATCCGCCTGGAGGACGCGCAGCATCGTGAATCCGTGCTCGTCGGCGCCCTGGCAGCAGTGGGAGAGGGGCAGGATATCGCGGCCTGGGGCCAGTGGGAACGCCACAAAGAGTATGGCCGGCAATTCCGTGTCAAACGTTTCGAAGCGCTGTTGCCGACAACTGAGGAAGGGGTGCGCCGATACCTGGCAAGCGGTATCATCCCCGGCATCGGGCCGAAGCTGGCCGATCGTATTGTCGACCGTTTCGGCGTCGAGACACTCAATATACTCGACCACTATTCCGCACGACTGCTCGAGATCCCGGGTTTCGGCAAGGGCCGGCTCAAGCAGATTAAGGACGCGTGGCGTTCACAGTCCGAACGTCGCGAGATATACATTTTTCTGCAGGGGCTTGGGCTGAGCGCAGCCTACTGCGATCGAGTCTATCGCAAGTACGCCGCCAACGCTGTCGAGCTCGTCAGGGAAAACCCATATCGTCTGGCACGCGAAGTCAAAGGTATCGGCTTCCGGATGGCTGACACCATTGCGCGGCACCTGAACATCGCACCTGACAATCCATTTCGACTCGGCGCGGGCGCCTCTTATGTCCTGTCTACAATGGCGGAGCGGCAAGGTCATACGTACGTGCCGCGGGATGTGTTGCTGGTCGAAGCTGCGCGGCTCCTGGAAGTCGAGGAAGATGTTGCCGCCACCGGTCTGCAGCGTGCTGTCGAGGACGGCACCGCGGTTATCGATTCCGCTGCAAAAGAACCGTTGGTCTACCCGACGGATCTGTACCGGGCCGAATGCGACGTCGCCGCAATCATTGTCGGCATGACTGCGGGCAGCGGGTTGCCGACGCTACCGCCGCAGGCACTGGCGCGCAGCCGCAACTGGACCATGCTCAACGAAGCACAACAGGCAGCCGTGCTCAATGTCTTTCAACACCAGATCAGCATCATCACAGGCGGTCCGGGTGTCGGCAAGACAACGGTGACACGGGAGATCGTCACTATTGCCCGCGACTTGAACTGGAACGTCGCGTTGGCAGCACCAACAGGCCGGGCCGCCAAACGCCTGAGCGAGTCCAGCCAGTCGCAAGCTCAGACTATCCACCGGCTGCTGAAGTGGGAACCGGAGTTGTCCGGCTTCGCGCACAATGGTGACAATCCGCTGAAGCATCAGCTGGTCATTCTCGACGAAGTTTCAATGCTTGACATCCATTTGGCGGCAAGTTTGTTTCGGGCGCTTTCCGCCGAAACCCGGGTCGTTCTGGTCGGCGATCGCGACCAGCTGCCATCCGTCGGGCCAGGCACGTTTCTCCGGGACCTGATTGAGTCGAAGTGCGTCCTGTCAACACACCTGCACGAGGTCTATCGGCAGGCCGGCGGCAGCCAGATCATAGTGAGCGCGCACCAGGTCAATGCCGGACAACTTCCGAAAACAGAAACGCCGCAACCCTCGGGGGAATTGTCGGACTTTTACTGGATCGAACAGGAAGACCAGGAAAAGCTCGTTGATGTTGTTTGTCGCATGGCGGCCGAACGCATTCCAAAGCGTTTCAACTTTTCTCCCCACACCGATATACAGATTTTGTCACCGATGAATCGTGGCATCTGCGGCGCCGACAATCTCAACACGTGCATGCAGGCCGCGCTCAATCCACCACGCACCGAGGGATGGTCCCCGGAAATCACATACGGCGACGTCGTCTACCGCGCGGGCGACCGCATCATGCAGATCAGCAACAACTACGACTATCAGGTGTTCAACGGGGATCTTGGACGCATGCTGCAAATCGACACGAAACAGAAAAACTTTACGGTGCGATACGAGTCGAACACGGTAACTTACGGCTTCGACGAAGTCGATCAGATTCGCCTGGCCTACGCGATCACCATTCACAAATCGCAGGGCAGCGAGTTTCCGGTAGTCATCGTGCCAGTGCTCAACCAGCACTACGTCATGTTGCAGCGCAACCTGATCTATACAGCCATGACCCGAGCGGCGCGATTGCTGATAATGATTGGCTCGACGAAAGCGCTGAGTATTGCCGTGCACAACGTCAACCAGGCGCCGCGCTACAGTCAACTGGCCGAGCGCCTGCAGATGTGAACGAAAGACCAGGACAATTACGGACCCCGCCGATGCCGGAAGAATCTCCAATCAACAAACAACCGCCCCTGCCATTGGCCGACACGCCCGGGTTCCAGAAATGGGGATTGATCGGTCTACTTATCCTTTTTACCGTTTTCACGCTTGATTTCATGCGTACGGGTCTGTGGTTCGACGAGCTGCTGACACTCGGCGACTACGGTGCACAGCAACACCTGAGCGGTGTGTTTACCAACTACGAGGTGGCTAATAATCACATCCTCTTTTCGGCGGCACTGTGGATCTGGCTCCGTGTCATCCGCTTTATCATGGCAGAGGAAGTGCTGCGCTTTCCATGCCTTTTGCTGGCGCTGATCACGATCTCCACGCTGTACGTCCATGGCCGCCGACTCTTCGGCAATGCAGCGGCATATCTACTTGCTGTGCTATTGGCATTCAGCCCCGTTTTCCTGAGTTTCTTCTATCAGCTCCGTGGCTACGGTTTGACTATATTCCTCTCTTTGTTAGCAACGTTGGGGGCCTTCTACATCATTACCGGTCAGCGACGCAAGGGCACGGTGATGTATGTAATAGGCACCGTGCTGCTGCCGGGTGTCATCCCTTCGAATCTGCTGTTCAACGGCAGTCTGTTCCTCTTCCTGAGCTCGACTTTGGCAGCACGCGAGCGGCGCCCCTGGCAGCTGGCTTTGGCGTATGCGCCACTGTTGGTGCTTGTGATATTGAGAGCAATTTTGCCGCTCTGGTTCGGATCGGAAGCAGTAACCGCCTCGGTGAGTGTGTGCACTGTTGTGTGCCTCCCTGTACTCGCCTGGTGTTGGTGGCCGGTGATGCGTCAAATCTGGATTCCAGCTATTGCCACCGTAGCGGGTATGGCGATCTACATACCAATATGGGACGACTTCCGCCAGGTAATTTCGGGTACCGGCGGCTGGGCCTCCGGGTCTGCAGTCGCAGGACACTGGTGCATTGCGATCGCCGCACACCTTGGGCTGTTCGTCATCGGCTGCCTGTGCCTGCTCAAACAGCCGAAACTGCGCCATGCCGGAGACGATCCGAAGGACGGTAAAGCTCCGAATCTACGCGGCTCGCTGTGGCTATTGGCGCTGTGTTGCATCGTGCCGATGCTCGACATGGCTCTGTGGCGGGCGCCGTATCCACGAGCCTTTCTGGCGTACCTGGTACCACTGACGTTCTGTGCGTTGATTCCGTTTCGCAACAGCTTCTGCCGCGTCGATCGGTTCTTCCTGCTGCTGATTTTCTTTGTCCTGGCGAATGACGTCGTGTGGTTCCGGTTCAGCGACCATTACACACGCATCGCGCTGCACCGCGGCGAGTATAAGCAGGACTTGATTCAGCAGTTTTACACACGCAACGAGGACATCTATTACACGACACACGCCCTGGCCCAAAGTCCGATCATGGGCAGCCGCACGCGAATATTCGTGGATTTCCACGAATTCATCGCCTTCGCGCAGTATTGGCAGTGGCGTGGCGGCCGGTTGGATCAGGTGGAATGTCTCAACGGCGGCGGTGGTCGTTTCGCCCCGCGGCTCAAGCCACAGGCTTACCAGTTCTACCCACAACTGATCGTCAGCCACGATCCGGAGTTCGCCCGCAAGTCGTACGAGAAAACACTGGGCTTGACTGTGCAGTTGCAGGAAATTTATCTACCCTCGCCAATGCGGCTGTTCCGCGTCATTCCGGTCAATCCGGAACCGATCAGGCCTCCAACCAACGTGCAACGGGGGCCAGTGATCTAAGAACCCGCACCTATGCCTGATCGATGATGTGGTGAGCTGGGTCCGCCGCAATAACCGCGAGGCGATCCAGAACAATCTCCATGTCCGCGGGGCGGTCATGGGGTTCCTTGGCCAGACATTGGTCGACCAGCAGTTCGTCCCACACCTTCGGCACCCCGGGGCGACACTCGGATGGGCGTTGAGCGATGTCGTGCAGATGTCGGTGCAGCACCGCCATGGCGTTGTCCCCGGTAAAGGGAGGTACACCAACAAGCAGGTGATACATCGTAGCGCCGTACGAGTAGATATCGACAGCCGCCGTGATCTTCCTGCCGAGAAACTGTTCCGGGGCGATATAGAACGGCGTACCCAGTGTCGTGTTGCTTCGAGTCAGCCGGGTATCGCCGGATGTCAGGGCAATACCGAAATCCCCCAGTTTCACGACCTTATCGGGGCCGAGATAGACATTGTCAAGCTTGATATCGCGGTGCACAACCCCGTTATCGTGTACGTACTTGAGTACTTCCGCCAGGCCTGTGGCGACAGCCAGGATGGTCGCGCCCGGCACCTGCCCGTCATGGATCAGCCAGCGCAGATCCTTGCCCGCCAGGTATTCCATCACATAAAACGGACAATCTCGATAGGTTCCGTGGTCATAGATCCGAATGAGGTTCGGGTGATTGAGCTCGCTCATGATACGCATTTCGCGGTCAAACCGTTTGTGCACCTCCTCGTCGGCAGCCGTATGTTCGGCCAGCAGTTTGATGACAAAGCCGTCGCCGTTGTCGTGTTCGGCCCGATAGATGAGCGAGGTACCGCTCCAGCCAAGCAACTTGGTGATTGTGTACTCGCCCACGCGCTGCCCCGCGTACGGCCGCGCCAGATGCGTCATCGTCGCCGAATCTCCCGAAGCGGCTGCCTGCTGTGACCGACTGAGCAGCAGCGTGATCTTGGCCAGGAGCTGTTCGGGCTGGAAAGGCTTCGATATGAAATCGTCGGCACCAGCTTCGATCCCGGTGATATGATCTTCCACAGCATCGAGGCCGGTGAGCATGATCACCGGAAAAAACGGCGAGATGCGTTGTTTGATCTGGCGGCAGATCTCGAAACCGTCGATGTCCGGCAGCATGACGTCGAGTACAACCAAGGCAAAACTTAAGTCTGAGCCGTCGAGCTCAACCTGGGGCGATGACGCCGTATCGCTGAGTCCGAGCAGCGCCAAAGCTTCGCTACCGCGCTGCGTGTCATGGACGTTCTTGAAGCCGGCTGCTTCCAGCTCGTCCTTGACGAGGAAAACGTCTGCCTCGTCATCGTCGACGACCAGAATCGGCATTGTCTTGTAGTCAGTCATTTTGTTAATTCACACCGGGTGTGGTGCGTCATGGGTCATCTTGATTGCGGCAGGCGCGCGGTTTGCATCCAGAATAGTTCAATGGCGTTGACGAGGCGTTCGAAATCGGCCATTGCCGCGGGCTTCGAAATATAACAGTTGGCGCCCAACCGATAGGCCTGTTCGATTTCCTCCTCCTCCTGCGACGTTGTCAATATGATCACCGGCAGGTGCTGTAGCTGCTCAGTGGCTCGAATTTCCTGCAGGACTTCGCGACCGTCTTTACGGGGCATGTTTAAGTCGAGCAGGACCAGATCAGGCAGACCGCCACCGGGCACACGGGTGCAACTGCTCAGGTGTTCCAGTGCATCGACGCCATCATGCACAACATGAATTTCAAGAGCGGTAGCGCATTCCTCCAAAAGCTCCTGGATGATCTCCGCATCAGCCGGGTCGTCGTCAACGATCAGAATACGAATCGTTCGTGCTGCCATCTCGTCTCTCATGGTCTGCGTAAATTGGTTGGCCTTACCAGTGAATGGCGCGGCTACAACAACGGCCTGCATCCTTTACAGGTAGAGTCGCTACCATTCGTTGCAATTCAGTAAAATTCCAGTAACATTGCGCAGAAATCGGTCCCAGTTCATCTACCCCTACCAGTCCCTGCCACCCCGTTAATGAATCGAGCCGTAGCAAATCATTGGTCACGGACTCTCGCCGTCTGCACCGGCGCCGTCGTCGTCCTGATCGGCGTCCTGGTCATTGTCGGCTGTTACGTCGGCAATCGTTTTCTAATCCAGCTGCAGCCCGGCTTTGCTCCGATGCAATTTAACACGGCGCTGGCCCTGATTCTCGCGGGTGTGGGTATTCTCAATGCCGTCATGTGGGAGACACGATTCGTCTCGCTGGGCACTGGTCTCCTTTGTACAGCGCTTGGCGGCCTGACGGCGGCACAATACGCCGGGGTCGGCAATTTTGGTATCGACGAATTTTTCTTTTCCCACTATGTACTCGATCACACCGCTCCCCCCGGCCGCATGGGACCGAACACCGCGCTGTGCTGCATCCTTGCCGGCTTGGCGCTCCTGCTTATCTGCCCGCCTCGGACTTCGCAGCGAAAGATCAGCGCCATCGGACTGCTTGGGGCCTTGCAGATCGCCATTTCCGGTGTCGGCTTTTTCGGCTATGTCTCCAACCTGGGATCAGCCTACAGCTACGACGATGCCAACCGCATGGGGGTCCACACCACCATCGGTTTTATCGGTGTCGGGATCGGCATGCTGGCCTATGCCTGGAGCGTTACCGTTTCACGTGCCTGGGAGGTGCCTCGCTGGTTTTCGGCGCTGGCCGGGATCTGCAGCCTCACCGTGACACTTTGTCTGTGGCAGTCACTGGCGGCACAGGAGCAACAACAAATCGACCGCCTGATCACAACAACGGCCCAGCAACTTGGCGACGAACTGTCGCTGGAACTGCGGTCGCTGGTGCTGCCGATGCGACGCAACGCCTGGCAGTGGCCGGACAAGAGCAGCGAAGATCGCGACGAATGGGAAGCGAACCTGCGCAGCCAGCTTAAGGACCTGCCCCCATACGTCGCCGGCGGCAGTGTCGATGCGGATATGAACACGCGCTGGACGGTCGCGTTCAACACGGACAACATTCGCCTGCCCGACGACCTCGCAACACATCCCGTTATCCGCTTGGCACTCGGCGCAGCACAACGCCACAAAGATGTGACGCTGTCCGTAGGCCTGCAACTGCCCGGCCTGGAAAACGGTGTCATGGTCATCGCGCCAACCTCAACCGGCGATGCACCCGATGGTTTCGTTGTCGGCCTGCTCGACATGAGCCCTTTTGAAAAAATCTTTGATCAAGCCGATGAAGGATTCGAATACACT
Organism: uncultured Lentisphaerales bacterium; assembly: GCA_964460215.1. Taxonomy (GTDB): domain Bacteria; phylum Verrucomicrobiota; class Lentisphaeria; order JABSQK01; family CAJWLW01; genus CAJWLW01. The sequence goes on from CAYWQM010000026.1 coordinate 23,032, forward strand.
GTCTTCGACGCAAAAAACAGGCTGCTTTACAGCCGTGGTCGGACGTTGCCGTACCTCGATGCGAAATGGGGCCGCGACGTTCAATTGACGCTGCTTGGTACCGACTTCCGGATCCACGTGTCGCCGGCACAGTCGACCCTGCTCGCCGAACAGTCTCTGGTCACCGCATGGATTTTGCTGGCAGGCATCGTTGTCAGCGTCCTGCTGACAATGACCATCTATTTTGCCCAGACCTCCGTTGATCAGACCGAAGCCCTGACCGCCACCAATGATAAGCTGACGCTGGAAATCAACGTCCGTCGATCGGCCGAGCACCAGCTGCAGGAGGCACACCGTGACCTGCAGATGCGCGGATTGCAGCTGATCAGCATGACCGAAACCGCCAAATCCGTCAACAGCGCCGAGTCGCTCGAGGATGCCGTCCGTATCACCTCCATGCATACCCGGTCGATTATCGGCAGCCACTTGGCGTTTGTCTGCTGCCGAGAGGGCGACGACTGGGGCCAGGCGATCCGGTCGCTCAACCTCTCCGAGAAATATGACGCCGGCACTGACTACGACATGATCCCGAATGCCCAGGGACTCTACGCCTATACCTGCGAGCAAAACGAGCCGACGCGACTGTCGGACGCAGAACTCGACAGGCATCCACGCTGGCACGGTTGTGATGCGACCGCGGACCTGCCCAAAATGCGCGGCTGGCTGGCCGCACCACTGATCGCTCACGACGGAAGCAACCTCGGGCTCATCCAGGTTTCCGACAAATACCAAGGTGAATTCACTGAGGAAGACGAGATTGTTCTCATACAGTTGGCGCAGCTTGCATCCACCGCCATCGAAATGCAGATCGCCAGGCGTAACCTCGAGCTTCAGGCGGAGGAACTGACCCGCTCGAACACCGAGCTTGAGCAATTCGCCTATGTCGCCTCGCACGACCTTCAGGAACCCCTGCGTAAGATCATCGGATTTACCGACCGCCTCGAGGAGAAATACAAAGACCGATTCGACCCCAAGGCCAATCGATATCTCCACTACATCAACGACGGCGCCGGCCGCATGCAGCAGCTCATCAAAGATCTACTCACCTTGTCGCGCGTCGGACGCCTTGGCCGGGAATTCGAAGTCGCCGACTGCAGGGATGTCGTCGCCCAGGCCGTCGACAACCTGGAGGCCGCTATCAGCGAACACAGCGGCAAAGTCATTTTTGATGAACTGCCGGTCGTCATGGGCGACGCCACCCAGCTCACGCAGTTGTTTCAGAATCTCATCGGCAACGCAATCAAATTCCACGGTGACAAGCCGCCCGTCGTGAACGTCTCTGCCGAAGACATCGGCACTGAATGGCAGATCAATGTTCGCGACAACGGCATCGGCATCGACCCCAAGTTTACCGATCGAATTTTCGTCATCTTCCAGAGACTCCACACGCGCACTGAGTATCCCGGAACGGGTATCGGCCTGGCGATCTGTAAGAAAATCGTCGAGCGACATGGCGGCCGAATTGGAGTCGAGGTGGGAAGTGACGGTGGTAGCGTCTTTTATTTCACCATCCCGAAAATGGATTCACCGGACGAAAACAGAAAAATACAATTCTCAATTAGCGCGATGCCATGACTACTGAAACATCATATGATGCGATCGTCCTGATTTCCTTTGGCGGTCCGGAAAAACGTGACGACGTTCTGCCTTTTCTGGACAACGTGTTGCGGGGACGGTCTGTCCCCGAGGCACGCAAACTGGAAGTCGCTGAACACTATTACCACTTCAACGGCGTCAGCCCCATCAATCAGCTCAATCGCGAGATGATCGCAGCGCTGCGCCAAGCCCTCGCAGACCGAGATATTCATTTGCCGATCTACTTCGGCAATCGCAACTGGGATCCGCTGCTGGCAGATACGTTCGCCGGCATGCGTGACGACGGCATCAAACGGGCCATGGCGCTGGTGACCTCTGCTTTTGGCTCTTATTCAGGTTGCCGGCAGTATCAGGAGGATATCGATACTGCCCGTGCAACCGTGGACCGTGCTCCTGCGGTCGACAAGCTGCCGCTTTTCTGGGATAGCGACGGCTTCATCACTGCTGCTGCCGATCGTCTGCGGGAAGCACTCGACGCACTTGCTACAAGCGACGTCCGGGTTGCCTTCACGGCACACAGCATTCCACGAACGATGTCGGAGGTGTCCCCCTACGAGGCGCAACTGACCGCTGTGTGCAAAGCCGTCGCTGGCCGTTGCGAACAGCCTTCTTGGGATCTGGTTTATCAGAGCCGCAGCGGCCCGCCGTCCCAGCCCTGGCTGGAGCCGGACATCTGCGATCATCTCGAGGCGATAGCCGGCAATTGCAGCGCCGTGATCATCCACCCGATCGGTTTCCTGTCTGATCACCTCGAGGTGCTTTATGATCTCGACACCGAGGCGCGCGAGGTCTGCGACCGACTGAATCTGAACATGATCCGCGCCGGCACTGTCGGTGACCATCCGGCGCTGATCGGTGCCTTGGCCGATCTCATCCAGAACCACCTCGATCCCACCGTTCAAATCCCTTCCTGCCCCGTCGGCTGTTGCCTGTGATCAACGCCGTCGGATCAAAGCAGACCCCTTTATTTACGGATCGGATCAACGAATCAGATACTTCGATTGCTAAACTAAACGCTCTGCACACAACAGCAGATAGTTCTCGGTTCCACAGGAAAGTGGGCCCCTTTAATTTAAGAACGGGAATAAAAGTCGTTCTGATATAAACGAATAGCCCCGATATAACTATCCCAAATAATGGGATATCGGTACCAGGGCCGAGATTTTCGACTGACCGACGTCCACGGTCACGTGATGATCGACCTGATCGCCTGATCCTGTGGTGGCATCGGGGTCAGTGTGAAAGAGTCTCGAGGTGAGCGACCACTTCGCTGACGGGGGTGACGTCGCCGAGATCAACATCGATGTCGAGCAGGTTGACCTCGTGCATCAGTTCACATCGTTCTCCACTCGCTTCTCGCGGGACGATCACCCGGAAACTGTCGACCGCATCCCGGCAGGTTGCGTAGACGCAGTGGCTGGTACTGATGCCGGTGACGATCAGTGTGTCGATCGACATCGACGTCAGCATCTCGTGAAGGTTGGTTCCCTTGAAGGCTGACGCGTATCTCTTGTAGACGATCTTCTCGTCCGGGCGATGTGCGAGACGCGGGTCGAGGGCTAACAGGTCGGCGCCCTTGGCATCGGGGACCGTCCATTGTAGTTTTCGGCTTTGGGGGCTGGGCGGGTCGCCGGGATCCCAGGCGAGTGAGGTGAAGAAGATTGGCAGGCCGGCCGAGCGAGAGGCCTCGAGCACCTGGCAGGTGCCGTCCATCACGCTGTCTAGGTTGCTGCCGATCTGGAGGGCAGGGTCGAGCCAGTAGCGAGCCATGTCGATGACGATCAATGCCGGTCGTACGCCCCAGCCGACTCGCATCCCCCAGCCACGATGCAGGTAATTCTCCTTGAGGGCCGCAAGATGCTCTCTCAGGGGACCACGCAATTCATCGGGCAGTCTCAGATCTTCTGCACCAAAGGGGAGACGGGGAGCATGGTCAGTGGTCATGGGGAAATCTCTGGTATGTTGACATACGCGGTGAGGCATGGCTGCCGGTTTATAATGTTTATGCCTATTCGCTGATGCGGCGCTCAAGGGCATCGAGACGCTTGAGTAAGTCGGGGAGCCGCTTGATGAGGGCGAGCTGACGCAGATGCGCCATGCGAGGAGCGGCAGGGTCGCCGACAACCTTGGCACCAGGCTCGACATCCTCCCACACGGAGGCACCGCCCATGACAACGGCATGGTCACCAATATTAACGTGACCAACGACCCCGACCTGGCCAGCCAGAATGGCATCGTCGCCAACTACCACACTACCGGCCAAACCAACCTGGGAAACAATCAAACAACGCTCGCCGATGACGACGTTGTGGGCAATCTGCACCAGGTTGTCGATCTTGGCACCGGCCTTGATCCAAGTTCGGCCAAACCGGGCACGATCGACGCTGACATTCGAGCCGATCTCCACGTCGTCGTCGATCTGGACAATGCCGACCTGGGGAATCTTCTGGTGTACGGCGCCTGGGATGAATCCGTAGCCGTCGCTGCCAATCACGGTACCACTATGAATGATTACGCGTTCGCCAAGTACACAACGCTCGAGCACGACAACATTGGGATGCAGCCGGCAGCCGGCACCAATATTGACCTGACAACCGACATAACAACCAGCACCGATAACCGCACCGGCGCCGATAATGACGCCAGCTTCGATGACCGCGTTGGGGCCGATATGCACATCATCCGGTACTACGACATCGGGATCAACGACAGCACCGCGATGAATACCGGGAGGCGGCGAAAAGGCGGGGGGGGCAAACTCCGAAACAACGGTGCTGAAAGCGGCCGAGGCGTTTTCGACAACAACCCAACAACGGTTTTTCGGTGGCTGCTCATTGAAGTCCGACTCGACAATGACAACGCCAGCTTTCGACGGCAGGACCTGCGGCGTGTACTGGGGATTGCCAAGAAACGACAGATGATGGGACTCAGCTTCAGCAAGCGCCGCGACACCGGAAATGCGACACGATTCGTCACCGTCAATGGTACCATTGACGAGGGCGGCAACCTGGGTGGCGGAAAACTCTTTCATCCGAATATGCTGTCAATAAACAACCGGATTACTCTTCGGGTTCATTGTCAAGGGGTTCCACTTCGCCTTCGATTTCGGCGCGCAGTTCCCGCAGCTCGTCTTCGTGGCCACGATTGAGCTCGGTGATAAGGGTCTCAGTGATGAGCTTGTTCTCGTCGTAATAGACGAACGGCGGGATGCCGTTGAGAGTTTTGCCGGAGATGTCAAAGACAACGTCGTAACTTTCCGTCTTGGCAATGTTCTTGACAAGAAGTGCGATTTCCTCAATGATGGTGTTACGGCGTTTTTCATACTGCTTGCTGAGTTCTTCTTTGCGGTGCCGCTCGTAGTCCTGCAGCTGTCGTTTCTTATTTTCATAATCGCGAAGTGTCAACTGTGCCTCCTGGCGTTTCCCTTCGCGGACTTCCTCGGCTAGAACGATATTCTGCGACGCTTCGAGCAGGTCCTCGAAGAGGTCTTTGAGTCCATCGATCTGGGACGCCAGCGTTTTGGCGTACTCCCTGTAGGTGTCGGTCTGTTCGCGCAGATATTTGTCGGCGCGGGCAGTCTTGTAGTATTCCTGGAAGACCTTTTCCATGTCGACGTAGGCGGGATTGACAGCAGACGCGGCAAAAGCACTGGACAGTATTGCAGCGATAGCTAAGAGAAGGAATTTTTTCATCTTGGCGAGCTCCGGGCTGTTAGGGGTTGTTGGATCAATTGGGAGATTACTCATCTACGCGCAGGTCTTGTTTGAGAAACTCAACGACCTCCTTGAACTTGGGCACATTGCCCCCGTCGGCATCCATGAGAGCTTCATGCGCTTTGAGAATGGTCTGCTGCTGTTCGACACCATCGTCGGCAACGGTGTTGCATAGGGTGGTCCAATCATCGGCCGTGGTCTCGGTATGCGTGAAGGAGAAAAGCCTTGTGAGCCCCAGGGTATCGAGTAACATTTTGAGATTATCGTCAGCATTGACAATTTCAACACAGCATTCGCCGTTGGCGGAACTACGCCGAGCGGTCATCGCGAGGATCCCCATGAAAGTGCTGTCCATGCCCTCGCATTCACCGAGGTTGACGAGAATCCGACTGACATTGGCGGCGATCATTTCGAGGCCGAAATCGCGCAGGCTCTGGCTGGCCTGAAGCGTCGCCCGTCCAATGACACGTACCTGGGCAACATCGTTTCCCGAGGCGACAAGAATTTTTGCATCTGACATGCCGTACACCGAACCCCGTATGCGGTAAAGAGAAGCGGGTATAATAAACCGTGTGATCCGTTTTGCCAGTGGCCCAGAGCACTCAACACCCCGGGCGCGCAAGTGGCATTAAAGTTGTCACTCACGGGAGCCGGCAGCGGCATCAAAGTCGGCGGCACCGGTGATTTCAATCCGCCGCGTGCCGGCAATCACAGTGATATAAACTTGGATAGGATTTTCGGGGCAAAGGTTCCCGAGTCGCTCGGCCCATTCGATCACGGTGACAGCGCCGGCATCTTCCAAGTATTCATCAATGCCGATACCGATAACGTTCTCCGGAGAATCGAGCCTATATAGATCGATGTGACAAAACCTCAGACGTTCACCTTGGTACTCCTGCACCAGAGCGAACGTCGGGCTGGTAACCGGTTCGTCGATGCCAAGACCACGGGCCAGGCCGCGGGCAAAAACGGTTTTGCCCGCACCCAGGTCACCATACAAGGCAACCACGTCGCCGCCGCCAAGAGCAGCCGCCAAGCGCTGGCCGAGCTTCTCGGTCTCGGCATCGTTGTCGGAATGAAACACAGACATATGGCAACAGGTGCCGCAGCACTGATTACGATCGCGCCGCGATAATTGTTGAAGAATTCGATTTCCGCCGCAGAATGAGTCGTGTATAATACGACATGAACCTGCCGGAATCATTCGAGAACGAAAATGTCGTGGTCGACACCGACAGTCAATACACCTACATCGGGCGACTGTCGGCGCGTCGGGAAGGCATAATCTGCCTGGACGAGGCGGCGATATACAATGCCGCAGAGGGCAAGGTAACGCTCGATCAGTATCTCGACGAGTGTGCAGCGCACGGCCATGCAGTTTCGCGACAGCGAGTTTGGGTCCAGACAACGCGCATCATTTCGTCATCCCTCCTGTGCGACATCGTCAAACCGGGCCGGGCCTCAGACTGATTCTTTGATGGCCCCGGCTATTGCGCCTGCCTGCTTCGTCAGGAATCCGGCGGGCGACCCGACGCTCACCAGATCCATGCCGAGCTCACGGAACTGCCTGGCCGTGGCGACGTCGCCTGTTTGCACAGCCGCCAGTTTGCCGTTCTTGCGACAGGCCGCGACAATGACCGCAGCAGCTTCGAAGACACGCTCGTGCCCAGGCTGCCCGATCAGCCCCAGAGCAACACTCAAATCTGTCGGACCAAGCAACAGTGCATCGACGCCGTCAACTGCGGCGAGTTCTTCGACAACCGCCAGGGCCTCCGCGGTTTCGATCTGCAGAATCGTCAGCAACGAATCATTGCAGTCCTGCACGTACTGCCTGAAATCAGCGGGTCGTGAAAATGATGTATGCGGCGATGTGGTATGCAGACCGCGGAGGCCGAGTGGCGGATATTTGGTGCACTCGACAACGAGACGGGCGTCCTCGAGCGTGCGGATCATTGGAATGACAACGCCCTGGGCGCCGGCATCGAGGGTACGACTCATGCCGGCAGGTTCGGAGAGAGGCACACGGACGAACGGGCAAAGACCGACACTGGCGGCGCCAACGATCAAGTTGGCAGTATCAGATACGGTGAAACGACCGTGTTCTTCGTCGATGACCACGTAGTCAAAACCGGCGTTACCGAGGATGACCGGGACCCACGGCGAACGCAGCTCATTGATAAATGTACCGCAAAGGGGTTCTCCCTCGGCAACGCGTTGACGTAACTGCATAGCCAGGTTCATCGGATCGTGTTCCATGGTGATACGTGTTGAGTTATTCCGCGGCACCGTTAGTAGACGGGGCGGGGGCAGGCAGAATACTGGCTAATTTGGCTTTTGCCAGTGATTCGAGAAATGCCTCTTCGGTCGCCTGCCGCATATCGAGTGACGGCGCCTCGATACGATCGTTGAGATTTGCGATGTAGTCGCTGCAGGTGCCATAGAGCGCCTTTTCAACGTCGCGCAGGGACAAGGTGGCCGGATCTCTGGCAGGCACCAGGCCGCCGCCTTCGACCTCGAGAAGGACTTTGCCTTCGGTCAGGTCATGGATCACCGTACGCAGCAGCCGGATCGGTACATTGTATTGATGCTGAAACGCCAGAGCCTGCCAGGAGCCATCGTCGTCTCGATAGACCCGGCAGACTTCATGGACAATGTAGTGGGCCAGATGCAGACGCGTGGAAAACGTCAGATTCCGCAATTGGCTCTCGTGCACGTACGTCCGGACATTCTGGTATGCAAAACTGATTTCGGCTCCCAGCAGGACAATAACCCAGTTGACCTGCAGCCAAAACAATGAGATGGGCAATCCGGCAAAGGCACCATAAATCGCATTCATGTTGGTGATGCCCAGCTGGAAACGAATGCATATCCACTGCCAGCTCAGCCACAATAGACCGCCGCAGGCGCCGCCGACGATGGCAGACATGATCCGCACCTGGGTATTCGGCAGGCACAGGTACAACAGTGCGAAGGCGAAAATGATGACAAACGCCCCCGTCATGCCGAGCAAAAACTGATAGAGCCCCAAGGCAATGTTGAGACGCTCCTGGATGAAGCCGACGATCATCTCGCTGGACATCACCGCATTGATCATCGTCACGACGACGATCAGCAACGGCACAACGATGAGTACAAGCGAAAAGTCCGCCAGGCGTCGGACCCAGGTGCGACCGGCTTGAATCCCCCAGATGATGTTGAACGTCGATTCTATCTTGCCCAGCACACGCACCACCGAATACAGGGTCAACAACAGGCCGACAATTCCCAGTGCCGTGAGATTCATGTCGGTCACCAAATCGAGAATCTCATTGACGAATGTGGCGACCTCGTTCGGGATGGTCACCGTGGCGCCAGTGCGGTCAAGAAAATCTTCGAGCGCCTCGTCGAAGATTGTCGGCACCACCACCTCGGGAGGCGGGTCGGCGCCGGGTTCGATGGCACCGGTCGAAATGATCGGGGCCGCGGGCATCGCGTCTGGCGAATCCGGCACTGTAGTGTCGGCGGTTGAATGCGCAGGGGACGTAGCATCCGCATCACCGACATCGCCAGCAGCTGGATTGCCCGGGGAGGCCGGTGCGACATGGGCTGGCGGCGAGCCGCCGGTGTATTGCCGGATGGCATGCTTGAGATGCTGCTCGAAGCCCATACCCTTGGCGACGGCGAACAGCAGGGCGAGGGTCGGTACGGTGGCCATCAGTGTGATGAACGTGAGAGCGGAGGCTTGCAGAGCACATTTGTCATCGATAAAGCCCCGGAACACGATGACCAGCCCACGCAAGAACGAATACCATATCCGGCGGGACACATCGACTTTGGCCAAATCAATTTGCCAGATCCCTTCGACAAGGAATTCCCGCAGTTCGGAGATCTGTCGCTTAAGTCTGGCAATCATAGTGGATTAGTTCCAGTCATGCCGGTTAATTGATCGTTGCCGTGGCGACATTGCAAATAGCAACGCCCTTGCACAACCGGGACGCTATGCGAGATTAGCCAGTCGTTTTCAGATATTGCGAATCACGAACGCAAGAGGCATCGTGGAGCTTTTTGTGAGCACATCATGACACCACTGCGGATTGGTATAGTCGGTGCCGGCGGCATGGGAATGACACATGCCGCCGTGATTGCCGAATTGGGTGAATTCGAGCTTGTCGGCCTGTGCGACGTAATTCCTGAAAAGGTCGAAGCGGCAGCTGAAAAGGTCGGGGTGCCGGCGTTCACTGACCACGCGGAGCTGTTTCGTGCCGGGCGCCTCGATGCGATCGTGGTCGCGACGCCGCACTACTTCCATCCGCCGGTAGTTGAGCATGCCTTTGCGAACGGTGTGCATGTCATGTGCGAAAAGCCTATCGCTGTTCACGTGCGCGATGCACAGCGGATGATCGATGCGCATGCCGGCAGTGGCCTGCGTTTTGGCGTCATGTTTCAGATGCGGACAAACCCGGTTTTCCGGACCGTTCACGAGATAGTCGCATCCGGCGCGCTGGGTGAACTGCAACGCACAAACTGGATCGTCACCGACTGGTACCGGCCGCAGGCCTACTACGACATGGGGGGCTGGCGTGGTACCTGGAAAGGCGAAGGCGGCGGCGTACTGATCAACCAGTGCCCGCACCAGCTCGACCTGATGCAATGGATCTGCGGCATGCCGGTGCGTATCCGAGCCCACTGCCGGCTCGGCGCGCGGCATCAGATCGAGGTTGAGGACGACGTCACAGCAGTCCTCGAATACGCCAACGGTGCTACCGGTGTTTTCGTGACGTCTACGGGCGAAGCACCGGGCGCCAACCGCTTCGAGATCGTCGGCGACCTGGGCACGATCGTTGTTGAAAACAACAAGGTGCTTTATCGCCAGACAACGATGTCGGTGCAAGAGCACCTCGCAACGAGCGACAAGCCATTCGCCAAGGTAGACTTCAAAGAAATTGATGTACCCATTCCGTCCGGCGACGGCACGCACATGGACATTCTCAGCAACTTTGCCGCGGCGATCCGCGACCCGGCAGTCGCTATTGTCGCACCGGGCCAGGAAGCGATCAATCAGGTGACGCTGCAGAATGCCATGCTGATGTCAGGCCTGCAGGAGCGGGTAGTAGAGCTACCGCTCAACGGCGATGAGTACGTGACTTTCCTCGATGAATTGATCGCGTCGGCAAAACAATAAAAAACGCCCCGGCGTTGCCACCGGGGCGTTTGTTCATTCGGTCTTCGTACGGCTTAGTACATGCCGCCGCCGGGAGGGCCGGCCGGCGGTGCTGCTGCCGGCGTTTCTTCCGGAAGCTCCGTGATCAGGCATTCAGTGGTCAGCAACAGCCCCGAGATCGAGGCGGCGTGCTGTAACGCTGAACGCGTCACCTTGGTCGGATCGAGAATACCGGCCTTGAGCATGTCGACGTACTTGTCCGTAGCAACGTCGTAGCCCTGGTTGCCTTTCTTCTCGGTAACTTCCTTGACGATCACCGAACCTTCCAACCCGGCGTTGGACGCAAGCTGACGCAGCGGCTCGGTGACAGCGCGCGCAATGATGTCCACGCCCGTTGCCTCGTCGCCTTCCGCCTCCACCTTGTCAAGGGCAGTCGCGGCGCGGATAAGCGCCACACCGCCGCCAGCGACAATGCCTTCTTCGACCGCCGCGCGGGTAGCGTGGAGGGCGTCTTCGACGCGTGCCTTTTTCTCTTTCATCTCGGTCTCGGTCGCGGCACCAACGTTGATGACAGCGACACCGCCGGCGAGCTTGGCGAGGCGTTCCTGGAGCTTCTCGCGATCGTAGTCGGAGGTGGTTTCCTCGATCTGACGGCGGATCTGGGTGACCCGGCCGGCGATCGCTTTCTGAGAGCCACTGCCTTCGACGATCGTTGTGTTATCCTTGTCTACCGTCAGGCGCTTGACGTGGCCGAGCTGGTCGACCGTGACATTCTCGAGCTTGATACCGAGATCTTCGGTGATGCAAGTGCCGCCGGTCAGGACAGCGATGTCCTCGAGCATAGCCTTGCGACGGTCGCCGAAGCCGGGAGCCTTGACAGCACAGATATTGAGCGTGCCACGCAACTTGTTGACGACGAGCGTGGCCAGAGCCTCGCCTTCGACGTCCTCAGCAATGATCAGAAGCGGCTTGCTCTCCTTCGAAACATTCTGCAGCAACGGCAGCAAGTCCTGCAGACTGCTGATCTTCTTCTCATGGATGAGAATCAGACAGTCCTCAAGCGAGGCTTCCATGCTGGTCTGGTCCGTGACGAAGTACGGCGACAGATAGCCCTTGTCGAACTGCATGCCTTCCACGACATCGAGCGAGGTCTCGATACTCTTGGCTTCCTCGACCGTGATCGTTCCGTCCTTGCCGACCTTGTCCATGGCATCGGCAATGATCTCGCCGATCGTGGCCTCACCGTTGGCAGAGATCGTCGCGACCTGCGCAATCTGCTCGCGATCCTCGACCTTCTTGCTGGTCCTGTGAAGCCTCGCGACAATGGCCTCGACGGCTTTGTCGATGCCGCGCTTAAGACTCATCGGGTTGGAACCGGCAGTGACATTCTTCAGCCCTTCGCGGAAAATAGCTTCCGCAAGCACCGTGGCGGTGGTGGTACCATCGCCGGCAATGTCTGAAGTCTTGCTGGCAACTTCGCGCACCATTTGGGCGCCCATGTTCTGGTACGGCCCTTCAAGTTCGATTTCCTTGGCGACGGTAACGCCGTCCTTGGTGACCGTGGGAGAGCCAAATTTCTTGTCAAGCACGACGTTGCGCCCTTTGGGGCCGAGAGTCGCCTGAACAGCACGGCTGAGGCTCTCGACGCCAGTGAGGAGTTCGCGACGCGCTTCTTCGTCAAAAAGTAGCTGTTTAGCTGCCATGATGGGAATATCCTTGGGTAGTTGGTTGAAATCAGGTGTCCCGCCTTCGCCTTGCGGCAACGGCAGGGCAGCCGCGTATCAATAGTTAAGGGTCAGCCTACGATCGCCAGAATATCGCTGGCGTTGAGAATTTTGTACTCATTGTCGCCGCATTTGACGTCAGTGCCGCCATACTTGGATGCAAGTACGAGATTGCCGACCTTGACATCGAACTTTATCTTTTTGCCGTCATCATCGACACCGCCCGTGCCGAGCGCCACGACCTTGGCCTCCTGGGGCTTTTCCTTGGCACTGTCCGGAATGACAATGCCGCCTTTCATCTGCTCTGTTTCCTCGATGGCTTCGATGAGGACACGATCGCCAAGGGGTTGGATTTGCATGTTTGGTCTCCGTTGTGGTTTGAGAGTTGATCGGTTGGTTACATCCTAAAATGTAAAGAGATGCAGTTACAGCAAACTCTGAGCCAGTATTTCATATAAATGTTTAATCTTCCTATTCACAAATAATTATAATTATATTTTCTTTTCCTCGATATGGCCAATGTCCCACACGTGTGACACGGCGTGCCAACGTCCTGGGACAGGCTGTCTCACTGTGTCATGGGGTTTTTTGCTACCGTAACAAATTTTCGAGCAAGCGTTCCCCAGACGGATCAGTCGCCCGCTCGCGCGGAAAGCTATAACGTTGCGGAACATTGACAACCGGTCTCCCGCGCATAGGGTAGCCGTCGAATCCTGAACACTCCTAAGAGGTGATCTCATGAAAATCGGATGGATCGGCACCGGCGTGATGGGTGCATCAATGGCTGGCCACTTACAAGCAGCGGGCCACGAACTTGCAGTTTTCAACCGGACACGGGCCAAGGCGGATGCCTTGATCACCGGCGGCGCTGCCTGGTGCGACACCCCCGCCGCCGTCGCGGCCAACAGCGAAATCGTTTTCAGCATTGTCGGGTTCCCGCGCGACGTCGAGTCCACCTACCTGGGCGACGACGGTGTCCTGGCAGCAGACGGCCCGTGCCGAATCATCGTCGACATGACAACCAGCCAGCCGAGCCTGGCGGTGAAGATTGGGAAAGCCGCAGCAGCGAAAAACATCGGCAGCCTGGACGCCCCGGTTTCCGGCGGCGACATCGGCGCCAAGAACGCTGCGCTGGCAATCATGGTGGGTGGGGAGCAAGCGGTTTTTGACGAGATCCAGCCACTGTTCGAACTGATGGGCAAGAATATTGTCCTGATGGGAGGCTGCGGGGCTGGCCAGCACACGAAAATGTGCAACCAGATCCTCATTTCCGGGACAATGATCGGGGTCTGCGAATCACTGATGTACGGGAGTGCGGTCGGGCTCGACCAGCAGGCAGTGATCGACGTCATCGGCAGCGGCGCCGCGAGCTCATGGGCAATCAACAATCTCGGCCCGCGTATTGTCCAGAACGACTACGACCCTGGTTTTTATGTCGAGCATTTCATCAAGGACATGGGGATCGCGCTGGAGGAAGCGGCGGCGCTGGACCTGGCCCTGCCGGGCCTGGCGATGGTGCACCAGTTGTATACGGCCGTCAAGGCCCAGGGCCACGGGCGCGACGGGACGCAGGCGCTGATTTTGGCATTGAAAGCGCTCAACGGCGGTTGATTGTCTACGCAATTGTTGTATCACCCTGTTCCATCGTTATATTACGGGCCCGCCAAATCAAAGGTGTTGACGTGTGTTTGTGAATTACACGCAAGTGTTCCGCGAACACTGTCGACCCTGGCGCAAGGAATTGATGCTCGAATCTGAATTGACCGCGTAAAAGCAGGATCTTGTTCGGAAACATGGAGTGAAGTACTCCGTGTTTTTTTTTCCTCCGGGAAAAAGGACAAGGACAAAAAGATCATGAAACATAAACATTTTCCTCCACCACAAGGCATGTATTCGCCAGCCAACGAACACGACGCTTGTGGGGTCGGCTTCATCTGCAATCTGAAGGGCGAGAAATCCCACGGCATCATCGAGAAAGCCTTAGAGATTCTGGTCAACCTCACCCATCGCGGCGCTTGCGGTTGCGACGCGAAAACGGGCGACGGCGCCGGCATTCTGATACAGCTGCCCCATCAGTTCCTGCAGAACGCCTGCGGCGGCATCGGCATGCAACTCCCGGACGTCGGCGAATACGGCATGGGCTTTGTTTTTCTACCGCAGGACGACGAGCAACGCCAATACTGCGTCGAACAGTTCGAGCAGATCGTCAGGGCCGAGGGCCAGGACTTTCTGGGCTGGCGCGACATTACGCCGGACAACACCGTCATCGGCGACGTGGCGCGCTTAGCCGAGCCGCGGCTGCGACAGATTTTTATCGGTCGCGGCACCGGACTCGCCGACGAAGCGGCGTTCGAACGCAAATTGTATGTCATTCGCCGTGTCATGGAAAACGCGATTGCGGGCTCCGAGCTCCCGGACAAGCAGGCTTTTTATATTCCAAGCCTTTCGTGCCGCACCGTCGCCTATAAAGGCCTGCTGCTGGCAGATCAGGTCGAGCGCTATTACTCCGACCTGCGTGATCCCGATATGGCCAGTGCCCTGGCCCTGGTACATCAGCGCTACAGCACCAATACCTTTCCGACATGGGACCTGGCACAACCCTTCCGTTTCCTCTGCCACAACGGCGAGATCAACACGCTGCGCGGCAACGTCAACTGGATGCAGGCGCGCCAGAACCTTTTCGAGTCCGACAAATTCGGCGATGACATCAAAAAATTGCTGCCGATCCTGACGCCGGGCGCCAGTGATTCTGCGATCCTCGACAATGCCATCGAACTGCTTTACCACACCGGCCGATCCCTGCCACATGCCGTCTTGATGACGATCCCGGAGGCCTGGCAGAATCACAATACGATGAGCGACTCGCGAAAGGCTTTCCTGGAATACCACTCGTGTATGATGGAGCCTTGGGACGGGCCGGCATCGATCCCGTTCACCGACGGCCGTTGCCTCGGCGCGGTGCTCGACCGCAACGGTCTGCGCCCGTCGCGATACACCGTCACCAAGGACGGACTCGTTGTCATGGCGTCCGAAACGGGCGTACTGGAAATTGACCCGGCCAATATTGACTACCGCGGGCGTCTTGAGCCCGGCCGGATTTTCCTGATCGACACAGATCAGGGCCGGATCATCGACGACGACGAAATCAAAGACGATATGGCGGCGCGCAAACCCTATCGCAAGTGGCTCAAAAAGAATTTGGTCAGCCTCGGCAACCTGCCCGCGTCAGCCAACGCAACTGCTACCGACTTCAGCACTATGCGCCGTCGCCAGCAACTGTTCGGCTATTCCCTGGAGGATCTGCGAATCCTGATGAAACCAATGGCGCAGGGCGGCAAGGAAGCCCTTGGCTCGATGGGGGCGGACAGCCCGATCGCCGCGCTTTCGGATCGGCCGCAATTGCTCTACGGCTACTTCAAACAGTTGTTCGCTCAAGTCACCAACCCGCCGCTGGACGCCATCCGCGAAGAATTGGTCACTTCGAATATCACCAATATCGGCACCGAGCGCGACCTCTTTCAGGAGACCGAGGAACACTGCCGCATGCTCAAGCTCGAGCACCCCGTCCTCGACAATGAAGAACTCGAACGCATCCGCGAGATGGACATCAACGACATCCGGTCCGTCACGTTGCCGATGGTCTACAAAGTCGCCGACGGCGGCCCCGGCATCGAAGCGGCCATGGATGAACTTTTCGCCGCCGCCTCGAAGGCAATCACCGAGGGTGTGGCTATCCTGATCATCTCCGATCGCTCGGCAACAGCGGAAATCGCACCGATTCCCGCACTGCTGGCGACCGCAGGGCTGCACCACCATCTCATCCGCGAGGGATTGCGCACGCGCTGCGCCATTGTCGTCGAGTCCGGAGAGCCACGGGAAGTTCATCATTTTTGCCTGCTCTTCGGCTACGGAGCGGGTGCAGTTAATCCGTACCTGGCATTCGAGACACTCGACCAGATGATCCTCGAAGAGTTGTTGCCGGACACCGGCATCGAGAAGGCCATCGCCAACTACATCAAGTCGGTCGAGACAGGCGTCATCAAAGTGATGTCTAAGATGGGCATATCGACGCTGCAAAGCTATCGCGGCGCCCAGATTTTCGACAGTGTGGGCCTCAGCAGCGAAATCGTCGACAAGTATTTTACCTGGACCAATCAGTGTGTCGAAGGCATCGGCATCGACGGTATCGCGCGGGAAGTGAAAATGCGATATGACCGGGCCTATCCGTCAACCGAGGTCGATGCAAAACTCGACCTCGATGTCGGCGGGCTTTACCAGTGGCGGCGCGACGGAGAATTTCATCTGCTTAACCCGATGACTATTGCCAAGCTGCAGGAAGCGACGCGCACCGAGAGCTTTGAAACCTACGAGGAATACGCGCAGCTGATCAACGACCAGAGTGAACAGCTCGGCACGCTTCGCGGCCTGTTCAAGTTCAAGACACTGCCCGAGCCGATCCCGCTGGATGAGGTCGAACCGTGGACCGAGATCGTTAAGCGTTTCAAGACCGGCGCCATGTCCTACGGTTCGATCAGCAAGGAAGCGCACGAAACCCTGGCAATCGCGATGAACCGCATCGGCGGCAAGAGCAACAGCGGCGAGGGCGGCGAGGACTCCAAACGATACCTGCCGGACGACAACGGTGATCTGCGCAGCAGCGCCATCAAACAGGTGGCCTCCGGCCGTTTCGGCGTCACCAGTTGGTATCTGATCAATGCACGCGAGCTGCAGATAAAAATGGCCCAGGGCGCCAAGCCCGGCGAGGGCGGACAGTTACCCGGCAACAAAGTCTATCCATGGATCGCCGAGGTGCGACATTCGACGCCGTATGTCGGCCTGATCTCGCCGCCGCCGCATCACGACATCTATTCGATCGAGGATCTGGCGCAGCTTATCCACGACCTCAAGAACTCGAACCGCGACGCCCGAATCAACGTCAAGCTGGTTTCGAACTTCGGTGTCGGCACCGTCGCGGCGGGAGTATCGAAGGGCAAAGCAGATGTTGTTCTGATCAGCGGTTGGGATGGCGGCACCGGGGCATCGCCGGAGACCTCGCTGAAACACGCCGGTATGCCGTGGGAACTGGGTTTGGCCGAAACGCAACAAACCCTGGTGATGAATGACTTGCGCAGCCGCATCGTCGTCGAGTGCGATGGTCAGCTCAAGACCGGTCGCGACGTCGCTATCGCCTGCCTGCTCGGTGCCGAGGAGTTCGGCTGCTCGACCGCACCACTGGTCGTCATGGGCTGTATCATGATGCGCGTCTGCCACCTTAATACCTGCCCCGTAGGCGTGGCTACACAGGATCCGGAACTGCGCAAGAAATTCAGCGGCGAGGCCGACCACGTCATCAACTTCTTCCATTTCGTCGCCGAGGAAATGCGGGCGATCATGGCGGAACTGGGTTTCCGTACGATCGATGAAATGGTTGGACGCGTCGACAAGCTCGATGTCAACGAAGCCATCGATCACTGGAAGGCGAAGGGCCTTGATTTCTCAAAAATTCTGCACAAACCGGACGTCGGTCCCGAGATCGGCACACACTGCACACAGACCCAGGACCACGGCCTCGACGGCGCCTTGGACTTCACCCTGCTGGACTTGGCATCGCCGGCCCTGGAAGACGGCACACCGGTCGAGCACGATATCGCGTTGCGCAATATCAACCGCTCCGTCGGCACGATATTGAGCAGCGAAATTTCGAAGCGCCACGGTGCCGAAGGGTTGCCAGACGATACGATCACCTTCAATTGTACCGGCTCCGCCGGGCAAAGTTTCTGCTGCTTCGGCGCCCGCGGCCTAACCATGCACGTGCATGGCGACGGCAACGATTATTTTTGCAAAGGCCTGTCCGGTGCCAAGGTGAGTGTACGCCCACAAGAGGGTGCAACCTTCGTTGCCGAGGAAAACGTCATCATCGGCAATGTCGCGCTGTACGGCGCGACATCTGGCCAGTTGTACGCCCGCGGCATTGCCGGCGAACGCTTTTGCGTCCGCAACAGCGGCGCCTACGCTGTCGTCGAGGGAGTGGGCGATCATGGTTGTGAGTACATGACCGGGGGGCGCACAGTCGTGCTCGGTCGCACCGGCCGTAACTTTGCAGCCGGAATGAGTGGTGGCATCGCATACGTGCTCGACGAGCAGGGCGACTTCGGCCAGCATCGTTGTAACATGGAAATGGTGGAACTGGAAACGCTCGAAGAAGAGGACGACATCGCCGAATTGAAGGCACTTGTCGAAAAGCATCAGCACTACACGGGCAGCGTCGTAGCGCAGCGGCTTCTCGACAACTGGGACGCAAGCCTGGGCAACTTCGTCAAGGTCATTCCATCCGACTTCAAGGCCGCCCTGCAGCGCCTAACTGAACAGGAAATCAAAGCAGAAAATGCGGTGACCGCATAGTTCTGGAATTGCGGTGACAGGCACCGCGAATGGAGACAGCGATGGGAAAGCCGACAGGATTCATGGAGTTCGCACGGGAGATGCCGGCAAAACGCCCTGTAGCGGAACGTGTAGGCGATTACGAGGAATTTTACGAGCCGTATCCTGAACAGAAGCTGAAGAATCAGGCCGGCCGCTGCATGGACTGCGGTGTGCCCTTCTGCCATAGCGGCTGTCCACTGGGCAACATTATCCCCGACTGGAACGACCTGGTCTACCGCGGGCTCTGGCGCGAGGCCATCGATCGCCTGCACGCCACCAACAACTTCCCGGAATTCACTGGGCGCCTGTGCCCTGCCCCGTGCGAGGAAGCCTGCGTGCTCGGCATCACGGACCCGCCGGTAACCATCGAGAATATCGAGAAGGCGATTGTCGAGTACGCCTGGGAGCACGACTTCATCAAGCCGAGCCCGCCGGAGCAGCGCACCGGCAAGACCGTCGCTGTTGTGGGTTCCGGGCCTGCCGGACTGGCCGCGGCTGAGCAGCTCAACCGTGCCGGGCACACGGTGACCGTGCTCGAGCGCGCCGACCGCATAGGCGGTCTGCTGCGTTACGGCATTCCGCACTTCAAGATGGAGAAATGGGTCATCGACCGACGCATCGAACTGATGGAAGCCGAGGGTATCATATTCGAGACCAACGCCGATGTCGGCTTCAGCTACCCGGTCGACAAGCTCGATGCCTTCGATGCCGTGGTCCTTTCCGGCGGCGCCACCAAACCGCGAGACCTGCCGATTCCCGGGCGCGAGCTCGATGGTGTTCACTTCGCCATGGAATTCCTGACGCAGCAGAACAAGCGGTGCGAAAACGATCCGGAACCCGAAAAACAGATCATGGCCACCGACAAACATGTGATCGTCATCGGCGGCGGCGACACCGGCAGCGACTGCATTGGCACATCGAACCGTCACGGCGCCGCGTCAGTCACCAACTTCGAGCTCTTCCCCCCGCCGCCGGCTGAGCGGCCCGCGAACCAGCCGTGGCCGAACTGGCCGATGCGCGTGCGCACCAGTTCATCGCATGAGGAAGGCTGCGACCGCGAATACAGCATCATGACCAAGGAACTCATCGGCGTCGACGGCAAGGTCGACGAACTGGTCACGGTGCAGGTCGAGTTCGTGTCCAACCCCAACGGCGGCCGTCCTGAAATGAAAGAGGTCGAGGGCAGCGAGAAACATTACCCCGCCCAGCTCGTGCTGCTGGCCATGGGTTTTCTCGGTCCGGAGCCCGATGGTGTCGTCGCGCAGCTCGGCATCGAGGTCGACGAACGCGGCAACGTCAAGTCCGACGAGAACTACATGACCAGCCGCGCCGGCACCTTCTGCGCCGGCGACATGCGGCGCGGCCAGTCACTGATTGTCTGGGCCATCTCCGAAGGACGCGAAGCAGCCTGCGGTGTCGACCGCTATCTCACCGGCCACACTGAGTTGCCGACCAAAGGCAAAGGCGACCTGCCGCGTCGGTAGATGCTCCCCCCGGGATT
Organism: uncultured Lentisphaerales bacterium; assembly: GCA_964460215.1. Lineage (GTDB taxonomy): Bacteria > Verrucomicrobiota > Lentisphaeria > JABSQK01 > CAJWLW01 > CAJWLW01. The sequence continues at coordinate 43,168 of CAYWQM010000026.1, forward strand.
GCTCTCCGCAGCTTTTGCAGTCGGTGACAGTATCTGCCGCACCAAGATGGTGCCGTCCTGAAAAACCGTCCCAGCTGCGCCGGCCGCAACGGGTTTCTGTGGAAATCGCCCACTCGCGCCGTGCGTCATTTCGCGTGCCGAGGGGCTTCAGCAGTGGCACATGGATAGCGGGAGCAAGGCGTTTCGGCCAACCAAAGGTAAGCGCGCCGCCAATAGCCGGCCGGGGCCGTCGACGCTTCGCTCTGCCGCCGCACGTCGTAGCCTTGCCTACTTGGCCACAAAATTCGCGATGAGGATGTAGTCGGCCCACTCGAGATCGGTCGTGAAGGTGAGCACGCCGTCCCTGTACGACCAGTCCCGGATCTCCGCTTGCCCCTGCACGGTGCGTACGGATGCGGGTTTGCTTGAGACGCGGATCTTCACCTGCAACGCCGGCTGTACGGCATTGTCCCAGTTCACCAGGGTGAGCAACGTACCCTTGTCGCTGTCCATGATGAGCGCCTCCACAAGGTTGTTGGAACACTCGGCATACCGCTTGATGCCGGACCGAGCTACCCCCAGCCAGGCCAGCTCCGCCGCGGCCGGTGAAAACTCGGTTGGATTATAGAGCTCCCTGTTGCCACCGCGCGCGAATGGCACGGGCCGCAAGCCGCTGCGGATATAGCTCGTCCCCGATAGCGTGCCGACAGCTATCGCCTCGCCTTTACCATGGCTCTGTATGGTCGCGGCAGCACTGCCGTCGCCCCACGTTCCGATCACCTTTGCGGTGGCCGGCGTAAACGTCTGGCGCATCGCAATGGCGTCGATCTTGCCGGCTACACCGACGAGCGAGATCGTGTCGATCGGTTCGACAAGCGGCATCTCCAGGAGCGGCCGCATGATATGCACGTTCTTTGTGATCGATGTGTCGGTCAACCCGAGCAACGCCAGCATGGCATCGGATTTCTTGCCGTGCTCATCGAGATGTCCCGCACCCGCCGCGGCGTAAAGGATGCCGCCGGCCTCGACCCAGGCCGCCAGCTTCGGCACGGCCCGGCTGTCGATCCATTCGCCGGCAAAGTGCACGACTTCGTACCCGTCGAGGTAGCCGTCGATGATATCGTCCTCTGTGATCACATCCACCTTGTACTGAGCATGCCGCAACGCGAGGTACTGCATCTGTTGATCCATGCGGCAGATCATCTGGCGGTTGTACGTCTCCTCGGTGGCGGCGTTCGAGCAGTCCTTCATGAACGGTTCGCTGGTCGGATCGACGATGTATTTACTTTCATTTTCCTCGGTGGCGTGACTGCGAACGACCGCGACACGACCAGGGCGCATGGCTCCCTCAATCTGGTAAGGTTCCGCTTCTGCGGAGTCGAAAATCGATTCGTGAATGACGCGGAAACTGTCCGTGTATCCCCAGGAAACGTAGTTTTCGGTGAAAACGTTTGACGGTGCAACACAGAAGAGGTTGATGAACTGAGCCCCAGCACCGACACTCATTACGAGGTTGCGCCGCAGAAACGCCGGGACCTGCCCGGGCGCGTGGGGGAGCACGTACATCTGGATCTTCTGCCCGTGGTATTTGACCGCACAATGGATCGCGGCGTACGTCCACGAAAACGTCTGCGGCAACTGCGGAACGCTGAAGAGAAAATCCTCCGTCCAGAACGTTGTCATGCCTTCCGGGCCGGCCTTGAACATATCGACCCACGTGGCCTGCTCGCCGTAGTATTGCGGCAACGGGAAATGCGGCGTGTAATTAATTCCGGTCTCGACCTGCGGACCGATCAATTTCCTCGCGAGCTTGGTTAGCGCTTCAGCTTCCGGATACGGCATAGTCGCTTCATCAAAAAAACTGACAATGCGATGGGCCGCCTTGTCTTCGATGCGGTCGGCGAGCGCCCGGATTTCATCAAGGGTGCCCGCGTGCGCAAAAAGGCCGGAGACCGGATTCTGATCGTAGCCGTCGGGTAAGTCGGTATTGAACCCGAGTGCGTCTCTCAACTCCGGCCCGTCAGCGGCCCCGTGATAGAGGATCTCCTGTGGCTTGCGACCGTTGTTGGCGGTCCGCCATTTGGTCTTCGTCAATTTAATAATCGCGTCGCTGTGTTCGCGGTTGGTCAGCACTTTGCGCTCGCGGTTCCAGATGATGTCCATGGGGATAACGACCGTGCCGACGGCCCCCGCAATCTGCATGTCCCCAACCAGATCTTGCCCCGCTGCGTCACGTGCCACTTGCACGGTGTACCCGTCGGCATCAGCCAGGGTGATCTCCAGGCCATCCTGATGCACCAGCATGCAGAACGGTGCGATGTTGGTCCACGCACTCCACGCACCCGCGGGCACAGCGGCGGTGGGAATCTCAGTACTGTCGCCGACGTAATTGAGCGGCTGATAATGCCCGATCAGCCGGGCGAGAGTGAGCTTGGCCGGGGCAGCAGTCGTGTTCTGGAAGCGCATGTACAGCTTACTTGCAGTCATTGCATGGGTGGAAAACAGCGTGCCCGCCGGTCCCATCGCGGCGGGCGTCAGGTCAGTCGTCAACGCGATCAGATCGACCATCGGCGCACCGGCCGGTGCAGGCATCTTGACCGTGATCAGGTGCAGCTCGGCAGTGCCGGCCTTCAGTTTCACGGTCTTGTCCGGCGGTGCTTCCGCGGCATCGTGATCGGTCCCCCACGGCCACCAGAGCTGGGTGGATTCAACGCCGAAGCTCCACTGCCGCATCGTCTCATACTTCCCGTACACTTCGGAATAGAGAACCTTGCCGTTCTGATGCACCTCGACCCGATGCATGAAGTTGAAATACGGTGGCGCCTGGTACCGGCTCCAGACCCGGTAGTCGCCGTTCACAGGGATGGTCGCAGTCTGTACCGCGACACTGCCGACGCTGTCCGCCGGTGCGCCCAACAGTCCGCCGTGCGACGACCAGGCACCGCCATACGTGTGGCTCGCCCAGCTATCGTCCTGATGCGTCACCTGCCACCCCTTGTCATCGAGGGGACGAAACGCCTCGGCCTCCACAATGACAGTCTCGGCCGCGAACAGCGCAGAGATCATGATGCATGAAAAAACAGCCCCGAAAATTGCGATCAAATTGCGATCATACATAGGTGCATTCGCTTTGGGTTGGGATTAGACGTGAATGGTACGGACTTAAAGAGGTTAAATCGTGCGTCACGATCTTTTCGTCGCGGCGCCTCGCAATTATTTGGGAAAGTGAGGAACGCCCAGCATCGATGCCGACGTGCCATTCCACCTGCAGTTCGACGCCGGTACCGAGCAAGGTCCTTGGCGTGAAGCCAGTAATCGCGTGGGCATCTCGAGATCATCTTTACAACGTACACGCACGCCGCGTGGCTGCAAAGGCTCAAGACGGGCCTCCCTCTTTGCGTTATTTCGCAGCTACCTAAGAAGAATGGCCGGACCATAGACAAGAAACAACAGCTGAATGAAGAGCGATATATGAACCGTGTGACAATTGGCGACACAGTCATCGTTCACAAGGACGGTTTCGCGTATGTATCGCACCCGTCCATCACCATACTGGGCAACACGAATGGGGCGCGGCTTTCAATCAGTCCCAGCGTCGGGCACCCCGATACACCCGCTCTATCGAACGCTGCTGTGTCAGAGCGCCGACCGCAGCGCGATCCGGGATGATCCGACTTTCTTGCCGAATTTTGACTGATACGGCATCGAGTGCCCGAGCATCGCAACCCTCGCCGACGGGACGGTTGCACTCAGCCTCCGGCAAGGTTGCGTCGAGTCGTGGTGATGCTATCGTATTGGCCGCTTTGTCACTGCCGCTGTGCAACCGAGGAGAACTCATGAAGGTTTTGATCACCGGAGGCGCCGGCTTCATCGGCAGCCATCTGTGCGACGTCCTGCTTGAGCGCGGCTGTTCGGTGGTGATCCTCGATGATCTCTCGACCGGCAGCATGAGCAATGTCGAGCAGCACACCGACAATCCTGATTTCACATTCACCATCGACACGGTTCTCGACGAGATGGTCCTGGCCCCTCTGGTCAACGAGTGCGATGTCATCTATCATCTGGCTGCCGCTGTCGGCGTACAACTGATCGTCCAGCAACCGTTGCACACGATCCGCACGAACGTCGAGGGCACCACCCACGTCCTCAATATGGCGCAGCGGTACAGCAAGAAAGTGGTGATCGCCTCGACCTCGGAAGTCTATGGCAAAAGTTCAAAAGTACCGTTCTCCGAAGCCGACGATACGGTGAGCGGCCCGACGACTAAACACCGCTGGGCCTATGCATGCTCCAAAGCGATTGATGAATTTGCCGGCTTCGCCATGGCGAAGGAGTCGGGCATTCCGGTCTGCGTCTTGCGGCTGTTCAATACTGTCGGCCGACGCCAGAGCGGCCAGTACGGCATGGTCATTCCGAATTTCGTGAGCCAGGCGCTCAGCGGCGATCCAATCACCGTTTTCGGCGACGGCGAACAGACGCGTTGCTTTGCCAATGTTGCCGACATAACCCGCGCCATGGCCGACCTGCTCTCGTGTCCGGCAGCGGAAGGCGAGGTGGTGAATCTCGGATCGAACAGCGAAATCTCGATCAACGACCTGGCGCAAACCGTGAAAGATACATTGCAGAGCAATTCCGAAATCACCCATGTCTCCTATGACGACGCCTACGAAGACGGCTTCGAGGATATGCTGCGTCGCGTACCGGACTTGAGCAAGGCAGAACGATTATTAGGCTACGCGCCGACAATCGACCTTGAGCAGACCATCCTCGAGGTCGCCGGCCACGCCTGAAACGCGAGTTGGCAACAGCCGCCGACTTTACCTTTTGACCTACGGCAACTAAGTGTTGCGTAACTTGTGAGAATCGCATTATGGCAACCGAAGAACATGCCAAATACCGCCCGGCCAGGATCGAGCCCAAGTGGCAGGACTTCTGGCACTCCAACGAGACCTTCAAAGCCGAAGACGAATCGGACAAGCCGAAGCTCTATGTCCTCGACATGTTCCCGTATCCCAGCGGTGCGGGGTTGCACGTCGGGCACCCGGAAGGGTACACGGCTACGGACATCTGGTGCCGCTACAAACGCATGCGCGGCTACAATGTGCTGCATCCGATGGGCTGGGATGCGTTCGGATTGCCTGCCGAGCAATACGCCGTTGAGACCGGCACCCGCCCAGCCGAGACAACCGCCGGGAACATCATCAACTTCAAGCGCCAGATCCAATCCCTCGGCTTTTCGTATGACTGGTCGCGTGAGGTAAACACGACCGATCCGAAATATTACCGCTGGACCCAGTGGATCTTTCTCCAGTTGTACAAGAAGGGCCTGGCCTATCTCGACGAGATCGCCGTCAACTGGTGCCCGGAGCTCGGCACCGTGCTGGCCAATGAGGAAGTGATCGACGGCAGGAGCGAACGCGGCAATCACCCGGTCGTAAGGCGGCCGATGAAGCAGTGGATCCTGCGCATCACCGAGTACGCCGAGCGCCTGCTCAACGATCTCGACGACCTCGACTGGCCGGAAGGAATCAAGGAAATGCAGCGCAACTGGATCGGCAAATCCACCGGCGCCGAGGTTGATATCAAAGTGATCGATCGCGACGATGTCATCCGCGTCTACACGACGCGGCCCGACACGTTGTTCGGAGCGACCTACATGGTACTCGCGCCCGAGCATCCGCTGGTCGAGCAGATCACTGCCGACGAACAGCGACCGGCAGTGGAGGCATATGTCGAGGCGTCTTCCCGAAAATCAGATCTCGACCGTACCGAACTGAATACAGAGAAATCCGGTGTCTTTATTGGGGCGCATGCGACCAATCCGGTCAACGGCGAGGCGATCCCCATCTGGATCAGCGATTACGTTCTGATCACCTACGGTACTGGGGCCATCATGTCGGTGCCGGCGCACGACATGC
>CAYWQM010000027.1:0-48301 GCA_964460215.1 uncultured Lentisphaerales bacterium
ATTCGTCGCTCAGGCAGGTGATCTTTGCCAGGGGCATCTCCTTCTTGAAGCCGCTGTCGATCCATACCCCGTTGACCCTGGTAAACAGCTTCTCACCGATTTTTCGGGTCTGGCGCGCCTCATTGATATCGGGCGCATCGGCGCGCTTGTAATCGGCGATCGCTTCGCTGACATCCAGGGCGTCGCGCCCCGTCCGGCTGGCCATCGTGTCCTTGAGCTTGAGGTGCTCGGCAAATGCTTTCTTGCCGGGGCCACCGGCAGCAACCTCGAGATCGGTGACTGTCAGGCCATCGGCACCGGCTCCACCGCCGCCGAACATCGGCACGACAGCGTGTTCCATGGCCGAATCCGAGTCATCGGAGAACGCTTGGCCGTAGTTCCCGGCAGAGTTACGGGAGGAGCGGACAGCGACTGGCGGGGAAGCGCTCCAGTTGCCGTGTTTTTCGATTGCGGCACGCTGTTCTTCCCGGCGCCGCTGATTGTGCTTTTGCAGCCTGGCCTGCTGTTCCCTGGAAATGTCGTTCCTGGCATAGTCCTGATCGGTTTCGAGCACGAGGAACGACGTATACGGCGTCATGATGCCGAATTCCTGGCTGAGGCGGATGACTTCGTCCTTAAGCTCGCCTTCTTCGCCCTGCAACCGGATCTGGTCAAGCAGGAAGCCGACTTTCCGGGTGGCCCACAGGCGGGTAATGAATTCACTGTCGGGCGTGTTTTTCGGGAAGTTGTATTCGTAGACGAATTCGCGAGGGTTCCCATTAATTTCGCCTTTAAGGATGACAGCGTGGTCTCCCTCGCCCTGGTAGCGGCCGAAAAGCGTCAGTTGGGCGCCGTGGAAGAGGTCATCGAGTTTACGCGGGTAAACGTCCAGGACCTTGAGACCGCGCACCTCGAGCGCCGGCTGCGACAGGACGGGATTGCTGGCTTTGTCGTAGAAGGCGGATACTTCGGTCTCGATGTCTTCACTGGGGCGGACGTACTGTGAATAGCCGCCCGTATCGGCGCCGATCTGGTCGAGCAGGTGGGTGTTGACCTGCTCACCGACGCCGAACACGAAAATCCGGGTACGATCGGCGGTCAGCGCGTTGACCTGTTTCATGATCGCCGCCGGCTCGGTTTCGCCGACTGTCGGCTTACCGTCGGTGAGGAATATGATTGTGAAGGGGCGGCGCTCATCGGTCCGCATTTTCAGGGCGGCCTGCAGGCCGCCGTCGATATCGGTGCCGCCGCGAGCTTCGAAATTCTTTATGTAGCCGAGGGCTTCCCGGCGTGATTCCTCCGACACCTTGACCAGCCCGGGCTTGAAGGCATCGATATCCGTACTGAAGCGCACGACGTTGAAACGGTCTCCCGTGTTGAGCTTCTTGACGCAATAATCAAGAGCTTCGCGGGCCTGGCGGATTTTTTCACCTGCCATGCTCCCGGAAGTATCAAAGACAAAAACGACATCGCGCTCGAGTATTTCCATGTCTTTCTTGTCGTACTGCGGCGCCAGCATCATCATGAAGTAGCCGTCCTTGTCGGCTTCGGCATGGGTCAGGAGGTTGAGGCCAAAGCGCTTCTCTGAAACACCGTAGTAGAGCACGAAATCGCGATCGAGCAGGCTCTGGTACTCCTCGAAGCCGATGACCGCGTGATTTTCGCCTTTGCGGGCAATGCCGATTTCATGGGTCGGCGAGTAGATCGTCTTGATCGGCACTTTCGAATCGATATTGACACCGATCGTGAAGTCTTCGAGCGTGCGCGAGGCGGCCTTTGTGGTACGCAGCGGATAGACATACTGATAGGTCCCGCCTTCATACTTAAGTTGCTGGGTATAAGATATTTCTATACGCTGTTCGCCATTGGCAGGAACCGGGAAGACGCGCATTTTCAAGAGTTGCCCGTCCATGTACTCGAGCAGTCCGGGATCGCGCATACGGCGAACGATGTCTTCGTAGATTTTGCGGGCCTTGCCGGATTCGACGAGCTCGCCGGCCTGCTTCTTGCCGTTGATGTACATGGCGAATTCACCAATACTGGCGTCCGCCGGCAATGGAAAGACATACGTCGCCTCGAGCTGGCGATTGACACTGTTCTTGAAGACCTGCTCGATTTTCGCGGTGGCGACGCCGTCCTTGACGTCGATATTGACGCGCTGATGCTGGATCGCCAGCGCCGGGAGCGATTTGTCCTTGGGCAACAGGATACCGGTGGCGCGAGTCGTTGTCGGGCAGATAACAGCAACAAAAATAAGCAGCAGCAGGTGTTTCATGATTTTCCTCCGAAAATGGCGAATGCGTGTAAATGAATGAATGACGACCTTCAACATCAGGTAAGACGCCAGCAGGAAGGCATTTCTTAGTGAACGGACGGAAAATTCAACGGGGACACCCGGTCGCCAGAAATTGATCCCTCGGGATTATTCCGTGCGAGGCGCAAGGTTTGGCGATAGTAAAAGGACCGGGCCGTGGGAATTCAGCACCAGTCGGCGGCACTGAAGCGGCCCATTAGCCGCTGCAACACCGACCCGGTGCCGGCGGTGGCGGCGAGGAGGTATTCGTCTATCTCAGCAACTACTTCGACAGCAGTGCTGTATCGGTTTGCCGGGTTTTTCTTCAGCATCTTCGCCAGGAGCTGCTGGAGTTTCTGTGGGAAGTCGGGGTCTACCTTGCAGGGGTCCTGGGGTTTTCCGGACTGAATCGCCTTGGCCAGGTCGCGGACGTTATCGCCCTGGAAGGGCTTTTGGCCGAGCAGGAATTCATAGGCAACGATGCCGAGCGAGAAAATGTCAGAGCGTTCATCGACCTTGGCGGAGATAAAGGCTTCGGGCGACATATACGTTGGTGTGCCGATGACATTGTCGGTCATGGTCAGGTCTGAATCGGGCAGATGGGCGATGCCAAAGTCTGTGAGCTTCACGGTCAGCGCCTCGTCGACCATGATATTGGCCGGCTTGATGTCGCGATGACAGATTTTGCGCTCATGAATGGCGCTGAGCGCATCTGCTATCTGCCGCAGGATGAGGGCTTTCTGCACGATGGTAAATTCGTCTTTGTCTGTGATGTATGCCTTGAGCGACTTACCGCGGGCATATTCCATCGCTATGAACGGGATTTTTTCGCTCTCGCAGACCCCGTATTCAATGATCGAGACGATATTGGGGTGCATCACCGCTGACACCGCTTTCGATTCGTTCATGAACCGCTTGAGGCAAAGCTCTCGGTCCTTTTCGGGTATGGTGCCGCTTTTGAGAATCTTGACTGCGAGCAGTTCTCCGGCGTGCCGGTTTTCGTTGCCATGCACGAGATAGACCGTGCCCATGTTGCCTTCCCCAAGGATACGAATGATTTCGTAGCCGGCAATCTGGGGGTTGTCGACATGACTTATGCACGCCGTACGATCGACCGCTGTGGCGCTGAGCAGGGCGTTTTCTACCTTCTCAAGCAACTCGTTGACTACGAACGGTTTCATGACGTATTCGAAAGCCCCGTGCTTCATGCAGTCGACGGCGTTTTTCACCGAGTTCTGACCAGTTAGCATGATCACAGGGACATCGCTGTGTGCCTTGATCTCGGCCAGCAGCTCCAGGCCGGACTTGTTCGGCATGGCAATGTCGGAGATGACCAGATCAATAGTTTGGGCATCTAGGATTTTGAGGGCTTCATTGCCGTCGGCGATATCGATGACGTTGTAGTTGTTCTTCGTCAGCAACCGTGACACCAGCCGGCGAATACTGTCTTCGTCGTCGACAACGAGGATGCATTTGTTTTCGGGCATATCGCTGGATCGGTTACAGGTATTGGTAACGGGAGGAAAGGGGGGAAACGCCTGAAACGCAAATATATGTTTTCCGGAGGCGCAACATGGCCACAATCACCCCATGGGATTGTAGAAAAAGATGTATGGAAAAGAATGAGCCAAACGATGCAGTTTCCTAAGCAACATTTAATTCGACCGCCATCGAAAGGAGGAGGCCAGCATATCCAGGCAGCGACTCGCAGCAAATCTACAGCGTTTCAGCAGGTATGTGAACTACTCCCAAAGCATCTTGTGGCAATTACAGGCATTCTATCAGTGCCGTGATATGGTGAGCAAACCCGATAAATATAGCCCGTGCATATTTTTACTGCGGCTCAGGCTCTTATATTACGGGGTCTGAGGTTCGCAAATCATGATTTATGAGGTGACTCGGCAACATGGCAACCATTCCGAAAGATGAAATTCAAAAGCGCATCGCCGCGTTACAATCGCGCATGACGAATGGCGAGACTCCGCTGGACGGAGTCATCATCGTGCAAAACATAGACCTGTACTACTTTGCCGGCACCGTGCAGACAGCGCATTTGCTGATCCCGGCGAGCGGCGAACCGCGGCTGCTGGTTCGAAAAGTACTCGAACGCGCACAGGCCGACTCGCCGCTGACAGACATCCAGGATCTGCGCAGCATGCGCCAGCTACAGGCGCATGTCGAAGAATTGTGCGGACCGGCGCCGTGGCGTCTCGGCATGGAGCTCGATGTGCTGCCGGCCGCCTCGCTGGCATTCTATGAGAAGCTGCTCGAATCCGCAAGCTTCACAGACGCATCGCCGGCAATCATGGATTTGCGGGCAGTGAAGAGCGATTGGGAACTCGATCAGATTCGCGATGCCGCGGCGCTGAATGACGCGGTCTACAGGGAGCTGCCAGAGGTTCTGAAGCCGGGCATGTCAACCATCAACCTGCAGGCCACCCTGGACGCGTTCATGTACTGCGCCGGCGGCCTTGGCCTGACACGCTTCCGTGGACTCAATCTGGAATGTAATCCCGGCGTCATTGTCTCCGGCCCGAACGGCGCGATCCCGGGGCATTCTCAGTTTCCGATCGGCGGCAAAGGACCTCACCCGGCTTATCCGCAGGGCGGTGACCATGATCCAATCGTCGTCAATACTCCGATCATTTGTGATTACCTGAGTAACACGACAGGGTATTTCTGCGATCAGACACGCATGGCCGTGCTCGGGGAGATGCCGCAAGAAGCATCGCGCATACTGGACGGTACCGCGCAGGTGATACGTCACATTGAGTCGCTGCTGAAGCCCGGGGCCGTCCCGGAGGCCGTTTATGAGTCGGCTGTCGCGGCGGCGGCCGATGCCGGCATTGCCGAAGGATTCATGGGGCCAACCGGCTACGACGCGGGCTTCGTCGGTCACGGCGTCGGGCTGGAGGTGAATGAGTATCCGATTCTGGCGCCACGCATGCGCCAGCCCCTGGTAGCCGGCAATGTCCTTGCGGTCGAGCCTAAAGTAACGCATCCGCAATACGGCGTCATCGGGCTGGAGAACACCTACGTCGTCACCGACTCGGGTCCGCAGCGGCTTTCGGCAGCGCCGGAAGATGTCATCTCCGTCGCGACCTAGGCAGGTCCCAGCTACTCCTTGATTCCCGGCATCCGGGTCGGCGGAGACTCCAAGTCGAGCGGTTCCGCCAGGTCGGTAAGGCCCCACCGTCGGGTGAATGGCCAATACACGAAGTCCGCGCGGCCAACGATGTTGCGGCGCGGCACGGGTCCCCAGAACCTGCTGTCGAGACTGTTCTCGCTGTTGTCACCCATCAGCCAGTACTCGTCGACATCCAACGTGACTTCATCCGACCCTGACGCCAGGAACCCGGCATAGGAGTAACCGCGATAGCCGCCTTTGAATGAGTAGATGCGGTCAAAGGCAGGCCCAAAACTGTCATCCACGGCAACCTCCGTGTCACTACCCGCTTCGGTGACGTACAGTCGGCTGTCGCGAATGCGCAGGGTATCGCCGGGTATGCCGACCAGTCGTTTGATGTAGAAACGCCCGCGCAGCGGTTTCCTCTCATACAAGAGGTCGTCCGTGGTAAAAACCGTAATGTCACCACGTTTCGGCTCCGTGAAATTGTAGACGCTGCGGTTGACAAACAGGTGATCCCCGAGCTCGAGATAGCCTCGAGCCAGTGTCTCCCCTGATTTGAGGTTTAAATAATCCTCCGGATAATGTTCGATGCGGTAGGTCGCCAGGTATTTTCCCACAATGTCGCGAGTACCCGGCAGCGTATAGCTTGCATTGGAATGGCGCCACACGGTGTACGGGAAAAAAATCAGCATGTTTTTCTGGGTCGAGCGGTCATTCACCATGCCTCTTTTGGGATCGTGCCAGACGCGTGCCGACTGTGAGGCGATCACGTCGACATAGCGGCGAGAGCCGTTGGTGTAGTGCAGAACTTTTTCCCACCATGCCACATCGACCTTGTCGAGCGCCGTAAAATGGATGCCGCTGAGGGTCGGCTGCATGCTGCCGGTCGGAATCTTGAACGGTTGCAGGAACAGCGCCCGGATACCCATGACGACTCCGATGACGACCACCAGCAACTCAAGTATTTCCTTGCTGCGCCGGTACTTGTGCTTTGGGACCGTCTGTTTGATGCGCTTCACCGCAGTTTCCAGGAACGCGTTCGTTTCTTTCGCCTCCGGCGGTTTAGCGAGGCGCTGCCGAGCTTCTTCACTGACCGCTGTCAGGGTCTCCTGTTGTTTCGCAGTCAAGCGGTCCCGGTCCCAACGGATCCTGTAGAGGGTCTGCGAAATGATCATCTTGAGGCTACGACGCTGCCGATGCCGGCGGCTCGACAGAAATTCCTGATAGATATAGTTTCCAGGCCAGACAACGAAAAGCAGGATATCGAATATGATGGCGGGTACTGAATACATCAGTCAGTATTGGTTTGTAGAATTTTGATGAAGGCGTCCTGGGGAATGTTGACTTTGCCAACCTGCTTCATTCGCTTTTTGCCTTCTTTCTGTTTCTCCAGCAGCTTACGTTTACGCGTGATATCCCCGCCGTAGCATTTCGCCGTGACGTCTTTCCGCAGGGCCCGCACCGTCGCGCGCGCCACAACTTTGCTGCCGACAACGGCCTGGATCGCGATCTGGAACAGGTGACGCGGAACGACCTCCTTCAGACTTTCCGCCATCTGCCGGCCGCGGCTCTCGGCGCGGTCGCGATGCACGATGGTAGCAAATGCATCGACCGGCTCCTTGTTGACCAGCATTTCAAGCTTGACCATCGGACCTACGCGGTATATGCCAGACTCATAATCCATGCTGCCGTAGCCGCGGGTAATCGTCTTCAACCTGTCGTGAAAATCTATAACGATCTCGTGCAACGGCAGTTCCGCCTGCAGCATGACGTGTTGCTGGTCAACGGTGGCGGTGTTCGAACAACAGCCACGTCGCTCGAGTATAAGATTCATGATGCCCCCGATGTAATCCGATGGGGATATGATGCTGACGTTTACCATCGGCTCTTCGATACGCTCAATTTCGTTCGGGTCCGGCAGAAAAACCGGGTTGTCCACGGGCTTCATTTCGCCGTTCTTCAAGTATACGTGATAAATGACACTGGGATACGTGGCGATAATATCCATGTCATACTCACGTCGCAGCCGTTCCTGGATGATCTCCATATGCAGCAACCCGAGGAAGCCGCAGCGAAAGCCGAACCCCAGGGCTGCAGAGGTTTCCGCCTGATAGACGAAGGCGGAGTCGTTTAGTCGCAGCTTCGACAGGCTGTACTTGAGGTTCTCGTAGTCCGCCGTCTCGATCGGGTAGATGCCACTGTACACCATGGGCTGCATTTCCTGGAAGCCCGGCAGTGGTTCCGCGCAAGGCTTGGCATGCGACGTGATGGTGTCGCCAATCTTCGAGTCGTCCGGTGTCTTGATGTTGGCGATAACGTAGCCGACAGCGCCGGCGGACAATTCCTCGGTCGCCTCCATTTCAGGTGTAAAAACCCCGACTTCCTTGATTTCGGACATCTGGTCAGTAGCGAAGAACTGGATACGGACACCGCGCTTCAGGCTGCCGGAGACGACGCGCACGAGATTTACTACGCCGCGAAAGGCATCATATACGGAATCGAAAATCAAAGCGCGAACGGTGTCGTCAATGATCTCAGGCGGCGGTACACGCTGGATGATTGCTTCGAGGACCTCCTCGATGCCGCTGCCATCCTTGGCGCTGGCCAGGATCGCTTCCTCGTGGGGGATCGTCAGGATTTCCTCGAGCTGCTCATAGCACATGTCTATATCGGCGGCAGGCAGGTCGATCTTGTTGATGACCGGGACGATCGTCAGGTTCTGCCGCATCGCCAGGTTGACGTTGGCAACGGTTTGTGCCTGTACGCCCTGGCTTGCGTCCAGGAGCATCAGTGCGCCTTCGCAGGCGGCAAGGCTGCGGCTTACTTCGTAGCTGAAGTCGACGTGGCCCGGGGTGTCGATCAGGTTCAACGTGTACGTATGCCCGTCGCGGGCTTCGTATTTGATGATTACCGGATGCGATTTGATCGTGATGCCACGCTCGCGCTCAAGGTCCATGTCGTCGAGCAATTGATCCTGGAAATTGCGTTCGTCGATGGTGTTGGTATGTACCATCAACCGGTCCGCCAGCGTCGACTTGCCATGGTCGATGTGGGCGATAATGGAAAAGTTGCGGATGTATTTGGGATCGTTCATGGGATGGACGCGGCCCCTGAGGGATACGTGCCGGAATATGGCCGTGCAGTGTGGGTGTCGTGAGATGGGCGCGTCGATTGCTGGAAGGTGTAATCTACGCCTGATTCAAATTCCGGCAACCAGCGGTGCAGTACTGGGTTTTCTCGAAATCCGCATCATACTTAACACATACAGCAACCTTCTTCAGAACGCAGATAAGGAGCCAGTTCAGCAGATGCCCCACATTGTTACAGAGCCATGCATCGGCTGCAAATACACGGACTGTGTTGAAGTCTGTCCGGTCGATTGTTTCCACGAAGACGACAAAATTCTAGTTATCGATCCATATGAATGTATCGACTGTGCCCTGTGCATCCCCGAATGCCCGGTTGACGCCATCTTCGATGCAGATAACGTACCGGAGAAATGGCAGAGCTATATCCAGTACAACGCCGATCGGTCGCCGGAAACACCGGTGATTTCAGAGGCCCGGCCGCGGGAGAAGTAAGTGAAAGAACGGGGAAACCCGTTGTGCCAAACGCGGCATTCTCTTCGGCGCATGGCTAATGCCAAACAGCAACTTCGAAAAGAACTTTTTTATTCGACCTTGAGCACCAGGATGATTTTGCCTTCCCGGATCGGGAAGCCGCCGAGAATCAGCGGTTTGCCGCGTCTGAGCTTTGCCGTTGTTTTCAGCAGCGCCTGACCGTTGTGATTCATTTCGATGGCGAGATCGTCCTGGGTGCCGTTGCAAGTCAGGGTGTAACCCTGTGCCATCCTGATCCTGGCGTCTTCGGCCGGCAACTGGACCGTATCAGAGTCAAGCAGTGAAAAGCTCTCGAACCGGAGACTGCTCAGAATCTCGGCGATGTCGGACAGTCCGGGATCTATGCCGACTTCGGCGTCGGTCGCATGCACGAGACGGACTGACATGATGCCAGCGTTTGCCAAGCTGGCTCCGAACACCAGTGCCAGCGCCATCAGTTTGATTGTACGTCGCATTATTTCAATTCCATCCCGTGAACCCACAGGATCGTGCTGTTGGTCGATTCATCGTTCATGATTGTGACAGCGCTGTGGTCGGCAGCGACATCAAACGCTTTGATTTGGTTTGGTCCGGCTTCCTCCAGCTCCAATCCGTGGACCCACACGATGGTGCCTCCGGCCGATTCATCTGTTGTGATTTCGCCGTGGGCAGCGGCAACCTCGATCGTCGTGATCTCACTGAGTTCTGCATCGACAATACTATTATTCGATGGAGTTGGGATAAGCAAGGCAGCGCCCGTCACAATTACCGCGAAGCACGCGGCAGCCTTGACCCAGGCGGGAAAGAGGACAACGGGTGCGGGCGCCGGCTCGTTACGCGTCTCTCCTTCGGCGCGGACCTTGAAGGCCTCCCAGAAAGCGTCGCGGTCGCGTACGGGCACATCGTCGCTGCCGGCTTCCCGGAGCGTCTCTTCGATTTTCCGCCAGGGCGTGTTTTTCAATGTTTCTGTTCCTGCATGATGCGCTGCAATTTTCGCTTTGCGTTGAACAAGCGCGACATGACTGTACCAATGGAGACATCCATCGCCGCGGCGATGTCAGCGTAGCTCAAGTCGTCCATGAATCTCAGTTCGAGCACAACCCGATGCGTCTCGTCCATCTCTGACAGAGCAGCGCGCACCGCCGTTACCGTTTCAGCTTTTTCGATGGGGGCCGATGGCAACGGGGCTTTTGGGTCCTCAAGCTCGCCGATGTCGCGGTCGTCCACCTCGTCTTGCGGCATGACCCGTTCCAAACGCCGGCCCCGAGACCGCAGGTAATCCATCGAGCAATTGTGCGTGATCCGGTAAAGCCAGGTTTTGAGCGACGAGCGCTCGTTAAACCGCGGCAAGGCTTTCCAGGCTTTAAGATAAGTGTCCATCACCACGTCGTCCGCATCGTTCGGGCCAACCAGTCGATAAGCCACTGCTGTGGTTGCTGGACGCAACTCCTCGAACAGCTCGGCAAAGGCGTCTACATCGCCGGACTTGGCCGCTCGAATACGTGTCTGAAACTCGCCTGTTTCCATTCGACGTAGGCAATCGCTCTTTTATTCAACCCGCAACGCCTCGGCGTTGAACTGATCGAGAATGCGTCCGCGGCTTGAAGTGTTTGTCAACCTAACTGTTACAACGACGCGGTCAAGCGGCGTTGCAGAACTGATAACGGGTGCTCAATTAACGGCTACGCCAGTTCAGGCCGAGAACAACGATCCGGCGGCCGAGGCCCTAATTGGGCGGCCACGGAGGGCCTTGAATGGCAACATGCACCAGTCTCTTAGACACCGCAGGAGCAGGCACTGTTCAAATGATCCAGCCTCATGAGTAATCTGGCGGAACGTATTTGGTATGGCACCTCGCATCAGGCGCATCGCGAACCGCTGGCCTGGCGCCGGCCGGTATTGATCGTCGGTGCCGTCGTCGGACTGCTCGCAGTGCGGCTGCACCTGCCGTTCGTCGGCTCAGAATCGATGGCCGTGTACGAGAACATTTGCATCGCGCTGGTAGACCAGCAGAACTGGGCCAAACAGGCGCTCGTCGGCGTCCTTGATTATCCGCCGCTCCCGGCGCTGCTGCTGCTGCTGCTGCGGGCTATCCTGCCAGCGGCATGCGACCCGCAGGCCTGGTTGGTGGCTATCTGCCAGGTTTGGGTCTTTATTTACCTGTGCCGGATGGTGCATTTCGCCGGGCGCAGCAAGCTACTTTTTGTTTTCGTCCCCGTCCTCTTCGCGGTACCGGCACTGCGCAACTACCTGTGGGAGCAAAATCCGTTTTGGATTTTTCTTTTGGTAATGACCAGCACCCTTTACCACATCAGCCGGTGGCAGCGTGAGCCGGTGTTGCGGGAATTCATCGTTGTGGCAATCAACTGCAGCATCCTGGTGCTGGGTGGCGGTGTGGGCATCGTTTTTGCCATAGCGATACTTATGCTGATGCAGGTCTACGGCAGAAAGCAGGCCGAACGGCACCAGGGATTGACGGCCCTGCTGTTTGTGCCGCTCATATATATCGCACTGCTGTATCCGCTGTGCAACTGGCTGGTCATGCATGACCCGTGGTTCTGCATCCGCCGGCTACAGCCCTTTTTCGAGAGTTCCTCCCTGTGCACGGCGTTTGCCGAGGAGCCGCGACTGGCAGTTGCGGGCATCGCTGTCGCAGTGCTGCTGCTGGTGACGCATTTCGTCAAGTCAATGCCACTCGACCTGCGTTTGGGATTCTGGCTGACCGCGGCACTGGTAATCGTGCTGGCTGGCGGCCGCACCTCGCAACTTTATTTCGGCGGCGAATTTCTGATGGCCGGGTTCTGTTGGGTGCCCATGCTCTATAGTTGGCTATATCGCCCGAACTTCACGAAGTGCCGCGCTGGCGGCCGGTTCTGTATGGTTCTCGCCAGCGGCCTGCTGATGGCTGTGCTGGTTGTGCTGTGGCCGTTGCGGCTGGAAGGCAAAGGGCGCGACCAATTTATCGGCACGCCACCGACCGGCGCAGAAATCGCGGCGATTGTCGATGACGACTGGAAGGATTCACGGATCCTCTTGTTTGATCTGCGGTCAGCCGCTATCTATTGCAACCAGCTCGACAACCGATTTCTGGCGAGGCTCGACTATTACGCGGATGAAATGCACGCCCTGCGGCAAAAGGAGCAGGTGCACCTGTTGATACCCCCGAATAACGGCAGGTACTACGCGTCTACCGACCCGGTCTTTGTCGAACTGCACGAATACGGGGCACAGTGGCTGATGCTCGAATACGCTTGGCCGTCGGGCTGGCAGCTATGGCGCTGCGTGCGCGACCGTCCAGAGAGGTTCCCCATCGGCCAGTAGGCCGTCGCCGATCCAGGGGCTGGACGCGAGGCAAGCGCCAGGCGGGTTGCTCAGGGCCCGACCGGCAGCGGGCAGCCGGAACTGAGGACGTCCCAGTCGGAAGGTGAAGAATCGCGCTCGTCGGTGTACGCCAGAAAGGCGAAAACCCTGAATTTACCGGGTGCCTGACGTTTAACGATGCGTTCATCGATTCGCGTGAAATCATCCCGGATGACGGCACGGCCATGGCCGTCCTGAATCTTAAATTCCTGAAGCGGCACCACGTATTTACTCCCCTTGTGGCCGCCATGGCCATAAATCAAAATGCCGAACTGCCCGCCCTCCTGCGGCAGGCGATTGAAAACAACCCGGAAGACCAGCTCCGCATCGCGCCCGCGGCGCACCGTCGGCGGCATTATCTCACCGATCAAGAACGCCTGCTTGTCGATCTGCAGTGATGGCGGGGCCGCCTGCGAATAGAACGGCGCCACCCGTTTGATCAGTTTGTGGTCGTCGCGATGCAACGGAAAGCCATTTTTTTTGAAGCCATACCCGGGCAGGCTTTTACCTGCGTCGGCGACCAGCTCCGCCAGCTTTTCATCGATTGTGGTTGCGCCTTTGCCGCTGTCGATCACATAGGTGCGTAGATCGGTGAGCAGCCCTCGACATTGCAGGTATATCTCAATCGTCATATCGCCCCGGCGCACCGCCTTGATCGTCTGCATGGTTCCTTTGATCGCCTGTTTCTTTGCAGCCGTGCGCAGTGTCCGGGCTTCCTGTGCCGTTGCTGTCGGCGGCTTTGTCAACAGCAGCTCGTCCGCCAGCAGCTTAAGCTGCCGG
This sequence comes from uncultured Lentisphaerales bacterium, assembly GCA_964460215.1. Taxonomy (GTDB): domain Bacteria; phylum Verrucomicrobiota; class Lentisphaeria; order JABSQK01; family CAJWLW01; genus CAJWLW01. The sequence goes on from CAYWQM010000027.1 coordinate 13,142, forward strand.
TAAGCGTCAATCGATGCACTCCCCTGTGCCGCGAGTTTTCGTAATTTCGCAAGACCGACGGTGTAATAGCCGGTTTTCACCTGGGCGATGGCGGCCTGGGTCTGATCGGCGAAACGCCCCTGAACATCCTTGTATTCGATCATCCCGAGGTCGGTCATTGCGGCGTTGTAGGCCGCATAATCTCTGGAACCGGCGTTGAAGGTGTCGAGCGCTGCCTGAACCGCGACCCCGGCGGTTTCATCTGTGCCCGTTCTCAATGCCAGCCATTCGTCATGCAGCGGCCGCAGCTGTTTCTTCAGGTGCGGGTGGCTATCTGACAGGCCGTTGATCAAGGTGATGACCCGCTCGATGAACGCCGGCCTGTAACGCTTGCCGCGGACAACGCCAGGCACAACTTTGGCGCCCTTGACGGGCATGCTCGTCTCGATACCCTTGGTGGTTGTATAGACCAGCGTGTTCCCGTCTTTTCTGACCTCCGCCGCCCAGGTCGATGTGCCGGCAGCAGAGATTATCAGAGATTTGGGCGGGGCTTGGCAAGTGCCGAGCAATAGACTATGTGCGTTGATGGAATGCCGGTTCATATTGAGGCTGCTCGGTGGGCTTGGCAGCGTTCCGAAATACATCGGGCAAAGGGCGGATGCATCACCAACTCGGCAAAACCGCCCGGCTCAATGGCGCCTTCAGCCGGTGACGGGCCGTACGAATTTGCCATTCTTTTCTTTTTGATGTTGCTGGTTGGCCTATGGATTATTGTAAATTATCTAAGCTTTCCCACTGCCGGGTGAATTCATGGCACGGCATCGACGACAAGCGTTCCCCATCAAGGCAGAGATCGAGCAACGCGCGGGCGCGGTCCGCCGGAAAAATTCGGCTGGCGTTCGCGATGAACTTTTCCTCCAGCAGCGGCATCGCTTCCGCGCGTCGGCGACGATGGCCGACAGGGTACTCGACTTCGACGACTTCGGTACTGGTGCCGTTGGTGAAATGAACCTGCAGGGCATTGGCAATCGAACGCTTCCCGGGATCGAGATAATCCGCTGTGTACTGCGGCGACTCAGTGATCCTCATTTTGTCACGCAACGCGTCGATTGCGGCATTCGCAGCGTGGAAATCGTCTTCGTAATGTTCCGCCTCAAGTTTGCCCAGGAGCAACGGTACTGCGATCATGTATTGCAGGCAGTGGTCACGGTCGGCAGGGTTTGCCAGCGGACCGACCTTCGAAATGATACGAATGGCCGACTCATGGGTTGTGACATCGATTCGCTCTATCTCGTCCAGGAGGTCCTTGCCCCGCGGGTGCAGCGTGACCGCGGCTTCAACTGCAGTCTGGGCGTGAAACTCGGCCGGGAAGGAAACCTTGAAGAGTATGTTCTCCATAACGTAACTGCCGAAACCGCGGCTGAAGGAAAATGATTCGCCCTTAAACAACACGTCATAAAACCCCCAATGCGGAGCCGTCAACACCGATGGCAATCCCATCTCGCCGCGCAATGTCATCAGCGCCAGGTGCACGGCGCGGGCAGTGGCGTCGCCTGCCGCCCAGGACTTGCGGGAGCCGGCGTTCGGGGCGTGCCGGTAGGTGCGCAGCGCTTGCCCGTCGACCCAGGCCTGTGACAACGCGTCGATAATCTCCTCCCGGCTGCCGCCAAGCAGATGCGTCACTACTGCGGTCGATGCTACTTTGACCAGCACGACATGGTCGAGTCCGACACGGTTGAAGCTGTTTTCCAACGCAATGATGCCCTGGATCTCATGCGCCTTGATCATGGCGGTCAACACCTCGCTCATTGTGAGCGGCGCTTCGCCGTTAGCAGCACGTTGCTGCGAGACGAAATCTCCAACGGCCAAAATGCCACCGAGATTGTCGGAGGGGTGGCCCCATTCGGCAGCGTGCATAGTGTCGTTGTAGTCCAGCCAGCGGAGCATGCAGCCGATATCCCAAGCGGCTTTCTGCGGGTCGAGTACATAGCGGGTGCCGGGGACACGGGCACCGCCAGGCACGATCATGCCGGCAACAGTCGGGCCGAGGTGCCGCGCACAGGCGGGAAAGGTCAGTGCCAGCAGACCACAGCCAAGGGTATCGAGCAGGCAGTATCTCGCCGTGTTGAACGCCTCGTCGCTGTCAACGCCGTGGTCAACGACATAGTCCGCGATGTCGGCCAGCACCTGGTCCGGCGGCGGGCGCTCATTGGTATCGGCGTTGGCGCTCACCGTTCGGCGATCGGGGCCAGGGTGCGCGGCTCGGGTCCGGTATAATCGGCGCTGGGCCGGATGATTCGGTTGTTGGCACGCTGCTCCATGACATGGGCGGTCCAACCGGCCACGCGCGACATGACGAAGATCGGGGTGAACAGCTTTGTCGGGATCCCCATGAAATGGTAGGCGCCGGCATGATAAAAGTCGGCGTTCGGAAACAGGCCTTTCTCGCGCTTGAGTACTTCGTCGACACGCTCGGAAACAGGCATGAGCACTGCATCGCCAACGTCGGCGGCGAGCTTTCTTGCCCATTCCTTGATGATCCCATTGCGTGGGTCTGACTCCCGGTAAACGGCATGACCGAAGCCCATGATCTTTTCTTTGCGCGTCAGCATCCCGAGGATCGCCTGTTCCGCCTCGTCCGCGGTCTGCCACTGCTCGAGCATGGCCATGGCGGCTTCGTTGGCACCCCCATGCAACGGACCGCGCAGCGTGCCGATGGCGCCGGTGACACAGGAAAAGATATCGGACAAGGTTGAGGCACAGACACGGGCGGTGAACGTCGAGGCATTAAACTCGTGCTCGGCATAGAGAATGAGCGAGCAGTTCATGACCTGCTCATGCAACGCCGTCGGCTTGTCATCGTGCAGCATATGCAGGAACTGTCCACCGATCGAATCGGCATCGGAATCATCCGTGTCGATACGGACCCCGTCGTGGCTGTAACGGTACCAGTAGCAGATAATCGAGGGGAAAACTGCGAGCATTCGCTCGATCTTGTCCTGCTGTTCGTTGAAATCCGATTCCGGTTCCAGATTGCCCAACATCGAGCAGCCGGTGCGCATGACATCCATGGGGTGGGCGCTGGCGGGAATGCGCTCGAGCGTGTCTTTCATTGCCGCGGGCAAACCACGCAGTGACTTGAGGCGGGCGACGTAGTCGTCGAGCTCCGTCTGCGTCGGCAGCTCGCCGTGGGTCAGCAGCCAGGAAATTTCTTCGAACCGGGCATTGGCAGCCAGGTCCGCAATATCATATCCGCAGTAGGTCAGTCCGGTTCCGGTCTTTCCTACGGTGCATAATGCGGTTTCGCCGGCAATGATGCCGCGAAGACCGGTGCCCATCTTTTTGTCAGGAGGTGCCATGGCTTGATCTCGTCAGTTGTCAATTAGTCAGTTGTTCAGCTACGGGTGTGAAAATAGACTGTGCTTTTGCAAACGCAATGTACCAGTAAAACAATGGCGCCACGAATACCAGGCTGTCGAGCACATCGAGCAGGCCTCCTGCGCCGGGCACCATAGTGCCGGAATCCTTAACGCCGGTACCGCGCTTGATCACCGATTCCGCCAAGTCGCCCCAAACCCCCAGGATGGCGGCGGCGACGCCGATACAAACAGCAATCGGCATGGTGATGAGCGGTTGGTCGTGCGGCTGCATACGATCCCCGAACCAGTGCAGCAGCAGGCAGGCAATGCCGACACTGAAAACAACACTGCCAACAAGGCCTTCCCAGCTTTTCTTCGGGCTGAGCCGCGGCGTCATCTTGTGATTATTGCCAATCAGCCGGTTGCTGAGGTTGCCGACAGTGTAACCCCCTATATCGTTGAACTTGGTGACAAGAATCACGAACAAAACCAGAAACGGCCCGGCCCTGGTGCCAGGTTCAAAACAATAGATGCGGACTAAAAATGCAAGGGGCCAAGCAATATAGAGAAATCCGCCGAGGGAGACGATGACATTCATCAAGGCTTGCCGCAGGTCCGGTTCGCGGAAGGCAGCCAGAAACAGAGCAACGATAAGAATCGCCAGCACGAACATCGGCAAGCCCTGCGTCACCACGCCCTTGGCTTCCCCAGCGACCGCAAGCACGTACAACAAGCCGCCCAGCACCAACACGGGACGGTAGCCCGGATACCCGGCCGCCGCCGTCATGCCGAGGAATTCGGTCAACGCTGCGCCAACGCAAAAACAGCCGAAGCACACAAAAATTACAGTCGCCGCCGGCGCCTCCCAGAACACGCAGAGCAACACCAGGGCCACTAGAAACGAACCACTGATCAGACGATATTTGAGCACATCTTCCTCGGAAAATTATGTAGTGGGGGGCAACGATAGACAACGCAATGTAGCCCATCAACGCAGTCTGTGCGTACAGCCCGACTCCATTCAATTATTCACACAAACAGACGGCCACTTAATGAAAGCCCGGACTTCATTTTACTATAGTCCGGCGGTGGGGAGGGGTTACTTGGCGGAAAGATGAACGGTCGCAGGCACCTGCGGCTTGCCGCCGGTGAGATCGTTAAAGCCGATACGCAAATACAGCACGGCAAGGTCCTCGGGCAGGTCCTCGGGTACAACCAGGCGCCGGGAAGCCACCCGGCTTTCGCCCGGTCCCAGATCGCCGATGTAAAACATCTTTCCATCCAGCCAAGGCCAACGGCTGACAGTGCGGCCAAGCAGTCGGTAAATCTCGCCGTCCTTGCTGCCATTAGTGACTTTCAGCGACAACACAGCGACATCGCCAGCGCGGTAACTCGAACGATTCCATTCCACTTCGCCGATCAACTGATCGGCGTGCGAACTCCTTGTCTCGTCATAGTCAATGTCCAGTTTCTTGTACATCTCAAGGCGAGTCAACTCGACCTCGCAGTTGCCGTGCTGCAGATTGGTGATAGTGAACGCGTGGCGGTTCACCTTGAGGTCGTCAAAAATTGCCAAAACCGTCTGGTCATTGTCGATGAACACGCCGTTTCTGTTGGTACGAGCTGTGATGCCTTCAAATTGTACGGCCGCATTTGGCAACAGTCCGAGCTCAGCCCTTTGCTGCCGCGATTCGATCGGGCCCTCGAGGGTTTCACCAGGCACAACGATACGAATGCCGGAGCTCTGCATGTCGTCGTCGTTGCGCGTCACCATCACTTTCTGATAGATCGGCCGCTCACGGATGACCTGCAGGTCCATGCGCCGGAACAGGAAGGCCAGATTGCCCTCGCGCAAGCCGAGGAATTCGGCAACAATGAACGGATTACTTTCGGTTGCAACGTGTTCCTTGTGCAGGAGATCGCCGCGATAGGCCTGACTGACCTCTGCCGCCGAGATTGCCGGCCCCATTCCGAGACCGGACACGAGTATGAATATCGCGAGATAGCGTCTCACTGGAGTTCCTGTAACTGCTTAAGGTAGAAGTGTTTCGCTGCTTTTATTGAAGTGACCAGCCGGATTTCCGCATTCGGATAGCGCGCCTCGGAAAGCTCGCCAACCGGTTCACCACGGTGTACCAAGGTGCGGAAGGCAACGCCGAACATCCGCATGTTTTCACGTCTCAGGGGGTCGTCGACCTTCCATTTGCTACTGCTCCAACAGGTGGCCTCCTCTGAACCAACAAGCCGTACAAAGTCGGCACCAGGCAGGCTGCAACGTTGTTTCTGCCGCCGGGACAACCATTTGGCAAACCCGGCAGCGGCACTGTAGTTCACTGCCTTCAACTCTGTCGCCAGATGTCGTGCGGTATATTTGCGCGTCTCGCTGTTGTAGTCGATCCGGTTGTCGGCCAGATCCACCCAAGCCTCCGCAGCGGCCTGGGGTACGCGATTGGAATTGAGATATTCGACGAAACTGCCCACCGTGACCGGGTCACTCCAATAAAATGATTTGCCACGGACCTCCATAAAATTGAAAGTGACCCCATCGGGCGTGTGCACTGTTGCCGGCTCACGCAGATGAGGGATTGCTGCCTGCAGACGTCTTTCCCATTCCTCGCGCTCGCGCCGAGGCAGGCTGGCAGCAATTTCATCCAAAGTCTCACGGGTACGCAGCAACATGCTGTACTGCTGATCGATATCTGCCGTCCGCCGAAGATCCTTCAGCAGGTTTTTCATAAGTATCATCGACTCGCCGACGTCCAGGTCGTCGGAAAACTGGGCCTGGGCGGTGGATACCATGGTCCACTGGCAAAAAGCCACTGTGATAACAGTCAGAAGATGTCTCATGAAAGCAGACCCGCGCTTGGGTTGCAGGAAAATCATCGATTCACATGACCCGGATGGGTTTTTGAAACCCATTGCTGGGTCAGTTTCAATTTACTTTCGAGCGGGCACCAATGCCACCCCCCTCTACTTGCATTTACGCGACCTGGCGTGCGAATCTTACATTTGGACACGAATCCGGCTTATTTTTTAGATTTATCATCTAACTATTTCAATAACAATTAGTTAAATGCCGACTAACCAGCCCGGCCCGGCCAAACAGCTGAGCCTCCACTCGCGGGGGTGGAAATCGCCGGTACTTTGGAATACGGCAAATTGTGGGTACCGTATGCGTATGACACTGATTGACGGCAAAACCGTAGCAGCCAGAGTCAATGACCAAACGGCTGACATCGTCGCACAACTCGCGAATGACCACGGCGTGCAGCCGGGCTTGGCAGTCGTTCTGGTTGGCGATGACCCGGCATCGTGTGTCTACGTTAATCGCAAGGCGAAGACATCCGAGCGCATAGGGCTGTACTCGGAAAAACACGTGCTTCCTGCGAGCGCCTCCCAGAACGAAGTGCTCGACCTTGTCCGTACCCTCAACGCCAGTGACAAAGTTCATGGCATCCTATTGCAATCACCGCCGCCGCCGCAGATCGATGAGCGAGAAATTGTCGAGACGATCAGTCCGGCCAAGGATGTCGACTGTTTCCATCCCGAAAACGTCGGCCGCTTGTTGATCGGCGACGAGGACTGCTTCTACCCGTGCACGCCGCACGGCATTTTGGTTTTGCTGAATCATTACCAGATCGATCCGCGAGGTAAGCACGTCGTCGTTGTCGGGCGTTCAAACCTTGTAGGCAAACCCATCGCGGTGCTGCTGGCCCGTAAAGCCGCCGGGGCCAACGCCACTGTCACGCTGTGCCATTCCGGCACCAACGATCTGGCGGCTTGCTGCCAGACTGCGGATATTCTAATTGTCGCCATGGGCCGGCCTCAATACATTACGGCAGACATGGTTAAGCCGGGCGCCGTGGTCATTGATGTGGGCATCAACCAGATTGACGATCCCCTTGCGAAGAACGGACGACGACTGGTCGGCGACGTAGACTTCGACGGCATCGCCGACAAGGCGTCATATCTGACCCCCGTACCGGGTGGCGTCGGGCCGATGACGGTTGCCATGCTGATGCGCAACACCGTGCGGGCCTGCTGCAACCAGTTGAACATTGACACCGATACCAGCGCCTACCTCAACTAGCGTCCCAGTCAAAATTGACCAAGCGAAGCGCCTAATTGAATAAAGCCGTCAAAAAACAAACGGCCGGCAAATTGCTTCAGGGCAAGGTTTCAAAAGCCGCGGTACGCGTCGTCGACACCCTCAAGCAGGCGGGTTTCGAGGCCTATATCGTTGGTGGTGCCGTACGAGATCTGGTTCTTGGGCGGGTGCCGAAGGACTATGACCTCGCGACCAGCGCAACGCCCGAGGAGGTCAAACAGGTTTTCGGGCGCCGTGCCCGGATCATCGGACGACGGTTTCGCCTGGCCCACGTGTATGTCGGCCGCTCAGTCTACGAAGTCAGCACCTTCCGACGCGAACCGACCATGGAAGAGCGCAAAGGTCGGCCGGGCGACAATGGCCTCATCGTCTGGCGCGACAACGTCTATGGTACGCTCGAAGACGACGCCTGCCGCCGCGACTTCACGGTCAACGCCCTGTATTACGACCCAACCGACCAGGACCGCGGCATCATCGATTACTGCGGGGGATTCAACGATCTGCGGCAGGGCATTGTGCGCACCATCGGCGACCCGTATACCCGGCTGGCCGAGGATCCCGTTCGCATACTGCGCGCCTGCAAGTTGATCGGGCAGTATGGCTTTAAGCCGAACAAAAAGCTCGCCCGGCAGCTAACCGCCGGCGCCGAAGACATTTGCATGAGTTCAATGGCAAGGCTGCTGGAAGAGATTTACAAGATTTTGAAAAATCCCTGGTCCGGGCCAATCTTCGCTGCCTGCCAAGAGGCATCACTGTTGCAATATCTACTGCCCGACCTGGCCGCTGAGTGGGACCACGCTACGGGCGGGCTGGCACGTGACATGCTCGATGTCCGCGACCGCCGCCTGGCAGCCGGCGACCTTTATCCGTCACGGGTCACCGGCATGGCCATGATCATGGTGCCGTTCCTGCAACACGATCTCGGGCATGACGGCCCGTTGTGGCGCAATTTCAACGGTATAGATCGCGTCCTTGCCGACCGTGTTCGGGATTTTTACGGCCTCTACAAGATCCCGCGATATTCTCGCGCCAAGATTCGCGACGTCCTCCTGCTGCAGTCGGCGTTTCTGCAGCCGCGCATGCGACGGCGCTTGACAGCCCACCAGGAATACAGCCGCGCTCGAGACGTTTTCGAGGTCTACGTCACTGCCACCGGCCTCAAGGTTTCCACATGAGGCGCACGCTGATAACGATGGCAGCGCTACTCTGGCTGCTGACGCCCGCAGTAGTGACAGCGCAGACCGTCGAAGCGCCACTCACCGACAACGTCGTCAACTGGTTCGCCGAACAGACGAAAATCATGGCCGCTGCTGCAGAAGGCCAAGACCACCTGTTCGTGAAGCTAGGGGTACGAGCCGACCGTAACTCTCAGGCTGTCGAGATCCTGGCCGTCGCCGTAGGCCTGGACGAGGGAACGCCGGCAGAGTTTTTCCTGGCCGGTGCAACCGGCCGCGATTACGAGTCCGTCGCGATGACTGCAGCGCGACCGCTGGATATCCAGGCAGCCTTGAAATTCATCGGGCTAAGACCGGGGCGCGCTGTCGACTTCAGCAAATTCCATTTTTGGCCGCGCGGGCCGCGTGTCGCGATGACCGCGCACTGGAACGGCACCCAGCCTCAGCAGTGCCCTGCTGAGGGGGTGCGGGTCGAAGATCTGGTCATCGAGGATGGTAAACCGCTCATTCACAGCGGATTGACGTTTGCCGGCTCGAAATGGGCTGAGTTCGAAGGCGAGCACACCTTCCAAGCGGATGTTATGGGCAGTGTGGCATGTAATTACAACGATCCCTGGACTATTCTGGATGTGCCATATGTTGCCCGCCAGGGACATCGATACGGCCACGTAACGCCAAACCCCTTGTACAAATTTGAATGGGGGCAGCAGTTGCGTTTTCAAATCCGCCCGCTCCCCGAAATCACGGAAGTCGATATCACCGTGCGGATCCTCCTGGTAGATGGACAGCTGCGCCTCGCTGTGAGCTCTGACGGCGTAGCTTGGCCCGCCCCCGTGAACTTCAAGGCGTTTCTCGATGAGTTGCAAAACCTGCTTGCTGTGGGGCAGGCGCCGTTTCTCAAGATAATCTACGACGACGATCTGCCGGCAGCAGCAGCAGCAGATGTATCGCGCGCTTTGCGATTGGCTGTCGATGCGGAGACTTTGCGCATCGAACCGGCGGCCGGCCAGCTTTACTACGAGGCCTGGATGCCACAGCCGCAATGGCGCAACCGCAAGGAGCGCATCATGCAGCCGGCCGAAATTCGCATCATGGAAGGAACCACTGGCAAGATTACCCGAATTCTCGAAGACTGGTCACCGGAGGACGTGATCCTCAAGCCCACAACCGTTTCTTTCTCCACCCTCTCGGACGCCGAGAAGCAAATTAAAGCGTTGGCCGCATGGCCAACGGATATCGTTTTCTTTTTTGTTCCGCCGGCAACGCCGTGCGGCATTGTCACGGAGTTTTACAGCAGGATTCAGGCGCAATTTCCGACAATCTACATCTTCGTGGACAAGGCACCGTAACGCGGAGCTTTCCGAACAACTCTTGTGCCTGCCCTGGCGATTCTGGCTGCTGCCTATCCAATGCCCCTCAGCCGCCGGAGCAAACCAGCGTCATGCTTGCAACCGCGCGGATTCCGCAGTAGTCTTACCGTTCGCCTGTTGGCGGCCAACTTTACTTTGTCCATTCACCTCCCCGATTATCACTGAGGCATACCGCATGAATGCACCTTATACCGATCTGTTTGAAGAGGATAACAGGCTAGATCCGGCGGTGACAACGCCCTTTCCTAACTCGCGAAAGGCCTATGTTACCGGCCACCGCGACGACATAAAAGTCGCCATGCGTGAGGTCGATCTGGCAGCCAGTGCCGAGGAGTTCGGAGGTGGGGTGAACCCACCGGTGCCTATCTACGACACTTCCGGACCCTATACGGACCCCGATATTGCCATTGATATCCACCAGGGCCTCGCACCGTTGCGCCAGGCTTGGATTAATGAGCGCGGTGATACCGAGACCCTGTCCGGCCCGAGCTCGGCTTTCGGGCGCAAGAGGGGATCCGATCCGGAGCTGGCGCCGGTGCGGTTTCCGCAGCAACGCCCCAGCCGCCGGGCCCATTCCGATACCAACGTCACCCAAATGCATTACGCACGGCAAGGTATCATAACGCCTGAGATGGAATACATCGCAATCCGCGAAAACCTTGGGCACGAAGGTCATGATCCCGGCTACAAGCCCCATCCCGGCGAACCGCTCGGGGCCAATATTCCACGCACGATCACCCCGGAATTCGTGCGCCAGGAAGTCGCTTCCGGCCGTGCGATCATCCCGGCAAACATCAATCATCCGGAAAGCGAGCCAATGATCATCGGCCGCAATTTCCGTGTAAAGATCAACTCGAACATTGGCACGTCCATCGTCACCTCGTCGATCGAAGAAGAGGTCGAGAAGATGGTGTGGTCGACTCGGTGGGGCGGCGATACGCTGATGGACCTGTCTACCGGCAAGCACATTCACGAGACCCGCGAGTGGATCATCCGCAACTGCCCAACCCCGGTAGGCACCGTGCCTGTTTACCAGGCGCTGGAAAAAGTCAACGGCGATCCGGCCGCACTGACCTGGGAGCTATTCCGCGACACCCTGATCGAGCAGGCCGAGCAGGGCGTTGACTATTTTACGATTCATGCGGGCGTGCGGCTCCAGTATATTCCACTGACAGTCAACCGGCTCACCGGTATCGTTTCGCGCGGTGGTTCGATTCTGGCGAAGTGGTGCATGGTCCATCACCAGGAAAGTTTCCTGTACACCCATTTCGAAGAGATCTGCGAAATCATGAAGGCCTATGATGTCGCCTTCTCGCTTGGCGACGGCTTACGCCCCGGCTGCATTGCCGACGCTAACGACGAGGCCCAGTTCGCCGAGCTCGAAACTCTCGGCGAACTGACACAGCTGGCCTGGAAACACGATGTCCAGGTCATGATCGAAGGACCGGGACATGTCCCGCTCCATATGATCAAGGAAAACATGGACAAGGAACTCGAGGTCTGCTCCGAAGCTCCGTTCTACACGCTTGGCCCACTGACCACCGACATCGCACCGGGATACGACCACATCACTTCCGCCATCGGCGCGGCCAATATCGGCTGGTACGGCACCGCCATGCTGTGTTACGTCACGCCGAAAGAGCACCTTGGCCTGCCTGACCGCGAAGATGTGCGCGAAGGCATCGTCGCCTACAAGATAGCTGCGCATGCCGCTGACCTGGCAAAAGGACACCCAAGCGCCCAGCAACGAGACGATGCGCTGTCCAAAGCAAGGTTCGAATTCCGCTGGAACGACCAATTCAACCTGGCACTCGACCCTGAACGAGCCCGTGAATATCACGACGAAACCCTGCCGAAAGACTCTGCCAAAGTCGCACATTTCTGCTCGATGTGCGGACCAAAGTTCTGCTCGATGAAAATAACCCAGGACGTCCGCGACTACGCACGCGAGCATGGACTTGAGCCTGGACAGGCCATCGAGCACGGTCTACAGGAACAGGCGCAGGCTTTTGCCGAAGCAAACAACTTCTAAGCAATTAGCATAGAGGTAAGGCATCCATACGTTATTTTGTGGCATCATCCGGCAGGACTTGTCCGGATATTGCAGAGTTGGCATCGCCCTTGCCCGACGAATCATGTACAGACTCCCAATCCTTTTCTTGCTCTCGGTTTTGTTCTGCAGTTGCACGACTGTACCGGTAACGAACCGGCGCCAGCTTACGCTTATACCCGTATCGCAGATGCATTCTCTGAGCTTCCAGCAGTACGACGAAGTCCTGGGCAATGCGAAGCTGTCAACCGACACTGCGCAAGTCGAACAAATCCGCCGGATCGGCAAACGTGTGGCACGGGCAGCCGAGTCGTTTGTCGCCGAAAATGGCATGGACATGACGTTCGACTGGACCTTCAACCTGATTGAAGATGACAACCAGGCCAACGCCTGGGCCATGCCAGGTGGCAGAGTCGCATTCTATACCGGAATTTTGCCATATTGCCAAGATGAGACCGGTATCGCAGTTGTCATGGGCCACGAAGTTGCACATGCGCTCGCAAAGCACAGCAACGAGCGGATGAGCGGCGCCTTGTTGACACAGCTTGGTCACGCAGCTCTTACAGAGGCAATCAAATCCGAACCGGAGCGCACCCGGGAAATATTCATAACCGCTGCCGGCGTCGGCGCCCAACTGGGATACGTCTTGCCATTTAGCCGACTGCAGGAGTCAGAAGCCGATCGCATCGGCCTCATCCTCATGGCCAAAGCAGGGTACGACCCGCGTGCCGCCAGCGGATTCTGGCAGCGTATGGCCGACAGCGGGAAACAAAAACCGCCGGAATTGCTGTCGACACACCCTGCCGACAGCCGCCGCATCCGCGACATCGAATATCATTTGCCCGAAGCCCTCTCATACTACAACTGGCGCAGAGCCAACTGAACAGCTTGCAACTTTTTCGCGGCGACAAACGTAACAACAGCCAACGCCGGCAGCCCTGGAGGACACCATGAAGCGACGCACAATCGGCCCCGCCTACGAACGATCGCCAGCCACAGAATGCAGCGAATGGGCGAGCCGCAACTTTCTGGCGCTGCTGTCGGCCCTAATCGCCGCGGTCATCTGGTGGTTCGTTGTCGATTGGGTAGTCGACAAGCTCATTCCCTTTCTCGCAGACGATGAGGCTGCTCAGTACAGCTCACAGGATACGGTATGGATCGCGGTCAAAGTCATTGGTTCCGTGATTCTGGCAGTATTGATTTGTAAATCTCGTGCTAAATGAGACCCGTTTTCTTTCCTTTTTTGCAATCTCGGTTACTGGACAATACAGCGGCAGGTGGATATATTCGGCTGATGTTATTGTACATGATAGAGCAATAACGAGGAGGGGGAAGCCCCTCACAATCAAACAACTGCAAGCGATTGCTTGTAACGTTTTCGGAGGTTTAGAATGTTATATGTTTTAATGGTTCTCTTCGCAATTGGCATGTATTGGGCCAACAGGCAATATAAGACCAAAGGCGCGGCATGGGGACGGCCGGTGGCCGGATTGTGCGGTGTAATGGCATTGCTGATCGCGCTGTCACGAATTCTCTATGACCTGACCGGCTGCGAAAAGGATAAGCGGCAAAATGCCATCCTCAGCAAGGAGCTCCAATACACGGCGGCCCAATTCCAGCATCTCGGCGAGTATATGCAGCGCAAATTTGCCAATCACAGCGTTTTGGTGATCGCCTCGCCGAAAATGGCCGGGGCGAATGAATACGCTGACGACCGCCTCGACACCATCAGGGATTCACTCAAAGACGCGTTCGACGGTCGCCTGACCATCAGCGGTACGGTGCATCTCAAGGTGCCGGAGCTGGAGCACGGCATGCCGCCGATGTTTGAGACGATGTTTACTGCAGAAGCCTTCGACGAGATTGTCGCCGACAACCCTGATGTCAATTTAATTCTTTCGTTGGTCGGCCTGCCGATGAACTGGAAGGAAATGCAATTTTGGCAAATATCGGACGAGAAACGATCGAAGCTAGTCGTCACCAACGGTCAGGTTTTCGAGCTCTACGATCCGATCATTCAAGGCTATGTCAATGCTGTGGTGCATTATAATCCCTCCTCACAGTACAACTTCCAAGACGACGTACCCTCCGATCCAACAGAAGCCTTCGAGAAGCGCTACCTGCTCATCGACGCTGACAATATCGCCAAGATAGCAGCTGAGAACAAAGGCATGTTCGCAGAGCCTTCAGAAGACTAAAAGGCACAGGTGCCCTGTTATACTTCGTGAATAACGCCGCCTTTTAGTGCAGTACTTCGTACTGCCAAATTGCTCTGGAATCCGCGTGTGGATACGTCTGATGTGATCACTTAATTCGTCAGACCTGCACTACGGCAAGGCCGCCCGGCCGGTTGCCGACTTGCCGACAACGAACTGCGTCGGTGCAGCACTCATCCGAACTGTAACGGCCCGAATATTTTCAAGGGGTACGGATATTCTCAAGGACTGGGCTGGCATGGCATCGATTTGTTCAACAAAGCATTGGCGCTGGCTGATACCCCGGAACTGAAGGCCCGCATCGAGAAAGCTTCGCTGGTAGCCTATCGCATGAGTTTGGGCGTCACCTGGATGAGGCAGACACCCGAAGGTATGGCCGACGAGGACAAAGTGGACTATCGCCAAAGCGCCCGCAAGGTCTTTGAGCTCTGCAACAAACACAACATCATCGCTGTGCATGAAGCGCGCAGAATCGAGGCTGTTGAAAAAGCCATCCGCAAGGCGCTGGATATGGAAGAGAACGAACCCTTCTAAGGAGCAAGAAGACGAGCAATCCGAACCAGTTCTTTTCTGGCGATCAGCGTAGAACGCCTTGGAAGAATCCTATCGGCGGTAGCATGCCGCCGATACTTCTCAACGTTCACCTTGCAAGACGGCGTACAGGCTTGATTGGCCGTTTCTTGATTGCCGGTTACCTCGCAGCCGTCTTGACCGCTACAACGTCACTGCTGCCAGCGGCCGAACTGGTACACGCTGAATTCCGACCCGACCATTACCAGTTTCAGGTTGGCAGCCAGCTGCACGGACGGATAGCACACCAATACAGGCACACGGGTCCCCGTGGTGGACACTTTTTCGTTCACCTGGTGAACGATCAGGACCAGGAAGTTCGCATCGAGGACGTACGCCTGGACGGTGCTTCGCTGACCAAAGGGCTCAAGTCGCTTCGCGCTCCGCTGGGAAGACACCACCCGATTCATAGCCTTCATTTTCAGGATCCAGCGCTCGAGCCGTGGCCCGAGAAACCGATCCTACTGCAGCTGGGCGAACCGATCTGGTACACGATACAACCTCGAATCATCCGGCCCGGACAGTCAGCACACATCACGGTTCGGACCCGTCAGGCACTCAGCCGGAGTGTGACGGTGTCGGTTATGTTGAGTGACGGTCGGGAGTTGAAGGCACTCATGGAACCCAATGAGCCGCAACTGTGGCTCACGTTCGCTGGTCTTAACGACACGATGGATCGCTGGACGATCTACGTCGAAAAGCACGCCGAGGCGGACCTTGTGTTGGATCGTGTGCTCCTCAATGGAACCGATGTGACGGACGTGGCGAAAATTGGTGCGGCGAGGTTTTATCGGCAGTTTACACCGGTTGTCGTACCACTGCCCAAACCGGTCGTCTACGGGTCCCGTCATCTGATCGAAATCACGACTACCGCCGGACATCGCCTTGTCGAATCGGTGCGGGCGTGGAATGCCTTCTTTCCGATTATGATGTACGGCCACGGGGAGCATGGACGCACCGACCGCGAGCGAGCCATCTCACTAACAGAAGAGCTGAGGGCTCATCATTTTAACACCAACCTGGGTGGTGGTGGCGGTGTGCTGGGCGGTTCGCCGGCGTCGTTGCGGATGATGCGCCGGGCCAACCTGTGGTTGGTGACCAGCGGCAAGTCACCACTGTTTCCCTTCGAACCGAAATCTGCATGGGCGCTCGAATTGCAGGACGAACCCGACGCTAACGATCCGCAGATCGTGCCCGACAATTTTCCGGTCAAAGTCGACCATCGCATCGGTTTCTTGGCGATGTACAACGTTGGTCTGATGGAAGAAAAGAACGCGCTAACGCCCCACAAACCTGTCTGGCTACAGATCAATCACACGGGCGCACCACAAAACCATTTTATCTACGGTCGACTGGCAGACGTGCACTGCCACGATCCGTACCATCGAGGTTCAGCAGCCAATCCCAAATCGATTCGCCGCGTCTTTAGCCAGGGAGTCTCTGCCTATCTCGGTGGGCTTCCCAATCCGAATCACCTGACCCTACTAACGACCAAACGTGAAGACTACAACGATCCCCGCTGGCCCTTTGGTGAAGAGATCCGTTTGGAGGCATATTACGCCCTGGCCTGTAGTGCCAAGGGCATCTCGTACTGGCTCTACCACAACACCGGCGCGGTGAGCTCCCCGCCACTGCTAGCTGAGATAGGGCGCGTCAACCTGGAAATCGCCACGGCAGCTCCCTGGCTGGCCAGGGCCCAGACCGTGGATGAGTCGGTTACGGCAGCGCGGCACTCGATCAGTCCGATTAGCCTCAAATCGGAGGCACAAGTATTCCAACAAGTGCTACTCGTGGGCGACGAGGCGCTAATCCTTCTGTTGACCAACGAAACCTACCAGGTAAGTGAAGATAGGCTGGATTACGATCCACTTCACGACGTCACGCTCCGAATCGCACGGCCGCCGTGGCTCCAAGGGGACACCTGCATCGCAATTGCACATAACGGGGTACATCAGCTTCCCGCCAGGTGGGACGGGAGCCGGGTCGAAATCGACGTTGACCGACTCGGGCTCACGATGATGATCGTCATCGGGGACGACGAGTTACGTCAACAAATCAGCCAACAATACCAGACGGTGGTCGAACAGTCGCAACATGACGTTGAACTCACCCGGTCCGAGCGGGAAACACTGCTGGGCCAATACGCGCGGATGAGAAAGCAAAGGAGCGCCGACAGAATTGTCGCCCGCTCCAGCTTCGAACCAACGCAAGATGAAGATTGGATCGACGGCTGGGTGATTCGCGACGGCGCGCGGATAGACGACGTTGCAGCCAGAACCGGCAGCTATTCGGTGCGCTGCGACCGAGAGAATCGAGGTATGTACAGTGGCGCGATTATCGCCGCGGCGGGTACGACGTTTCACCTCCGTGCATACCAGAAGTCAACCGTCGACGCCGGAATCGATAGTCTCCTGTTTATGCGCTATTTAAACAAGCAAGGCCGCGAGATCGGAATCGAGTACGGCTCCCCCGCTCCTGCACGTACGACCTGGGAACCGATTCAAGCCGAATTCACGACACCTGAATCAACCACCAAGGTACAATTGTTTCTGGGCAACTCATCGTCGCAGGGCGTGATCTGGTTCGATGATGTTTCGCTGCGCTCGAGATAACCGGTTTTCCCAGTGCTAAGATTTCCCAGTGCTAAGACCGGCTAACCCGGACAAGCAAGGTCGCTTGAAAATCACGATTGACTCCGCGCAAAGGCCAGACTGTAATCACGTAGCACTTGGAGATAGTCCTCGGCAGTGTCTCCTGTGGCAAACACGATTTCCTGCCAGAGATCGTACGTATAACGGACCCTGTAGCCAAATCCAGATTGAGATAGGGCCGTGGGGGTCGGAATTCGCGGCCTGCGAGACCTGTTCGTGAAAATACCGAGCATGGGGATGCGTTTCCGTCGCCGGATTACACGTATGTGCTTCGCTACGCCAACAATGACGAGGACAAGGGGTTGGGCAACTGCAGGAGATGGATTTCTCGTACAACCCGCCGATTGAATGCCATTTCGCTGCTGAAATTGCCTTCGGTGCGGCGGCCAAAACAAAAAGCCTTCAGGATGCCCTGGAAGGCTTTTTGAATTGTCGGTGGCTATATCAGCCGCCGAGTTTTTCGATAAGGCTGATGAGCGGCAGGAAGAGGGCAATGACGATACCGCCGATGACGACTGCGAGCACAACGATCATCGCCGGTTCAATCAGGGAAGTCATGGCTTCGACCGCATTGTCGACTTCCTCTTCATAAGTTACGGAGATACGACCAAGCATCTCTGGCAAAGCACCAGTTTCCTCGCCCACCTCGATCATACTCACGACCATGGCCGGGAAGATCTGGGTCGACTCCAACGGCTTAGTCATGCCTTCACCTTCTTTTACGGCATCATGAACAACCTGCACGGCTCGGGCGACCACTTCATTGCCGGCGGTGTCACGGACGATCTGCAGAGCATTGAGTACGGACACGCCGGAGCTCATCAGCGTGCCGAGTGTCGAACAGAAACGAGCCACCGACGTTTTGGTGACGAGGCCGCCGAATGGCGGCATTTTTATCGCTATGAGATCGAACAAATACGAGCCGCTTTTCGTTTTCATGGCCATCTTGAAAAGGATAACCAAGCCGACCAGAATACAGACCCCCAGCAGAAACTTCTGCGTCATGAAATCACTGATGGCCATGACAAAGGCAGTCAGGCCAGGCAATGGTTCGCCGGAGAGCATCTCTGAGAAGATGGTCGCGAATTTCGGAACGATGAAGACCATGAGGCCGGAGGTAATGGTCAAAGCAATGACCAACACAACGACCGGGTAGGTAAGTGCGGCCTTAATTTTCGACTTGAGGCGTGCCGACTTTTCCATAAACTCAGCCAGTCGGTTAAGCACCTGCTCCAGGGCACCGGAGGCTTCCCCGGCACGGATCATATTGACATAGAGCTTGTTGAAGGACTTCGGGTGACCATTGAGCGCTTCCGAAAATGTCAGACCGCCTTCGACGGCATTGGCAACATCGTTGAGCACGTGATTGAGCGCCGGTTCTTTCGCCTGTTTCTCGAGGGTGCGGAGTCCACGCACCAATGGCAATCCAGCGTCAAGCAGGGTTGCAAGCTGGCGGGTCACAGTACAAAGCTGTTTTGTCTTGATCTTCTGGGCGCCGAAGGTGACGTTCAGAGTCATCCCCTTCTTCTTCGCTTTCTTGGCCTTGCCCCCCTTTTTCTTGTCGGCACCGCCACTGGTCTTGGCTTCGGCAATATTGGTCGGGAACAGACCCTGTTCTTTCAACTTGGAAGCGGCTTCGTTCTCGTTGCCCGCGTCGATACGGCCTTTCTGTTCCTTGCCTTGGCCGTCCATAGCCGCGTATGTGTACATCGGCATGGGTGGATCCTCCGTTGTCTGTAATTGCCGGCTCTATCCGACTGGCAATGCCTGTGAAACTTGTCGCCCCGGACGCACACTCCATTACTGCATTACAGGGTCAGTTCAAGAAAATATGCCACTGGGGCGGCATTTGCAAGCCTTCAGCCCGCCTGTTGCTGCAGCTTTTGAATGACCCCGGATGCGTCGGATGCAGTGGTGATAAGCGCGCCATAGGAAATGGCACCTTCTTCGTAGAGTTGAATTAGATGTGAGTCGAGGGTGTTCATGCCCCACTTCGCACCTGTCTGGATGTCCGAGGTGATACGATAGGTCTTGTTGTCACGAATCAGCGCCTTGATCGAAGGCGTACAGATCATTATCTCGAACCCGGCAACACGCCCAGGCCGATCCTGCCTCGGCATCAGCACCTGTGAGATCACGGCCACCAGAGAGGCGGCAAGCTGCGTGCGAATTTGCTCCTGCTGGTCCGCCGGGAACGCATCGACAATACGATCGACCGTCGCTGCCGCACCCGTTGTATGCAAGGTGCCAAAAACCAAATGCCCGGTTTCCGCAGCGGTTACTGCCGCCCGGATAGTCTCGAGGTCACGCATCTCTCCGACCAGAATAACGTCTGGATCCTGTCGCAGCGCGCGGCGCAGGGCTTCCGAGAAGGACGGCACGTCGGAGCCAACTTCGCGCTGGGTGACGATGCTGGTGTTGTGCTCGTGATAAAACTCGATTGGATCCTCAATCGTGATGATGTGTTCTTCACGTTCCTGATTGATGATGTGCAGCATCGAGGCGAGTGTTGTCGATTTGCCTGACCCCGTCGGGCCGGTGACTAGAATCATGCCGCGGGGCTTGTAGAGAAGGTCCTTGACACTCGGCGGCAGACCGATCTCGTCGAGAGTCATCAAGTCATTAGGAATAACACGCAATACCAGCCCGATCGAGCCCTTCTGCTTGAAACAACTGACGCGGAACCGAGCAAGAGTACCGAAAGCAAATCCGAAGTCGATCCCGCCTTCCTCGCGCAGTTTCTGCTGGTTGGTCTCGGAAGTGATCGATTTCATCAGGCGCTCGCTGTCTTCCGGTGTCAGCGGTTCCGCCTCGAGATGCACCATGCGACCGCTCAACCGCAGCGTCGGTGGCACACCAACAGAAATATGCAGATCGCTCGCACCTTCGTCCAGCACGAGTTGCAAAAGGTCGTTCATTTCCAATGCCATGACGATATCTCCAGAATCGTTCTTGACCGCGGTCAGGTGTATTTGAGAACTTCTTCCACGGTGGAAATTTCATCGATAATGCTGCGGATGCCGTCTTCCCGCAACGAGCGCATGCCTTCTTCCTTCGCTTTGGCTGTAAGCACTGAGGCGGGCTGCTTATCGTTGACCAGCTCGCGAATAATCGGCGTAAGGATGAACAACTCGTAAATGCCCTTGCGGCCCCTGTAGCCGGTATCGTTGCATTCGTTGCAGCCCTTGCCGTAGGCGAACTGCATTTCGCCGGACTCGTCTCGGTCAAGCCCGAGTGCTTCGAGCTCGGTGTCTGTTGGATCGTAAGAGGTTTTGCAATTTGCACAGATCCGGCGCACCAGGCGCTGGGCCAGAATGCCTTCAACAGAGGAGGTGATCAGGAAGGGCTCGACGCCCATGTCGACGAGACGCGTGATGGCACCGGGGGCATCATTGGTATGCAGGGTGCTAAGCACAAGATGCCCCGTAAGCGCCGCCTGGATCGCCATTTGTGCCGTTTCGAGGTCGCGGATCTCGCCGAGCATGATGCGGTCTGGATCCTGTCGCAGAAAGGACCTTAGAGCAGCTGCGAAGCTCATGCCGACACTGTCGTTGATCGGCACCTGCATCAAGCCTTCGATATTGTACTCGACGGGATCCTCGGCCGTCAGGATCTTATCTTCGATATTGTTGATTTCCTTGAGGCAGGAGTAAAGGGTAGTCGTCTTGCCAGAACCTGTAGGACCGGTTACCAACACGATGCCGTTGGGCTTGGCAACCAGCGTGCGCAAATCTGCTTTCATTTGGTCCGGCAACCCGAGCGCGTCGAGATCGAGGCTAACAACACTTTTATCAAGCACGCGTAACACAACGCTCTCGCCGTACTGGGTCGGCAGCGTCGACACGCGCAAGTCGATCTTGCGGCCGGCGACACGCAGTTCAATACGTCCATCCTGCGGCAACCGGCGTTCGGCAATGTCAAGACCGCTAATAACCTTGACGCGACTGATCACGGGATTGGCCAGGTGCTTTGGCGGCGGTGTCATTTCATAGAGAGCACCGTCGATGCGGTAACGGATCTTAAACTCGTCTGCGAACGGTTCGAAATGGATGTCGCTGGCTAAGTCCTTGACGGCCTGGTACAAGATGACGTTGACGAAACGCACGATTGGCGTGCTGTTCATCAGTTCTTCCAAGTCGGCATCATCCTCCTCGTCGAAGTCATCTTCAAAGCCGTGCATTTCAGCGATCAAATCGGTCATCGAATCGTTCATGCCCTCGGGGTAGAAGTGCTCGATGGCGGTCATGATTTCATCGGGTCGTGCCACCCGAACGATAACTTCCTTGCCGATGACATAGTGCAGCTCATCGATCATGCGGAAATTCATCGGCTCGACAGCGGCGACATAAAGGACATCGTCTTCCTCGTAGATCGGCAGGGTACTGTACATCCGCACGATATTGGCAGGAATAAGCTCGAGAATACTGGGATGGGGATCGATCGCTTTCAAGTCAATGAACTCGGTGCCCAAATTATCGGCGATCATCTGCAGCAGTTCATGTTCCTGGATGATGCCGAAGTTGTAAAGGCTGTCTGTGAATGGCACACCGGTTCGCTCTTGTTCCTCGTAAACCTGTTCGAGCTGTTCCTCGGTGGCTATTCCGGCATCAATCAGCATGTGGGCAAGTGCATTTGATTCAGAATCATCGTTCGGCATGGCCTTACCTCATTCGTCTTCTTCGTCGGCTTTGGTGATGCGGATAACTTCCTCGAGTGTCGATACCCCGGCGCCGGCTTTGCGCAAACCATCATCGCGCAACGTGCGCATGCCGAGCTCGCGGGCGCGGAGCTTGATGATTTCTGCCGAAGCCAAATCAAAAATCAACTTGACAATCGACTGCTCAATCATGAAAATCTCGTAAATTCCGAGACGCCCGCGATAGCCACGTACACATTCCTGGCAACCCTTGCCTTGCTTTAGATCAGCATCGGCAAAAAAATCGGTGGGCAGTTCAAGCGATTTTAGTTCGTTTTCGGTTGCCTCGATTGTCGCCCCACAGGCCTTGCAGATCCGCCGCAGTAGGCGTTGAGCCATGATTGCGCGCACGGCGGAAGCCACCAAAAATGGCTTGACCCCCATATCGATCAGTCGGGTAATTGCCGTGGGCGCATCATTGGTATGCAGCGTGCTGAACACCAGATGCCCGGTCAGCGCCGCGTTGATTGCAATCTCGCCAGTCTCGATATCGCGAATCTCCCCAACCATCACAACGTTAGGCGCCTGACGCAGCATGGCACGCAAGGCCCGGGCAAAGGTCATGCCGATAGAGTTGTCGCATTGCACCTGGTTGATGCCGGAGAGCTCATACTCCACCGGATCCTCGGCTGTGATAATCTTCCGATTGGGGGTGTTGATGGTGTTGAGGAAAGCGTACAAGGACGTGGTTTTACCCGACCCTGTCGGCCCGGTGACCAAGAAAATGCCGTCCGGCATGCCCAGGATGCGCTCGATAAGCTGCTGATCGTCGTCAAAGAAGCCGAGCTCTGGAATCCCAAGCTGGATGCTGCTTTTGTCGAGAATACGCATGACGATGGATTCGCCATGCACGGTCGGTAAATTGGAGACGCGCAGGTCAATTTGTTTACCCGGCATTTTGAACAGAATACGTCCGTCCTGGGGAATCCGTTTCTCGGAGATATCCAGCCGTGACATGATCTTGACACGGCTTATAATGTTATTCTGCAGATATTTCGGTGGATTCTCAACCTCCTTGAGCACGCCATCGATCCGGTAGCGGACACGAAAACGTTTCTCCAACGGCTCCAGATGAATGTCGCTGGCACGGCTGCGATAAGCCTCGATAAGGATCAAGGACACCAGACGGATGATCGGTGCGTCGGAGTCGGCTTCAGCGATCCGGTCCATCTCTCCGCCTGCGAGCATTTCCTCGTGCTGACCGGTGACATCGACATCGCCCGAAGTAACATCGGCAATGAAAGATTCGACGCTTTCTTCTGTGGACCCGTAGTAAATGCCCAAGGCCTTCGTGATGTCCGACTGCTTACATACCATCGCTTCGATATCGGTCTTCAGGATATAGCGCAGTGAATCGAGCGTCTCGATATCGGTCGGATCAGAAATACCAACTGTCAAGGAAGTGTCATACCGCATCAGCGGTATAATTTTGTAGCGTTGCGCCACTTCCGGTGTAATCGCCTGAACAACATCGTCCGAAAGACTGTAGTTCCCCAGATCAAATGTCTCCATCCCGTACTCGGACGCGAGGGTTGCGAGCGTCTCATCTTCAGTCGCAAACCCAAGCGCTTCCAAAGCACCAAGGACATCAACAGAGCCATCACCGGCCTTCTGTCTGGTTTCCTCCGCCTGCTCATCGGTGATCTTGCCGACACTCAGCAGCAAGTCACATACGTAATCGGTATCGAGAGCCACGTGGCACTCTCCTATTGTTTCTCCCTCACCAGATATATCCCAGGGATAGCCATAGCCCACCCGGAAATGCGGTCATTGAGCAAAGAAGTAAAGTAGGCATGCTTAAGGGCTTGTCAAATTCACATACAGTCTTCAGTCACGGTATCGGAAGCTGCCTATATCAAACTCGAGGTTCCGAACATTCTTACCGTAAATTGATTCGGCAAACTCGGCAAGTCCTCTTTGATCCATACCTGAAGGGCCACAAATACGCCGTGGACAAGGTGTAGATAACTATGTCAACAAAATACCGATAATTGGTGGATAAACCTGGCCATGGAGTTGTTAACAAACTTTCGAAGATACTCATGAACAAGGGTGTTCATTCATAACACGCTATGGTTGTTTAGGTTACAAAGTTATTAACATATCATTCCCTATTATTACTGATATATTTAAATATTTAAAATATCTATAATAAAGAAACTCAACTACCCAAGGCAACCCTCCTGATTAAGAATTCAACCAGTTGATTGGCAATGGTACCCACTATGACTACATTAGGCCGTTCTCTAAATAACCAACCCGTGAAGGCGAATCAAAGATGAAAGTTACGGTCCCGTCACAAGCGTTGAACGATGGATTACGCCGTGTTCTCAACATAGTTAATGCGCGCTCGACAATCCCTGTGTTAGGCAATGTGTTGATCGTCGCTGACTCTGGGCGTCTGCAGCTTTCCACTACCGATTTGGAAGTTAGCATTACTACTTCGATGGAAGCGGAAGTCGAGGTAGAGGGCGAAACGACACTGCCGGCAAAGAAATTTGGCCAGATCGCCGGAACACTTGGCAACGGCGAAGTCCGCATTGAAACCGATAAATCGCTTACCAGCACAATTTCCTGCGGCAATGCCAAGTTTCATATCATGGGACTTGACCCGGGCGAATTTCCGAAAGAACTCGAGTTCCAGGAAGACAAGAAGCTCGAACTATCCTGTATCGAATTCGGCAAGACCCTGCGGAAAATTGCTTATGCCGTGAGCAGCGACCAGACACGGTATGTGCTTAATGGCATTATGCTTGCGATTCATGAAGGCAATTTCACTGCTGTAGCAACCGACGGTCGTCGCCTTGCCTTGGTCGAGAAAATCATGGACAGCGTCGATGAAAGCCTCAAGCGTAAAGTCATCCTGCCGATCAAAGTCGTCAACGAACTGCAAAAACTCCTTGACGAGGAAGGCACCGTGGAGTTACGGCTTTCGGAGTCACGCGCCTCCTTCACCATTAGCGACACGGTGTTGACTACCAAACTCGTTGAAGGCGAGTATCCCAATTATCGGCAGGTTATTCCCAGTTCTTTTAAAAATTCTGTTGTCCTGCCGCGCGAGGCTTTCGCAGAGGTCCTTAACCGCGTTGCCGTGGTGGTGACTGACAGCGGCGCTTCAGTACGTTTCCAATTGACGGAAAATGCGCTGGAGCTGAGCGCCAACTCCAGTGACCTGGGCGATGCTACCGAACCGATGAACGTTGCTTATGACGGTGAACCTGTCACGATCGCCTTCAATCCCGGGTTCCTGCGTGATCCGCTGCGAACGCTTGATGCCGACGACATGACGATCCGTTTCAATGACGAGTTCAAGCCAGTGGCCATCCTCGGCGATGAAGGCTTCCTTTACGTCATCATGCCGATGCGTAACTGAGCCGCCGCCGCAGTGGGTATCCTGGCTCGATTGTCGCTGCAGAACTTCCGCAACTACGAACGCCTCGACTTCGATCTCGACCCGGGAGTCACCGTACTCGTCGGTGATAATGGCCAGGGAAAGTCGAACTTCCTCGAAGCCGTCTACTTCCTCGCAGTCCTGCGATCTTTCCGCTGCCAGCAACTCAAGAACCTTCATCGTTGGGGAACCGATTGTTTTGTTGTCCGCGGTGTCCAGCAGTGTGAAGACGGCGGGGAAGTCTCACTCGGCGTGCAGTATGATCGCAAGCGCCAGCTGCGTGTCGCCGGCCAGCCCGTGGCGCGGGCCAGTGAGTTCATCGGGAATTTGTTCACCGTTGCCTTTGTTCCCGAGGACATCGAACTACTCAAAGGTGCTGCCGGTACGCGCCGCCGTTTTTTGGATGTCACACTTTGCCAGATGTATCCGGAGTACTTGACCCTGCTCCAGGAATATGCCAAAGCACACAAATCCCGCAACGTGCTGCTGCGGCATAACAACATCGACCGTCAAGCGCTGAGCGCCTTTGATCTGGTGATGGCTGAACGTGGTGCCTCGATCATCGATTATCGCCATCGCTTCTTTGAACAATTAAGCAGGCACCAGGACCCGATCGCTGGTGCCTATTGCGGTGGCTGGCCGTTGCGGCTCAATTATTGTCCCTCCATCGGGAGCGATCCAAAGGCAACGGTCGAGGAGCTTGCGGAGCAACTCATGGCGGGATTCCTTGAGAGCCTCCCACGCGACCAGCAACGCGGCCAAAGCCATGTCGGACCGCACCGCGATGATTATCAGTTCATGCTCGAGGACAAGTCACTGCACCTGTTCGGCTCGGAAGGCCAGTGCCGCACAGCAGCACTGATCTGCAAACTTGCCACGGCTCATCTGCTGTGTGCCATGAAAAACCGCGAATCCGTCGTGCTCCTGGTCGACGACGTGATCGGTGAGCTCGACAACCGACATCGGGAGGCCTTTTTCAGCCTGCTGACCCAAGGCGCTCAAACGCTGTTCGCCTGCACCGATCCCGGGCTGGCCGCAAACTTTGAGTCACCCGCCTGCTATCGGG
Source organism: uncultured Lentisphaerales bacterium (assembly GCA_964460215.1). GTDB lineage: Bacteria > Verrucomicrobiota > Lentisphaeria > JABSQK01 > CAJWLW01 > CAJWLW01. Next base: position 39,773 of record CAYWQM010000027.1, read on the forward strand.
TCAGTGACGGTACGGTAGTGTAGGGGCTTATAGCTAGTTTTCGGTACAAATTCTTGCTCAATGCCGGGCGTATCAGGCCGTACCTAATCCACAAATATCACGTCATTTCAAACAAGCGGCCGTGGAATTGTCTGAGGGCAAGACAGCTGGTAAATTGTAGCAATAGACGCTATCGGCCTGACTATGGCGGGGAAAGTTTGTAAGAGGCAGTGCTTTCAGGGGTTATGTGAAAAATAAACCCGGGAAATTCTTCCGTACCCTCAAGTACCGGTCCGATTTTCAAGCTACCAACGGTACCGCGTTGCAGCGGTGTGATGCACTAGCCGCGCTGCCAGGGCATAGGCTTCCTGCTCCGGAATATTTGGAATAAAAGCACCACTGCCAGTGTAGGCTTGCCCGGCCGTGTGCAGTTTCAGCGTTGCCAGCCGGAGCCGCCGGTCGAACAGGCCCTGGTGCACGGTCACGGCCTGGATATTGCGGATCGGGATCAGGTAGGTTGAATGCCGCAGCCAGCCGCGGCGTGTGTGAAAGTAATTGCAACCATAGGCATAAGCCAGATACTGGTACTGCACGAGATTGTAACCGTAGACAAATGGCAGCAGCAAGACCGGGGCCAGGCCGAACGGGAACGGGATCACACTCAACGCCATGATGGTCCCGAGGCCGATAAAAATAGCTCCTTTAAGTGTGCCCCGCCGAATCGCGAATGTTGAAACCTGTTGCCATGCAATTGTTTCTGTACCGACATCCGGTAGCATCTCCGGCAGCATCTCCGGTATTTTCGGGCGCGAGATCACTGGCAACAGTACATCACGGCCCGAGACGCGGGCCGCCGATGCCATGCTCCCCGCAGTGTCGGCGCGTACTGTCGCAAGCCCCATCGATCGCATGATCAGATCCTCTTCGATCTCGAGAATCTGGATGCGATGCCAGGGCAGGCTGCTGGAGCGGCGAGTCAGCAGGCCGTAGGCCCGATGCAAGTCATTGCCGAGCCGGGACAACGTGAAATTATGAAAGATCGTTGCCGACCAAACCATCGAGACGGCCAGCGTGATGAACAGAAACACAAAAAAAGCGAATAACATCATGGCCAGCAGGATTGCTGATTCACCGATAACCTTGCGTGTGTGACTGAGCAGGAAGCCGGACCAATTCATAATGTCCTGACCGGATGCAAACCCGAGTATCTTGTCGATTCCGAACAAGCCGAAAAAACCAAGAGACAAGGCCAGTGAGAAAGTCATGCGCTTGTACGACAGGCTGCTGAGCAGCAGGTGGAAAATACTGACGTGGTGCAGGAGAATAGGCTCGGCAGACTGGGTGGCGGCATTGGTCGGGGCGTGTGTCGGGGTATGCGCGAAAATAGCCGTCCGCAGCCCTTCGGCGCGTTCGGCCGAGAGCACCGAGAGCGTTGCCTCCGGCCCTTCCCCCCCCGCGGTTTCAACATAAGCCACTACAACTTTGAAGAACCGTTGCAGCCAGGTCTGTTCGATGCGCAAATCATGGACGCGCTCTAAGGGAATATTGCGATGACGGCGGTGCAAAAGGCCGCGTGATATTTTGAGCTCTGCTCCTTCTATTTCGTATGTGAACGTTAAGTATTTGGCCAGCGATGCAATCACCGAAGGGGTCATTAGCACCAGGAGTATCAGCGCCATGGTGAAATCCCGGGTGATCAGCAACAGCAGCAGTGCAGGGAGCAGGTAGCTGCGAATGACACCGAGCACGTCGAACAAGAGTGTCAATGGATGCAGGCGGCCAGCAAAAACATCGCGGCTTGGCGTCGCGTGTTTCGATTCAATCATGGCTTACGCCTAGCTGAACCAGGTAATCGCGCAGGGCCACTGCGTATTCGGCGTCGAGACCGGGAATGAGAATGGTTGCCTGCGATGTACCTGCGGTATGAAGGACCAGGGTCGCCAGGCCGACGGATCGTTCCAGCGGGCCGCGATGGATGTCGACATGCTGCATCCGCGGCATTGGTACGAGCTGGGTCGTGTGGAAAATAACCCCGAAATGCGCCTCGAGCACTTCGTTGTCGATGCGGTAGCGCCACGACTTGTACAGCCTGTCTGCGAACCACCAAGCCAACACCAGCGCGATGATCAGCAAGCCGCACCAGGCGATCAGCTGCGGTGGTTGGGCGTGACCGAGAAAGACCAGTGCCAACAGCAGCCCAAGCATCATGAAACCGACGCGGATCGTGTTTCCCAGGTGCCAAAGTCGAACGACGCGGCGGTCGATCGTGCGGTAACTGTTTGGTGATTCAGATGATTCCATATGCGTGGTGCTGGCTTGGGCTTGCTCGGAAACAGTCAATATACGGCAGGAAAATTGCAGTTGCGATTGTAAAGTCAACACATGAATTTACCCATCCTCGAAAAACTTAATCCCGCAGTCGCAGCATTGCAGCCGTACGAACCAGGGCGCCCGATCGAAGAAGTTGCCCGCGAGTTCGGCCTGGCTCCTGAGGATATCGTCAAGCTGGCCTCCAACGAGAGTGCCATTGGCACCTCGCCGAAGGCTCTGGCTGCAATGCAGGCCGCCTTGCCCGAGTCCTACCGCTATCCAGACGGCGGCGCCTGGCATCTGCGTAACAAACTCGCTGATTACTATGGTGTCGATCGCGACCTGATCGCGATCGGCAATGGTTCCAATGAAATCCTCGAGCTGCTGGGCCATGCCTTTATGGTTCCCGGTACCTCGGTAGTGTCGAGTGCCCATGCCTTCATCGTCTACAAACTCGTCGCCCAGTTGTTTGGGGTTGAGCAGCGCGAAGTCCCGATGAGCAGCGGGTTGGTCCACGACCTCGATGCCATGCTCGCGGCGATCGATGAGACCACGACACTCGTTTTCATTTGCAACCCGAACAATCCGACCGGTACCATAGTATCCAATGACGCTGTCTGCCGGTTCATGGAACAGGTGCCGGAGCACGTTCTTGTTGTTTTTGACGAAGCCTATGCGGAGATCGCACTCTCGCCGATGCCGGACACGTTGCAGTACGTCCATGACAATCGACCGGTGATCGTCACCCGAACATTTTCGAAAGCCTACGGCCTGGCCGGATTACGGCTTGGTTACGGGATAGCACCGGCGTCGATTATTCATTGCCTGCAGCAGGCGCGCCAGCCGTTCAATGTCAATCTGCTGGCGCAGGTCGCGGGTTGCGCCGCCCTCGATGACGACGGCTTCATCAAAGCAGGTGTGGCGACGTATCAGGCCGGCAAGGCATACGTCGAAGCTGCCTGCGGTAAACTCGGGCTGCCGTTCATCCCGACGGCCGCAAATTTCATGCTTATCGAGGTCGGAGACGGTGCCGCCGTCACAGCAGCATTACAGGCGAAAGGCATCATTATCCGCCCGGTCGCGGGCTATGGCTTGCCGCAGTACATCCGCATGAACTTCGGTACCGTTGCCGAGAATGAGCGTTTCGTGGAAGCCCTGACGGACGTGCTGTAGGTGTCCAACGAACGACAGATTATCCAATTCACCTGCGCTGCTCACTTCCTGACGCATTTTTTCGAACTGCTGCTGCCATCGGTCACGATGTTTCTGTATCGCGACCTCAAGACTTCCATTCCCGACCTCGAAATCCGGACCGTCATCGAAGTCGGCACCATGATGTACCTGCTCTATGGCCTGCTGGCGTTGGTCTGGGGGCCGATAGCCGACCGCTTCGGAGCAAAGCTGGCGCTCGGTCTCGGCATGATCTTTGCCGGCATCGGTTATATCATTGCCGGCATGGCGACCGGGATTTCGCAACTGTGGATAGCCTTCACGCTTGTCGGGATTGGGATCGCCGCTTACCACCCGGCCGGCATCGGTTTGATATCGAAAACTATCCGAGAGCGCGGGCGGGCGCTCGGTATCAACGGCGTTTGGGGAACACTGGGTATTGCCTCCGGACCATTCGTGGGCGGTCTCGGCAGTTTCTATTTCGGGTGGCGCACGTTGTTCGTGATCATCGGCATTTTCGGGTTGATCGCTGGCACCGCCATGTTCTGCGTGAAAGGCCGTGAAGCCCGGGATGTCGAACGAACAACCGTCTCCGCGCTCCCTGACGGTACAGCCATCAGCTGTTTCCTGATCATATGTCTCTCGATGTGCTTGAGCGGCATTATCTATCGTAGCAACATGCTGACCCTGCCAATCCATTTCGAGGAAAACCTCGGCGGCATCATTGCCTGGCTGAATCAACAGTCCTGGTTCGGCCTCGAGACAATCACCGGCAAGGGTGGCAAGGAAAAGACGCTCGGCGCCACCATGCTGCTGACCGCTGTCTACCTGGTTGCCATCCTCGGCCAACGCATTGCCGGGCGCATCGCCGATCGCTATGACCTGCGCTGGGGTTACCTTCTTTTTTTCGGCCTGAGCATACCAGGCCTGCTCGGTCTGGCGATGTTGAGCGGTTTACCGGTAATCATTGCAGCTGGTGCCTTTGTGTTGTTTGGCATCGGCATGCAGCCGATCGAAAACTCACTAGTCGCGCGGTTGACGCCGCCGCGTTGGCGCTCGACGTTTTTCGCTATCAAGTTCGTCCTCGTCCTCGGCCTGAGCTTCGTGGCCGTCTACATCGTGGGCTACACCATGGAGCGTTGGAATACCGCTACCGTGTACTGGGTGTTGTCGGTATTGATGGTCGGGGTTATTGCCATCATCGGCCTTGTCATTTTCATCACCCGTGACATCAGCGTGCACCAGCGGCAGTCGTGATGTTGAATGTGCTGATAGCCGGCCTTTAATTTTTGATCGGCACAATATTTTCGCTGGCGGTCTCTGTTGTGGCTCTCACACGGCCGCCTACCGATCACGAAAAACTCTAAGATGAGCCTGCTCCACCGCCTCGAGCCATTGATCCGGCTGTCCCGATACGCGCAGAGCCTGCACCTCGTCGGTTCCGGCCTGCGAAACAGGCGATTCCGCAACACCGAAACAGGCATTGGCAATGACTATTCCGCCGGTTGCGATCGGCGCATCAATCTTTGCCAATACGGACTCCGCAAGCTTGGCCAATTCTGCAAGCGCGGCATCGTCCGGTGATTGCTGGGCGCTGTGGACTGCCCACACAAATACACATCGCCGCGCTGCACCGTTCACATCCGACTGCAGCAGCAGCAGGTCCGCTCCAGATACCGTTGCCCAGTCGGCCAGCGGCAAGCCGAAGTAGTTGCTTTTCGGTATCGTTGCCGGACAGAACGCTTCAACGACCGTACGGCCGTCGCCGATCATCACGGGCCCCGGCCAGTCCTCCGATTCGATCCAGTTGCCGGCTGTCGCGCTCTCACGCAGCCACAGATACTGCTGTGCCGGTAGCCGGGTAGCCTTGCCGGAGAGGCAGCTGCAAACAATCAACCGCACGACATCCGCCCACAGGCGGTGCTGCCAGCGCCAGGCATCGAGCGTCGCGGTTTCACGTTTAACCAGGCGCAGGTACCAATGCCACATCTCGCGATAGGCGGAGTCATGCAGCAGCACATAATTGGGTTGCGGTACGCCGGCAAGATTGCGGATGCCGACAAATAGAGGCGACTGAAGTGCCGCTCCGCAGCGCTGATCGAAACGCTGCACCATGCGGTAGCGCGCCTTGTCGGCATGCGCGCGGTTCTGGTGCAGAAACAAGCGCGCCGCGTGCCGGCACCGCCGCAACATGTCCTTGAGCACACGGTTCTCCATCGTGTCGTAGCCCTCGGTCCGGGTCACCGCCAGAATCTCCTGGCGCGCCCCCGCTTTCTGTGCCGCCGAAATTCCGGGCTGGCGCGTCAGCCAGGACAGGCATGCGGCGTCGAGCTGCTGGACACGTGATAGATGCTGGCGTTGCCGCTGGCGATGCAACACCTTGTGCGGCGCCGCCGCGAGCTTGAACAGGACGGTCTCAAAGCTGCTGGCGATCTTGCCGATCAAGTCCATTCGCAACTCCTCGCCTGGTGCCCGCAGCATATTGCAGACTTCTTGCCAGGGCAACGGCGCTAGAACCGGACGCGGCGTGGTAAACCAGTCGTCGGCTTTTTCGGCGCCCTGTTCGGCCGTCCAGCGGAGGTCGTCGAAGACCGCGACGAGGTTGTCGATGAAGTTGTAGAGCATCAGTTGCCGCTGTTGTTCCGCGGTCATCGATGCCGGCGATTGTTGCCGGTCGAACTGGCGGAGCAACTGCTCATCCGGAAAGGGGACCAGCCCATCGACAGCCACCGAAAGCTCCTCGCCTTTACAGTCGAGGGTTGCAACCAGGACGTCTTCGCGAACCGGGTAGGGCAAATCGTAGAGGCCGGGAGCCTTGTGCGGCAATCGCCAATTGCCCGGGCTCAGCTGTGGTGCCGCCGCCGCCGCGACAACTGGATATCCGAAACCTGGTGCCGAATCGTCGGGTGTCTGTATGCCAGCGGATAGTGTATTCAGTTGTTTCAACGATTTGCCGGCGGTTGATGTTTGCCGTATCTGTTCAACATTACTCCATCATACACTGTCGGCGCCGACAGTTCCATCATTCCCAGCGCCGCCAGCTAACCACTCAACCTTTCATTCATTGTGCGTATAGTTCATTTTTCAGATCCCCATGCCTGGTGCGGGCCATTCGGTGTGCGGCGGCCTGACAAACGTCTCTTTGGGATGTTCAATCACCTGATACGTCGTGCCCGCAAGCACACCTGGGAGCTGGCAATTGCCGCGGTCGAAAAGATCCCGGCTCTCGACCCGGACGTAGTTGTTTGCTCGGGAGATCTCTCGACGATCAGTGCGCCGCGGGAGTTTGAACAGGCGATAGAAACACTGCAGCCGCTGGTCGACGACACTTCCTTCGAGCTGCTTTATGTACCCGGCAACCACGACCATTACACTCACGATCCGGTGTCTGTGAAGCATCTGCAACAGGCATTCCAGACCATGAACCGCGGCCGCTGGCAAGTGGACGAATTGCCGTTGGCGCACACATTCGAAGGGGTCGAGTTTTTGCTGGTTAATGAGGCGCGGCCGGAGCCACCGTATTCCTCCGCCGGCGGCGTCACGCCAGTTGCTCAGGAATGGTTGCAGCAATGGTTTGCAGGCCTTGCAGGTGCCACGCCTGTGTGCATGGTGCATCACTATCCGCTGTACGACGAACAAGGCCGTGAGCTTGCCTGGCGCCGCCGCAGCCACGGCAATGAAGTGATGCAACAGGCTCTGCGCGATGGAACTGCCCAACTGTCGCTGTGCGGTCATATCCATGAACCATATGCGCGTGAGGAAGCCGGCGGCGGCATTGAATTCTGCGCCGGCTCCGGCACCGCCTGCGCCAGCATCACGGTCATTGAGTTCGATCCGGCATCGAAGGCGATCTCCTGGGAACTCGTCGATGTGTCAGCGGCGGATGGCAAGTAATCAATTTGCCGGAATAGGTTCCGGCGGAATTTTCTCCCCGTCCTGTGAATAATCTCCGTTCTCCCGACGTCTCACCCGTGACGTCGATAAACCGGCTTTCGTATGGCAAGCGTAAACGGACTGAACGGAGAAACAGACCATGAAGACTTACACGCGAATCACGACCCCAATCATTGCCCTGGCTATTATTGTGGCGCTCTGCTGCATACCACGGACTGCTGAGGCAGGTGATAAAGAATGGGCTGCTGCCGGTAAAATCCTCACCGGGCTGGTTGTACTCGATGCCCTGACGGGCACGACTCATCGGCACTACGGCAACCACTACGCCAATGTGCGCTACGAACGGCCGCAACAGAAGTACCGCCGTAATTACAACCCGTGCATCAAGACCAGAGCAACAACCTATAGGTGGCAGCGATCTAATTGGCGCGACCGCTACGACAGCCGCAGTGTCAACACTCGTTGGCCGGGCTACCGCACTGAAACCTACGAGTGCCGGACCGATCCAGTGATCCGCTATATCGGGTGCGGCACGCGTCGCATCTATCAGCCGAGAATCCGCGGGCATGTCGCCTACGTGCAGCGCTGGAGTAGCTGCGAGAACAGTTGGGAGACTATCGGCACGTGCAAGAGCATCTACTAATCGTCCCATGTCTGTGATTCGAAAAGAGCGGCCGGCTGCGGTCTACGTGCAGTGACTTGCCGAGGCTCTCGCCTTCAAGAACAGGGAGACGGAGATTCCGCTCAAGGAGCTTGGTACAAAAACAACCCGGTTCGTCAAACCGTATTTAGCCAATCTCGATCAGCGCTATTCCTGCACCGATTCACTGTTCCTCGCCGAAGTCCAGGACGACTTTACCGTCATCGATTTTCAGCGTTGCCTCGAACTTCTTGCCGGCTTTCGACTTAAAGCCTTTGAGCACAGATGTCTTGCCGTTGCGGATCAAGCTGGTCGCTGTACGGGCGGAAATACTTTTACCGGCAATCTCTTTCCAGATCACGAACTGACAGCCCTCGCGCCAGTCCGAACAACTGAACGAATGAGGAAACGGCATCACCGGCTTGCCGCAGTTGGGGCAGTCGCCAACAGGGCGTTCCTGTGTTTTGCCGCGGCCTGCTTTCGGCCGTTTGGCGTTGCTGCTGCTCTTGGACCGGCTGCTTTTGGCGGCACCCTGG
>CAYWQM010000028.1:0-26284 GCA_964460215.1 uncultured Lentisphaerales bacterium
GGTGAATGCGGCCGGGGCAGTTTCGCTGGATGACCTGCCCGCGGTGGTTGCGCGGGTCAACGGCAAGCCGGTCCCAAAGACGGCTGTCGTCCCGAAGGAAGGCGAGACGATCGCCGCAGCGGTCCGGCACGCCGTCGATCTGGAGCTGGTTGCCCAGCAGTTCGTGGAGGAGGGGCTCGACAAAGACCCCCGGTACCAGAGACAGATCAGCTGGAAACGGGAGACGAAGGCACGGCGGACGCGGGAGGAGACAACCTTACTCGCCAATTTCTATGAGAAGAGCATCCCCGAACTCGCACGGCAGCCGGACCCGGCAAAGGTGACAGAGGCAGAGATCGACGAATGGCTGACGGGCGACACGGCGATTCTTGGCTCGCTCACCGGGCAGCGGGCCCGGGACGCGGTCCGGAAACTCGTGTCCCGAGGGAAGAAGGCTGCGGCGCGTGGTGCGTGGCTGAAGGCGCGCCTGGCGAAGGCCAGGGTGCGGGTCAACGGCAAGCGTGTGCCGCAGTCGGCCGTCGACGCAGGCGTGACAGAGATGATGAACCGGAGAATCGGTTCCAGAGCGAAACCGAAAACCCCGCTCCGGGACAAGATCAGGGAGCTGATCATTGCCCGCGAGGCGCAGCGGCGCAGGGTCGCGCCGGAGGCGATCGCGAAGGACACCGTGCTCGTCAACGAGCTTCTCGTCGCGGCGGAGATCGAGGTAGGCGGCGAGAAGGTCGTTTTGGGCCGCGATGTCATGTCTACGAGCGGGCCCATGCCGCTGCCGAGAATCCTGGGGCAATACCTGCTGGCCGCGGAAGCGCGCAAGAAGGGCGTTGACAAGGATCCCGAGTACCGGGAGAAGTTCGCGGAGTCGTTCCCACCGTTGCCTCAAGCAACGGTCACCCACGAAGCGCAGTTACAGGCCGAGATATTCTACGCGCGTCACGGCCTGAGCCCCGCCGATGCCGAGATCACTGACGCCGAGGTCGACGAGTGGTACCTTGCGGTGATGCGCGCGCTCGTGAACAAGAAGTGGGATGGTGAGCAGGACTCTCTGCGCAGTCACCTGCGGGCCGTCAAGCTGCGCTGGATGCGGCAGGGGGCGAAGCCGGCAAACGTCGCAGACACCAACATCAGTGATGCCGAGCTCGATCAGTGGTACATAACAATAATCCGCGGGCTGGCGAACGGGGAAAAGTCCTCTCTCCGCGACGACCTGCATGCCGCCAAGCTGACCTGGATGCGCGACGGTTTCCTCGAACCCCTTCGCCAGGCGGCAAAGATCAAGTATGTGGCGGAGCTGGAGTAGCTTTTTGTTGCTCAATGCCTGATGTTGGATGTGGATTCCCCGTAGTGCTGTGATCTGCGCGTCGATCGCCCCGGCATCCAGCCTCGAGTGTCCAGCATTACCCCACCGGCAGTTTCATAGCAGCAATGCAATCGCCCTTGAAAAGATACAGTGTGTCACCGTCCCGCCAGGGGTTGATCAACCCACCTTGCCACTCTGCTGCTGGCCCCGGATCCCGGGTAACGGTCCGGAAGTCGGTCGTTCTGCCGTAGTGCACGCGTTCGTGGTCGGTCCACACCACGAGGTATTCGTCGTTGCCCAGGTAGCCGATCATTCCGGTCGCCAACCCTTTGCCGTCATCCTCCATAAATGGATTGTCGGGCGAGTAATCCCAGGAAATACCATCGTCCGACATGGCAAAACCAAGGCCGCGAGAGGTTATCTGCCATTGCCCATCGATATATGCGCCGCCGGTGCCGTTGAGATAGGCTACGAACCGTCCATCAGGCAGACAGCAGATGCTGTGGTAGCTGGATAGGCTGTTCATCCAGGGCTCGGCGGTGACGGGCAGCACAATCTGCCACGTCCCGTCCGGATTTTTCAGAATCTCCCAATCGTGGGTGGCTAGATCCCGGCAGGTTGCCAGGTACGTCTGCTGGTGACCGCCGCCCGAAGACCAGAGGTACTGGTAGGTGTGGAAGTACAAAAGCCACAGTTCCGCCTTTGGATTCCACAGAACGCATGGACTGGAGAGATGATGGAAGTTGCCGATCAGCTCGTGATCCAGCGGGGTCGAGCCAAAGGCATGTTTCAGCAGCACTGCGTTGTCGGCTGTCACGTCGTCCCGGGGCAGTTCCAGTACCTGGCTGTGGTCCCGGCCGGCGTCGAGCTCGGCCAGCTTGACGTAGGGGCCGCAGAGCTCGTCGGCGATGGCGCAACCGATCCCCGAAGGGATGTCGTGATGCGCGTAATAGAGGTAATACTTGTCATCGGGTCGCGGTCCGCAGGTATTTCTGACAACTGTGGGATAGCGCAACGGATCTTTATCCGGGCCCTTCAGGAGGCTGTATTCCCACGGTTCCGTCTTGGTGAGAATCGGACTGACCAGTTTCGAGATCTCTCTGGGAACGTCTCCGGTCAGATCGGTCAGGTCTGCAACGCGTAGATTATTGTCCAACATCATTATAGGTGCCTCCGTTCGATGCGTTCGAGAGAATCGATCATTTTCGAGCCCGGACAGGAACCGATGATCTGGCTGTCCATGGCGACAAGTCGGCTGAATGCCTCCCCCAGGCTCATCCCGCTGACGAATTTTCATTGAAAAGATGCGAGTTGACAGGAAGCCGGACCGGCTTAATATAGCTTGTTTCCTGCAATCGGTAGCAATCGACATTCCAAAGTTGTTCTGTAGTGAACGTGGTATACCAATCGCCAACCGACAGACCAGTTTCAAAAACTCCAGCACGCCGCCAAGATCACCATGAGCCAATAAATCCCCGCGGCGGCTGCGAGGTCACGGAGTGCCTTTTGGCACCGGAATGGGAAGCTGCTTTCGACACGATGGTCAAGGAATTTCTGGCGCAGTTTTAATTGAGGAAATGATGAACATCTTTATCGAAAAACTGATGAAACCGCATAGCCCGGCTGTCTACCAGATGGACGCCGAGGCGGACAGCGTCGATGGTTTCCAGGCGATCGACCAGGCGGCCCTGGACCGTTACGAAGCCGAGGGGTTCCTGCTGATTCGGGGTGGGCTCCCGGCGGATGTCGTGGCGGCTGCCGTGACCGAGCTGGAGGCAATGCGCGGAGATGACGACCCGGGTTGCGAAGCTGTTTATTTCGAAGGCATGTTGCGGGAACGCCTTGGCATGGAGGCGCTGCACCTCGACCTGCCCGACACGCCGAGCTTCGAACAGCTGGCAATGAGCGATCGAATTGACGCGATAGCCGACCTGCCGCGCGATGTGCGTCGGGAGCTGGTTCGCAAGTTCATGGGATTCGTCGAGAAACATCCCCCACTGCTTGCTGCTGCCGAGTATCCGCCCCTGCTCGAGGTAATTGAACGGATCGGGGGTGTGCCGATGCGACGGTTTCAGGACATGGCCATGATCAAGCCACCTGGCGGCCGTGAGAAACCCTGGCACCAGGACCACGCGTATTTCAACCTGCCGCTCGACACGCGAGTTGTTGCTGTCTGGACCGCACTCAGCGATGTGACCGTTGCGAACGGTTGTATGCACGTGATCCCAGGCGGGCACCGCGACGGGCCGCGGCCGCACTTCATGCGCCGTGACTGGCAGCTCTGCGACGACCACGTTGCCGGGGACCGACGCCTGGCGCTGCCGATGAAGCCTGGCGATTTGATGTTGTTCGATGGGAAATTGCCGCACGGCACGCCGACCAATCAGACCGACCAACAGCGTTGGGCCCTGCAGGTTCACTACATGCCCCGGACCGCAACCGAGGTCGGTGAGGCGCTTCGCCTCCAGGCCTTTGGCAGCGAAGGCAAAGGCGTCACATGCTGACAGGTGCCCTGGCCGGGAATTCCTGGCGATGGATTCGCGCCTCTCAGACGGGACTTTGTCGGGCTATGCCCAGAAACGTATCGACGACTATCCGTTTGCTGTTTTGATGCCGCGACACTATTTTGCTGATAGTTTCACAAACCATTCCGCCGGCGTCACCGGCACATCACTTGTCGTCGACAACGGTTATATCACAACGGCAGAATGGGATTGTGCGTAGGTTTAACTGACGAATTTCTGATGGGTTTCTAAAAGCGCCCCGCCAGGAAGACGTTATCTCTAACGAAGGAAATAAATTCTATGAAGCATCTTCTTACTACCATACCACTCCATCTGCCGGTCATTGCGCTGCTCGTTTTGGCTGGATGCCATACACCTGACACACAGGCGTCATCCGAAGGTTCGAGGATACCGACTGCAGCCAACAAAGGGGCGCAGGCGTTTCGGGCCAATGGTGAGCCGGTCACATTGGCGCCGGACGGCAACTACTACTGCGAGGCCGAGGAGTTCCAGGTACAGAAACCGGGCTGGCAGGCAAAGTCCTGGGGCGAGAATTATTATGCCGCCACTCTGGCCAATACGTATCTCAGCCGCAAGGCATTCCTGGGCGCGCCGGCGCAGTGTGCAGAGACGGTTGCCACGATCAACGTCGACGTTGCGAAGGCCGACAAGTACCTCGTATTAGTTCGCTACGAGGCGGCTTACCGCTTTGAAAGGCAGTTTCGTATTACGGTCGAGCAGGATGGCGAAACGCGGCTCGACCGCCTCTACGGCGCGCGCGATAACGTGAAGATCTGGGCATTCGGTCAGAAGTTGAAGAAAGAAGTCGAGTGGCCTTGGGGCGCCGTTGAGAACGTCGTTTGGGAAGGACACGACGCCTTCGCTGAATTGAAAGCCGGGAAAGCAACGATCAGCCTGATCGCCGGTAAGCAGGAAGGGCTCGCCGCAAAGCGCAATGTCGATATCGTCCTCCTCACCAACAACTTTGCTGATGTCAACAATCGGATTGCGACGGAAAGCTATCTGCCGCTGGACGGGCTGCTGACGCAGACGGGGGACGTATGGCTCAAGATCACCAACATCGGCGCAGAAAAGCTGACACTCAAGAGCCTGACGTACCCCGGCGGCCCTTGGCAGCAGCATTCTCCCTATTGGATTCATCTGCGCGATCCGGAAGTCTGGAAGCCGTTGAGTGTCGAGGTAGCGGCGGGCCAAACGACGGAGTGGATCGATGTCGGCGGGACCATGGATACGATGAATGATGGCCAATGGGGTTTCACCGGGGACGGCAAGTACAAACTCGAGCTCGGCCTCAGAAAGGCGGACGGCAACATCGAGGGGTTCGCCGAATTTCATGGTGAAGGGGACCTGCCGCTCGTGGCAAACGCGGATGTCCGTTATGTCCAGCAGGTTCGGACCATGGACCAGGCGCTTTATGACCTGTTGGATGTTCTTAGAAAAGTACCGGTCCATGGTAAGGCACCGACGGACACGTTCATCTATGCCCAAATGATTGCTGACGAAGACTCGATTGCTTTTGGCTTGAAGCGGGGTGTCGACGAGAATTACGATGCCGCGGTCGCGGAGTTTCGGGCGATGTTCAATATTCGCCCACTGCGCTTGGACAATGCCGGGGCGGGTGCTTATTTAAGTATTCCCCCCGGCGTTCCGGCGGACAAGCTGGCCGCGCACTGTGACCAGCTGGGCGACGCGAAGAAGGACATTGCGGTGGTATCGCTTGGCGACGAGATTGCTTTGCCACGGCCAGGCGGCGGGGCGCCGAACGAAGGGTTCCGCGCCTTCCTGAAAGCAAAGGGCCTGGCGCCGCAAGACATTGATCCGGCGGCCGGCGACGACTGGCAGAAGATCGTCTACAACCCAGACGCGAACCTGCAGAAAAGTAATCCGGGCGTGTACTACTGGTCGCAACGTTATCTGCATCACTACGGCATCGATGCGACCAAGGAACGCACGGATATCGTTCAGGAATATCTGCCCAACGCCCATATCGGCGCCAACTTCTCGCCGCACCACGGTGGCGCCAGACATTCGTACCTCGGTGAAGTATTCATGTGGGTTAATTGCTTTCGGCGTGACGGTATGACCATGCCTTGGTCGGAAGACTATATCTGGCAGGTACCAATGGGCACGCAGCAGATGAACGGTATCAATCTCGACCTGTTTCGGGCGGGACTGCGCGGCAAGCCGGACCGCAAGATCATGTATTACGTCATGCCGCACTGGCCGGGCAATAGGCCCGACAGCTGGCGGCGGCTCTTTTACAATGCGCTCGGGCACGGCATGAAAAAAATCAACCTGTTCGAGTTCCGGCCGGTATGGAACGCGTACTCGGAGAATCATGTCACCAACGACGACACGTATGTGACCGTACTCCAGACGGTGCGTGAACTTGGACTGTATGAAGATATTGTGCAGAGCGGTCAGGTGCGCCAGGCGGACACGGCCCTGTGGTTCAGTGAAACCGGCGATATCTGGGATGACAACAAAGGCTCGTTCGCCGCCGCTAAACGCGGACTGTACGTGGCTATCCTGCACGGCGGGGCACACTTGGATTTTGTGGTCGAGGCCGATGCACAGGACGGCACGCTCGCGCAATATAAGGTGCTGTTTTTGACTGATAACCACGTCAGCCTGGCCGCGTCGAAAAATATTTCCGCGTGGGTGAAGAACGGTGGCGCGCTGTTTGCTACGGCCGGCGCCGGAATGTTTGACGAATACAACCGGCCGAACCAGATCATGCGCAAGCTTTACGGAGTCGACCAGACGGCACTGGAAATGCCGGAAGGCGGGCAGGTTGATTTCATCAAACAGGATTTACCGTATGTCGAACCAGTCGCGACGCTGCGGTGGAATGGTGCTGATCTGTCGGCCTACGGCGTCCGCAGCAAGGTAACAGCTGCTGGAGCAGAAATTGACGGGAAGTTCTCCGACGGCTCAGCGGCCATAGCCACGCGGGTAGTAGGAAAAGGCAGTGTGGTGTACTGCGCGTTCCTGCCGTCCCTGGCCTACTTCGCACCCGCGATCCCGCAGCGGCCCCTGGACCGCAGCTCATCGGACGACGCCATGTGCCACTTCATCCCGACGGCATTCGATGCAGCGGCCGCACAGCTTATTAATCGGCAGGTCGATGCCAGCCGCCATCCCGTCGTGGCGTCGGAGCGGTTGGTTGAGACCACGATAATTGAATCGAAGAAAGGGGTCCTGATCACGTTGGCCAATTGGAGCGCAGCCCCCGTGAAGAACCTGACTGTCACGGTGAAGATCCCGATCCCGAAAACGGCGGTGCTCGCCAGCGGCGCAAAGCTGACGAGTAAAACAAATGGGGATGGCACAGAGTTTACGCTGGATCTCGATGTTGCGGACGCGCTGATCCTGCGCGATTGATCAGGAATACGAAAGCGTCACCGGCCCGAACAGGCCTGACCGCAACTGCAACAGATCGAGTCGTCGGTAGATTGTTTCGTAGGTGCCCTTGAAGGCACCGCTCGCCGTCAGTTCCTCGTACTTCGCCGGGTCACCGTAGACAGTGTTCGCCATCGTATTCAGCACCTGGACATCCAAGGTATGTCGGATTAAATGATTGGAGCCAGGACTGGAAGTCCTTAAACTCGGATGGCTGGCCCAGCTCCAGGTCTCCGATGACAGAACCACCGTCATACGCGACGGGGCCGTTAGGTTCCCACCGGCAGCCGCGGTCGAGCGGCTATGCGGTCTGGGCATCGACGGGCTGGAGCCGGCAGAAGCCGGCACAGAAGTGGCATTGAACAGGCGCCGGTTCTGTCTAACCCATGATGAAGACGGCACACCGACGTTGGCGAATGTGACGTTGGGTGCGGCGTCCAAGGCGCTCCTTCATGCCGGGGGCCGGCCGCTTCTGGTTGAGCATCGCCTGGGAAAAGGGCGGGTCTATACGTGGGCCACCAGCGACTACTTCGGGCATGGCGGCCTGTTGCCGCTTGTTCGCGCCTGGCTTGACGACATCGCGGGGTCGCTCGACAGCTCGGTACGGCTGACCGGCGGCGGCGAGGTGGCTTACTTTGTCTATCCGGAAGGTGACGGCAAGCGGGTCTACCTGGTGAATACCGACTGGACCGTTGCAGGCAATATCAAGCACTGCACCGTTCACGCCGGCGAAACGTCCGTGGATGTTGACGTGGAAGAAGGGGTTGTGGCAGAAGTGGCGATTCTATAGAAAGAGGTGATTGATGCGTGATCGCCGACTTGGACAATATGCTTTGCTTAGCTTATAGTCGACGGTCAAACAACATCGTGAATTCGAGTGCCCGCCGGGGACGCTCACCGAAAAGGAGTTGAATAAATGCTTAGAATCTTCGCATGGGGCGCGGCGCTGACTATTGCCGCGACGTTCCCCGCTTTGTCACAGATTCCCGGAAACTTCGGGACCCAGCGTACGCTGGAGGTCGTGCGTGCCGACGCGCCGCCTGAGATCGACGGCAAGTTGACCGACACATGCTGGGAAACGGCAAACTCGATCGGCGACTTCAAACAGTACGGAAGAACAAAGCTGGCCAACCTCCAGACTGTCGGCTACGTGGTGTTTGATGACACCAATCTCTATATCGGTGTGCGCTGCAACGAACCGGATCCGGCACACATTGGGGCGGACGTCGTGGAACGCGACGGCAGTGTCTGGGACAACGATTCGGTGGAGATCATGATCGATCCGGGTGCCAGTGAGCAAACGTATTTTCAGTATATCGTCAATGCTGCCGGCTCGGTCTTTGACGCGATACGCACCGGCGGTGGCGGTGGCGAACAGGGTAGCTGGAACGGTGAGATTACGGCCGTGGGTCATATTGGCGGCGACTACTGGTCCCTCGAGATGCGGATTCCGTTCTACTCGCTCGACCTGTCCGCGGACGTCGGACCGAAGTGGGGCTTCAATATCTGCCGTAACAAGAAGACGCCGAACGAGATGTCGTCTATTGCCGCCGGCGGTGCTTACAACAGCGCCGACAAATTCGTCGCCCTGACCGGGCTTAACACTGATTTCTCGAAGCTGGTCATTCCGGTCAGTCGACCGCAGTATACCGGTGAGGTGGGCGATGATGGTTTGAACGCGTCAGCGTTTGTCCGGGTCAGCAACGAAACCGGCAAGGACCGGCGGTTGACTATCGAGTATCACGGCGGCGAGTTGCTGCGTCGCGAGACAACAACCGTGGCCACCGGGGCGGCAACTGTGCTCGACCTTGGCTCCGTGAGCATGCAGCCGACACCGGGTCGGAGCGACGAGTACCGCCTGATGCAAGCGGCCGAGGTCCGTCGCCTGATCGTGTCCGATGCCGACAGCGGTGAGCGGCTTGCGCTCTCGAATCTGCAGTATCCCGGTTCGTGGCGACTGATGAATGTGCGCTGCGCCGAACCTGAACCGGAAACTGACGGACAAGTCATTGAAGTCACTGCAGCCTTTAGCCGGGAACAGCTGGCGACGGGCCGTCTCGACATCGTCGTGAAACTGGAGAATACCAACGTCGTCGTGGCGTCGAGGACCGTGACGACACCGGCTCGCACGAATCGCGTCACCTTCGACAACCCACCATTGCCGACCCGCCGACTCACCGTTGTTGCCGAATTTCGAACAGCGACAGACAACTCCGGTGCAGCAATCGAGGATCGCAAACCGCTGGCCTCGAGCACCCGCTCATTCGCAAACGTGATTGCCCGTCACAAGGTCGGCAAGGTGCTCAATAACCTGGTCACTGAACTCGATTTAGTGACCATCGACGACCAGGAGCTGGAGAACCGGCGGGAGACCACGGTCGAGTTCATCAATCCTCGCGACGGCTGGATCTTTATTGCCTCGGTCAGCGCCGAAGAGGCGACCTTGCAATTTCACAAGACACCTGGGCCGGCGATCTCCGTGCATGGCCCCGACGTTGCACCGGCGCAGGAAGCGATGCGTTGGTTGCCGGTCGGCAAGCATCGTCTGTCGATCTCCAAGACTGGCAGCGCACCCCTGGAGAAGCTGGTTGTCCGTGCCATTCCAGAACTGGCCTACTGGCGCTACCCATTAGGCAGCCCGGTGCTGCACCCGCTCAATGAGTGGGATGTGCTTCGCGATCAGGTGCTGGTCCACATGAACGTGCTGGGATGTTCACGCGCGGCTACTCTGGAGCCGGAGAACCAGCCGCGTTTCGAGCGCTGGCGGCAGATCGGGAAGCAGACCATCACCGCATTGACTATACCCAAGTCGGGCTGGGGTGAAGAGCGGATCTACAACGACGCAGTCAACTATGTTGCCTACACGAATCCACGCCTGGACGGATTGATTATCGACGAAGTCGGCATGTCGATCATACCGCTGGAGGATTTCATCGACTATACGGATGCAGTACGTCGACTCGGTGCGAATCATCCGGATAAGCGGTATGACATCTGGGCCCTCGATATCTACGGTGTCGAAGAGCTGCGGCCGTTCCTTGAGGCGGTTATTGACAACCGCAACCTCATTTACTGGGAATGGTACGAGCGCGAAGAGCCGGATGTGGCGAGTGCCGCCGACAAGCTGGCGACCACAGTTACCCGCGGGATGCGCAACTGGCGTGACTACATGTGGGACGTTGCCCCGAATCTGGGGATCTGTCTCGGTTACTTTGCGGCGCCCCCGGAGTCGCTCAACGAGAACCCCGCGGTCGACATGAAAGTGTGGATCGACATGCAGATGCAGTGCATCGCTACAGATCCGGCGTTCGACGGGGTGAACGGGTTGATGGAGTACAACGCCAAGCGCGCCGACGAAGAGCTTGTGCGCTGGTCCGCGGAGTTGTTCCGGCATTACGGTATCGAGGGCAAACGCGAGTTGCTGTCGGAGCAATACAGCTACAGCTATGCCCTGACGCATATCAAGAACCCGGACTTCGATGACGGCACGGACGGCTGGCAGATCGCGGCAGCGGCGCCGGACAGTATCGAACCGGGATCGATAACGGGATATGGACGGCTTGAGGGGCGGGTGCGCGGCAGCTCGCGCGGTGACAACTTCCTGCGCATGAAACGGCAGGCGGCGCATCCGAACCGTATTTCACAGACGATTACGGGCCTTGAGCCCGGTGCATTGTACTCAATTAAAATGATCACCGCAGACTACCAGGACCTGGTGGCTGGGCGCTCCAGGAAGTATCAGCACGCGGTCTCGATCGACATAAAGAATACCGAGACGATCAAGAACATCCAGCAGGTGTTTGAGAGTTCCCGTGGCCAGGAGGTGCCGCCGTTTTCTTCCGAGAATCATCCCTGGTTGAATTATCATTGGCGTGTTTTCCGGGCCGGTGCGGCAACCGCTGATCTGACAATTGCCGACTGGGCTGCGCCGGCAGCGGCCGGCGGCCCCGCGGGGCAGGAACTGGTGTTCAACTTCATCGAGGTCCAGCCGTACCACGAATCAGGAAATCCAACACATTGATCTGACTTGGATTATATTCATGAATCTCCGGGTTGAAACGGCGTGTGCGGGCCTATCCGGGTTGTGTGTGGCGTCCGCATCGAAGCAGGCTTTTACCTGCCAAAGCAGAATTAAGAGCCCAGCGAAAATGAACGAAAGATAAAACCCGAAACCTCATTCATTTATGTTCGAGGGCGTGGAGTTTGCATATCATGAAACTGATGATCATGACCGATATCGAAGGCGTGGCAGGTATACTCAACTTCGAGGACTGGTGCGTCCCAGAAGGACGGTACTACGATAAAGGAAAACGTCTGCTGACTGAAGAGGTCAATGCCGCTATCGACGGTTTCTACGAAGGCGGCGCCGGGGAGATCACGGTGATCGACGGCCATGGCTGCGGCGCAATCGATCCGGAACTGCTGGACGAACGCGTTTGGCTCAGCCGTGGGCATTATGAGCACATATTTCCGTGGGGATTGGATGTCTCTTACGACGCGCTGGCATATGTCGGGCAACATGCCAAGGCCGGCACCCCTTATTCGCAGCTGACCCACACCCAGGGATGCAGTTTTCTCGACATGACACTGAACGACATCTCCATCGGCGAGTACGGGCAACTGGTCCTGTGCGCCATGGAACTGGGTGTGCCGACCATCCTGGCCTGCGGTGAGCAGGCGTTTGCCGAGGAAGCTGAGGCCCTGACCCCGGGGGTGGTCACGGTTTCGGTCAAGCAGGGGCTGCTGCCGGACGGGCTCGACCATCTCGATGAGGATGCCTACCGCTCAGCCAAACTGAGTGCCTGCCACCGTTCCCCGAAAAAAGCGCGTACCATGATCCGTGCCGGCGCACTTGAGAGTATACAACGGCTGAAAACGGACCCGTCCTCGTTCCAGTACCCGTCGCTCACCCCGCCGTATGAACTCAACTTCGCACTGCGACAGACCAAAGATAACGCGCCGCGAACGGAACGCTTCGAGCATCCGGACAGTATCATCGGTGCCATGAATCTGCCGTTTGCGCAATAGCCCGTCCGTCGCAGGCAGCCATCCTATGAGAGACGTTTTCATCGTTGTTCTCCACCACCGCTCGGACCAAGAAACACCGCTCGGGGGAGGGTGCCAACTCCATGCAGCTCCAACTTCTGCCCAGGAATTTCCGTTGCCCGCCCGTAAACCGCCGGTGAGCGGGTATCACACCGAACTATGGCTTTGGTGAACTAGCCGAATGGGAAATCCCCAAAAAAGATATCGGATCAAGCGCGGATGGCTCAAATATTTGATAGTGCCGTTGGTCCTCGGCTATGTACTTTTTAATCTTTTTTCCTGCTGACGCGCGGGCATAGGGCATCGACAAGGATCCCGCGTTCCAAAAGCGTTTCGAACGCAGCCGCAAGCAGGTGACAGCTAACCGGCCGGGTGCCTAACCGCACCGATATCTCTACGAGCGTCACGGCCTGGGCCAAGCGGATGTCGAGGCGTTGCATCAGGCAATCCTGCAGGTGCTGCTGCACAAGGGCAGTTAGCTGTCATAACCCTGCCAGTCGATCATCGTATTGCGGCGCCAGGTGCGGCCACAAATACTGCGATGCGATGCGAACGCCGCACTTGTCCGGTGGCAGCAGATCGCCTTTTTCTTCCAGGCGACCTGCCAGTGCCGCCAGTGCCGTTGCCAACTCCACAGCGGTGTTCCCATAGAAGAATCCCACGGTCTCGCTGCCGGCGAACACCTCGGGATAGGCAAGGCGCTGCGGCAGCAGCACGAACGTTTCCGCCGCCGCCGCTTCGATGGCGCTGATGCCGAAGAACTCGTGCTGTGCTGTAGAGACAAACACGTCGGCCGCCATCAACGCTGCACGATATGCCTCGCGGGTCGGCTGGAAGCCCCAGTGCTCGATGTGATCGGCAAATTGTAGCCGGGCTGTCTCAAATACCTCGGGGACGGTGCGAAACTGTTCGCCGATAACGCTCAGCCGAAAATCTACACCGGTTTCCTGTAAGGCGGTCAGAGCTTCAAAGAAAGAGTCGGGATCTTTGTCATGTTCCCAGCGGGCGGCCCATAGGATATGCATGGGTGCAGCGGGATCTCTCGCTGGCCTTTGAGGGAAAGGATCTATCCCGGGCGGGTGAATTTCGCTGCGGTCACGAATCACATCAAGCGCCGACAACGGTTGATGGTCCGGCATGCGTTTCAACCAGGTTTGCAACGCCGTCAGAAAACCATCCAGATGGTATTGGGAATTGAACCAGACACTGTCGGCGGCGAGTGCCGTCGTCAAGTTAGTCATCACCGGCTGGTCATCGCGTTTGACGCCGGTGCGCAGCGGATAGGTCAACTGGTTCTCGTGAAAATAGACAACCGTCGGCAGGTGCGAGATTTGTGGCGCCAGACCCCGAAACTCCGCCAGATTGAGCATGTCGGAACAGAACACGCAATCCCACGATGCCCCTTGCGCCATGCGCGTCTTGACGTCGGTGGCGAAGGTGACGGCAGCGTGTCGCATGCGCCATTGCCACTTGTACGGGGGCAGCGTGAGGCACGTCCATTGGTGGCGGCTGTGCGCCTGCCAGCCGTCGAGGAACGCCTTGTGACTGCCGCCATGGTAAGGTTCGAGGCAGAGGACATTCATGGTATCGTCGCGCTGTCGACGTGCAATTCGATGTGACGCAGGACGCTGTTGCGGATATTTTCTGCTGTCATTGGCGTGCTGGGTGTTGGCGTGTTGGAACGATCACAAGTATATTTCCCCAATCCATTACTTTACTCCAATACTCGAACTACTCGAACACTTCAATTCAGACCGATCAGGAGAGCATGTGACACCAGCGACCTTACGACCTGAACAAGTAGCTCAGTACCGCGACGAGGGCTTTTACGTCGAGCGCGGCGCGTTGTCGCCGGGCGAAGTGCAGGCGCTGCTCGATGAGCTGCTCGATGTCTACCAGACCTGCAAAACCGATCCGCGCTGCACCAGGGGAAACCAATGGTCTGCGAGGACGGTTCAGGATATCGACGGCACTTTCCCCGACAACCCGTACAAAATATGGCTGTTGAGCTTTCTCGAAGAAATCCGGCTGCCATTTCTGGAGCTGGCCTTTCACCCGCGTGTATCCGCCATCGTTGACGAGCTTGTCGGCCCGGGCACCAATGTCGTCGAGACCGTTGCTCTGACCAAGCTTCCGGGGATCACGAGCGGCTTTCGCGGTTGGCACCAGGACACGGAGTATTTTTCACGCTGGATGGACGAGCGGCGCCTGGTGACCGTCCTCTATTACCTGAACGACATGGACGAGGGCAGTGCTGCCACGGCCATCGTTCCCGGCTCGCACAAGGACCCGCTGCACAATCGTACGGATGTCCATCCCCAAGGCGAGGCTGCCAATGCAGAGAGCAGCGGCATTGGCCAGATGCAGGAACAGGAGCGCTGGGAAAACGATCCGCGCCGCACCATCCTGGAGGTGCAGGCCGGCGATGTCGCCTTCATCGACGCGAACATCATCCACCGTGCCGGCGGCAACGCCGGTGCCACGAGCCGACACAACATCATCTATACCTATGCCAATTCGGAAATGCGGGGGGCCGACATGACCAGTAGCGTTTTGGGTTCCAACGTTTTCCCAGCCACCAGGGACGGCGGCCCCGCACGTGATACAGAGGAATACCGGGCATTTCGGGATTCGTTTTAGGAAGCGGCGCTCGTATTACCTCAGGCTTGCCAACCGGCGACAAAGTTTTCAACCGTAAGATCGGCCGGCACTTCGTTGAGATAATAGGGTGTATTGTCTCCCTGCAGCCCGGGTGCCCATTGGATTTCGTCGGCCTGCAGACCGTCGTCCACCGGTTTGAAGCGTTCCCACAGAATCCGTGCCTCTTCCACGGAAAACCGGTCGGCGATCGGCACGCCCCACTGCAGAGTCATGGGTTGTACTATTTCGCAATCATTGCGCTCCGGTTCGGGCAGACGCTCGAAGTCGGGGGATTTGAGCTTGTGTATCCGCTTGGCGGCCTTGCTCAGGAAGATAGTCGACTGGCGCTTGCCATATTTTCCCCTGCCCGGGTGCAGATTCTCGAGCGCGGCATCGTAGCGGGCGCTGTCTTTGTTCATGGCGCCGCGCAGTGCTGACACCGTGTGTTCCATCATCTGCGTACCGCGCCGGTCCCAGCGCTCGAAAGCTTTTTGCGACGCAGGGCGGAGGTGCTCGAGGTAACGCCGGGCACGGGAGGCGGTGAAGGTGGAAAAACCGCCGTGAATGGTGCGTCGCATTGTCGTGTTGTACATACTGCCCCAATGCAGGATCGGCAGGATATAAGCCACCGCGTCGCCGGCCTTGAGGTGAGTCTGTACACCGCTGTGCAGGGGCACACAGGGGTCTTTGATCAGTTGTTCGTTTTCCTCGGCCGTGTTGAAGCGATTGTGACTGCCGGGTACAACCCACAGCACATCATCGTCGTAGAGCGGCAGGTTCCACTGAACGTAGCGGGGGCCGTTCTCGATGATGTCATCGACATATCCCTGGAGCGGGGCGCAGTTCGGCGGGTAGAAATCACGGTGCCAGCCCCGGTGGTTTGCGGTGCCGTGATCGCGCGACGGGCTGCACATCAGCATCATCTCGGTGACGGCCGCATCTTCGACTCCCAGCAATTCACTGCTGATTTTTTGTATGCCGCCGTGCAGCCAGAACTCTACGGTGGCGGCGGTTTGCGCGTCAATCTGGTCGTCTATCGAGTCGAGGTGCAGGCGTGGCTGGGAGTTGGTTTCCCACGCCCCGCCGGGTGGGTCATCGGGCTTGCGCTGTCTGGCCCAGATAATCTTCTGGCGTTCGACCATGATTTCATACGTGGCGCGTAACTCATTCAACTGATCCGGCGGTATCGCATTGCGCAGGATGATATAACCGTCTTCGAGAAACTGGTCTCTGTTTACTTTCATCGGAGAAGCTCCGGACAGAAGTGCTATGTGCTGTCGTTGGTCTTTATGTCGGGCAGTCTGCTCATGCTCTCAATCCATCCACTGTATTAGCCTGTTCCGATTAGCCTGTCAATTCAGTTCCGTCTATATTGCGGCGAGATTATTCCAACACACCAATTAATAAAAGGGGTCGTCATGAACCTCAAAGACAAGGTAGCCAATGTCACGGGATCGGGGTCGGGTATCAGCAAGTGCATCGCCGATGTTTTTTCGAAAGAAGGGGCCAAGGTCGTCGGTGCCTCACTCGAGGGCGCGGCCGGCCAGGCTGGGATCGACGACATTGTCAAACAAGGGGGCGAGGCAACCTACCTGCAGTGTGACATTTCAGTTGAAGAAGAAGTCGAGAAACTGGTCGCCGTGACCTTGGAGAAATACGGAAGAATTGATGTTCTGGTCAACAACGCCGCCGGGAATTTTGCCAAGGCATTTGAGGATACCGAAGCCAACGATTGGGACTGGATCGTCGATACGAATTTGCGCGGGGTATACCTGTGTGCCCGGCGCGTGGTTCTGGAGATGTTGAAAAGCGGCGGTGGTGCCATCGTCAACATTGCCTCCGTGCACTCCATCGCCGGGCACCCCGGCAACGGGCCGTACGACGCGGCCAAATGGGGCGTCGTCGGCTTGACGAAAACGCTGGCGGTCGAGTTTGGCACCCGTGGCATTCGCGTCAATGCCTTGTCCCCGGGCCTGATCGATACGCCGTCGGTGCGCGCGGGCCTCATCGCCGGGGGCGTGGATGCGGAGACGTGTCTCAACTTCTGGAAGTCTAATATCCCCATGGGGCGTATCGGCGAACCGGAAGAAATCGCCAATGCGGCGGTATTCCTGGCCAGCGACAAGGCCAGTTACATCACCGGTTCGAACATCCTTGTAGACGGTGGCATGACCAGTCAGTTGATCAGCCGGCCACAGTTTGAATCTGCGGCGAGCGAATGAAACATCGGAAAAGTTTCGTGATGCCCTGTGCCGGTGCTGCCGACATGTGCAGTAGAATGGCGCTTGGATAAGGGCTGATACCCTGGCGCCTGACCGGGGTATCACTGTGGTGTTTACCACGTTCGCAGGATTTCCGCCAGACGCTCCACCACGAACTTGTGCGACACCGTCTGCGATTCGATCGTGACGCCGCCGAGGTGCGGGACGATTACCACGTTGTCGTGTTCCCGCGACAGGGCGATCAACGGATGATCAACCAGATCATTGCGCCATTCGCCGTCAATCACATCGGTCCCGAAGCCGCCCACTTTGCCGCTGTGAATGGCATCGACCAGGGCCGTTTCGTCGATGATCCGGCCGCGGCTGGTGTTGACTACGATGACTCCGTCTTTCATTGCCTGCAATCGTTCCGCATTGATGAACTGTTCGGTCTCCGGTTCAAGGTGTACATGAATACTGATCACGTCGGCGCGTTCCGCGAAGGCGTCAAAGTCCAGGTACTCCAGGTCCGCAAGCGGTCGCAGCGGATGGGGATCGCAGCCGATCACGTTCATGCGCAGGCCGCGTCCGTATTCTACCATCATACGCCCCAGACGCCCGACACCGAGCACGCCCAGCGTCTTGCCGGAGAGCTGCATGCCGCGATAGAGATCGCGGGCCCAGTGCCCACTGCACGCGGCCTGACTTGCCGCTGGAATCTTGCGCGCCGCCGCCAGCATCAAGGCGCACGCCAGCTCGGCGGTGGCGGTGATGTTGTCCAGTAAATCGTATTCCGTCTTGTTACACCGCATCTCGATGCCGAATTCGGCCAGAGCCTTCAGATCGAGATGGTCGAGACCGGTCGACGGTGTGTACACCAGACGCAGACGGCCTTGGGCGCCGCGTTCGATAATCTGGCGATCGAGCGGCATGTGCAGCGTTGCCAGATAGACGTCGTATTCGCCGATGTGATTGAGCAGGAACTCACGGTCCGGCGGTTGAATGTCGAGGTCTGCCTGCCCTGCCAGGGGATCGTAGACTTCTGCGGCAATGCCCGAGTCCCACATCGATAATACACGGTAGAACTTTGTCATCTTCAGCCTAATGGTTACATGAGAAATAAGGTTGCGGTTTGGCGGGATGAATATACTACTGAATTCCATCGGATGGAACCGCAGCGATATGCGAGGGGATGGAGTCTGAGGGGATTAGGTCAAACCTGCTTGTTTTATTTTTGTCGTTTGCCGGGCAACCTGATTTGATCCTTTCCTCAAAACAAATCGCCGGGCGGCGGCGGCAGGGGATCGATGCGTTTCAGTACGTGGACGCCGTGTTGCTGGTAGATGATTTCGTATGCCCCCGAGGCCATTACTTTCTCTACCTGGGCACGGGCGACAGATGGATTAGAATTCCAAAACCGCTCCTGATAGACATGGTAGTCGGTCTCAAAATAGGGATCGAACTGGAAGCGCCGCGACAACCTGCGATCCAGGAATTGGCAAATGCTGCGACCGTCGCCTGTAACTGTGGCATCAGCCGGGATCAACTGTACAATGTCGCGGCGGGCCAGGTAGTTTTGCATCAACTGATTGTTTGACGGCACGATGCCCACGTTCTGTTTGGCCCACGGAAACAACGATAGAAACAAACTTGCATAAACCGCCGCAATTAATGCGCCGGTGATTGCTGCACCGGGCTTGATTCTGCGAATCCAGGCGCAGCTGCGGTCGTACCGGTCCTGTAACTGTTGCCAGGGCAGCGCCAACGGTTCATCTCTGCGGCTGATACCGCGAATTAGAGCCAAAAATAGAATGCCCATCGTGCACACATGGTAATGAAAGGCGATGCACTTGAACGGCTGCCCTTGGTGCAACCAACTCATTCCCAGGACCGGCAGCACTGCGATCGCCACCCGTGGTGCCAGCAGACATATACAGCCCATCGGCAAGAGCAGTTCCAGTACCAAAGAAAAGTTAGCAGGTGCGCAGAGCAACGAAAAAAAAGATCCCGGCCTGGTAAGTGGTGCCAGCACAACATCTCCCAGCGAGCTGCCCAAAGTGCTGTAACCCCGTGCCATGTGGTCGTATGCCGATTGGCTGTGCCATGGCATGAAGACGAAGGAAATCAAGACAAAATACAGTATGCCGCCAGCTGCCATGATGGTTCCGGTTCGCCAGCGCCGGTGCAAGGCCAGCATGATCCCGAGACCGACGATGTAGATCGCCAGATATTCCTTCATGCTCAAGCCAAGCACCAGCAGGATCGTTGCGGGGATATGGCGGCGTTCGAGCAGACAGTAGCCGCCAGCCACAAAAAACGGCAGAGCCAAAGTATTCGGGTTGAAGCCGTACGAGAAGTTGTAGGCAATCTGCGACGTCGATGGATACAGCAGGTAACAGATTGCCAGGCCCAATGAGCTCAGCGCTGACAATCCGTGGCGCCGAGCCAGAAACATCAGCAATAACGAGGTGCCGCCCAGCACGATGGTTTGCGTGAGGATCAGGAATTTTATCGTCGGCAAGCAAGCGAACAACGGTACCAGCAGGATCAGGCCGGGGCTGAAATGCCCCCAAAACGGCGGCAACTCCGAATACACCTGCAGGTAGGCGCCATACCGTACAGAGTTCAATAGTCGTTTGTAATAGAGACCGATATCTGAGTAGCCAAGCAACAAACGCTCGTGCATGGCTTCAAGGAAAAAGCTCATCCAGTGTACGAAATAAAGGCAGGCAAGCAACGCCAGGATCCACGCCACCACCGTCGGCAGGCGGAGGTTGGGTTCGCGCGGGCAGGCCTGCATGACGCGAGTCGCACACAGCCCCATCAGTAGCATGCTGGCGTACAGCGACAGCATGCCACTGGACAAACCCAGCAGCAAAAGGGCGCCGTTTCCGCACAAGATTGCCAGCGGCCACACCGCTCGCGCCAGGCCGCCGAAAGCCAAACCGCCTCTACTGAGCGCCCAACCCCAAAGGCCGGCGTGAAGGGCCAACATCAAGTACAGTGGGTACGTTCGCTGGTTGTCGGTGGCGCGCGCCAGGTGATGGAGCACCTCGAAGGTGAATCCTTCGTTTTCCATGACGGCCGCGATCAACCCGACCACTGCCAGCGCGACAAAAATCGCGTGCCGCAGTTCAATGGAGTTGCGCACCGGTGGTGCACCGTTGTTTGGTTTATCCGGGTTCTTTGACATTTGCATCTAACCGTTTGCGCTGCTCGCTTCTGCCACGTACCAGGCAGGCCATCTTACAAGTTCGTCTATTCCTTGCCGGACGGGGAACGCCCATTCGGTACTTTACAGCGCCGAATCGGCACAGAAATCCGCTGCGCCACAAATTCGGAAATTGACCGTCAGGCCTCTCCGGCCTTTACGTCAGCACATTCGCAGCTAAGATAAGCTCTCATATAATAGCCATTGACCGCAGGCGATTGTGGCAAACCTTCTTTTTGACTTTTGCCGTTCGATGGGCAAAAGGTAATTCAGACTCGCTGGAGCACAAAATATGAAAATCCGAGTTCTAACCCTCCTCGGCCCGTTATCCTGACGAAAAGAGACGCCTTTTTCGGCTGTTTTTTTTTATCTTAAATCGTGCAGAATCTCAGTTAAATTCCTGTTCAACAGGAGTCACAAATGGCAAAAAAACGTTTGGCCAATGATCGCCGCAATACCGCGGCCACGAAGCAGTTGGCTCTGCTCGGCGGCAAACCGGCAGGCACGGTCCAGCAGCCGGTGTATCCGTACTTCACCAAACGCGCCTGCCAGCGTGTGATGAGGATCATGGAGGAGGGTCGTGTCCTGGGCTTCTCCCGCGACGTGCCGGAGGTGCGTGAGGCGGAGGCCGCTCTGTCGCGGCACCACGGTGGTCGCCACGTGCTGACCACAAGCTCCGGTCACAGTTCCCTGCAGATGGCGCTGGCCGGACTCGAAATCGCCGATGGCGACGAGGTCATCACCACGCCCTACTCCTGGGGGGCGTCGGCCGCCTGCATCCTGCATCAGAATGCCATACCCATCTTCGCCGATGTCAACAGAAACACCGGCCTGATCGATCCGAAACAGGTCGAGGCCAAGATCACCTCGCGGACCCGCGCCATCTTGCCGGTACACATGTACGGGCATCCCGTGGATATGACTGCCATCATGCGTATCGCCACGCGGCATGGCTTGGCGGTTGTCGAGGATTGCAGCCAGGCACACGGCACGACATGGAAAGGCGTCGGGGTCGGAAATTTCGGACACGCCAACGGGTTCTCGTGTATGGGCGGCAAACAATTAGGAGCGACCGAGGCCGGCTACATGGTGACGCCCGACCAGGACGTCTACTGGCGCGCCTGCCTGCAGTGCCAACACAATGCGCGCTCGACCGAGCCGGATTTTTCCGATGCGTTGCGGCCGTATATAGATTCGCTGATTTACACCCATCGCATTACAGCTTTGGATGCGGCGCTGCTGACCGAGCAACTGAAGAAACTGCCGCGCGAGATCGACGCGCGCCGCCAGAACATTGCCACCCTGCGGTTGCTGCTTGCCGACTCAAAATACCTCGCCTGGCCGAAACACAGCAAGCACGGCAATCCCTCGTATTATATGTGGTCGATGCTGTTTCGTGCGAAGCAGGCCGGTGTCCATCGCGACACCTTTCTCAAGGCGCTGCAGGCGGAAGGGCTGGCCGCGACCAGTTATTTGCCGTCCCCGATCCCGAGCTGGCCGCGTCTGCATTGGCAGACCTATAAGGGCCCGCGCACGGTGTGGCACGAGAACCTGCGTCGCGCCAAGGTCGATTATCGAAAAGATGTAATTCCCAATGCCGAATACGTAATTGATCACGGCATTCAGCTGATCTTTCGCTTCTACAAACCGGCAGCGAAGGTCATGCAGCGGATCGCCGACATCATCTACAAGGTCGAGTCGAACATTGATTCACTGCGGCATTATGAGCGGAATCCGCAGCCGTACGCCAACGTTAAACTTCATACCGGCACCGCGTATGCGCCTCCTTCGCTATCGGGTGCCAAAAGGAGGCTGAAATGATCTCTCCGAAATGGTTCCTGGCCGATGAAGACAACAGTTTCTTCGACGTCGAGCTCAACGACTTTGTACCGGATAAAATCTTCGATGCCCATATGCATCTGGGGCCCCGCAGCGGCTACACCAGTGACACTCACAACGACCTGGTTGCAAACACCCCGGAAGTCGCAGACATGGCCTCCTACCGCGAGCATCTGCCGTGGATCCTGCCCGGCCGCAACGTCACAGGTGCCAATGTTCTGCCGTCGACCATCAGCGGTCATGACCGAGAGAAAGGCATCGAATTCGCTGCCGGCGAAGCCGCGACCGACGATGGCAGCGGTTCCAGTGTCGTCGTTCATCCGGCGATGAGCGCCGATCAGTTGCGCGACGAGATCGATCAGTTCCAGCCGGTCTCCTTGAAACCGTACCATATGATGGCGCCGCGGGCGGATACGCAGCAGTCGACGATCGAAGAGTACCTGCCGGAACCGCTGGTCGCCGTGGCCCATGAGGCGAAGCTGCCGGTTGTCGTTCACCTGGTGCGGGACAAGGCGCTGGCGGACGAGGGAAACCAGAAGACTATCCGCCACTATTGCACGACTTATCCCGATATGCAGCTGGTGCTGGCGCATTGTGCCCGCGGCTTCAACCCGGGACATACAGCGCGCGGTATCGGTGCCATTGCCGGGCTCGACAATGTTTTCTTTGATACCTCCTGTGCCTGCGATGCGGGCAGCATGGTCGCGATTCTAAAGACCTTCGGCCATACAAAAATGATGTGGGGATCGGACTTTCCATTCTGTCATTTTCACGGCCGCTGTTTCGCTATCGGCGATTTCTTCTCGTGGGTTTACGACGATCAGCTCGAGTTCGGCCTTCACGCAGTCGGCGAGCGGCTGGGATTCACATTCGTCAGCCATGAGTCTATTCGCGCGATCAAGCTTGCCTGCGCTGCCTGCGACATGAGCCAAGAGCAAATTGAAGCGATATTTCACGACAATGCTGCCCAGCTGTTCGCCCAGCGGTGAGTACCGGGTCGAGAGTCGCCATCGAAAAACGGAACGCGTAAGTTACGCGGTCCAAAAAAATCCAATTCGGCGATGCCGGAGAAACTGAATTGAACACCGAACGCCCCCCACTCAACGAAGTTCGAAAGAAGCTGCGCATCAATTGGTATCGTTCACCTCTCGCGACGGACCAACTGCGGGAGCTCGCGTTACGCAGTAACCTGAGAGGCGCTTTCCAAGCTGTCGGACACATCGGATTGTGGGCCTGCACTGGGGCGCTCTCCTGCTATGCATTCACCCGGGGGGCCTGGGTCGCGTTCGCTGTGTGCCTGTTCCTGCACGGCACCATCGGAACATTCTTGAAGGGCATCGCCGTGCATGAACTCGGTCACGGCACCGTGTTTCGTACGAAGAAACTAAACAGCCTGTTTTTGCGGATCTACAGCATTGTCGGTTGGTGGAACTTTTACGACTACGCAATGAGCCACACCTATCATCACCGGTACACATTGCATCCGGATGGCGACCGCGAAGTTGTACTGCCTCGTCATCCGTCCTTGAGATTGCTGTATTTGCTCCAGTTGTTTACGATCAACATTACCGGCGGCCTCGAGTCAACCGGCATCATCCCGACAGTCAGGAAGACTTTGATGACGGTTTTCAATCGTTACGAGGACGAGTGGTTGATCGCCTTGTATGACGATCAACCGAGGGAGCGTGTCAAGGCCGTCAACTGGATGCGCTTTGTGCTGCTTGTCCACATTCTTGTAGCTGTCGCTGCTATTGCCTCCGGCTACTGGATTGTGGTCATTCTTTTTTCCTGTCACATGTTTTTCGGCAACTGGCTCAAGTATTTCGTGGGCCTGCCCATGCATTGCGGTTTGCGCGACAATATCCCGGACTTCCGCCTGTGCGTACGTTCGATACGGCTCGATCCGATCTCGGAGTTTCTGTACTGGCACATGAACTGGCACACGGAACACCATATGTTTGCAGCAGTGCCGTGCTATAACCTGTCTAAGCTGCACGAGGTGGTCAAGGACGACATGCCTGTGCCGCGTACGCTGGTTGGTGCCTGGCGTGAGATGCGGGAGACTTGGAACCGCCAGAAGGATGACCCGGACTATAAGTTCAATACGCCGCTCCCACCGTCAGCCAATCCCGCGGTGACTGAGTTGT
Organism: uncultured Lentisphaerales bacterium; assembly: GCA_964460215.1. GTDB lineage: Bacteria > Verrucomicrobiota > Lentisphaeria > JABSQK01 > CAJWLW01 > CAJWLW01. The sequence goes on from CAYWQM010000028.1 coordinate 24,309, forward strand.
CAATGGTCACGGAAGGTGACGAAACGGAACCGATTGCCTCCTCCATCGGTGATCTTGCGCCGGACGGATTGTCGTGATTACCTGGATTCAGGACAACACTTGGCAAGGCCTGTAGGGCATGCAGGAATCGGCCGGGCTGTGGCATCGATGATGCAGGATTCCTGAATCCGGGATACGCTTTTCGGCTGATCCTCCGGCCGCTGCGATCCCTATTCTGTCGGTGACCAGAAGAAACCGCGGCGCAGCATCCCGCCCTGTTCCGCTTTGTTCCAGACGCGAATGGCGATGGTGTTGCGGCCGGGTTTGACGGCGCTGGTGATGTCAACGTCGAACTCGTGATTCCACCACCACCAGACTTTGTGTGGCTCGTGGTGTATGTACTTGCCGTTGATCCTCACCCAGCCTTCATTGAAGATGCCGCCGCTGTGAAAGTTGATCGTCTTGCCGGCGACCGCCTCGTCCACGTCAAAGTCACCGCGATACCAGCCATGCCCGTCGTAATGGTGGCCCTTTGCATCGAGAGGTGGGTCCTGGCCGTCCCATATATAGTGCGTGTTCATCGGTCGCCAGTCGGTGTCATCGAAGTCCGGTGCGTACCATTCCGCGACGACGCCCTCCTGAAAAGGGTCGCGCTTAAACGCCATTTCGAGCGGCAGGTCGGCAACCTTTGTGCCGGTCTCACCGTTGGTCATCGCCGTCAGTTCCTCGTATCGGAGCAGGCGACGAACGGCGGCGGCTTCTCGACGGCCGGTGAGTCGGGGTTGTCGGGAAAGGTCTCGGAGATGAAGAATGAGTAGATCTCGTGCAGCTCGGCCTGCAGGTCGAACATGCGCCGGGCCTGATTCGCTGCCTCGGCGTAATCGAGGTTCATCGCGGCTGCTTCCATGTCGCCATAGGCCTTGAGGTGATCGGCAATCAGCGACACCGCCTCGACACGCTCGCGCTGCGCCGGCGTCGTCTCAGCCGCCAGCGCCGAGTCGATGTGATGCCGAATGCTGGTGCTGAATTCCGAGGTATAGACGCTGTTGAGAAGAAAGTCCTCGTGCGGGTGCAGCGGTGACGCACCCAGGTGCGTTTCCACCGCATCCCACCAGGCCCGCACGTGTGGAGCAGCAGCGGTGCCGAAGAAGGTGTTGTAGAAGTCCGACTTGAGCGCCTCGACATCTGTCCCGGCATCCCACAGCAGCCTGGCCGTCGTGTAGAAGCTGGTCCAGGTCTGCATCCATGCCTTGCGGCCCTCGCCCTGGAAGCCTTTGATGTCAATGTCCTTGTACAGGGGGATGTTGACTGTGACGTTGGCCGTCTGGCGCTCCGGCACGAACAGGCCGGTGAGAAAGTCGGGGTTATAAACGTAAAGGTAAATATGGGGCGTCTGCCGGCGGTACTGCCGCAACATCTTGACGAACTCCTGGCGCCGCCAGCAGCTCGGATGATTGTTCGGATGAACTGCGCAACAACTGATCGGCGCATACAGGACCGTCATATTCGGCAACAGCTCCACCCCTTGCGGCGGCATTTCCCGCAGTGAATAAGCCATCGTTGCGACAAACTTGTCGGGAAACTCCTTCGCCATGTCTCGGGCAAAGGTGTAAAACTCCTCGCTCATCTGCGGGCCGTAGACGTAATGGTTGTACTCGAACTTCTGACTGGCCTCATCACACTTTTCGCAAAAGCAGTACGGCGAGCCATCCGGCGGGCTGACGCCGAAACCATTGCTGGAAATGCGATGCGGGTTCGGGCCTTGGGCATAATGCTTTTCGGCGAACGCGGTCTTGATATTTTTCAGGCTCTCCTTGAGCACGTCCGGATTCGACAGACACAGCATGCTGTGGTATTCGCTGATGGCTTTGTGGCGCTGGCCCTTTTTGTCCATGGAAAAATACTCGGGATGCTCGTCATAGTATTTCGCCATTGGCAGCAGCAGGCCGAGAAAACCGTCACCGACGAGTGGGTAGGTGTTCGAGAGCTGGGACGAC
>CAYWQM010000028.1:26294-47972 GCA_964460215.1 uncultured Lentisphaerales bacterium
CGACATGCCGACCTTCAGTCGCCATTCGGCATAGGTCTGCATTTCCTCGGGGGTAGTCGGCACCCAGCCGGGATTGAGGCCGATATAGCGCACGGCAAAGTCCGGACGCGAGAGGACGTCGAGATCCGGTACCGTGATGGTCTTTTGTTGCGGTATAACCTCGCCCCAGTCGCCGGGGAAATAGAAGCGGCAACCCAGTTCATAAAGAAAAGCGTAGCCACCGTACAAGGTGCCGTGGTACGGCCCGTCGGAATTTCCGCCAATGAAAATGGCGTTGCCTGCGGTCTGCAGAACGTAGCCTTCTTCCTCGAAAGCGTCGTCGTGGACGGTGCTGTTGTGCCCGGACGGGATGGCTATACCCTGCGCTGCTGCGGCGTCGGTGTGGCCCACATAAATGCTGATCGGTTGCCCAGCGTCCTCGCCCTCGGTGACGATCGGCAGGCGGGCGCCGCTCATTTTTTCGATGTACGATTGTACCGCTGCGCCGGCCCGGCGTGCGTGGTCTTCGTTTTGGGCCACGACAATAGCGGCGCGGGCGTTACCGTTTTCGACGATGGTCAGAGGTGCGCCGTGCGAAAAACGGACAAACGCGACTAACAGGGTGAACATGATGATGGTAAAACGCATGACATCTCCGTGTTGTTTTATTTGAAACTGAATGAAACGGTACTGTTACAACGCCGTTGTGTCTACATGATAATCCGGGATTCTGCAACAACAGGGAAGATTCTGCTTCTAGAGGTATTGTAACGGTTATTGTAATGCGCGAAAATGCGCCGTGCCGCAAAGATAGGTTTTTCGGACATGACATTCACCAGCAGCCCAGCCGCCTACGAGCGGATCACCGACTTCGCCCAGCCGCTTGACGATTGCTGGGAAGTGATGCCTGGCAAGGACTGGTCATTCGAGACAACTCCTGGAAACGCCCGCTTCGAAAGCCGGTCCGAGGGGAGGGCGGAGATTTATCTGAGACCGTGCGCAATGCCCGGTGATACGGTCGAGATCGGGTTGCTGCCCGGGGCGCCGCGTGCGGGCATGTTTACCTTCGGGTTTCTGACCGGTTTCGAGCACATTCGTGTCGAGCTCGACCTGACGCGTGGCGACCTCACGGTCCACACCCATGAATTCCACAAGCCGCAGCCGCGTCTCGCGACGAAGACGCAAGTTGATTTTGACCGCGTCCGTCTCGTTTGGGAAAGCGATTGCCTGCCGCAACTTCCTTTCAAGGGCGGTCGCATCTCGGTAATCCTCGACGATCAATGCGCCGCGGTCGTCGAGCAGATCGATTTCCTGCCGGAAAGCCACTGCATGTTCGGCTTCAACGGACCGGGAGAACTGGCGATCGCGTCCTGGTCGATTTCGGGGCCGCCGCGACCCAGGCCTGAGTACACGCACGTCGGCATCTGGCAGCACACCAAACCGTGCACGCGCGACAGTGTTGATTCACTGATCAACGGCGTTCGAAAGGGCGCCGAGGCCGGGGTGGATATCCTGGTGACGGCGGAGACGTCGCTTACCGGCCTACGGCCCGAGGATCCGGAACTTGACGACCGGGGCTTGATCCAGTCGGAGCTAAAGCGGTTTCAGGAGGCCGTGGCACAGACCCGGGGCGCGCCGTACACTTTGATCGGCTACCCCGCCTGGATCCCGGGCGACCAGGTGGAGGGTGCCACCTGCGACTTCGTGAAGATCAACCGGCATCTTTTCGTCCGCCCGGATGGCTCTCTCGGCCCGCCAATGGCCAAGGTGCACTCCTGCGAAGAGGGTATGTGGCATGGGCGGCACTATAATTTGCAGCGCGTCTGTGGTGTGGAGGTGGCGATGGGGGTGTGTCATGACCTCAACTATAGCGACACCTGGGGCACCGGCGTGATGGCCGGTGCCAGGCTCTGCCTCCATCCGGCCGCCGGCGGCCCGCCGGCCGGCACGATCGACGAGATCAGACAGAGAAACACCGAAGGGCACGGCTCGGCAATGGACGCCTTCTGGGTCCACGTCAACGCTGCCGGCGGATCGGCGATCTACTATCCCCGTACAACTGCCCGGCTGCAGGAGCGAATCGTCGCCGCCACAAAGGATATCACGAAACACAACCCGAGCTACCCCGAGTACGCCTCTATGGGCGATCAATTCGCACACGCACGGATCAGGCTATACGACGCCAACGGCAGCTTTCCCCTGCGTACGCTGCGCGCCGGTTCCAAGGCTTACGAATGCTGGTCGAAGCTCATCCCCGACATCGTGGACGTCGACACGGATGTTTCCGAATGAACGGCTCGATCAAAAAAAAAGTTCTTCAGACCATAGCCGGCTTGCTTGTCTAAGCAGGGAGCGGACGCCTTCTGCCTGCTTGTGCATTTCTTACTAATACGAGCAGTCTTGATCGTGCGGCACGGCACCAGGAGGGTACAATCCGCCAATCATGGCAATACCTGGTCGCTTACGTCCAGATTATGCACCTGCGCTGCCACCCTTCGAGTCCTACTTGCAGGGGTGCGCCGACACGCCAAAGCGATTTGCAGCAGCCTACAATTTCGTGCAGCGGCGTGAACGTACGTTGCATCCAGTGTTCGATATCGATATGTTCGTCAAAATCCTGGGATGGCGGGTATACGAAGCCATGCAATTTCATACAAGCCAAAACCTCGTCGACTGATGAATTCAACCTCTCCCTGCATAATTGATGTTGCTTACGGCGACGACCGGGGCGCCGGCCTGCCGCTTGCCCTCGGAGTTCCCTTTGCACAAGGCCAGCTGACGGATACCTCGAACCTGGCCGTCGCAGCGCCCACCGGTCAGACACGACCATCGGCCTGTCGGCCATTGGTGCATTGGTCGGATGGCTCGGTGCGCTGGGGGCTTTTGACTTTCACAGCGTGTGACGCCGGTAATCATGAACTGATCGCTGGCCAGGCACCGACGGTCCCGGACGAACCGGTCACGCTGGTACAGAACAACGATACTTGGACAATTGACAATACCCGGCTCTCGGTCACCGTCGGCACCGACGGTCCCGGACCGATTCATCACATCAACTGTGACGGGCATACCTATCTCGACGACCCTGCGCGCTTTGCATTCTGTGTCGACGACGCTGATACAAGGCACGAGCCGCAACGCACCGTGCGTGTCCTTGAACAGTCGCCGCTGCGTGTTCGACTCCGCGTCGAAGGGGCCCATTTCACTGCTGCACACGAGCGCCGCCTGACGTATCGACTGGATGTTGAGCTCTGGGCCGGTTGGACAACGCTGCGGCTGGATTATCACTTCTTCAACGTCGAGCCCGACCGAGCGAGCGTGCCGATCGAAAGACTCGCCTGCGAAGCGCAATGGTCCCTGACCGGACCGACGCAGCGACATTTTCTGCAGCAGAACTACGGACTCTTCTATGTCGGGCGACATGTTTTCAATCCCGAGCGCGTTGCAATCCTTGCCGACGAGCAACGACAGTCTGCCTATGTCGAGGACGCCGCGCTGCTGCTCGATGCCATCGACTACCCGTTTTACCTGAACCCGCCGCTCGTTAACACTGCTGATTGGCTTGGCCTGCACGGCGGTGGCCGCGCTGTTTACCTCCAAATGCAGGATTTTCTGCGGGCCCGTCCCAATCGCTTGGTCAGTGACGGCGCCACGCTGAATCTGGAAATCTGGCCGGCGACGAAAGAAGTACTCGACCTGCCGCAGGGACGTTCCAGACGACAAGTCATAACGCTGGCATTCGTGCAGTCCGACGATGCCACACCGGACAAGCTCAAGGGCAAGATGAACTATACGCCGAGGCAGGCGCCGGAGGGAATCGCGTCGATGCTTGCCTCGCCCATACACGAAGGGCGTGCCTGCCTTGCCCCCGAATGGCTGGCGGCTAACACGGCGTTCGAGCAGGACCTGGCGCTGCCGAGAAACAAACACATGCGATTCGAACATGTACTCACGGGCATCGCAACAATCTCAACGCCTGATTCCAAGTTCGATCTTGGCGACACGAATTCTCAATACCATGCGTCCTACTCCGTTAGCGGCGGTGGTCTCGTTCGACAGTTGCCCGGAGCCCCGGAAATCCCCCGCAATTGGCCCGACGCCCGGCCGACACAAACTTACCTGGACTGCCACGAACCGGTGTGGCTGAACAATGAGTACGACATTATTCACACCTTGTGCAGCGAGCTCATGCGCCTTGGCCGGCATGAGCTCTGGACTATGGTGCGGTTGACTGCCAGGCACAACATCGAGGTGGACTTCCTGCACTATTCCGATCACCTGTGGCTGCATCGGGCAACGCCTGCTCACTCCGCGCGGCATACAACGACCGGGGCCTATCCCAGTCATTTCTGGACCCAGGGCTTGCTTGAGTACTATTGTCTCAGCGGCGATCCCGATGCACTCGAAGTCGCACTGGCGCTAGGCGACAAGACCGTCGAGTTCTTTGCTAACGCCGAACAAAGGGAAGTCTTGTGGGGCTTCAACCGTGAGATCGGCTGGAGCATGCTGCTGCTTGCGCACCTGTACGACATCACCCGCGAACCGCGATTCCTGCCGTTGCTGGAGGAGATGATCGATTTTGTCATGGGCTTCGATCGTAACGCCTTCTCGGGCGCAGTGAATCTCTCCTCTGGCAACGATCGCCTCTCGCTGCACCGGCAGATGATCAATGGGTTCTTCGGGTATGCAAGTATGGTAGATGCAGTCGACCGTTACGCGACGATCACTGGACGTACCGACGTTGATAAATGGCTGCAGACGCTAAGCATCGATCTGGCCAAAGCACTGGTCAGCGAGACCCGCGATGGCGGCAGGGTGCGGATGGATGTCGGTATTTTACTGGCCGTCGGTTATGAACGCACCGGCGACGAGCGTTTCATGACGTTGACCGAGGCGTGGCTCGATCAACTCTGCGGTTACGCCGGTGGACCGGCAGGTAACGCAACGTCATACCGCGGTTGGGTGCGTATCCTCGGCCACGCCTGGCGGCATGGCATACTGGACAAATACGAACTGCCCGGTGCAGGGAAGCTGGAGGATTTGGCAAGCTGGTAGGGGCAGTTGACATGGGCTGGGAGTCGCCCGCCCTTACATGATGCCCGCTCGCAGCAGGTCCTGCACGTCGAGCATGCCGACCAACTGCCCCGACTCGTCGACCACGGGAAGTTCGTCGACCTTGTTGGTCCGCATGACTTTCAATCCTTCCGCTGCCAGTTTGTTCGCTGCAACAGTCCATGGATCACGGGTCATCACTTCCGCCACTGGACGGTCCAGCACCGAGATATCCTCGTTGATTTCCCGCCGCAGGTTACCGTCGGTAAAAATGCCGACCAGCCGTCCGCTGTCGTCGACGATTGATGCGGCACCCGCCTTGGCGGTGGTTATCGCGAAGAGTACCGTCTTGACAGTCGTATCCGGTCCAGCGACCGGATTCTGATCGCCGGTCCGCATGATGTCGCCTACTGTCATCAGAAGATTTTTCCCTATGCTGCCGCCCGGATGATAGAAGGCGTAATCCTCGACGCGGAAACCTTTCTTCTCCAGCAACGCCATCGCCAAAGCATCGCCCATTGCCAGGCTGGCGGTTGTACTTGCCGTCGGCGCTAAGCCCAGCGGGCAGGCTTCTTGCTTGGTACCGGTGTCTATCACCACATCGCTGTAACGCGCCAGTGTCGACTGGGGGTTTCCCGTTAATGCTATAAGCGCCGCACCGATCTTTTTGATCAATGGCAGGAGCCGGGTGATTTCATCCGTCTCACCGCTGTTCGAGAGGGCAATGACCACGTCCCCTTCGTGGATCATCCCGAGATCCCCATGTACCGCTTCAGCCGGGTGCAAAAATAGCGTTGGCGTCCCGGTGCTGGCCATCGTCGCGGCGATTTTCCGTGCCACTATGCCAGCCTTGCCCATGCCGGTTACCACAACTCTTCCCTGACAATCAGCAAGCGCTGTCAGTGCATCACTGAACGCCTCGCCGATGCCGTCGATCAACGATAAAATAGCCTCAGCCTCAACCGTAAGGACTTGTCTGGCAATGTCCTGCCAGTGTTTATTGTCGGTTTTGACGCTCATATGCGTTTGGGCCTCACGATATTGTCTATCTCGATAAGTTGCTCAAGCAGTGGCGGCAAATCAGTTATTTTCAAGCTGTTTGGGCCGTCCGAAAGCGCCTTGTCCGGGTCTGGATGCACTTCTATAAACACCCCGTCGCAGCCTGCCCCGACAGCCGCGCGTGCCAGGCAGGGAATCACCTCGCGCCGCCCGCCTGAGGCTGTACCGAGACCCCCTGGTGATTGGGCGCAGTGCGTTGCATCGAAAATCACCGGGTACCCGAGCGCGCGCATCGTGGGCGGTGCCTTAATGACCGCCACGAGCTGGTAAAAGCCTAAGGTGTAGCCGCGCTCCGTCAACAGGATGTTCTGGGCCCCGGCCTTTTCTGCTTTCGCCACGACATTCTTCATATCGTGCGGTGCGAGGAACTGTCCTTTCTTGATATTGATTGCCTTCGCCTGCTTTGCCACGGCGACGATCAAATCCGTTTGCCTGCAAAGGAATGCCGGGATTTGCACGATATCGACAACTTCAGAAACCGGCCCGACTTGTTCTTCCCCATGCACGTCTGTGAGCAAGGGCACTCCGAGTGTCTGCTTAACTGCGGCCAGGATCCGTAGTCCTTCCGTCAGTCCAGGCCCGCGATATGAGTCAATCGACGATCGATTTGCCTTGTCATATGACGCTTTGAAGACAAACGGAATTGCTAAATCTTGGGTGATTTCATGCAGTTTGCGCGCGATCTCCAGCGTTTCCTTTTCCGTCGCGATCACGCACGGTCCGGCAATCAGCATCAGTCCTTTATCGGTACCCGGAATATCGAGATTATCCTGCATACCATCATGGTATCCGCGACTAGCCGAATTTCAACAACCCCTTGGCACTGGAAACTCCTTAAAAGACAGGTCATTTGAGAAAAACAAAAATGCCGCGACCGGGTCGACAGGCTGTCGTGGTCCGGCCGCGGCAGGAATGCACACCGCTGTAAACGGCAGGCGTCGCCGTCTACGCGGCTTTACTCCCTAAATAGATGTCCATGATCACCTCCTTTTTCTCTGCGTGTTGCTGTTGCCGCGAGAACAGGTGCCTACGCTGTTGTCGCAAATACAGCCCGCACATCGTCCCGGCTGCGAGAGCCGGTTTTTGCCTGATGCGGCAGGCTGTCCGAGTTTGTGGCGCCTCAATCAACTATTAGGCAGGCACGTTAAGGGTACTTTACTACAAATCACACAGAGCCGCAAGACCCGGCCAGGTGAAAATGAGACCGCTTGATTGGCGTTGCTGGCGAATTAGTTTAAGACCGTAACGATTTTTCATTTCAACCGTCACCTTCACCACAGGATGCATTATGAACACTCTCCGTACGATCAGCGCATGTTTCGCTGTCATTGCCGTCACGCTCCTCTGCAGTTGTAAAACGTATGTAGCTACGGATGGCGACGCGCTGATCATGAAGCGCGGCCCGAATTACTGGGAAGTCAATGTTGGGGGCAAAGTCAAGGACGTATATCGTGCAGCGCTCGCCGGGATCAGCGATCTCGAACTGAAAGTTGTCCATGAGCAGTCCGATAATGTGACCGGCATGATTGACGGGGCGTTCGCGGACTTGTCCGAGTTCCAGATAAATTTCTTTCAGGCTTCGCCTGCCAGTACGCGGGTTCGCATCTACGTGGGGCTGACGGCGAACAAGGGACGTTCGGAGCAGCTCGCGGCTGCGATGAAGGATAACCTGTAGGACAGCAGGTTCGTCACGGAGTTTTCTGATTCAGCGCGGCGAATTCGTGGCGTTGAATGCTTGCCAGTGCGAATCCGATAAGGGCGCCGCTGAAGTGGGCCAGGAAACTGACGTTTGGGGTGACGACATCGAAGATCATCTGTATGATGATGATCAGAAGCACCAGTACCAGCTGGGCGTGGGCGACGTGAGCCCGGTCGCGCCGCCAGCCGCGCATATAAACCGCGGCGATTGCCCCGACGATACCCATAACGCCACCTGATGCCCCCAGGACCGGCACCAGTTCGCTGTGCGTCAGCGGGCTCAGCAGCACAATCGCCAGCATCGAGCCGAAGCCGGCGACGATGTATGTGGTGATGTAGCGCAGTGGCCCCAACGCGAATTCCAGATATGGGCCGAGCGCCAGTAACGCCAGCATGTTCATCATCAGGTGTAACACTCCATAATGCAGAAACGTCGCCACCGCGATGCGCCACCATTGGCCGTCCATGACCCAGGCAGGCACAACCGCACCGAGAGCTGTCAGGGTTTTTAGATCAGTGGTGCCGCCGGCAGACATTTCGATCCCGAACACAATGAGGTTGACGAAGATCAGCGTCAGCGTGACTACTGCCTTTGACCGCTTTACAGACGGCCGGAAGCCGTACCGTTCGTCGTGGTCGAGCTGGAGTTCTTCGTCGTCCAGGATACGTAGTGACGGGGCGGACAAGCCATTTGCAGGTGCCGGCGGATTGTCGAAACGCCAAGCGACTTCATGCTGTGTCAATCGGTCGTCACCTGACTGGATCGCTTCGTATTCCTTTCTGGCGTTTTCCTCGTTGCAGCGAGCCAACCAGGCGGTTGCGAGCCAGTAGCTCTGTACTTGCGGGGGGAAGACCGCCAGCCTGGTGCGGAACAGGCGTTCCAGGGTTTCTGTGCGGCCGCTGAATGCAAACACGAAAAGACGGCAGAGGTTGCGCAGGTCGCTGTCGCGTCGACCGAAACCCGCCCTGGTTTCTGCGAACTGCGCAACCATGTCGTTGAGTCTGCCGGTTTCACCGATGGCGCGGATGTAATAGATGGCGGAGTCGAGTTCATGCCCAGCTATTTTACGCGATTCGAACCAGTCGATGAATGCCTGCCAGTCGTGGTTGAGCCGATAGATATAGGCACGGGCGAGCCGGCCGAACCAGTGGTGGTCGTCGCGGTACCGCTCGAGGCTGTCACAGGCTTCATCGATGCGGCCATCGTGCGCCATTCCCAGAGCCCGGCAGAGCGTGGGATGGTGTCGCCAGCCGTCGGCAGGGTGGAGAACCGCGGCGATTCGGGCGAACCAGACGGCGGCATGGTATCGTTTCTTGATCGACAGATAGTGAACGATTTGAATGGCGACAAAGGGCAGGACGACGAGGATCAACCAGGCAAGGCCGGCGGCGTAGCCGGCGACCTGCGGGGTCCGCAGCATGCCGGTGCCGAGGAATATAAGGACGAGACTATAGACGCAGAGCCAGCCGATGTTGCCGGTTGGTTGGCGCAAACTGCCAATGAACTGCAGTGCGACAGTGCCGCCGACAATCCAGACAAGGATGTAGTTGGGATCCATGGCGACAGCGTCAGCCGCTTCGCGGTCGGCGACTTGGGATCAGCTGTTTTTTTTGACAGCCTGGTACAGGTTGTCGAACAGTTCGTCGAGCAAGTCATACGGCGTCGCGGAGAACGCGACGCGAATGACACCGGCAGCGGCGATCACCCCCGTGGAATGTTCTTCGAGCAGGGTTTTACGTACTTGTTCCGGGTCAGCGGATTTGAGTGCGACGCACATAAAGTAGCCGGAATTGAACGGCAACGCTTCGAAGACTTCGGCGTATTCCGGATGGTTGGCGAGGATTTCTTTGACTTTCTCGGCGCGCGCTTTGAGGGTGTTGAACTTCTCGGTTTTCTGAGCTGCGTATTCGCTGGAGGTGTATGCCTTCAGCATGATCGACTGTGACACCGCGGGACCGTTCGAGATGTTGCCGCGGATGGCGCCGGCGGTTTTCGCTTCCAGCGCTTTGTAGACGTCTTCTGTGCCGCCCATGACGGCGTACGTGATGAAGCCGACGCGGAAGCCCCAGACGTACTCTTCCTTGGTCGCCCCGTCGATCTTGACGGCGAGCAGGCGTTCGTGCGCATTGGCCAGGCGCCCGAAGATGGATTCGGTAAGGATGCCGTCTTCGAAAACCAGCCCGAAGTAGGCGTCATCAATCAGCGCGACGACCTGGTTCCCGGCTTCGGCGACTTCGAGCAGGACATCACGTATACGATCGGCCTCGGCCGGAGTAATCGTATAGCCGGTCGGGTTGTTGGGAAAGTTGAGGAGGACGATGCGTTTGCCGATCGGTCCCTCGAGCAGTATCTCGCGCAATGCTTCGACGTCGTACCCGCCGTCAACGAAGGTGTTGTGCGTGGTGATTTTGAGGCCGTAGGCATTCTCGAACAGCAGTTTGTAGTTGCCCCAGTAGAGGTCGGGCATGCAGATCTTGTCGTTCTCGTCTCCGAACATGTAGGCACACATGCTGAGTGCATGGGTGAGGGCGCAGGTGACGACCGGGTTGCCAATTTCGATGCCGTCGACGGTGGGGTTCTTGCGGTAAATACCGTTGCGCCATACTTTGCGCAGTTCTGCATTGCCGTAACTCGGGGCGTATGGAAAGGCCTCGCCCGGGGTCAATTCGATCATGTCCTCGACACAGCCCAGGCGCATGGGGGTACCGTCGTCTTCGAGGGCGATGCCAATTGTGGCGTTGATTTTTTTGCCTTTGGCTTCAGCGGACTGGCCGAGGATGCCTTTGGCGGGGAAGAAGATTGCCTTGCCGCGAGCCGACAGCATTTCGAGAATGTTCGGACAGTTGTCGGCAAGGGTCTGGTTGAGGGCTTCGGCCTGAGGGTTCAACGCCATGATGATCACCTATGTTTTTTTGCGTGGCGCGAAGTTTTCCGCACCGTATAGTGTCTAACATTTGGACGCGCTTGAGTTCGAATATCGCGTCCGCAGCCGGTAACAATCATGTTGTGTTCGCAAAAATCAACTGCGAACGGGGAATTGTGGCGTTGAATCTTGATCATCTCAACCCTGAGCAGCAGGAAGCTGTTCGTACGATGGAGGGGCCGCTGCTGGTGCTGGCGGGCGCGGGTACAGGTAAAACGTCGGTGATTACGTACCGTGTGGCGTGGATGTTGAATCACGGGGTTGCCTCAGAAAATATTCTGGCGGTCACGTTTACCAACAAGGCGGCGAATGAGATGCGCGAGCGTCTCGAGGACCTTCTACCTCAGGTCGATCACAAGATCATGTCGGTGTCGACCTTTCACTCCTTTTGCTGCCGCGTACTGCGGGCGGACGTTCATCACCTGGAATACACCCGCCGTTTCGGCATCGCCGATGCCAGCGACGCGGAAGGATTGATCAAGCAGGTCATGGGGGAAATGGGTATCAGCAAGGGCGATCTGGACGTCAACTTCTTCAAGAACGGTGTCAGCCATGCGAAGAATAATCTGCAGACGCCGGAGGAAATTCGCAGCAACAGCAAGCGCGACTGGGCCGCGACGCTGGCGGAGTTGTACGAGCGCTACCAGCGGCACCTGCGCAACATGAACCTGCTCGATTTTGACGACCTGCTGTTGCAGACGCTGAATCTGTGGAGGCAGCACAGCGATGTGCTTGCCAAGTACCAGGACCGGTACCGGTATATCCTGGTGGATGAGTATCAGGACACCAACAAGGTACAGTCGGAGCTTATGCGTACACTGGCGGGCGACCGTCGCAATATCTGCGTTGTCGGTGATGATGACCAGTCGATCTATGGCTGGCGCGGTGCGGACATTGCGAATATTCTGGAATTCCCGAAGATTTTCGAAGGGGCCCGGGTCGTGACGCTGGAACAGAACTACCGCTCGACCAATGTCATTCTGAAAGCTGCCGGCCATGTCATAAACCGCAATGAAAGCCGCCATGCCAAACAGTTGTGGTCAACCAGGGGCGAGGGCGATCCTATTTGCGTTTTCGAGGCCGACAACGAGACCGAAGAAGCGCGGTTGGTCGCTCGGATGATCACCCAGTTGACGTACGAGCAGCGCAGCGACTATAAGGGCATGGCGATTCTGTTCCGCTCCAACTTTCAGACGCGCCCGTTCGAGCAGAGCCTGCGCGATGCCAACGTTCCCTATTGTATCGTCGGTGCGAAGTCGTTCTATGAACGCCGCGAGATCAAGGACGCTGTCGCCTATCTGCGACTTGTGCACAATCCGCGCGACGACTTGGCGCTGCTGCGTGTTCTCAACACACCGCCGCGCGGTATCGGTGACAAGTCGATCGACAATCTGAAACAGTATCAAAAGATCACCGGCAAGCCAATCCTCGAGCTGATGCACAGCGAGGATGTGCTCAAGGACATGCAGCCGGCGGCGGCGGAGAGCCTGCGCTGTTTCACGAGCGCTTCTGACGATGCCGCGAAAACATTTTCAGAAGTCGGAGAGCTGGCAGAGAAGATCCATCGTTATCTCGACAACATGACCTACCTCGAAGGGCTCGGACGTATCTACAAGGGCCATGAAGAGGGCGTGGCGCGGCTGGAAAACGTCATCGAGTTTGTCAACTCGGCGGCGGAATACGAGGCGCGCATCGGCGGTACGGCGACATTGCAGATGTTTCTCGAAGCGTTTTCGCTGACCGACGACAGCGAGCGCATCGATGACCAGAGCGAGGAAGGCTCGGGCGTGACGCTGCTGACTGTGCATGCCGCCAAGGGGTTGGAGTTCCCGTACATCTTTATCGTCGGCATGGAACAGAACCTGTTCCCGCACGAGCGCTCGATCCAGGATTACATGGTCGATGAAGAGCGACGACTTTTTTATGTCGCGGTGACGCGAGCGAAAAACAACCTGATCATGACGCGGGCACGGCAGCGGCAGAAATACGACAAGCGCTATCCCACCCGCCTGTCGCAATTCATTCATGAACTGCCGAAGGAACTCGTGGAGTTTCCGGATGCCGATGAGTTTTTCTCACCGGCGACGGGAAATCAGGTGGACGACGTGTTCTCGCAACTGCGGACACGCTTTTCGTGATACTGGATGCTTCGTCAGCTGTCGCCCAGGCAGGTGCCGACGTAGCGGATAGAGTGGATCCCTAAACGTATGCTCATCGGGTCCGATACAGTCAAGATCCTTTTTCAGCAGCATAAAAGCCAGGGCGATCTCGTCCTCCCTCAAATTGTTCTCGCAGTTGTTTGAGGCCGGGGGATTCACCGATCACCGTGACACGGTCATTTTCATCCAGAACAGTGTCGCCGTGCGGCACGATCATGCTGTCACGCCGGTGGATGGCGGCGATGAGGCAGTCGTCCGGGAGTTGAATGTCTTTGATAGCGCGGCCGATCCATTCGGCGGTCTTGTCGTCAGGCTTTAGGCGGAATGTGATGCAGTTGCCCGTGCGCATGAATATTCCCTTCAGTTCCTGCGCGTTGGAAGCTGCCAGCCATTCACTGATGAAGGTGTCGGTATCTGCTTGCCCGGCGATGCTTGCGAGGATGCGCAGGTGCTGGCCGGCGTCGTTGTCGGGACTGACGAGAAAGAAGATCGCGAATACTGCAGAGTCTTCCGGGTCGTCCGCGTTTTCGACGATCTCCACACCGTGCAGGGCGCGGGCCATGACGAGGATCGGTCGCTGGAGATCATGCAGGCGGAAATGGGGCAGCGCGACGCCATTGGAAACCGGCGTTACACCACGTTCGCTCTGCAGAAAATGCTGCAACAACAGGTCGCGATCAACATCGGTCTGGTCCGTGATATGGTCGACAGCGAGGTGGACTATCTGCTCGTAATCGGCTTCTTCATTGTCGATGACACAGGCTTGTGCCACCACGACGTCGAATGGGTCATCGGCACGTAGACCTTTCTCGGTGAGGATGCCGCGCAGTTCTCGTTCGAGGCCGTCGGAGCGCCGTTCCCCAAGCCGCGCGAACAAATGCAGGATGGCTCCGCCGGGGTTCGAAACCTTTCCTTTGGCGTAACAGAAGTACCACGCGCTACCGAGCGCTATCAGGCCGACGATGAACAGCATGGACCAGCCCCCCAGCATCGTGATCAACCACAGCGGCCCGATCATGCCGATGATCTGGATCCATGGGTACAAGGGCGAGCGGAACCCCGGGTCGTAGGACTCGATCCGGCTTTCACGCATGATGATCACGACAAGACAATTAAGGGCGAAAAGAAACAGTTGGAAGGCACTTGCCAGTTTGGCGATCTTCAACGGATCGAAACACAGCAGGCATAGCACCGTGAGCGCGATGGTGAGGCAGATGGCGGCAATGGGCGTACCGTCTTTGAGCTCCCGAAACATGGGCGGAATCAGTCGATCCCGGCTCATCGCGAGCGGATACCGGGAGGCACTGAGTATGCCGGCATTGGCGACGGAAAAGAAAGCGAGTACCGCGGCGATCGTCATTATGAGCGCCCCAGTGTTCCCCGCCAGTTTCTGGGCAGTAGCGGCGACCGGCGTTAAGAGGTGCTTGCCGTTGTCACCACCGGTAGCCAAGTCACTGCCCAGCACGCCCACCATGACAAAGGTGCCAAGACCGTAGACGATGACGGCTGTGCCCAGTGAGAGACACATGGCGAGTGGTAGATTGCGCTCCGGATTCTTGACCTCCTCAGAGACGCTGGCGATCTTGGTAATCCCGACGTAGCTGATGAACACCATGGCGGCGGTCGCGAAGATGCTGTCCATGCCCGTCTCGTTGATGTCATCAAAATTTTTTGTGTCTGTTTGAATGACGCCGTGGGTTAAGAACCATGCGAGGATGGCGAGCAGCGAGAGGACCAGGATGATTTGCAATCCACCGGTTTTCTTGGCGCCAAAGAGGTTGATGGTGCCGAAGATGAGGGCGAAAATCACGGCACAGGGGGTCATCGGCAAGCCCGGGAGGAACAGTGTGACATAGGCGCCCATGCCGACCAGGGCGAAGGCCGCCTTGAGAATGAGTGCTATCCAGGTGCCGAAGCCGCCGATCGTCCCCATCAAAGGCCCCATGCTGCGATCGAGAAAAAAGTACACGCCGCCGGCGCGGGGCATGGCGGTGCACAGTTCGGCTTTGCTCAACATGGCAGGGACAAGCAGCAAGGCAGCAAACAAGTAAGCCAGCGTTATGGCGGAACCCGCCTGGCTGGCGGCGAGCCCGGGGAGCAGGAAAAAACCGGAACTCAATGTTGCGCCAGTGGCAATGGCGTAAACGTTGAGCAGTGACAGTTCCTTAGGCAGACGCTTGGATTTCGACAGTATGGACATATCGCGGTTGCTTGATGATCAGTTCGCGAGTTGCTTTACTCCCTAATGGTAGCCCAAAGTGGCAAGCCCGCAAGGTTGTATGGATTACAAAAGTTCAAGAGATTGAAGATTATGCTTTATTCCACCTCGGCTGCATCTGCGGCACCGCCGAAGCCGATGTCGTTGCAAGTGACGCACAGACCGACGACAATAACCAGTAGGCTTGTGGTTGCCGCAATCAATCGGCAGCGGTTTTTCTGCGAACTGGACAACATCGTCACTGGCTGCGATCGGCGATACGCGAAAGGGCCACCTTCAGCATATCCGCAATTGTCTCGCGGTCGGCGCCGGCGCGGCTCAGGACGACGATGCCCTGGGCGCTGCCAATGAGAAAGCGTGCCAGCGCCCGTGCATCGGCGTGGTCGGCCATTTGTCCGGCGTCCTGAGCGCGAATGAGGGCGTTGCAGATCGAGTCTTCCATGTGCAGCAGGGCTTTACGAACGGCGTCGCCGATGTTTTCATTGTGCGGTGCCAACTCGATCGCGGTATTGGTGACCAGACAACCGCGCAGGCGCCCGTCGGTGGCAGTCGCTGCGAGGCTGCAAAACCACTGGCGCACGCCTTCGAGCGGTGACTCCGCGGCCTCCAGGGTGCGCAGCTGTGATTCCGTCACTGTCTTGCCGTAATGCTCAACCGCGGCGCAGAAAAAGGCGCGTTTGTCGCCGAATGTGTCATACATGCTGGCGCGATTGATGCCGACATTGTCGACGAGGTCCTGAATCGACGTTGCCTCGAAGCCACGGTCCCAAAACAGCTCCATGGCTTTATTCAGCGCTTCTTCAGGATTGAAATTTTTCGGTCGTCCGCGCATGGCGATCCTCTGTCTGAGTCGTACGCCAGAAACTATATGAATATACCGACAGAATAGGGAAATATGAATCTTTCGCGTTCACATGAATTGCTGGTCGATTACTTGTTGCCGGTAATCGCCAACTATATAGTCCATTTTGTATCGAAAATCGCAGATCACGTCCGGGCCGATAAATCCTGTGCCCAAGAGGGACTATGGCTGATTCCGTGAAACTCCAGAAAATCGTTATCGAAGGTGCCGCCGACGGTCCGCACATGCTGATTACCGGTGGTGTACACGGTGACGAGTACGAGTCGATGGCAGCGATACGACGGCTTGCCGCAGAGCTTCGCGCCGACCAAATCAGTGGCCGGCTGACGCTGGTGCCGGTCGTCAACGAAAGCGCTTACGTCCTGCAACAGCGTTGCGGTGCCGACGATATGGACCTGGCCCGCACCTGCCCGGGCAAGGCTGACGGCACTATCAGCGAGCGCACGGCGCACGCGTTGAGCGAGCTGATCGAGACAGCAGACTATTACATCGACCTGCACACCGGCGGGCAGATTTGCCAGGTCCTGCCCCTTTCCGGGTATTCCCTCCATGCCGATGCGAAAATTCTTGAGATTCAGCGTCAGATGGCGCTGGCTTTCAACCTGCCCTTCATCTGGGGCACGGCGGCGGGGCTCAAGGGGCGTTCTCTTTCGGTTGCCCACGACGCCGGCATTCCGGCAATATATACGGAGTACCTTGGCAGCGGGGGCTGTTCGGAAGCCGGCGTCTGCGCCTATACCGAGGGATGTTTGAATGTGATGTCGATGCTGGGGATGATTGATCGCCCCCAGCTTGACTCATACATCGAATACATTGTCGAGGACGAGCGGCCGAATGCCGGACACATGCAACTGCACAATCCGTCACCGATCGCCGGCTTTTTCGAGTCGTTCGTGACGCTCGGACAGCTTGTGAGTAAGGGCGTTGAGCTGGGCACGGTATCTGATGCTACCGGCAAGGATGTACGCAAGGTTACCTGCCCGTGCAACGGTATCGTTCTCACCCTGCGCACCCGTCCCCGAGTCGAAGAGGGTGAGTTCCTGGCCGTCATTGTCGACGTTGATCGCCCACTCAACGGCTGACCAGACGGAACGTCAGGTTGACCCGCGTGCCAACCGATCTGGCGGTGCGCGGCACGTGATGCTGCCAATTGTGCTGCGTGGCGCCGCGCATGATCAGCACCGAACCATGACCGAGAGACAGCTCAACGCGATCGATGTCGTCGCGGGTCCTGTGCCGCATGATGAAGCGCCGGGCATCGCCGAAACTGACCGAAGCAATCACTGGGTTCGTGCC
The DNA here is from genome assembly GCA_964460215.1 of uncultured Lentisphaerales bacterium. Classification (GTDB taxonomy): domain Bacteria; phylum Verrucomicrobiota; class Lentisphaeria; order JABSQK01; family CAJWLW01; genus CAJWLW01. The sequence goes on from CAYWQM010000028.1 coordinate 43,542, forward strand.
GAGCTCCGGCTCGTCGTCGCTGTGCCAGCCCATGCTGTCTTTGCCATTGCGATATTGATTGAGCAGGACGGTGTTGAACGAGGTGCCTGCAGCGGCTTCGATCTGGCTGCGGATGTCCTGCAGCTCAGGGGTCCAGGGCCGTGCTTCGAGCGTCAGTCCTGAATAGGTATAACGCAGCCCTTCGTCGCCGTGCCAGGCGGATAGCCGGGGCGCGGGATGCGTGCGGCCGTAGACCCGAACGCGGTGTTGCTCCCAGATCAATGACGAGAGCAGTGCCGTCAGTAAGCGGTCGGCCTCGGAGTCAGAAAAAAATCCTGCATCGAACACAACGTCGCCGTCGATCACTGGAATAGTCATCGGCATGGGGGCAGACGGTCCTGCAAGGTGTGCGGCGGCGATTTAGTGGGTGAGGCTGGGGAAGTTCTTCACTGCCGGTCTTTTCTTCTATTCCTGTTCTTCCCGGGGCGCCGCCAGCGTTGCTTTCTTGGTCAGATCGATCAGGTCGACCATAATCTCCATGCCTTCGTCCAGCCGCCAGTCGGTCCCCTTCGCGGTGCCTTTATTTTTCAGGAGTTTGGCGTACTTCTTAACCTTTTTTGACCATTCGCGTGACTCCTGACGGAAGGCGCGGCGTTCATCGATCTGCAGGGGCACGCTCTTGCGTTTGGCGCGCTCGGCGGCTTCCGCCACGTCGGCAACGAATTCGTCATACGACGTCTTGATCGTGACGCGTGCCTGAGACTGTTCGCGCAGCAGCGGAATGTGCGGTGTGACATCGACGCGAATGTCATACAGCGCTTGGTCGATGGTATCCCACTTCATGCCGAACGCCAAATGCGTATCGCCGATTTTCTTGTGATCGTTGAAGGACGGGTATACGATGTCCGGCGTCATGCCGCGCCGTTGTGTCGAACCGCCATTGACCCGGTAAAACTTGCCCGTGGTCAGGCGCAACGTTCCGCCCGAACGCTCGCGGAACGGTTCTTTGTGCCGCAGGAAGCGCTGCAGCGAATTGAGCGTCTGCAGCGTTCCTTTGCCGTGTGTCTTCCAGTCACCCATGATGACACCGCGCTTGTAGTCCTGGATCGCTGCGGCTAATATCTCAGTCGACGAGGCGCTGTAATGGTTGACCATGATCAGTAACGGGCCATCCCAGTGACAGACCGGATCGGTGTCGTTCCGATTCTTTACTCGCCCATTGGCGGAGCGCTGCAGCACGATCGGTCCTGCATTGACGAACAAACCGGCGAGTGTGATCGCCTCGTCCATGCTGCCGCCCTTGTTGCGCCGAAAATCGAGAATTATGCCATCGACATTTTTCTCCTTCGCTTCGGCAAGCAGGCGCTGAATGTCGATGGTCGCGCTGTTGTACACTTTTTTCTTCTTCTTGTCGAAGTCCGTATAGAATGCCGGCAGGCGGATCACACCGACTTTCCTGGCCCCTGTCGCTTCGTTGCCATTTTCAGCGATCTTGCCCGGCGTAGTGTAGTAGGTGATCTTTGCTTTGCGATCATCGAGTTGAACGGTGTCGCGGATAATGCCGATCTCGATAGGCTTGCTGTCGATATCGGCATCGGCTACAACAACTAACAGATAGGCCGTGGAGCCCTTTTGGCCTCGGATCATCCTGACCGCCTGGCGCAGCGGCATATCGACGACGCTGACGGGTTCCTCGTTTTCTTGCCGCACGGCAACGATACGGTCGCCGACCTGTAGGCGACCTTCTTTCGCTGCGGGACCGCCGTCGATAATCGACACGACAAGGATATAGCCGTTCTCTGACTTGAGCCGGGCGCCGATGCCCTCGAGCGACAGGCGCATCTTGATATCGAAGTCCTCACGGGTACGCGGTGCCATGTAGGCCGAATGCGGGTCGTAAATTTTGGCGACCGACGAGAGATACATCTCGAGCACGTCGATGCTTTCTCTGCCCTCCTGTTTCTCAAGGAATTTTTTGTAGGTATCGATGATGCTATCCACCCATTCCTGGCGCTGTTCCTCGTCGGTTAACGGCGGTTCCGGTTCAGCATCGGCGGTGGCATCTTCATCCGGGTCGACTTGCTGCTCAGCCGTTGCTTTCCGAGAGGCTTCTTCGGCGGTCGGCTTCCCCGTCTCGTCATTCTCCAGATTTGCTTGACGTTTCTCATCCGCGGCCGCCTGGCGTTCCTTCTCTTCTTCAGCGGCGAGCTTGCGGGTAAGCAGGGCGCTCTTGATGCGCCGCCGCCAGATTTCGTCGCGTTCGGCCTCCGTGGTGCACCAGGGTGCTTTTTTGCGGTCGCTTGTGAACGACTCTTGAATCGAGAAATCGAACGCTTGCTGGGCGCGCGCCTCGACATACTCGACGCGTTCACGCACTCGCTCGACAAAAAGGGCGTAGACTTCGTACGCAAAGTCTACGTTGCCGTCCCTCAACTCGTCGTCGATTGTGAGCCGATGCGCCTCGAACTGCTCGATATCGGCAAGGAGGAAGTAGCGTCGGCTGTAGTCGAGGCGTTCCAGGAACTTGTCAAAGGCGGCGGCAGACTTGTCGTCGTCGAAAGCTTCGTGGTTGTAATGCCATTTTGGCAGGATATCGGCGATGAGCCGTGCAATCTCCTGCTCATAAGCGCCTGGTTTCGGCGGTACCCAGTCGGCCCGGGCAACCGTGAATGTGAGTAGAAGAAGGCTGGGAAGTATAAAGAATCGCATTTAGCTCACGCTTGGCAATTGAGGGTTTGGAAATTTCGTGTGTGTGCGTTGGATATTTTCCCGGTACTGTTTGTTCGGTACATCAGTGGGTCGTTATCGAAGGGTGTGCGACAGAATATAGCCACCATCGGGCGTAATCGTGGCGCCAGTGAAGTAGTCGGCCTCACTGCTGCACAGATACAATATGCTGGATGCGATCTCCTGTACAGTGCCGAGGCGTTTCCAAAGGAGCGACTGTTCCCATTTCGCCATTTCTTCTTTGGACGTAAATGCGAGCTCGCCGGGGGTGTTGATCCAGCCTGGCTGGAGGCTGTTGACGTTGATCCGGTACTCGGCGAGCTCTGTAGCCATGGTGCGGCCCAGGTGATTGATCGAGCGCTTGGCCATGTCATAGGCGGCGCTGGTGTATTGGATACGCTCAGCGTGCACGGAACTGATGATCAGAATCTTGCCGCCGACCCGGCCGGAATGAAACTGTCGGACCATCTGCTGTGCTGCCAGTTGGCAAGTGTGAAAGACGCCGTACTGCGTCACCTCCAGGACGCGCCGGAAGTCGTCCCAGTCCATGCCCAGCAGCGGCTGGCGCACACTGTAGGCGGCGTTGGCAACGACGATGTCGAGTGTGCCCATGGTCTCCACAGCCTTGGCGAACATTGCTTCCATACTGGCGCGGTCCGCAACGTTGCACTGCACGACCATGGCGCGGCGGCCTTCCTGGCGTATGCGGTCCGCCACTTCTTCGGCCTCGTCGGTATGGGAGCGGTAGTTGACAATGACATCAGCGCCGGCTTCGGCAAAGGTGATGGCAGCCTGGCGCCCGATGCCGCGTGAAGCGCCGGTGACCAGGGCGACTTTTCCATGCAGATCGAATTGCGGTTTCACGAATTCTCCTCCGGAAGATGCAGCGCCAGGGCCGGCAGCATCGCGCCATCGGCACGGATGCAGGCACCGCTCATGTACGAAACATTGTCACCGACCAGGAACTGCACGATGCCGGCGATCTCCTCGGGCCGGCCCATTCGCTTCCAGGGAATGGCGCGGGCGCCGGCGTCGAGACTTTCTTCGGAGAACTTCCGGTGTTCATTCGGTGTGTCGATCCAGCCGGGATTGATTGTATTCACGTTGATATGATATGGCCCTAGTTCGAGCGCCAGGTGCTCGGAGAACTGGTTGATTGCGATCTTTGCCATGTTGTACGGGGCGGCCTCGGAGAATGGAACTTCGGCATGTATCGATCCGATAATGACGATACGCCCGGGCGCCCGCCCGTCCTCGACCTGTTCGACCATGCGCATTGCCCCGAGCTGGCAGGTATGCACAACACCGTTCTGACAGACGTCGATTATCCGATGCGCCTCTTCCCAGGTCAGGTCGATAAGCTTTCGGTTGAAGCCGGTCGCGGCACAGGCGACTATGATATCGACGTTGCCGTAAGCCGTGACAACGTCGGCGTACATCTGCTCGACTGCGGCCCGGTCGGTGACGTCGATGAGCACAGACATTGCCCGGCGCCCGAGGCTCTCGACCTGTTCCACGACACGGGCTGTCTCGTCGGGCACACCGTAGTCGCAGACCACCACGTCGGCGCCGGCCTGTGCCAGTTGCACGACAATTGCTGTGCCAATGCCGCCGGCGCCACCGGTGACTACGGCCACCTTTCCTTTCAACTCACTCATTGTGCAACCCGTTCCAAACGCTGCTGGTTCCCATCGCCAGTGCCTGCTTCCAAGGGCTGTAGAGGGA
>CAYWQM010000029.1:0-41481 GCA_964460215.1 uncultured Lentisphaerales bacterium
CCCGTTGGGGTGGCCATTTTCCTTCTCTGGCAAAGAATTCGGAGTATGTCTTCCAATTCTGCCGAAGCTGGAGCTGCCGACGTGTTTGCTGTCACCTTCCCCCCGGACGTTGAGCATACCGTGTGTGAGGCAGAGATTCCGGCGCCCCTTATCGCCTGAGCCATGCCGTTGTTTTGTCCGAAATGCGGTGAAGACATCGGTGTTGCACTTGCCTCTTCGTCCGCCCGATGGCGATTCTTCAAAGCTTGTGTCGGTAGGCTGGTTGGTCTGGGGATTCAGAAAACCCGCGAGTGCCGCGGCTGCCAGTTCCTCGCATTGGTGCTTGCTTATCGTCAGAACTGGTAGCGTCGAGGGCGGCGGCGTTTGGACCGACTTGAGCTTTCGTCCGGAGGTAAGACATCAGCGGCACGGACATATTGGTACAACTCGGGGGACATATTCTGGATAAACCGGCTTGGCTCGACGATCACCGGTCCGTAATTACGTTGAATGATCTTCGGGGTGATCAGGTACAACTCGTCCTCTGCCCGGGTTGCGGCGACATAAAAGAGCCGTAATTCCTCATCGATACGTTCGGCCATCTGCGTGTCCTCGAGCACCTGATGTTCGTGAATCATCGGGATTGCACCGTCATGAACGTTGAGGACGAAAACGACTTGCCACTCCAAGCCTTTGGCTGAGTGCATCGTTGAGAGGATTAGTTTTCCGCCGGCATCGTCATCCACGAGATTACTGTCGTGCGAGGTATTGGGCGGGGCAATGGCGAGATCCGAAAGCAGGCTGTCGAGGCTGCGATAGGACTGGCACATGGCCAGCAACTGATCGAGATCGCGTTGGCGCTTCGGCCAGTCATCGAAGTTGCGCTGGAGAATCGGTCCATAATACTCGATCGCGAGTTGCAGGCATTCGCCCGGACGCTTGATCAGCGGTGCCATGGCGGTCATCAGATCCGCCAGTGGGGAAATGTCAAGTTGACCATCAGCAGCCTTTGCGATCTCCTTGAGCGCTGCCCCGACGTCTTCGCGTCCAGCTATCTGCTCACAGATTCGCCGCGCCCGCACGGCCCCAATTCCCTGGCGCATTTTCAGCACACGCACAAAGGACAGGTCGTCATCGGCGTTGTGCAGAACACGTAGATGGGCCAGAACGTCTTTTATGTGTGAAGTCTCGGTGAACTTGAAGCCGCCGTATTTGACGTAGCCAATCTGCTTGCGATTGAGTTCGAGCTCCAGGGCGAAAGCGTGGAAACTTGCCCGGAACAACACGGCAATTTCCGGCAACGGTGTACCGCGGTCCTGCGATTGCTTGATCTGGTGGACGATGAAGCGAGCCTGTTCCTCGTCGTTATATGCCTCAACCAGCCTTGGCTTATCGCCGCCGGTGCGAGTCGTGAAGAGACGTTTGCGAAAGGCCTGTGACATCTGCAACAGCAGAGAATTGGAGATGTTGAGGATAGCCTGGGAACTGCGGTAATTCTGCTCCAGGGTGACTTTGCGAACGTTCGGGTAGTGTTGGTGGAATTCGAGCAGATTCTTCGGATAGGCACCGCGGAAGGCATAGATACTCTGGGCGTCGTCGCCGACGACCATGACATTGCGGGAACGGCCGGCCAGCAAATCAGTCAAGCGCGCCTGCAGGATGTTCGTGTCCTGGTACTCATCGACCATGATGAATCGATAACGGTCGCCGATTCGTTGCTGAACACGTTCGTTCTCGAGCAGTCGTAAAAAGTAGATAAGCAGATCGTCGAAATCGAGTAATTGCCGACTGGTCTTATAGCCGGAATAGTCGCGTGCGATCTTTTCGATGACGCCACTGACTTCGTCGAACTGAAAAAACTCCTGCTGCACGACATCGCGGATCGATGCCAGCCGGTTACGGGATTTTCCGATAATTTTGCATATTGTGTCAGCACGTGGGAGACCGTCTCGCTGTTTCTTGTTCAATTCACTGCGCAGGTTCCCGATGATTTCAATTGAGTCTCCCTGATCCAGTACGACAAAGTTCGGCTGTAAATCGAGAATGGCCCCGTACCGCCGCAGCATCGAATTGGCCGTACTGTGAAAGGTGCCGCCCTCAATGCGATTGGCCGAACTGCCCAGCAGCTCCGCGGTCCGGCTGATCATCTCCTGAGCAGCGCGCCGCGTGAATGTCAACAACAGAATCGACTGCGGAGAAATACCTGCATTGACGAGACTGACCAGGCGGTGTATCAGCGTACGGGTCTTCCCGGTGCCCGCACCGGCGATCACGAGGACCGGGCCCTCGACAATGCCGGCGGCTTCCGCTTGTGCCTGATTCAGTTCGGCAAACATTCTGGCTCTTGATTTCCTGATTTGTGCGGGTTTGTTGCCCTGTGACCGTACTTGCGTCCGCACTTCACATACTTTCTGGCAAACGGAACGACAATGACATGGCCCATCGACAAATGAAATTTCTCGCAGTCGGCCTTAATCCTGTGCTGCAGAAAACCTTGATTTTTGAACAGCTGCAACCCGGTTGCATCAATCGCGCCGAATCGCAGTTGGCAACTGTCGGTGGCAAGTCGATTCATTTCGCGATCGCCGGCAACACAATCGAGCCGGGCTCAACTACCGTAGCATATTTCCGGGGCGGCGAAACGGGTGAATATATCCAGCAGATCATCGATGACTATCAGATACCACATATCGCAGTTGAAATTCCGGGAAAAACGCGCATTTGCACCACCTTGCTTTGCCGGACGTCTGGACAGATGACGGAGTTGATTGAGCCGTCGCCGGAGATACCCCCGGCATTCTGCGCTGACATGCGAACGCGTGTCCTGGAGGCGCTCAGCCAATTCGATGGTATCGGCTTGTGCGGCACCTGGCCGCCAGGGGTCGGGCCGGAATTCTACGCTGAGATAGCCGCCAACAAAGGGCAGGCAACACTGTTGCTCGACAGTTGCCATATGGTCGAGCAGACATTGCAGACCGGTCAGGTCGATATTCTGAAGATCAACGCCGATGAAATCACAACGCTATGTGGCACGTCAGACGTGTTTGCTGCTGCCACGGTGTGCCGAGAGCGTTATAACGTCGAGCATGTGGCAGTTACCGATGGGCCTGGGCGTGCGTTTCTTTGGTCCGGCAATCGGCACTGGGTATTTGATTTGCCGACGCTCGATGGCTTGCTGAACCCCATCGGTGCTGGAGATACAGTAGCTGCGGTGATGCTTGTAAAATACCTGGCTGGCATGACCATTGACGAAGCTTTTGCGCAGGGTCTTGCTGCCGCATCCGCTTCTTGCAAGCATTTTGTCGGCGCAAAATTCAACGCTGCCGAACTGAGTGACATGCGCCCCGGGATTACTGTTACCGCCAGCTGATCAGTACTATAGAATTTCTTAACTTACGTATTTGCAGGTAATTACTTAAATTATTTAAAAAGGATTGTCCATATTTTTTCTCTTTTCCTCCGAATATTTTCTCGGGCTTTTCAGGGGCTGCGTGGCGCGGCTCCGACATCACTGTATTCGACGGTTTGAATCCGGTCCCAGCCGGCTTGGCCGCGATAGTACAGGTCATCTGCGTCGCTGGCAAACCTGCCGGCGGCAAAATCAAACACGACAGGCGGCAGCACGATCCAGTCCCCGCCCTCTTTGAGCCGTTCCTGATGCGCGATGGCAATTTCTTCCAATGCATCACCGAAACCCCCGAGCGGTCGCCGTGCTGGACGTTCAGCGACAATCGCCCGCAATTCGTCCGGGTGACATTCTGCCAGATCGATGCTGACCGGCGGCGATAAACCTAAAATCGGGCCGGAATCCATGTCGTCACTGCCTTCGTAGGGCTCAGCAATGATCACGCTGGTGCGCAGATGATCGAGCCCCTCCAGGATGGCGCGTTCTATCGGCACAGTGTGAAGACCGACGAGATATCTCTCGCCGCCTTTCAGATATGTCAGGTCGCCCGGATGGACATTGAGACAGGGGAAGTCACCGGTGATATTGGTCAGTGGGACGAAACCGGCGAAGACGCCGAAGTCAATCCGGTAGTCGGCCAGTTGTTGGCGGAGGGTATCGGTCCATTTTTCCCGCAACGAACGACCTTCGGCCGTCGCCAGGGTGACGCGAGTGCAGCCGCCGGAACGATAGAATTCACGGATGTCATTGGCTATAACCGGCAAATCGAAGGCTCGACCGATCTCGAAAGCCCGGCTGCGCTCCGGTCGGTCGGTGACCAGCGTGACAACTTCGAACGGGGGTGCTTCTGCGGCCTGCCATTGCTGTAGGATTCTCTCGGCGTTCGATCCGCTGCCGCTAAGAAAAATCGCCACGCGTGCGGGATGTGCCGTTGTCGCCAGATATGGTTGCGGGCCGTCAGCCATTTGTATCAGTTGTCCTGCAGGGTTCCATGCAGGGCGACAGACGTTGCCGTTGCCGCGGCCTGACTGGGGTATTGGGTGCCGTGCCACACGGTAACGTTGCCTGTGTCAACACTGACCGATACGCCACCGAGCGATTGAAAGCCGTGGTCCGGTTCATTCGCCTGCCGGCAGTCGATCGACTCGATGCTCGACAGCCTGTCATCGTCGTTTGCGGTCGATTCATCGCTCACCATAACATTCCAACGAAAGAATTTGTCAATTAGCCTGACGATGGTTCGAGCAGCGGCGCCAGCACGATCTTGGCGACTTTCAAAATACCACATTGATCACGCAGAACCTGCAGCGTTGCGTCGTCCGGTTCGTCGTCGATTTTCAACACCATCAGTGCGGTGTCACCGCGGCGGCTGATCGCCATGTCCGCAATATTGACGTTCGCTGCGCCGAACGTTGTTCCAACCAGTCCAATCATACCGGGACGGTCGTCGTTCTGGATCATTACCATTGCACCGTCTGGAATCATGTCCATGTGATATCCGTTGATTTCAACGATGCGCGGCCGGTTGTCATCATAGATGCGGCCGACAATGTGCCGCTCGCGCTCCGTGCCGCAACTCTGTACGGTGATCGACAGCTGACGCCAGTCGTTCTTCTCATCGTCCAATGTCATTGTGCGCAGAGAGATGCCACGGCGTTCCGCAGCCTGCCGGACATTAACAACGTTGATGTCGGCCTCAATGTGGCCGGAGAGCAGTGCCACGAGCGTATGCCGCTCGATCGTCGTTGCTGCTGCTGTCAGGTCGTCACCTTGCAATTCGATCGTGATTTTGCCAATACCGGCGGTGATCATCGGACCGATCAACTGGGCCATGCGTCGCGCCAAGTCTACAAAACCGCACTGGATGGGATCCAGATCGACGCGGAACCCGGCAATATTCACGGCACCCGACAGACCCTCGTCACGCAGGAACGCCAGAAGTGACTTGGCCGCCGCTATACTCACAGCCTCCTGTGCCTCCTGGGTTGAGGCGCCGAGATGTGGCGTCACCAGCACGCGTGGATGATCACGCATCGGGTGATCGGCCGGAGGCGGCTCAGTTGCGAAAACATCCATCGCCAAACCACTGCACAGGCCCGAGTCAAGCGCCGCCAGAAGATCCGACTCATTGACAACCCCGCCGCGCGAGGCATTGATTACCATGACGCCATGGCGACAATGCTCGAGGGTTTTTGCGCACAGCATGTTGCCCGTCTGGTCGTTGAGAGGCACATGGAAAGTCAGGATATCGACGTGTGGCAGCAGCGCTGTAAAGTCCTGATGCATTTTGACGCGGCCGTCCATCATTGTCTTTGCGTTGATGAAGGGATCGTATGCCAGCACGTTCATTTCGAAAGCAATCGCCCGTGCCGCAACTGCCTGGCCGATCCGCCCAAAGCCGATAACACCCAAGGTTTTCCCGGACAACTGATTGCCGGAAAATTGAGATCGGTCCCAGCCGCCGCCGCGAAAATTGACGTAGGCATGACCGATGTGCCGAGTCAACGCGAGCATCAGAGCGAAGGCATGCTCGGCAGTCGAAGTGGTGCTGGCTTCAGCTGAGTTCATCACCACAATGCCTTTCGCAGTCGCTGCATCGACATCGATATTGTCCACGCCCACACCGGCCCGGGCAATCGCCCGCAGCTTGCCCGCGGAAGCCAGGACTTCACTGGTGATTTGCACGCCGCTACGCACAATGAGGCCGTCATAATCACCAATGATAGCAGACAACTCCGCTACGCTGAGGCCGGGTTTGTGTGCCAGCACTGTGTCCGGCTGCCCCTTGATGAATTCAAGACCTTCCTCTGCCAATGCGTCGGCTGCCAGAATGTGAATCGGTCTCTCCATTGCCCGATAACTGTAAAAGGAGGCAGGGCCAAAAGCAAACGTCCAGCTAATCAACCACTGTTTACACCGGACTGTCCGGATTAACCGCCGTTTTTTTGGGGTTCGTGGGTGGTAATCGGTTGGGCGGGGTTGGCGGGGAGGGGAGGGAGATTATATTGGCGAGGATGGCGGGGCGTCTGAAAATTCTGTTTCTCTGCACGGGTAATTCCTGCCGCAGCCAAATGGCGGAAGGATGGGCGAGCCACCTGAAGATGGATCAGATTGATGCATACTCTGCCGGTACGAAGGCACAAGGGCTGAATCAGCAGGCAGTGAAAGTGATGGGGGAAGTAGGTATCGATATCTCCAGACACACTTCGAAAACGCTCGACCAACTCGACGTCGCTTTTAATTATGTTGTCACGGTTTGCAGCGCTGCCGATCATGCGTGCCCACAGTTTCCCGACAAAACCAAAGTGGTGCACGTCGGGTTCGACGATCCACCGCATCTCGCACAGCGCGCGGCTTCGGAGGAGGAGCCGCTGCAACATTATCGCCGGGTGCGTGACGAAATCGGTGAATTCGTCCGACAACTGCCGGAATACCTGGACCAGCAATAGCAAGAGTGATCATCCGGGGACCTGTCATTGCAGGATTTTCTGTGCCTGCCCGAGGCGGAGCGCGTGCCGTATATCTTGGATCACGCGATTCTCTATGCCCAGCAGTTCGACCGTGAGTCGCTGGACTACCACTGCCGCCTGGCTGACGCCTGCAGGAAAATGCATAAATCCACAGACGGCGCTGATTTTCTTTCGTCACTGCTACGCCATTGGACGGCATTGAACTTCTTCGTGCAGCCGAGCTCGCGCACGTTTCTGTCGTTCAATTCGGCACAATCGATGCTTGGCATGCGCCGGGCCTCGGTGCGAGATATCAACATTTCGTCGATGTCGAAGGGGGAAACGCTGAACGATTCGATCCGGACATTCATTTCGTATGTTGACCTGGTGGTCATGCGTCATGGCGACAGTGACGCTGGCGCGGTGGCGTACTGGATCGCTACGAAGGCCCGCAAAATCAACATCAACGGTGAGGAGCGCCCGATCCCAATTGTCTCTGGCGGCTCGGGCACTAAGCAGCACCCGACACAATCGATGCTCGATATCTACACTTTGGAAAAGAGTTTCGAGCAGGTCGGTGGCATCGATGGTAAGACGATCATGCTGGTAGGCGACCTCAAGCGCGGCCGCACAGTCCGGTCGCTCAGCTATCTGATGAAGAACTACAAAGACGTTGAACTGGTTTTCGCGGCGCCGGACCAGTACCAGATGCAGGATGATATCCTGGATTTCCTCGACACGCATCATGTGCCCTGGCGCATGGTGGATTCGATCTCGGCAGCCGTTGCGGATGCGGATGCGATCTACATGACCCGCATTCAGGACGAGTGGGACAACCTGGCTCCGGGTACCCACGAGGCTGCCAGTGATGAGTTCTGTTTCAAACTCGAGCACCTTCGCAACATGAAGCCGGCGGCGTGTCTGCTGCATCCTCTGCCGAAGCGCGATGAAATTGAAGAGGCGGTCGACTACGCCGACGACGATCGCGTGGTCTACTGGCGGCAGGAACGCAACGGCATGTGGATGCGTGTAGCGATCATCGCAAAGCTGTTCGGTGTCGGCGAGGCAATCCTCGAGCGCGCCTGATCTGACGAACGCGTCCCAGCGTCAGTCAATGACGAGATATTCCCCGAAGCTCTTCTGTATATCGCGGCGAATGGCAAGAAATATCGGTGCTGTCATGCGATCGAGCGGGTTGAAATCATCGGTCAGCAGGATGCCGGCTGGTTGTAAATCGCTCAGATCAATCTGTTGACTGATGTACATATCCAAGCGCTTACGAACTTGCGGACGTGCCAGTTCGAGTTGCGGTTCCCCGAGTGCCGATTCGGAGGCGAAGATCACGATGTTGACCTTTCTGCGCTTTGCGGCTGTGGGCGAAAAGCTTGCAATGTATGCATCGACTTCGGGATAGACCGCCTGCACCGTGTGCACGACTGAATGCCAGGATTTTGAATCTTGACTGCGGTCGAAGCCGAAGACGTTAATGGCAAAGATCCCGCCTTCGTTGAGGTGTTGCCGCGTGACATCAAAATATTCCCGTGTGAAGAGGTGCCAGGGCTGCCGATCGGTATTGAAGACGTCGAGCACGATGAAGTCGTACTTCCTGTCTGAGCGTGTGAAATGGGTACGACCATCTTCGATGTAGACGTCGCCTGTTGATTCGAAGCCGAAGTATGTCTTGGCGATGGGTACGATAGTCTCGTCGATCTCGACTATATCTGAAGTGATGTCGTAGTGTTCGCTGAAGATCGTTGGTACCAGACCACCCCCCAGGCCGATCTGCAGGGAGGTTTTCGCGTCCGGTCGCAGGCATGGCAGCAGTTCCATGCAGTTGACGTACGGTGCGATATTCTCGCCGTCATTGGTCCTGACGATGGTGTGCATGAGCCCGTCGGTTGAGAGATAGCGCATTTGCTTGATGTCGAGGACCTGATGGTTGCCGTAGGCGGAGCGGGCGTGGTGTTTCACGACTTTCGCGTCAACTCTTGGCGTGCCCGTGGCGAGTGTGGCGAGGATCCAGATGCCGGCGGCGCTGCCGGCGACGGCCCTCTTGCCGTTGAGCAGCAGGCCGCCACCGCCGAGTGCGATCAGGAATGCCGCGATCCCCAGCAGCAGCCTGCTGGTGGAGACGTATTCGACCAGGACAAACCCGGTGAGTACAGCGCCAATGACACTGCCAAGGGTGGAGACTGCATAGAAAGCGCCAGCAATCCGGCCGGCGCGTTTGACTGAACCGATGTTGAGTCGAATGACCATTGGCGATACCATGCCGAGCAGGAGCAGTGGTGGCAGAAACAGGACCGTAGCACTGACGACGGCCCCCATGTGCATTCCCATGGACTGCGTACCCGTCAGTACTTGCTGCCGGCAGGCCTGTAGCAGAATCACGCAGATACCCGCTGCGATCACCGACAAGTGAATTGGCTGTGGCTTCGGGAAGCGGTCGATGATCAGGCCGCCAACGATGTAGCCGATCGCCAGTGCGGCCAGGGTGATGGCGATCAGCGCCGTCCAGATAATGATGGTGGTGCCGTAGTACGGTGCCATGACCCGAGAACCCAGCAATTCGATGGCGAGGATGGCGGCGCCAGTGACGGTGACATAGAGCAAGTAGCCGGTCAGTCGCCGTCGCTTGTTTACGGGTTGGTCTGCCATGCCTGCGTTTGCTGTGGATTATAGCGGTGGTCGCACTAAAGCGTCACTGAGCAGCTTCGGCGATAGCGATCCCGAGCTCATCGAGCTGCGGTTGGTCGACGGTGCTGGGCGATTCGGTCATCAGGCAGGATGCCTTTGTCGTCTTCGGAAAGGCGATGACGTCGCGGATGGAATCGGCGCCGGTGAGCAGCATGATTATGCGGTCGAAACCGAGGGCGATACCGCCGTGTGGCGGGGCACCCAGCGACAGGGCTTCGAGCAGATGGCCGAAACGCAGCTGTGCTTCTTCGCTGTCGATACCGAGGACCTTGAACATCCGTGCCTGCAACTCGGAATTATGGATTCGAATGCTGCCGCCACCGATTTCGACACCGTTGAGTACCACATCGTAAGCGCGTGCCCGCACGGCAGCCGGTTCAGCTTCGAGCCGCTCGACATCGTCCGCCACCGGGCTGGTGAAGGGATGATGCATGGCGTGGTACTGGTCTTCTTCCTCATCGTAATCGAACACCGGGAAGTCGTGTACCCAGAGAAAGTTGTACTGGTCCTCCGGAATCAGTCCGGCAGTCGCGGCTATTTCGAGGCGCAGCCGTCCGAGGGCGTTCCACACGACCGGCTGCTTGTCCGCGACGATGAGGACGATATCCCCCGGTTCGGCGCCGCAGGTTTCGACGATGCTGTCGAGTTGCTCGTCGGTGAAAAACTTGGCGATGGAGGACTTGCGTTCGCCGTTTTCTTCGATCTTGATGGTTGCGAGTCCTTTCGCCTTGAACAGCTTGGCGACCTCTGTCCATTCGTCGATTTTCTTGCGCGAGGCGCTGGCGGCCAGTCCCTTTGCGGTAATCGCTTTGACGACCCCGCCGTCGTCGACGGCACCGCGGAAGACTTTGAAGTCGCAGGTGCGGGCGACATGGCAAAGATCGACAAGCTGCATGTCGAAACGTGTGTCGGGCTTGTCGGAGCCGTAGGTGTCCATGGCGGTACGGTAGTCCATACGCGGGAACGGCGTCTGGATGTCGACGCCTTTTATCTCGCGCATGACGGCGGCGAGCATACCTTCGATTGTCTGGTAAATATCTTCTTCGCTGACGAAGGACATCTCGACATCGATCTGGGAGAACTCCGGCTGCCGGTCGGCTCGCAGATCTTCGTCGCGAAAGCAATGTGCGATCTGGAAATAGCGTTCTATACCGCCGACCATGAGGATTTGTTTGTACTGCTGCGGGGCTTGCGGCAGGGCGTAGAACTGACCTGGGAAGACGCGGCTTGGGACGAGATAGTCGCGGGCGCCTTCCGGTGTGCTTTTCGACAGGATCGGAGTTTCAACTTCGATAAAGTCGTTGCGATCGAAGTAGTCGCGGATGATCTTCGCGGTGCGGTGGCGCAGGCGCAGGTTGGCTCCGACGTCGGACCGGCGCATTTCCAGATAACGATATTTCAGGCGGATATCTTCGTTGGTCTGTGGATCATCGAGATTATACGGCATCGAGTTCGAGCGGTTCTCAATTTCGAAGGTTGTGACCCCAACCTCTATCTCGCCGGTACCGATCTTTTTGTTGATCATGTCTGACGGGCGTTCGTTGACAACGCCGGTGGCGGTGACCACCCATTCCTCGCGGACGGGTCGGGCGGTTTCGGCGGCAGCGGGGGATTCTTCCGGGTTGATGACCAGTTGGGTCACCCCTTCACGGTCCCGCAGATCGATGAAAATGAGACCGCCCAGGTCACGTCGGCTGTTGACCCAGCCGGTGAGTGTGACCGTTTCGTTGGCGTTGGTTGCGGTAAGGGCGCCGCATGTGTGGGTGCGTTTCATTTTTATTCCTCAGCATGGGCGGTCCCGGTAAACCGCGCGTTGAGAATGGATTGGAGGTGTGCGGGCAGATCGTCAATGGCGATCTCCAACTGTTCGGAAGCGGACAGGTTCTTGCACACGACCATGTTACCGGCAAGCTCGTCGTTGCCCCGGATGAGTGCCGCGGCCGCTTCGAGTTTGTTGGCTGTGCGCATCTGTGCCTTGGTCCCGCGGCCCTGCAGGTCCATGGCGATACGAAAACCCTGGCTGCGCAGGTCGCGAGCAAGTTTCATGTTGGCGGCGAAGGCCTCTTCGCCGATACTGACCAGGTATGCATCGATGCCGCTCTCGATCGCAGTCGCGACGCCGAGTTCGTGGCGGGCCAGGATGAGTCGTTCCATGCCGATGGCGAAACCGGTGCCGTAAACCACCTGATTGTGGCCCGGGACTTCGATGGCATACCGTCCGCCGCCGGCCAACGAGTTCTGAGCGCCGATGCCGTCGAAGGCGATTTCGTAGACGGTGTGCTCGTAATAATCGAGGCCGCGGACCAGCCGAGGGTCAACGGTGTACGGCAGGCCAAGCAGGTCGAGACGGTCGCAGGCGCGCTGGAAAAAATCGCGGCTTTCGGCGCTGAGCAGATCGGTGATTGCCGGCGCCCCGGTGACGATGTTGCAGCAGGCCTCGTTCTTGCAATCAAGGATGCGCCAGACATTTGATTCGAGGCGGCGCTGGCAGTCTTCGCACATGTCGTCGAGGTGATCGCGAAAGTACGCGGTCAGTGTGTCGGCGATCTTCGGGCGATCGGCGGTGGTGCCGCGGCTGTTGACGAGGAGGCGGGTGTTGCGGATGCCGATGGCGTCGAAGTAGCGCATCAGCATTTCAATCGTTTCGACGTCGGTTTCTGGTGCCACGGTCCCGACGCACTCGGCGCCGATCTGGTGGAACTGGCGCTTGCGTCCGGCGGCCGGGCGCTCGCCGCGGAACATCGGCCCGATGTAGTAGACCCGTTTTTCGTCGCCTTGCGGAATACCGTTGTCGACCAGGGCGCGCATGATGCTGGCGGTCCCTTCCGGGCGCAGGGTGAGGCTGCGCCCGCCGCGGTCCTCGAAGGTGTACATCTCTTTCTGCACGACATCGGTCTGCTCACCGATACTGCGCTCGAAGATGGCGGTGCGTTCCATGACTGGGGTGCGCAGCTCGCCGTAACCGTAGAGGCCGAAAACACGGCGTGCTTCGGTCTCCAGTAACAGCCATTCGGCGATCTCGGCAGGAAAGATATCGGACGTGCCTGGAATCGGTTCTGTCTTCTTACCCATGTAAAGAAAAGTGCTTGATTGCAACAAGGGCAACCAAGCACTTGGTAAAACGTCCGTTTTTTGAGCTGACAGCGTTTGCCGGAGACTGATCAGCCCAATGGCTGTTCGGAAATCTCGTCAAGGCGGCTGACCTTTTCGCGCATGATCTTGCCGGGCTTGAACTTAACTACGGTTCGTTCGGGAATCTGTACCGTGTTTGCTGGTTCGTTCGGGTTTCGACCGATGCGTTCTTTACGCTTCTTTAACGTAAACACACCGAAGTTACGCAATTCGACACCGCGACCTGCACCGAGTTCATTGATCACATGATCGAGTGTTTTTTGCACCACTTCGGTGACATCGCGTTGATTCAACCCCGTCTCAGTCGCTATTCTTACAACCAAGTCACGCTTTGTCATGACGTACCTCGTGAGCCTTCCAGATGTTTGACACGGGCACTATGCCGAGTAGGTAGGCAGAATGCTCCGCAAAAAAGTCGTTAACCAGTTGGATAGTAACACACAACATACGTAGAGGCAAGCTGTAATGGAAAAAATATTTGGTTGCCGATTTGTTGTGGGTTCAATTGCCGCTTTTGAAATTTCCTTGTACCTCGTATCTTGGAACACTTCCGCACTGCACCTGCGGGCTGAGCCACCATGCATCGGTCATGGTCTGCGGCATCCTGTTCACCGGTTGCTGCATCATCTACTTCCGGTTCCCGCAATTGGTGGAGTTTCTTGAGATGACGTTGCTGGAGGATGAGGCGGGCAACTGGCTGTGGGGCATCCGTGTACCGCGCGACCACGATCACTGTCCGATCGATCCCTTACTGGTCAACGTATTCACAGGCGCGGACGTGCTGCGCGGCACCGGCCTTGTCGTGGATGGGTTCCCGCTTGATTTCGAAATCGACGGGCAGACCGTCCTCGAGGCTCTCGAATTCCAGCTCGGACTCGAGATCGGTGAGGTGGAAGAAGTAGTCCTTGCCGTCGAGCGACTGGATGAAACCGAAGCCGCGATCGGGAAAGGTTGTCTTTACAACGCCGCTGTAGATTTCCCCGGTCGCACGTGTGCTTTCCACAGTGCTTACCGAACTGGGGTATTCGTCATCATGTTCGGGGGCGGCATAGTCTGGAATGTACTGTTGTTCATCGGCTTTCTGTTTGGCGAACTCGGCCCGGCATGTATCGCAGTAGAACTTTTCCCCTTTCTTCGGGTAGTACGTTGTCCAGATCAGGCGTGCGCCGGTATGCAGCGGTGATTCACAGCGGAGCAGGCGGCGTTCGTACTTGAGTTCGAGTCGTTCGAGATGGTCATCGAGCCAGATGATATCGAAATCACGGACCCGTGCCTTGTCGACCGGATCGGCGTATTCCGGGTAGCAGCTATTCTTGATACTGGAGATAGCGATACGTTTGCCGAGCCGGCGAGCGTATTGTAACACGGGTTTGAAGTCCTGATCACCGACGACGGGGATAGCGATATCGTAACTGCCGGGTACTGCAGCGAAGTACATCATCGAGCTGGCCAGAGCGATGTCGACGCATTTTTCACGGGGCTCGAAATGATCGCCCTGTTCACGATCGTTGCGCAACAGGCGGCGGCCACGGAAATTGATCGGAAACAGCTCGACTTCATAGTGATACTTTTCCTTGAGCATCATGAAAAAGTCGCGGCGACGTTGTGCGACATCTTCGTCGCGAGCGTCGAAATTGACTGCGTAGCTGCCGAACAAATGTGTGCGCACGACGTCCACTTCACCGGTATTCATCTGGGCCGATACTTCCTGGGCCAGGATTCGGGGCAGCTTGCCATAGTCGAGCACAAATTCGTTCTTATGAAAAGAATCGGCGAGTTTCGAGTTATTTGAATACAACCAGGTCCCATCTATAAAAATCATTGCTTTGGCCATACTGCTACCTCTTTCTTTGCCAAACATTAGTTAACTATTTGCAGTGAACGGAAACCGTAGGGTCTCTCGTCTCTATAAAAACCACAGCCACGCATATCTGAAGAGCGTATCCGATCGATTAATCGTACCTTCGTAATTTACACGGCTGCTTTTATATTCTCGCCACCCCGCCTCCAACAATTCGATACCCTGGGAGGGAAGCTGGCAGCTATCAATTGGCTGCAGAAAGAACTGAGTTCAAACCACACCCTACTAACTTGCAATTCTACTATAAACAAGGCTCCTGCGATTGCAAATTTTAGCTTGTTGGATGAGGAGAATGGTCATTTTCAGGTGACTATCGAACTGTAAACTTTACGGAGATCCTGCATGTTCTTTCCTGTTCGCTCGTTGTCAAGTGCTGCCTGCGTAGTGCTTTATATATCCGTTATGTCGGCTTGTTCCCAGGAGCTGCAGATCCTGCCCAATGGCATGCAGGTCGTAGTCCACGCGAACCACGATGCCCCGGTCGCTGCTGTACGCGTCTACGTCCGGACCGGCAGCATGTACGAACAAGAATATCTAGGAGCGGGAATCTCCCACCTTTTTGAGCACCTGATCAACGGCGGCACGACCACTACCCGCAGTGAAGTGGAGATCAACGACCTGATTGATCGCCTCGGGGGCGCCAACAACGCCTACACCACCAAAGCCCACACATGTTATCACATCACGACCTCGGCACATATGGTGTACGATGCCATCGATCTGCTGGCCGACTGGATGATTAACAGCACGTTCCCACAGAACGAGTTTGATCGAGAAATGGGAATTGTCATTGAAGAATTGAAAAAGGGCCGGGAAGAGCCGAGGCGCATCATCTACCAGGCGTTGTACGACACTGTTTTCGAGAAGCATCCTGTGCATTATCCGACCATTGGCTATGAAAATCAGGTGCAGCAGATCACGCACGACGATATCCTTGTCTACTACGAACGTATGTACGTGCCGAACAACATGGTCCTCGTGGTTACCGGCGACTTCGACCGTGACGAGGTGTTCCAGCACGCCGAGCGCGCCTTCCGCCAGACCCCGGAGCCCGGCTAGCCGGCGCCGGACGATCCGGGGACGGTCCGTGAACGCGCGTTCCTGCCGCACGGACTGCCGGCGATCGCGCTCCCCGCCGAGCCGCCACAGATGGGCCGGCGTTTTCGCGAAATTCATCAAGACGGCCTCGGCGGCACCTACTTCCGGATTGTCTTCCGTACCGTGCCGATTACCCATGCCGATCTTTACCCGCTCGACGTCCTCAGCTATGTCCTCAGCCGCGGCCGCAGTTCGCGCCTGGTCAAGAAACTGCAGGAGGATCTGGCCATCGTCTCGAGCATCTCGTCCTACTCGCATACTCCTGAATACGATGCCGGTGTTTTCGTGATTTACGGCAACTGTCGTGATGAAAACGTCGACCGCGTTATTGCAACCGTGCTCGAAGAAATCTATCGCGCAGCTGCCGAACCGGTTACTGAGGAGGAGCTGGCGAAGGCTAAACGCCTAAAAGTCGCCGACGACATCCTTGGCAACCAGACCGCTTCGGACGAAGCCGCCGATATCGGCATCAACATTCTCATGTCGGGCAATCCCAGGTTCAGCGAGGTGTATCTCAAAGGTATTGCCAATGTCACGGCCGCGGATATCCTTGCTGCGGCGCCACGATATTTTTTCGAGGACAACCTGTCTATCGTCCTGCTGCGTCCTGGACAAGACGCCGCTACTGTTGCTGCCACCGGCCAGCAGGCCACCGACTCGTCGATTCTCAAATCATTGTTGCCTAATGGATTGCGATTGCTTGTCAAACGTAATCCCAACCAGCCGCTGGTTAATCTGCAGGTACTGTTTCTGGGCGGTGTCCGGCTCGAACCGGCAGGCCAGGCCGGCGTCAGCAAACTCACCGCCGAGCTCCTGACCCGTGGTACAACGACTCGCAGCCGCAACGATATTGCCGAGGCCTTTGACCGGATGGGCGGCCGGCTTTCGGCGTTTTCAGCCAACAACACTTTCGGTATCGAGGCGGAGGTCATGAGTGAAGACCTCGACGTGACCATTGAGCTGCTGCAGGATATCATTCTGAATCCTGTCTTTGATGATGCGGAGTTTGCGACCGTACAGGCCCAGACGCTCGATGCGATTGCTCGCCGCAGTGACCGCTGGGACCGGGAAGTGTCGTACCTTTTCCGTCACGCCTACTTCACCGATCACCCTTACCGCCACGACCGGCTTGGCGAGGAAGCAACCGTGAAGGCTTTGACAGCGGCCGATTGCCGGGCCTTCTTTGAACGGCATGCCGTGCCTGCCCAGGGAATCGTCACTGTTTTTGGTGATATCGACGAGGGCGCCACGGTGACACGGGTGACTGCTGCGCTGCAGAGACTTGACGGCGAGGCCGCATACGTTGAAATCCCTGGACAGGTGTCGCCGACTGCGGACCGGGAGATCCGCAAGACCGTCAAGCGAGGTCTGGCCAGTCTGTACATTGGCTATCCCGGACTGGCCGTTACCGATACCGATGACCGCTACGCGATGCAGGTACTCGATGCCGTTTTTTCCGGTATCGGCTATCCGGGCGGTTGGTTGCACACGCATCTGCGAGGTGGTGATCGTGACCTGGTTTACACCGTGCACGCGTTCAACTTCATCGGCATCGAGCCGGGCTACTTCGGCATTACCGCGGCCTCGTCGCCCGATAAGATGGACGAAGTCATCCGCATTATCCGTGAGGACGTCGACCAGATCCGGGCCGAACTCGTGACCCCGGCCGAGCTTGACAAGGCGAAGACCATCTGCATCACGATGAATCAGCTTGATCGGCAAACCAACAGTGACCGTGCCTTGCAGGCTGCAGTAGACGAACTTTACGGGCTGGGATATACTTATGGCGACCAGTATGCGGCTCGAATCCAGGCAATCACGGCAGCAGACGTACGACGGGTTGCCCGGAAGTACCTGACGCATCACGTGCTGGTTCGCACTGGCCCCGAATCCGCGGCCGAATAAGCGTTACCCCATTTTCTGCCGATGCATATCCTTGGCATTTCAGCGTTCTATCACGATTCGGCTGCTGCGTTGATCAGCAACGGTGGGATTGTGGCAGCCGCCCAGGAGGAGCGTTTCACGCGGCGCAAGCACGATTTCCGGTTCCCGGTGAATGCGGTCCGCTACTGTCTGGATGCTGGCCGGTTGGCGGCGGAGAGCCTGGACTACGTCGTCTTTTACGAGAAACCGCTGCAGAAATTCGATCGGCTGCTGGAGACCTACATGTCTTTCGCCCCGCGCGGGTTTTCGTCTTTTTCGCAGGCACTGCCCATCTGGTTGAAGCAGAAACTGCACCTGCCCAGGGA
Source organism: uncultured Lentisphaerales bacterium (assembly GCA_964460215.1). Classification (GTDB taxonomy): domain Bacteria; phylum Verrucomicrobiota; class Lentisphaeria; order JABSQK01; family CAJWLW01; genus CAJWLW01. The sequence continues at coordinate 17,872 of CAYWQM010000029.1, forward strand.
GATCCGCAAAGGCCTCGACAAGCGCTACGACGGCCCCATCATCTTTGCAGAGCACCACGAATCCCATGCTGCCAGTGCCTTTTTCCCGTCGCCGTTCGAAGCGGCCGCGATCCTTACCATGGACGGCGTTGGTGAGTGGGCGACAGCGAGTATTGGCCGAGGCCAGGGTAACCGCATCGAGCTGCTCAAGGACCTGCGCTTTCCGCACTCGATCGGGCTGCTTTATTCTGCCTTTACCTACTATTGCGGATTCCGCGTAAATTCCGGTGAGTACAAGCTCATGGGACTGGCGCCCTATGGCAGTCCGATTTTTGCCGACCGTATTCGAGAGCATCTTGTTGATATCAAGGATGATGGCTCGTTGTGGATGGACATGTCCTATTTCAATTACTGCCAGGGCATGACCATGACCAGTCCAAAGTTCCATGAGCTGTTCGAAGGTGAGCCGCGTGCCGCCGAATCGGATTTGACCCAGAAGCACATGGATTTGGCAGCCTCCATACAGGTCGTCACTGAAGAAGTCATGCTGAAAATGGCGCTGCACGCGCGCGAGCTTACCGAAAGCCGTAACCTTTGTCTCGCGGGCGGCGTTGCTCTGAACTGTGTAGGTAACGGAAAAATTCTCGCCAGCGGCGAGTTCGATAACATCTGGATCCAGCCGGCTGCCGGGGATGCCGGGGGCGCTCTTGGTGCAGCTCAATTCGTCTGGCACCAGTTGTTGGAGAACGAGCGTGTAGTCGATCCGTTGTCATCGCAGCGGGCCAGTCTGCTTGGCCCAGGTTTCGGGCATGACGAAATCCGGGCGTTCCTCGATGAGCAGGGCGCGTCCTATCGATATTTCGAGGACGAAGACGGGTTGCTCGACCGGGTCGTTGAGTTGATCGACACTGAGAACGTTGTCGGCTGGTTTCAGGATCGCATGGAGTTCGGGCCGCGTGCCCTCGGTTCTCGCAGCATCATTGGTGATCCCCGCAGTGAACGTATGCAGTCGATTATGAACCGAAAAATCAAATTTCGCGAGTCCTTCCGGCCGTTTGCACCGTCCGTGCTCGAAGAGAAGGCCGGTGACTATTTCGACCTTGACGGCCCGTCGCCGTATATGCTTCTGGTGGCACCGGTGGCTGCATCCAAACAGTTGAAGCTGTCGGCCGATGAGCAGAGTGTCCAGGAATCCGGCGATTTGCGAGAACGCGTCCACATCAAGCGTTCCGAGGTACCCGCAATCACCCACATCGACTATTCTGCGAGAGTACAGACTGTGGATGGCGGCCGCTATGACCGTTATTATCGTTTGTTGCAGCGTTTCGACGCACGCACTGCCTGTCCTGTGATCATCAACACCAGTTTCAATATTCGCGGTGAACCGATCGTATGCGCCCCGGCCGATGCCTACCGCTGTTTTCTGAACACTGAAATGGATGTCCTTGTGCTCGAGAACTTTGTGCTTTTGAAGGCCGAGCAGAACGTGACCGATCGTGCGGCGAGCGAGAAATACCGCGAAGAGTTCCCGCTCGACTGAGGCATGGAATCTGCGGTGACAGGGCTGGCGACATTGACTTGCTGTTCTTTCGGGAGTATGCCCGATTTGACCAGATCATCACAGTATCGATAACAAAATGGCTGACGACAAGAAAACTGAATTCGAGGAACTCGAGTCCCAGACCGGTTTAATTGGCGAGTTCATCGAGTTTTTACTTGACAACAAGAAGTTTTGGATGATTCCGATTCTTTTGGTTCTGGCTTTGCTTGGAGCGGTGATCATCGCAGGTCAAAGTGCCTTAGCGCCATTTATATACACCTTGTTTTAAGTGCTGTCGGCTGTTCGCCACCTCTCCCTGAATAGTCTCTTAAACATACGGCCAGGCTGTATTTAAGTCTTCGGCTCCAAGTAGCTACTGTTTTGGCAACTATTAATCCACCTCGGCCTGGATGACAGGGGCAAGGGCGTCTGCGAGCCGCTGATGCCCCTCGGGCGTGGGATGGGCAGTATCAATGAAAATGTTTTCGAGCGGCACGTCCCGCGGATGCAGCACATCGTGAGCCTCGAACATGATTACCTTGTGCTGCCGGCAAAACCCAGTCAAAATACATTCGTGCGGCCGTGTGAAGCGATAGGAGGGGTGGATGATGATGAGGTCGATGCCCTTGGCGACACAGAGCTTCCTCAGGTCGTCGAGATTCTGTCGCCTTTCCTGTGACGATACGCGCCTGGGCAGGGCACCGTGCTGGACTTCGATTGCACCACCGTTCTCTTCGACCTTTGGGGCGGCACCAATAGCCGAGAGACCGATATTGGCAGCGATTTTGGCGGAATTGTCACCACGCAATTTTTTGACCTTGGATTTTGCAGATTGATAGACAATAAAACGTACCAGCGTTGAATGTTGTACAAGCTGATGCAGGAAGCCGCGGCTCGATTCCCACAACTCACGATCGGTCTTGGCCAGCCCGACTTCGGTATTGTCCGATGAACGCAGCGAGGATGGCAGGTAGTCGTTGAATTCGTGATAGAACAGGACCATGTCCGGCTGCAGGTCGAGGCCACGCAGTTTCAGGTACATCAGGCTCTGGAACGATGACCAGGCGGAGACGCCGGCGTTGATGACCCGGATGCGTCGCGACTGGTCGGCTTTGTCGAGGGCTTCCTCGAGAAGGGCGGAATAGGTCTCCTGATTGCTGATATAGGCGCCGAAGGTAGTACTCTCGCCCAGGGAAAGAATACGATACTCACCAGGCTCCTTGGCGGGGATTTCCGGGTAGCGGAGTCCAAGGCTGTTGGTCTGCGTCACCATCGTGTTCGGCAGCTCTTCGATCTTGACACCGACTTTGATGTTTGGCGCCAGCGACCAGAAAAGGTCTGTGTCATGCCGCATGATGCCGTACCGCTGCTCGGGCAGCTCGGTACTGTGCAGTTGCGGTTCACCCAGATCGAAGACGCGGCAGGCGATCTCGGCGAGAATCAGCGGCACGACTGTTGGCAGCAGCATGAAGGTGAGGAACTTCGTGCGACTGATGGCGCGCTTCTTTCTACGGCGCCCGGCGGTATTCTTCGGCGGCTTTGTGGCCTTTGACACGTCCTACCTCAGTCGTGGAAGTCCATGCCTTCGCGAGTCGCCTTGATGATGTCGGTGCGGATGCAGAAGTCTCCGAAGCGCTCGCCTTTCTTGCGTTTTTTGGCGTAGTCGTGAATCATCGGTTCGAGAGTTTCGATGATCTCGTCCTCACCGATGTTTTCTTTGTACATTTTGTTGAGTCGCTCGCCATGGAAGCCGGCGCCCAGATAGAGGTTGTACTTGCCGATGGCCTTGCCAGTGAAGCCGATCTCCGCGACGTATGGGCGGGCGCAGCCATTCGGACAGCCGGTCATGCGCACGATGATCGGGTCGTCCCAGAGCCCGGCGGCCTTGATTATCTCATCCATCCGGTCAATTAGGGACGGCAGGTAACGTTCGGCCTCGGAGAAGGCCTGGTCGCAGGTGTTGAGCGCGACACAGGCGAGACTGTTGAGGCGTGTGGCACTACGTTTCATGGCGTCGAGCAGGCCGTATTTTTTGAGCAGCGAGTCGATCTTACGCTTTTTGTCAGGGGCGACGTTGCCGATGATCAGGTTCTGGTTGCCAGTGAGGCGGAAGTCCCCGTCATGCACTTTGGCAATTTCTCGCAATCCTGTCATCATCGGGAAGTCGTCGGTATCGAGTACGCGCCCGCCCTCAATGTACAGGTTTATAAACCAGTTGCCGTTCGCGGCTTTTTCCCAACCGTACTGATCCCCGTTGGTGGGGATCTCGAACGGGTTTGCCTTGAGGAGCGTTGAACCCATGCGTCTGTTGAGTTCGTTGACTATCCAGTCGACACCATGGTCGTCGATGGTGTATTTGAAGCGGGCCCGTTTACGGTTGCTGCGGTTGCCGTTGTCTCTTTGTATTTTGACGATGTTCTCAGCCACGTCCAGCAGCTGGCCAGGTTTGCAGAAACCGATGACACTGCCCAGCCGCGGGTATGTTTCAGGCATGCCATAGGTCATGCCCAGGCCGCCGCCGATGATGACATTGTAGCCGGTGAGTTTACCATTTTTCTCGATCGCGACGAAACCGATGTCCTGGGTATAGATGTCCGGATCGTTGTGCGGCGGTATGGCAAAGCAGATCTTGAACTTGCGCGGCAGATAGGTTTTGCCGTAAATCGGTTCGCTGTCGTCGATGGTGGTGGCCATGACCTTGTCGCTATCGAGCCAGATCTCCTGATAGGCGTTTGTCGTCGGCTTGAGGTGGTCACTGAGGGCCTGACAGTCGGCCAGCATCTGGTCGTAGATCGGTGAATCATGAGGATGGGCGCCGGCCATGACATTGCGATTGACGTCCCCGCAGGCGGATAGTGTTGTCATCAGCGCTTCGTTGAGTCCCCTCATGAGCGGCGTCAGGTCCGGCTTGATGACGCCGTGAAACTGGAAAGCCTGGCGGGTCGTCAGCTTGAGTGTGCCGTTGGCTCGGGTATGGGCGAGTTCATCGCAGGCGAGCCATTGCTCGGCTGTGCAGACACCTCCTGGAATCCCGACGCGCACCATGAACATGTAAGCGGGTTCGAGTTTCTGGCGGCGCCGTTCACTTCGCTGGTCCCGGTCGTCCTGCAGGTATGTGCCGTGAAACTTGGTAAGCTGACAATCGGAGGCTGCGATGCCGTACGAGATCTTGTCGGCTAGCCCTTCAACGATCGTACCGCGCAGATAGTTGCTGGCATCTTTGATCAGTTCCACCTCGTTGGGCGGTCCGGATTCTTTGTTGGTGTCGCTCATGGTATGATCCGTAGTCGTGGTTGCATGACTGCTGACCGGGCCTCAATATACATCACGTTGATAGCGCTTGTCGCGCTGCAGGTTCTTGACATAATCGGCAGCGGCGTTGGCTTTCATGCCGCCTTCCTTGCGAACGATATCGAGCAGGGCGGCATGAACATCTTTCGCCATGTGCACTTCGTCGCCGCAGACATAGATTGCGGCGCCATCCTGGAGCCAGGCATATATGTCCTTGGCGGCTTCGAGCATGCGGTCCTGGACGTATACCTTCTCGTCCTGATCGCGGGAGAATGCCAGGTCGATCCGCGTTAGGATACCGTCTTTGCGGAAACGCTGCCACTCGGTCTGGTACGTAAAATCGGTGCGGAATCGGCGGTCGCCGAAGAACAGCCAGTTTTTACCCGTTGCGCCATCGATTTCCCGCTGCTCTATAAAGGCACGGAATGGCGCCACCCCAGTTCCCGGCCCGATCATGATGATCGGCGTGGCAGGGTCGGCCGGCAGCCGGAAGTTGGGATTCTCGTGGATAAACGTCGGTATCAGTGTGTCCTCGGTGACGCGATCTGAATAGAATGTCGAGGCGACGCCTTTGCGTTGGCGTTTATGCGTTTCGTATCGCACTGTTGCGATCAGCAGGTGTGCTTCCTCCGGGTGGGCGTCGTACGAGGAAGCGATGGAATACAGGCGATGCGGCAGTTTGCGCAGCACCGAAACGAGGCCCTGGGCATCGAATTTCGGCGGGTAATCAAGGATCATGTCGATCAATTCGCGCCCTTCGATGTACTTGCGTTGCTTTGCCTTGTTTTTGTCGCCGAGCAGGCTTTGGATTGCCTTGCCGGCGAACTTTGCATAGCCGTCAATCACCTTGGGCGTCAAAATCGTTATCTCGTAGGTCTTAAGCAAGGCGTCCTGGAGTGTTTCCTCCCCGCTGGCGGACTGGACGACGGCATCGGGCTTGAGTTTGGCGGCGGCAATGATCTCGGCGACGAGTTCGGGGCAGTTGGTGGGAAAAACGCCAAGGGAATCGCCAGGCACATAGACCAGTCCGGATTCCTCCAGCGACATTTCGACGTGCCGGTTTTCCTTGTCGGAGTCATGCCCACTGATATTGATGTTTTCCAGGATCGCCGATGGGAATGGGTTCTTGCGGTCATATTTCGATGCTGCCGGCGCCATCCCGGGAAATGCGAAGGGCATTGCCGGCATGCCCGTTGGCGCGGCAGTACCATCGCCCGTGTCCGCGAGATCGGCGGCCTTGTCGAGCGCGCCGTCGATCCAGGCTTCCGCGTCGTCGTCATAGTCGACGTCACAGTCGACACGGTCGAGGAAGGATTCGGCCCCGAGCTCCTTGAAGCGTTTGTCGAAATCGACGCCGATCTGGCAGTAGTTCTCATAGCTGCTGTCGCCAAGGGCGAGCACTGAGTATTTCAGGCCACTGAGCTTGGGGGCCCGCTTGCTGTTGACAAAGTCATAGAGATCCTCAACGGAGTCGGGGGGATCCCCTTCGCCATGGGTGCTGACGATCAGCATCATCAGTTTTTCTTTCTTCAGTTCGGCGGTTTTGTAGGAGCCCATATTCTTGAGATTGGACTTGATGCCGCGCTGCGCCGCTCGTTCGGCTGCCATTTTCGCCACGCCCTCACAGTTACCGGTCTGCGAGCCGAACAGGATCGTCAGTTCAGCGGCGCCTGACGCTGCGGGCACAGTGGTTTGGCCCGCACCCTGCAATGCCAGGGCATTGATCGCCGAGAGGTAGCCGGCGACCCAGGCCAATTGGATGGGTTCGAGCGTACCGACCAGGTGGTTGATCATTGCCTGCTGCTCAGGTGTCAGTGGGCAGGCGCTATCATTCAGTGGTGGTGGTTGCATACAGTTTTCAAGAGGGTTAACGATTCTGCCTCAGTGCTTTTAGCAGCACGGCATAAGCCTATCCTGTAAAATATATCGCTTTGTGCAGTTGCTGCAATCACCTTTAGGCGGTCTACGCCGTGTTGGCACTGCAGCGGGTTCCGGCATACAGTGCCGCATCGCGATTCGAGCAACCCTTTTTATAACCCATTGTGCAGCGGGGTGAGAATGGAGGAAATACTGGCAAGCCGATTGACGGCGATCGCTGGAAGTGCATTGCAGCGACTCAATTCTGTTGGCGGCGGCTGTATCGCGGATGCGTCTGTTGCGGAATTTGCAGACGGTCAAAGGTTGTTCGTTAAAACGGCCGCGGGCGACCACAATATGTTTATGACCGAGGCAAATAGCCTTCGTGAGTTGGCCGGCCCCGGTGTGATTCGAGTTCCCGAGGTAGTCCATGCGGAGCGGTCGATGCTGGTCTTGGAAGTCATCGACACCAGTGTGCCTGCGGGTGATTTCATGGCAGTGTTCGGTCGGCAGTTGGCTCGTTTGCATCGTTGCAGTTCCGGGTCGTTCGGTTTTTTCGAAGACAATTATATCGGTGCCACCCCCCAGCTCAACACACCGGTTCGCCCGATGTCCGACGGCTGGCCGGCGTTTTATTTCGAGTATCGGCTGCTGTATCAGTTGCGGCTGGCAGAGACCAACGGCCATGCCACGAGCGAGCTGATTGACCTGTTCAACGTTTTGGAATCGCGTCTATACGGATTACTCGCCGGCTGCGAGGAGCCTCCGGCGCTGCTGCACGGTGACTTGTGGAGCGGCAATTATATGGTTGCTGCCGACGGTGCCCCGTGCCTCATCGATCCGGCGGTGTACTACGGTCATCGCGAAGCCGATCTTGGGATGACAAAGCTGTTCGGCGGCTTTGGCCGCGGCTTTTATGAAGCGTACGAGGACGAGTTCCCGCAGGCTGCCGGTGCGGCTGAGCGCGAAGGACTGTATAAACTCTATCACTTGCTCAACCATCTTAATCTTTTCGGCTCATCGTACTACGGGCAATGCGTCGCTGTTCTCCGTCACTACTGCGGGTGACCAGGCGATGCGGGGCCGGCGGCGTCTCCTGGGCTCTGAGGGTTGACGGGGAGCTCGCTGCATGTGGTTTCGGTTTCTGGATAGAAGGTCGCCTGATATAAGATCATCAGGAATGCCAGCATGACGCAGACAGTTTCCATGACCAGGATTGTATAGAAGTTCGCTATTGTCATGGCATGGATCAGCAGCGTCACCATGGCGGTGAGAAAGGCGGCCGTCAAACTCTTGACAAAGCGATCCTCGGTGACCAGAAAGAGTTCGTATGTCGACTTCATCGCGACACCGATGAAGATAAGGAAGCAGATAAGTCCGACGAAACCCGTGTCCATGAGTTCGCGCACGTACTGATTGTCGATGTGTCCGAGCGAGGTCGACCCGACACCGTTGCCAAAGATCGGGTACTTTTTGGTTTCGCCCCAAGCATATTTCCAGGCATCGAGCCGGACAGCCATGGACGAGTCGCTGCGCAGTCCTTCCCGTGCGACTTTGAAGATCGAATCTACCTGCATTTGAATGTTCTGTACGCGTTTGTCGGCGAGCATGCCGACCGGTCCGGGCATCATGAACACAGAAAAGGCGAAGGCTATTGCCAGAACCGCTGACATCACCATCATTACCAGGATTCGGCGGCTTTTCGTCAGGAAAAAGATCGTCAGGATCAGTGGAACAATGCAGACGTAGGCCGCCCGCGATTGTGTCAGGACAAGTGTCACCAGGAACATGCCCAGTATAAGGCTGTTGCGGATGATCGTACCGCGCTTTTCGGCGTAGCATATTCGTGCCAGTGCCAGAGAAATGGCGATGAATAGAAAACTCGAAAACGTATTTGCCCGTCCCGCTCCGGTTGTCGATGACAGGCCGCCCTCGGTAAACAACTGGCTCTCGGTGCCGGTGGCGATCAGGACAACAAAGATGCCATAGAGGGAAATGACGGCGGTGGCGATATAGAGCAATTCGACACAGCGCCGACAGCCCTTGTAGCCCTCGATGATATGCAACGCCATGTAAAACATCCAGAAATACTCCAGGCGCTTCAGCGTGTAGAGCGTCCCCCGTCCGATTGGCGTGGTGCCCTGTATCAAACCCATCGCGGTTGCAGCGACCATGGCGATAGCCATGAGCAGCATCGCCCGATTGACAGGTGTCCGCCGCACAATCAGCAGCGTCCGCGTCCGGGCGCGATTTGCCAGCCAGCCGAAGGACATGACGATAAGTAGAACGTCCTCGATGCGAATGCCGGCGCCGCGCGTGTCGCCTGTCACATTGACGCCGCCACCGAATTCGATCTCGGAACCGAACAAGGAAGCGAGCAACATGATGAGCAACCCAATGCGCGGCGAAAAAAATGTCACAAAGCCCAGCAGGCAGGCCAGAAGCACCACTGTGACGAAAACGGGATCGTCCAAATCCGGCAGGATATATATCGATTCTGCCGCCAGCGGCATTGTCGTAAGTGCATTCAGCATGTCACGACCGTTTTACGCATTGAGTGATCATATGGCAAATGACTGGCGCCGCCGGTATGTTTAGTGCGTTCTTTGCTCCGTCCGCCGACATCAGCACTTGCCGCTCCTTAACAGTCCAGCGAGTCCATGGTCCACTGGAACGCACAACCGCTTAATGCCCCTAATGCGCTTGAACGGCGCAAGGCATTTGTCAAATATATCAACGACGACTACGAAGCGGAACTCTTCCGCATCGACGGCAGTCAAACTGATCAATCTGGCGGTCCGCGTCTTTCCGTTGTCATACCGACCAGGGACGCAGATCGCGACGGTTGTTTTGCGGCGCTGATCGAGCAGACGCAGCTGCAGACCATGCAGGCTTTCGAAATAATTGTCGTGAAAGGCGACCCGCGCCAGGGACGTGCCATCAATACCGGTGCTGCCGCCGGACGCGGTAATGTCATTCTGATCCTTGACGATGATTCACGCCTGGGCCACGAACGCGTTTTTGAGAACCTGCTCGCTGCATTGGACGCGGACCCTGGCATCGGCATGGCGGGTTGCCCCAATATCGTTCCGGACGATGCTTCGCCGTTTGTTCGAAAAGTGATGACGAGCTTTGCGCGCAAGAGTTCCGGCCTGGTCGACACGATCGTTGACAGCGACCTGGCCGATCACGGTTGTTCTGCCTTTCCACGGCAGGCGTTCGAAAAGGTCGGTGGTGAAAACGAGTTGATACCGCGCGGCCTCGACCCGTACTTGAGACGGGAACTTCGCAGCGGGGGATACCGCATCGTTGTTGTGCCGGATACCTGGTATCATCATCTGCCGCCCACCTCCACATGGGCGCTGCTCAAGCAGTTTTTCCGCAATGGCAAGGGGTCCGCCTACATGCAGAAATTCTATGCTCATTGGGCCTTTGATACACCGGGTGAACATGGCTTCGATGAGACCGTGCAGCACGGGCTGTCGTACCGCATCGGGCGTAAGTTGTGCCATGCCGTCACGGCATTATGCCGTCTGGAACTTTTGTATGTGTGCGCCACAGTTGCCTACGTCGCCGGTTACACTGTCGCCTATATTTTCGCCGGACGCGACAGTCGGTTATAAATGTGAGTGGACCATTCCAACCCGGGTGATTTTTGGTGGATTGCTTGGCAGTGATGATTTTTTCATGGTGACGCAGGTTTATTGTCCGCCATCGAAACCTACTTCACCAACTCGTCCATATTCACCGTGCTCCATTCAAAATCGTGAGGATTCTGTGCACCTGCACCATGCTCATTGAACTCGAGCAGGTTGCCGTCGGGGTCATAGAAGAAGAGCACATGCCATTCGCCTTCTCCAGAAAACCGTACGGGAGGAGATATGAATTCTACGCCCTCTGCGTTGTTTTTGCATTTGGATCAACGCATGCTTCGCGCAAAGAAAAGGACCCTTAAGGTTGAGGCTGATGACACGATCCTACTCTTCCTCGGTTGTGTGCGGGATTGTTTTCTCGATTTGGATGGCAGGATTACACATCAAAATATCGAGTTGGCCGAATTCGGAGACTGCCGTGTCAACCATTTGGCTTGCGTCGGCTTCGCTAGTGGCATCAGCTTGCTGGAAGGCAGCCTGACCGCCCGTATCCCGTATGCTTTGAGCAACTTCCTCTCCAAGATCGCTCAATATATCAGTGATTACCACCTTTGCACCTTGGTGACTGAACAGTTGGGCCGTCGCTTTTCCCAGTCCATTTGCACCGCCTGTGACGATGGCAACTTTGCCATCTAGTCGTCTGGTCATATTGAGTCCGTCAGTTGAATTTAGTGGGATATACGCGGGCCGTGATCATTCCGGTTTTTCGGGCTTGCCGCGTAGCTGTGCGGCACAGCGCTTGAGATCCTCGCGCAACGCCTGGTTGCGGCCTTGCTCGCGGGCGCGTTCCTGCTTTGACTTTTCGATTGTGCCGCGCAGTTCGGTGTTTTTCTGCTCGAGCACCTTGATCGCGTGCTGCAGTTCCGGAATGTGTGAGCCGATGGCTTGGTCCGCCGCAATCCGTGTATGTAATGCATCAATCTCTGTCTGCTGCTTGCGCCCCTCGGCCTGTTTCTTGTACATGACGACAACGATCAGGCCGATCACGATGAGACTGAAGAAATTGATAATCTTGACTTTTTTTTCCAACCGCATCCGATGTTCCGCCCCGTCATCTATTCGGCGATCGACACGTGTGTATTGCGATTCGGCAGGCAGTCCGTGTATGCCTGCGTCAGCTGTTGCATCTTGCAACTTGAACACGTTGCGCAGGCGCACGTCCGTTTCTTCATCGAAAAACTTTATATTTTCCGATCAACCGGCCCTGGCTCATGCGGTGTCCCCGGAGTCGGGTGGCAGTAGCAGGGCGGTCAGTGTGGAAAATACCGTGGGAGTCATTCAAAGTCAACTGCCAGAACGCCGCTGTGTGATCACTGTATCGCCTCGTCTTTTGGATGAAAACGCTGTGTCACGCCTCTGGCACCGCGGCATGGCCGGGATGGGTGTGCAGTAACCGCTTTTGCCGGTTTCAGCCTGTCTGAGATGTTCTCTGCAATTCTACAGATTGTCAGCTAATCGGGGTGACGGCGGGACTGGTTTTGTGATCGATCAGCTCGGTGGTGGCCGTAACGACATCGGCGACTTGGATATCCTCCATACAGCGGTGGGTCGGTTGGGTGCAGACGATTTCGCAGTTTGCGGCACACAGGTTGCGGTGCGAAAGAATTCGGCAATGCTCACCGAGGCCATATGGTCCGTAGCGGGCGGGATCGATCGGCCCGAAGATTGCGACTGTCGGCGTGTTGACTGCTGCCGCCATGTGCATGGGCCCCGTGTCGTTGGTAACAAACACGTCGAGTCGTGACAACAGGGCGCCGGTGCCTTTCAATGACAGTTGCCCGGCGACATCTGTCACGGGCTGCGACATGCGTTGCGCGATCTCTGCGGTGTCGGCACGATCTTGCGGTGAGCCGATCAGGACGATCGTGGCGTCGTGTTTTTCCGCCAACATATCGGCCGCCGCGACGACGCGATCGAGCGGCCATTTTTTTGCCGGCCAGTTGGCATTCGGATTGAGCCCGATCACCGTTGATTTCAGTTCGATGGTGGACAGCAGCTCGGCGGCTTCCTGGTGATCGGCGTCGGTCAGGAAAATCTCCAGTTTCGGCTCTATTGGGGCGGCACCTGCAAGCGCGACAATTTCGAGGCAGGATTTGACTTCGTGTTTCGCGGTCGTGGGTGGGTCGGTCAGAGCTTCATCGAGGTAGAAGCCGCGACCGTGGGTGTTGCGGCCGACCTTATGCCTGGCCCCGATTGCTGCAAACATGATCGCGCGCTTGACGCCGCCCAGGCGCGATCCGATCCGCGTTAAATCGACCGCCAGATCACAGGGGCGTCGGCGCAACTGTCGCCACAGGTGCCAGACGTCGCTGATGTTTATGCGATTGAACAGCTTGATCGGCATCTCCTCGATACCGATGCACAGGATCTCGTCGACATATGGGCAACCCTCGACAATCGCCCAAGCCCGGCGGCTGGTGACCAGCGTGATCCAACTTTCGGGACAGGCGGCGCGCAGCGCCTTCATGGCGGGGAATGCCAGAATCGCATCGCCGATGCCGGCTGGATGAAATATCAGGATATTACGCGGCGTTGCCATTCGTGCCGGCCGTCATTTACCGTTCTCCGCGTCTGCGGCGTTGGTATCGGCGGTACCGTACTTTTCCAGTACCCGTTCCACGATGGAGCTTGTGGAAATGCCTTCGATCACTGGCGCCAGGACGACCTCACCGCCATGCGACTCGACGAATTCGCGTCCGACGACTCCGTCGAATCCGTAATCGCTGCCCTTGACCAGGACATTCGGTTGCACCTGCTCAATGACCGGTTGCACCGAGTCTTCGTCGAACACGACGATATAATCGACGCAGGCCAGCGCTGCGAGCAGTCGAATGCGTTCGTTCTCGGGTAGGATCGGTCGTTGATTGCCTTTGAGGCTGCGGATGGAGGCATCTGAATTCAGCCCGACGACCAACAAATCGCCTTGCTCGCGGGCGAAGTTGAGGTATTTCATGTGGCCGACGTGCAACATATCGAAACAGCCGTTCGTGAAGGCTATTTTCTCCTGCCGCTGTCGATGGGTTTCAAGTGTGCTGACCAGTTCCGGCATCGTCTGAAGTTTGCCGCCGATGTCGGTCGTCGCGGCCATCAATTCCGTACGGATTTCCGCCAGCGACACCGTGTTCACACCGAGTTTTCCCACCTCGATGCCTGCCGCTACATTTGCCAGATACGCGGCACAGGGCAACGGCGTCTGGGCAGCGAGAAAGAACCCGAGCGTACTTAAAATCATATCGCCGGCACCTGACACATCGTAGACGGATCGGGGCCGCGACGGCAGGAGCGTCGAAACATTGTTTTCTGCGTGTACATACAAGCCATCCCGGTCGACGGTGATCAAGGCAAAGTCCAGTTCCAGTGAGGTGACCAGCTGTCGGGCCGCCATGTTCATTGAATCTGGTTCGCGCGGGGCGATGCCTGTCACCCGCTCCGTCTCGAGCCGATTCGGCGTGATGCCCGCGGCGCCTTTGTACATGCTGAAGTCATCGCCCAGCTTCGGATCTACCAGCACCGGCTTGCCTGCCGCCCGCGCTGCCGCGATGACGCGTTGCATAAGATCCGTGGTGAGCAGACCTTTGCCGTAGTCCGAGACCAGTATGGCATTGCAATCGTTGATGACAGTTTCGACCTTCGCAATCACCTCTTCGACTACGGCCTCGTCGATCGGCGTTGTATCTTCCCGGTCAACGCGCAGAACGTGTTGCATGGCGCGCGCCGCAGATTGCACGCCACCGACGTACCGGGTCTTCAATGTTGTGGTCCGGTCGTCGGCGCGGACGATGGCGGTGGTGTCAGCGCCGGCGTTTTTCAGTGCTGCAACCAGGCTTTCGCCTTCCGCGTCGTTGCCGACCATGCCGCAGCAGACGACGTCTGCGCCGAACTGTCTGAGGTTCAGCACAACGCTGGCGGCGCCGCCGGGCATTTCCGTTTCACGCTCGATCTGCAGGATCGGTATCGGCGCCTCCGGCGATATCCGTGAAACGTTGCCCCAGACGTAGTGATCCATCATCAGGTCACCGAGCACGAGGACACGGCATTCCGGCGGGTGTCGTGTCAGCGAGATGAGGTGGGATATATCTATTTGGTCTGTTGTGTCCATTTAAGGAAACCTACGAGTACCACTGATCGAATTCAAGATACACCGTCGTCCCCCTTTCATGAGCCGGGGGGGATTTATGCAAGGGGGACGAAGCTGCTGTGCGGGCCTGTCGAGCTTTGCATGCATACAGAAATTACGGTAGGAATCAGACACTTAATTGAGCAATTGATGAACGCCGAGCAAATGTTTCTGGCTTTTGGGAGGCGTGCCATGGGCGATTGCCGGGTGCGGGCGAGAAGTGATGTGCCTTGCGTCTGTTTGCTTGTGTCCGTTCCTTCATGTACCATAAATCAATGAAAGTTCTCATTGCATTGGACGATGTCAACGGCGGCGGCACGGAACACGCGGCGCTGCAGTGGATTCGTTTGTGCCACCGCGAAGAATTCGACGTGGCAGTCTGCACTCTGTACGGTCTTGGTGAGCTCGAGCACAATTATGCAGCGGTGGGGTGCCCGGTGCATTTTTTCGATGTCAAGAAAGTTGGCTATTTCAAGGCAGCCAAAGCGTTGAATCGCCTGCTGCGGGAGCTGCGGCCGGACGCTATCGTTTGTGTTTCGGGTGGCACCCGTGCCCTGGTGCCGTGGCTGGCAAAACGTGCCGGCGTGCCGGCGCGCATTCTGTACTTTGCGAATCCGAAAATCATGGAGGATCGCCGCGTCCATTATTTTCAGCGTTTGCAGGTGATGTTTGCGACGCGTTTCCAGGCGTGCAGTCGTGAAGTAGCGGACAACATCAAAGAGCTCTATGCCGCTGATCCCGTCGACCTCATCCTGAACGGTGTGGACATGCGGAGATTCCCGGTAGCGGAAAAGCCGAACCACGACGGGTGCGTGCGGATTTTAACGATCGGTTCTTACCGTGTCGCCAAGAATCATGAAGAGAAGATTCAGATTGCGGCGCATCTTGAGTCGACAGGCCTCGACTTCGTCATTCAGATAGCGGGCAACGGTACGCATCGTGCCGCGTGTGAAAAGCATGTCGCGATGGCCGGACTGACACACCGTTTCGAGTTGCTCGGCTGGCGGCCGGACATACCGGAACTGTTGCAGGCGGCGGACATATTCCTGCACACCTCGCGCTACGAAGGCCATTGCATTGCGGTGCTGGAAGGGCTCGCTTCCGGAACGCCGTGCGTCTTGTACGATCTGGCGGTGCTCGATGAGATCGATCCGGAGCGCGGCGCTTTTGCCGCCGTCGCCAATGGCGATGCTGCGGCCGCCGCCCAGGCAATTTTGCGGCTGACCCGGGATCGTGAAGAGGCTCGGCGGTTGAGTGTCTGCGGCCGTGAGCTGGTTGCGACCCGATTCCCTGCCGAGTTCTCAGTGCGTGCCTGGGAGAATTCGTTGAAGCGGGCAGTGGGCGTTGAGTAGGCTGGTGAACGTTTAACGTCATTCCGGCGGTGGTCAGCTGCCGCCGTGACGGACGCAAACGACGTCGTTAAATCTTGCGCCGTCGCGCTCGGGGAATTGGGCGATTCGCGAGCCGCCGCCATGTTAGGAACGGCATTAGACTTGAACAACGGTTGGATCAGCAGAATGAGAACGGATCCTGGCCGCGTAACCTTGAGAGACCGGGTATTCAACAGTAAACTGATAGAGATTCGCAACCATATGGGAAATCCCAGCTATATATTGTCATCACAATATTGAGCCGCTTGAACGTCGAATGCGGTGCTTCACGCTCATTGAGCTGCTGGTCGTCATCACGATCATTGCGATCCTGGCCGCCATGCTGTTGCCGGTCTTGGGCCGGGCGAAATTTAACGCTCGCGTGATACTGTGCACGTCGAACCTCCGCCAGATCGGTTTAGGTGTCAGTGGCTATGCCAATGACTTTGACGGATACTTCCCGCGCTCGGATTCTGCTTTCGGATCCAACCTCATCGATGTCGGCCCGGATTTTTTCCCTGCGCTCGAGGAGCAGAGTGTCAGTCGCGACGTGCAGGATTGCGTCTTCACACCGCCGTTCATGAAATCCGACACCTACAGGAACACCTGGAACCAACCGGGAGCGGGAATCTACGATCAAAATACAATGCTCTGGGGTGGCTACGTGCTCTGGGTGCCGCGACTTCTCGGCGTCGATCCGCCCAAACCGGTGGGCTATCCGACCCGGGGCGCGGATGACAGCATCAGCGATTTACCGATCGTCACCGATTATCTCATCATCCTGGATGAGGGCGGTCCGCCCCCGACGGCGAAGTGGGCCTGGCACAAGCGCGGCGGCCGGGATATTGCGTGGCAGCCCGCCAGTTGGATTCCGGCCCCGCCCTATTACTACATAAAGGACGGGGTGTTGGATGCCCCGTCCAATCTCCTGTTTGGCGACGGCCATGTCGAGAGCCGCCGAACCGAGGAACTCACCGTGCGTTTCGACCCTGGTTTTCCGCATCTCCACTAACTGATGTGCCGTTGCTTCGGAAAATCCGGAATACCGGACACCCGACAGCAACGCCATATCGCGATTCCACGTTGCCAAATCGTTCTTCTCGAACTTGTTGAGGTGATTGAAGACATGCATCGAAATGGCGCTGCTGGTGCGGTTGATTGTTATGGCATTGCGCCGATGATAACTTTGCTGCCTGTTACGATGTACTCAAACCAGTGATGCCAGGGCATCACAGCTTCACCC
This sequence comes from uncultured Lentisphaerales bacterium, assembly GCA_964460215.1. GTDB lineage: Bacteria > Verrucomicrobiota > Lentisphaeria > JABSQK01 > CAJWLW01 > CAJWLW01. The sequence continues at coordinate 34,922 of CAYWQM010000029.1, forward strand.
CCTTCCGTTTATGCGAGTTTCGGCCGAATCCCGCAGGTATATATACTTTCTTCTCGGCGTCTGCGTGTGCGTTGTGTTTCTGGCCTTGCCGTCGATGGACGACATTGATGTCACCTGGGAACATCTGAACTGGAACGCCGCGATGGCTATTCGCGAGACCGGCGTTCCGTTTGTGCGCCCCGGGTATCCGCCGGATCTGCATCACCCGCCCTCGTGGTCGTATATCATCGCTGCTTCGGTCTCGGTATTCGGCGAGTCGGTGTGGGCCATGCGATTGCCGGGGCTTCTTTGTTTTTTGACAACCGGTCTGTTGCTGTACGCGTGTGCCCGGTGTTTGTCGTTGAACCGTCTCGTGGCGACACTGGCAGCAACGATTTATCTGACCAGCCCGATGGCTCTGCAGGGGGCGTTGAACATGGATTATGCCGATGGCCAGCTGTTGCCGTTGGCAAGTGTCAGCATGGTCATTGCCTATCTGTATACCGAGCGACGGCCGGTCTGGCTCCAGGGTGTGTGGCTCGGGCTCGGTGTCATCGTGCTGCTCTGGGCCAAGCTAACCAGCACCGCGATCTTTCTATTTGCGCTGGCGTTAGTGGCTGCGTTCAGTTTCCGCAAACGTAATCTGCAGGTCGTCGCTGCGGCGCTGGGGACAGGGCTGCCGCTGACGCTGCTGACCTGGGGGGGCTACTGCCTTTTCGTGAAACGATCGCCGATCGGTCGAGACCAATCGTACTGGGAGATGTTTGGCCAGCCGGTGGATTATTTGGTCAATGGCAAGGCGAGTGCCGGTATCTGGTCTCTGGAACCATCGGCGATGCTGCTGCACATTTGCCGTATTACGACGTACGCTGGACCGGTGTTCATGGCACTCGCGGTCTGTGGACTGGCGGTTTGGGGTTTTGGCAGTTTGCGGCGGTTGCAACAGCGGCGGGCCTCATTGATTCCGGTGTACACATTCGGGGTGTTGCTGGGCTACACACTGTTCGTCGGCGGCACCGGGCCGTTTCCAAAATATTATGCCCCGGCGTTTCCGTTTATCGCGCTGTTTTGCGCGATGCTGTTTACCGGTGTGCCGACGGCGAAGCTCTGGCAACCGTCTGCCGGGCCTGATGAGGCAACGGGCGGTGAGTTGCCGCGGGGGCCCGACTGGTCCGGCCGCATGATCGCCTGGCTCATCGCGGTTGTTGCTTTGCTCACGGCGTACTATGTGCTGATCGTTGGTGACAACGTCTATCGGCTCAATTACGTGCTGAAGGAAGCGATGCTTGTCGATCACCCGCGACCGGCGCTGGCGGCGTACGCCATAGGCATGCTGCTTTGTCTATTGCCATTTGCCGCGGCAATTGTGGCAGGGCAGGTGAGGCGGTCACGTGCCTTGTCGGGCCGAGGATTGCTGGCGGCGTTGATAGCGTCACAGCTTGGACTGCTGGTTGTTCAGGCCCGGGGCGACTATTCGCTGCGCTACTTGTACGGTACGCCGATGGCCGACTTGCATGCCGTCCGCTCGGAGCTGCAAAAGCTGCCGCCGCCGGCAACGGTCATGGGCGAAGCAATGTACGCCACGACTGCCGGGCAGCGGGTGTCGCCGGGCTACAGTAATGAATTGTGGAAATCCATTGATGCCGGGATTGTTCCCTACATCGAGGCAGTGCGTCCCGACGCGGTTGTCTATGGTCTGATGTCCAGCGAGCTGAGCCTGCTGCGGCGTTTGCCGGACCACGAGCCGTTCAATGCTCTGATGCACGAGGCCTATGATCTGCAGCAGATCGGCGGCATCTACTTGTGGGTGAGACGCGAAGGTGCGACCGCTATACAGTGATCGTCTGGCACACTTTGTCCTGACTGGCCACCAGCACTTCGACCTGTTCCTGGTTCATCGCCTTGAGACAGTTTCGGGCCGCGGACTCGGCTAGTTCCGGACGGTTACAGTCGTCACTTAAATGCACCGTCACCAGGTATTGGGTGCCTGGGCCTACAACCTGTGCCATGAGTTCGGCAGCGCGTTTGTTGCTGAGGTGGCCGCGGCGGCTGTGAATGCGATGCAGCAGGTGTGCCGGACGCCGGGAGGAACGCAGCAGATCATGTTCGTGATTACTTTCGATAATCAGAACATTTGAGTTCTTGAGCTTGAGCGGGACGAGCTTGCCGAAGTGGCCGAGGTCTGTGGCGATCCCGATTTTTCGGTCCTGACAATGAATCACGAATCCGACCGGGTCGACAGCATCGTGACACACAGAGAACGCTTCGATTTGAAAAGGGCCGATGGCGAACGGTGAACCGTTCGTGAAGACGATGGCATTCTCCGGCGCCTTGTTCATTATTTGCAGGCGTTCCATAGTCAACGAATTGGCGAAGGCGGGGATGTCATTGTTGCGTTTGGCGAAGATGCGCAGTGCCTGGGTGTGATCATCATGCTCGTGGGAGATCAGGATGCCGCGGATGCGGGCGGCTGCGACACCGGCAGTGTCGAGGCGGCGCTGCAGTTCGGCGCCGGAGAAGCCGGCATCGATGAGAATGGCGTCGTCACCACAACGGATTACCGTGGCATTGCCGCTACTGCCGCTGCCGAGAACTGTGACCTCTACTGCTGTTTGCATTGGTTGACGAAATCCGGGAACGCGATAATGTTAACTTGTTGTTGGCCGCGCACGACGGTGCTTTTTTTACAGAACAGAGCGTCCGCTGCCTTCCATGAAAATTGGGCGCCAATTCCGACGTGCCAGTGACGATTCGGCGAGGACTATGTCTACCATACAACAGGGACTTTACCAGTCAACGGAACTGCAGCAGGTGCAGATTATTGCGCCGCAGCAGATCCAGTCGCTGGAGATTTTAACCGCGCCGCTGTTGGATCTGACGACCAGAATCAACCAGGAGATGGAGGCGAACCCGGCACTTGAACGGCTTTCTACTGACGGCGAACAGCTCGCTGGCGATCCTATGGAAGAGGTTGGTGCGCCGCAGCTCGACGCGGACATGGCCGGTGCCGCTGCCGAGAAAGATGAGTCCCTGGCCAACATCGTACAACTTGATGAGTCGTGGGGCGACTACTTACCGCCGAACCACGCGCGCTCATACGCCGGTGCTGAGGACGACGAGCGCCGCCAGTACTTTTTCGATTCACTGACGACTGGCAGTACTTTGGCGGATGACCTGTTGCAACAGTTGCGAACCAGTGACTTTGACGAACAGACGACGAAGATCGGCGAGGCTGTCATCGGCAGCATTGATGAATCCGGTTATCTGCGGTCCTACCCGGAAGACATCGCGGTTGCGTGTGGCGCCAATGCAAAGGATGTCAAGCGTGTGATCAAGACGCTGCAGACTTTTGAACCGGCGGGCGTATGCGCGTCTGACCTGCGCGAGTGTCTGCTTCTTCAGCTCGAGCGCCAGGGGCGCAAGGATTCATTAACTTACAAGGCGATCGACAAGCATCTTGATAAGCTTGCCAAGAACCGTATTCCGCAAGTCGCCAAGGCGTTGCGAGTTTCCGCCGCTACTCTGCACGAAGTCATGCACGAGATTCGACAACTGCAGCCGCGGCCCGGGCATTCCGTTGCTACCGGCAACGAGCAGTATGTGCTGCCGGAAGTTTATGTGGAGAAGCAAGACAACGGGTACACCATTCGCACGAACTCCGACCACACGCCGCGCATTCGCGTGTCGCCGCTGTACATCAAGTTGCTTGAAGATCCCGATACCCCGAAGGACGTGCGCGAGTATATCAAGGAGAAAATCCTCAACGGCAACGCCCTGATCAAGAGCCTGTCCCATCGCCAGTCCACGATCGAGCGGATCGCCGAGATCATCGTTGACTGGCAGCGCGAGTTCCTTGACATCGGCGACGAGTCTATGCGTCCGCTGACGATGAGCCAGGTTGCCGCGGAGATCGGCGTCCACGAAACAACGGTCAGCCGCGCGATTGCCAACAAGTATATCCAGACGCCCCGCGGCTTGTATCCGTTCAAACATTTTTTCACGACCGGTTACCAGACCAGTGACGGCGACATGCTGTCGAGCCGCAGTATCAAGAGCAAGATTCAGGGGCTGGTGAGCGAAGAGGATTCCAGTCACCCGCTCAGCGACCAGAAGATCGTGGCGTTGCTCAACGATCAGGGCGTGCCCGTAGCACGTCGCACCGTTGCCAAATATCGCGAAGAACTTGGGATCCAATCCTCGCACCTGCGGAAGAGCTACACGACATGAATGAACCGCCCGGTGTGGAGATCGGCGATCGCGGTACCGCCGCGCCCCGGCAACCCATTATTCTCGTGCTCGACAACCTGCGCAGTGCTTATAATGTCGGCAACATCTTTCGCCTGGCTGAGATTTGCGGCATCGAACGCATCATCACCTGCGGTTATACCGCGACGCCACCGCATCCGAAGCTGGTGAAGACGGCACGTGGCTGTGATGCCCTTGTGCCGTGTGAGCATCACCCGACCGGGCTGGCTGCTGTCGAGGCCTTGCAGACCGAGAGCTACCGGGTTTTCGCCGTCGAGACAGTGACCGAAGCACCGCCTGTCTGGGACGTTGGCTATGAGTTTCCGGCGGCATTTGTCTTCGGCAACGAAGCATTGGGTCTCGGGCCGGAAACTCTGGCGCGCTGCGATGCGGTCGTGCGGCTGCCGGTTTTCGGACGCAAGAATTCCCTGAATGTCTCGAACTGTGCTGCCGTCGTGGTCTACACCGTCATCCGCCAGCTCCAGGAAGCTGCACGTGTTTAGTCCGCATTTCTTAAAAGTTGCCGGTGATCTCCACTGATCTGTGCCTCACCAATGCCTTTTGCTGGCAGGCAGGATGTTGGCACGTTTCATCCACTATGTTTCGAGAAATGCCGCTTAAAGCGTATCGTTGTCATGCGGCGCAGGGTATTTGCGAACGTCGAAGAACAACGTATTTTCATTTGAATCCTTAAAGTCGAGAACACCATGAACGCCGCCCTCGGCATTGATCTGCAGCACCTGACTGCACCGGTTTCCATTGGCTCGGGTGATGGCATCAGCAACGACTGGCAAGTGGCTTCGGACGTCGCCATCGGCACGTGTGTTTTGCCGGCGACGCGGCAGCAGCGTCCGCGCATTGGTGTCGATGCGGTTGCCCAGTCCTGGAACAATGGCTTGCCAGGTCGTGCGGAGAGCCGTTTCGGCGGCAACTGCGCACGGCTGCCTGCTGCGGCAATTTGGCAACTGCCGCGTACCAACCGCGTTCTGCCTGTCTGGACCTATACCGATGCCACCGGGGCGGTACGCACGGTGGGTGCACGAGATTTACTGCGCGCCACGCTTCCGCGTAATGATGCCCGAGCGGCGGCGGCGATCGATGTCCTGGCGGTTCCGAACGCGCTCAACGAGTTTGCCCGTGAGCATGTCCTGGCAGCGTGGCCGGCGGCGCCAGGGACTGAAAAGCGACTGCTCTGGGGACCAGTCGCGGCGGCGATGGCCTGGGCTGACAGCCTGCCGGCGGCGGCGCGTGCCGGATTTGGTGGTCGTCGCATGCTGGTTGTCGATGTCGAGCCGTGGGCCATTTCCGCGACCCTGCTGGAACTGCATTCGGAGACGGTCGATGGCCACTGTTACCTGGTACCAGAACGTTACGTGCCGGATGCCGCCCATTACCTTGAACAACCGTTGCCGCCGATTGACCTGCTCTGCGCCGAAGCGGCGGCCCGCGATGCCGGGGCGAAGCTCGAGCCGGACACACTGTGGCACGCCTTCGTCGGTTCACCGTTAGCCTCGCGCATCTGCAGTGGAGCTAACGATGCCGAGGCCGCACTGTTGCCCGGCGACGATGGCTGGCGCACCGTCGAACTGTCCGAGTCCACGGCGCAGCGGCTGCGCACGCAGGCGGTGACCGCCACCGACCTCAATGCCTGGCGCGCTATCGCGGCGGCGCTGCAGCAAGCCTCTAGCAGCAATGGGGGGACACCCTCGGCGGCTAGTTTTCTGGACGGCATCATGAATTTTCTGCAACTCGAAAGTTTCGATGGCCGCGACCAGGTAGATCATATTCTACTCACCGGTGCTTGCCTCGAAATGATGCTGGAGGGTGGTTCGTTGGCGGCGCTCGTTGCTGCGAAGTACGCAACAAGGGAAAAGCCGCTGCCGCTCACGGTAGCCGGACTCGATGACTGTCCGGCGGACTTGACCCGCAGTGGCTGTGTCCTGTTCGGACTGCGAGCGCAGCATGGGTTGCCGACCTATTACGACCATCTGCAGCAGCTCGAGATTCTGGTGCAGCGACAAGAGGACATTGTCTCCGAGGTGCTGGTGCAGGGTGGACGTATCCGCGGCAGCGAAGAGTTCCGGCGTTCGCCGATCGAAGGGTTCTATCTCGACCGGAATTTCGAATACGTCGAATTCTACCTGCACCAGGAAGGCAGTGAACATCTCAAGAGCCTACACCAGGATTTCCAGGTACGAATCGATAAGCGCCAGGCGATCTCGCTGCAGCCGAGCGTGCGTCCGGGGCAGGGGCACGTCCGGGTCGAAGTGCACAACGAAGAGTTGTTCGGGCGGCAACCGGTCCTGCTCGACTGGCAAAAGATGGCCGATAGCGAA
>CAYWQM010000029.1:41491-47615 GCA_964460215.1 uncultured Lentisphaerales bacterium
ACGGTGCATGATCTCGCCGAGGAGATCAACCGCAGCTATCCGCCATACATCCCGGACGTCAAAGCCAGCAAGGAGCGCTGGGAATTTTTCACACCGCATGTGGAGGCTTACCTCGACTATCCACTGTTGGCCGACGGCCTTGAGCAAGACCTCGGCAAGATCCTGACGCGTCCCTTCTTCTGGTCTGTCGCCCGTGTTACGTTTGACGAAACCGATGCCACAGGGCTTGGGCGCTACAACGTGTTCGGCGCCGGCGACGAAGCTGCGTTGCCGACCGAGGAACCGCTCGTGCAGCGGTTCCTCGACCGCCTGGTTGCGGACTTCGCAGCCGCCAAGCGGCCGGACAACCTGTTGAAATTGATGCGCTGTATCGCTTGGACCTACCAGGGTGAGTTTTTCTCCGATGTGCGTCGCTACCTCTGCGACAAGCTCGAGACCAACCCGGACGAGTTAAAGCTGCAGGAACTCACCGGCTGCGCCCAGTTATTCCGTCAGCCTGCGGAATTCGCAACGTTCTTCGGTGCACTGCTTGAGATGTTTGAATGCCGCGGTATCGAGAAGATGACGGACTGGCTGCGCAATCTTCGCAAGCTGATGACTTATCGGCTGGACCTCTTCGAGCATGTTGATTCGCGCATATGCATGCGGACGATCGTCTGGGTTGGTCGCATGCTGGAGGCGGAAAATTTGAAACAGAACTTCCAGAACACATCATTGTTGGGGATCCTGTCGATTCTTTTTCTGCTGCGACGCCGGCGCTATGACCCGGAATTCCTGCGATTTCATGTGGACGAATGGGAGGCTTATCGGCCGGCCGCTGCCGCCAAGCGGGTGCTGCTGCCGCTCGACGAAGGCGGAACGGAGGTATGGGCCCGTCGCGAGGCGCTGGTATACGATTTGGCGTTGCTGGTATCGCGCACGGAAACACTTATCGAGCAGAAGATCGACAGCGCCGGTGACGAAGAACGTCGCGAGCCTTACCGGCTGCGCCTGACCATGGTCCGAGAGATTTCCAAGTTCATTCAAGGCCGCGGCCGTTTCGGCGGGATTCCGTTGAAGGAACTGGGATGAGCGTGCGCTACAAACCGCGCGCAGTTTGCTGTCTGGTATGAAAAAAATAGATGGTGCAACAGGAGGCACGACAATCATGAGGTGGAGATTATTGATTTTGGCGGCGATGGCCCTGACGCTGTTGGCGTGCAGCAAGCCGTTGCCCGATGTCGAGAAGCTGGAAACGATCCGTGGTATGTACGAGGAATACAGCAAGGCGTTTCCCGATGTGCCGGCATTGACTCCAGAGCAGGTGACGGATGAAATGGTCGTCGTCGATGTGCGTACAGACGACGAGATCGGTGTGTCGCGAATCGCCGGAGCAATTACCGAAGCAAAGTTTCGCGCCGACCGCAATGGCCTGGTTGGCCGTAAGATCCTAGTTTACTGCACGATTGGTGCGCGCAGTGGCGAGTACGCGGAGGGCTTGCGGGAAAAAGGGTTCGACGCGTATAACCTCGCGGGCAGCATCCTGGCCTGGACTCATGCCGGCAAGCCGCTGGTCGATGCCGAGGGCAAGGCGACGAAGCGTCTGCATGTCTACGGCAAGGAGTGGGACCTCGCAGCGGACGGCTACGAGGCGAAATGGTGAGGGCATCTATTCCGCGCGAACGAACGGGTTCGTCTGCATTTCTTGCCCGATAGTGGTGGCGGGGCCGTGGCCGGGATGCACGATAGTTTCGGGCGGCAGTTTGTAGAGGACCGTGCGGATTGAGTGCAACAGCAGCTCGCCATCGCCGAGCGGCAGATCGCAACGGCCGATCGATGACTGAAACAGAGTGTCGCCGCCAATCAATATATTGTGCCCTGGGAAGTAGAAACCGACACTGCCCGGTGAATGCCCGGGCGTACGCAGGACTTCGTAGTCGAGTCCGTCGATCGCCATATCCAGTTCCGATACCGTATCGGGGAGGTGCTCGACGGCCGGGATTTCCGGCGGGAAACAGTTCATCGGGCTCTCGTAGACTGGCAGGTCGTCCGGGTCCAGCCAGACCGGCAGATTATAACGAGACGCGACGGCCGGCAACGCCGCGATGTGGTCAAAATGCGCGTGGGTCAGCAGCACGGCACACGGCGGCAACCCTGCCGTGTCGATGACAGCGATGATACGTTCGGCGTCGTTAGCCGTGGCGACGATATACGCTTGCCCATCGTCGTTGCCGATGATGCAGCAGTTGGTGAAAAGCGGACCCAGGCAGAGGACGTGTAGTTGCATCAGTGATGTGAGAAGATGCGTTCGGGGGCGTGGAAGAGGGCGACACCCAATTCGTTGGCGCGCACGATGACAGCGGCGTCTTTTAGCGAACCGGCCGGGGCGATGATTGCTCGCACGCCCGCCTCGGCGCCGACTTCGACAGCGTCCGGGAACGGGAAGAATCCGTCACTGGCCATGACAGCGCTCTCGACCGTGTGTTTGCCTTCGTATTTCTCCTTGAATTTCCATACCGCCTGCTCAACCGCGCCGACACGGTCCTGCTCACCTGTACCAACGGCCAGGGTCTCGCCGTTCTTGACGATCACGACGCCGTTCGAGCGCACATTGAGGTTGACATACCACGCAGTCAGGAGATCCTCGAGCTGCTGATCGGACACGTCGACAACCGACTCGACGTCCCCGGTTGCTTTGCTCGTGGCGGTGGCGCGGCTCAGGTCATCGACCGACCGCAGATTCGTCAACAGCGGATCGGCGATCACCAGCGAGCCGTCCGCCAGGACTTTTATCGTGCGCGCCCGGCCGCAGTCGTCACCGACGTAGCGCGGTAGATCGGTGAGATTGCCACATTTGAGGATGCGTACGTGCTTATTCAGCTTATACTTTTCATAGTCGTTGAACACCGCGATTGCGTCGTCGGTGAATGCCGGTGCGACGACGCATTCGGCGAAGGTCGACATGATCTCGTCGGCCGTATCGGCGTCGACTTCGACGTTGAAGCCCATGACACTCCCGAATGCGGCGCGCGGGTCGCAGTCACGGGCGCGTATGTATACCGAGCGCAGCGGTTCGTCGCCGACCGCCGCGGCAACACCGCTGGGGTTGACGTGTTTCATGCAGGCGCAGACGGGGCGGGGAAAGAACTTGCAGATGTTGAGCGCGTACGAGATATCCTCGAGATTGGTTTGCGACAGGCCGCTTTTCCCGTCCTTGACGACGTCAAGATCGCCGATGGTACACGTAGTGTCGGCCGGTTTGAACCAGGCTGCGGTCTGGTGCGGATTGGTGCCGTAGCGCAGATCGTCGATTTTTTCGAAGGCCACGCCCATCATTTCGATGCTGTCCGGGTAGTTGCCGACGTGCTTGGTCAGGTAGGTGCTGCGTCCGAGAGATTTGTCGCTCATGATATAGGTATTTTGGGTAGCGGTTCGCAGTTGTGGAAGAGATTGAAATCGATGCGGCTAACGTATGCAGGCACCACGCGAATGCAAGACGGTGGATAAAAGCTGTCAAACAGGAGGGGACTGAAATCCGACACGACCTACGATTTCACAATCACCTCGCCTCGCAGGGAGAGCGGTTCGCCATGGGGCACTCCAATTGAAAGCCGATCGAGCCTTGACAGGACGGGTTGAGGCGTTAAACTGTCGCCTTCATCTGTGTGGACAGATGTGAACAGACGTCATGGGTCGTGGAATTAGACGGTTTAACGATCTGGTACACGCCGCTCGCCGAGAGCGACTGAGAAGCTGGACTGTTAAACCGCGATTCCGCGATTCGCGACATCCCACCGGTAGCCGTTGTGGTTACTTGTCGTTTGTTCCTCCTGCCTGCACCCCACAAAAACGCATCCGGCACAGGCGCGTTACGTAACATGGTGTCTCTATGGCATCCGTGCGCGACGTCCCGCCATGTCGGAGCAAGTCCAGGAGGACAACTCATGGCTACTCACTCCGTCGATATCGATTTGGGTGGAGGCAAAACCGCAACGATCGAAACCGGTAAGATGGCGCTGCTTGCAGGCGGCTCCGTTACCGTGCGCATGGGCGATACGATCGTCCTCGTCGCCGCTTGCTGCGGTGCGCCGAGACCCGGCATCGATTTTTTCCCGCTGCAGGTCGACTACCGCGAAAAGTTCAGCGCTGCCGGTCGTTTTCCCGGCGGTTTTTTCAAGCGCGAAGGCCGCCCGAGCGAGAAGGAAATTCTTACCTGCCGCATGACCGACCGGCCGTTGCGTCCGCTGTTCCCGGAGGGGTTCAAGGAAGACACTCAGATCCAGGCGTTGCTGCTGAGCACCGATGGCGAGAACGAGGCGGATGTACTGGCAATGTTGGGAGCCTCGGCGGCGCTCGTCGTTTCCGACATTCCGTTCCTCGGCCCGATCGGGACGTTGCGTGTCGGCCGCGTTGACGGCAACTTCATCGCCAACCCGACCCACGAGGAGATGGCCGAGAGCGATCTCGACCTGGTCTACGCCGGCGTTGAGGACAAGGTGATCATGATCGAAGGCGCTTCCGACGAGGTGTCCGAGGAGGTCTTGCGTGATTCGCTGACTTTCGCCAACGAGGTTGTCAAGAAGCAGATCGCCGCGCAGCGGCAACTGGCCGAAGTGGCAGGCAAAGAAAAGGTCATGCCCGACATCCAGCTGGTGCCGCAAGAGATCGCTGATGCCGTATCCGAATTCTGCGACGGCAAATTGCGCGAGCCCTGCCTGATCCCTGAGAAGGAAAAGCGCTATAAGGCGCTTGACGACTTGCGCGACGAGATGTTCGAATCGTTCGGTGAACGCTTTGCTGACGAGAACGAGAGTCGACACGCCAAGACGGCGTTTGTGGACCTGACGGCGGCGACCATCCGTCGGTTGCTGCTTGACGAAAACATCCGCAGCGATGGTCGCGGTCCCGACGACCTGCGCCAGATCGACTGCGAAGTCGGCGTGCTGCCCCGGACACACGGCACCGGCCTGTTTGCCCGCGGTGAGACGCAGGCCCTGGTCGTTACGACGTTAGGTACCGGCCGGGACACGCAGGACAGCGATGGCATCACCGGTGGCGAGACGTCGAAGTCGTTTATGCTGCACTACAACTTCCCGAACTTCAGTGTCGGGGAGACTGGCCGTATCATGGGCCCGGGCCGCCGCGAAATCGGTCACGGCGCCTTGGCAGAGCGTTCTGTAGCACGCATGATGCCGATGTATTATCCGTACTCCGTGCGTTGTCTCTCGTAGGTCTTGGCCTCGAATGGGTCGACCTCGATGGCGTCAATCTGCGGTGCAACGCTGTCGATGCTTGATGCGGGTATACCGATGATTCGCCCGGTGGCAGGCATTTCCTGTGGCCTGGTCATTGAAGGGGACCGGACGATTCTGCTGACCGATATCCTCGGCAGTGAAGATCACTACGGCGACATGGACTTCAAGGTGGCGGGCACGACGGAAGGCATCACCGGCTTCCAGCTCGACTTGAAGATCCCGGGTATCTCCATCGACCTGATGTACGAGGCGATGCTGAAGAACAAGACATCGCGATTCAAGATCCTCGAGAGCATGGCGGCATGCATCGCTGAGCCGCGGCCGGAACTCAGCCCCTACGCGCCGCAGATTGAGCAGCTGAAGATCAATCCCGAGAAGATCGGCGCAATCATCGGCCCGGGCGGCAAGACCATCCGTCAGATCACCGAGGACAACAATGTGCAGATCGACGTCGAGCAGGATGGCGCTATCAATATCTACGCCAGCAATGGCGATGACATGGCGAACGCCGTGCATGCCATTAATTCGCTGACGGCGGAAGTCGAGATTGGCGCGATCTATCGCGGTGAAGTCAAGACCGTACGCGAATTCGGCGCTTTTGTCGAGGTGATCTCCGGGCAGGACGGGCTCCTGCATATTTCGGAGATGGCTGATTACCGCGTCGAGAAGGTCGAAGACATCTGCAAGGAAGGCGACAAGGTGACGGTCAAGGTTATCGATATCGATGACCGCGGTCGTATCCGCCTGAGCCGTCGGGCGGCGCTCGAGGAAATCCACGAGGAATCCGCGGCCGAAGCGTAACTTGCACTTGTGCGAAACTTCCGGGCGTGCGGTCTGCAAAGCGGCCGTGCGCTCGGCAAGTGCGAGGCACAAAGATGTACTACTTGCCG
>CAYWQM010000030.1:0-45228 GCA_964460215.1 uncultured Lentisphaerales bacterium
GTTCGCGCCGTCCGGCCGGGGCCATGTTGTTCTGAATACAGCCGACAGAGAGCCCGAGCCAAACGAGCACAGACCCGACCCATTCGGCGTCGCGCCGGGCGAGGTAATCGTTGACGGTGATCAGTTGGCAGTTATTGCCGGTCAGCGCGTTGAGGTAGAGCGGCAGAACCGCAACCAGAGTTTTGCCTTCTCCGGTCTGCATTTCCGCAATGGTAGCCTGGTGTAGAGCAATGCCGCCGATGAGCTGGACGTCGTAAGGGATCATCTCCCATTCGATATCCTGCCCGGTGACGTTGACCATGGTGCCGACCATGCGGCGACATGTGTTCTTGACAGCGGCGAATGCTTCGGGCAGCAAGTCATCGGTGGTTTCGCCGTTGCTCAGGCGTTCCCGGAATTCAACAGTCTTGGCGCGCAGATCGTCGTCGGAGAGTTTCTGGTATTCCTCTTCGTATCGGTTGATCTGCCGCACCAGCGGCCGCATCCGCTTGACCGAACGTTCGTGTTTGGATCCGAACAGTCTTTTTAACGCCCATTTGAGCATGGGGATATCATCCTGGATTATGAGCCGTAGGCGGCTTAATCAGCGTTTTAGCACAAATTTTTCGTTGGGTCCCGGCAGCGTGCGTGGCGTTCCACTTTCACGTTTGGGATTTAAGGATAGCGAACTGACCAACCAATACTATAGCTGCTGATCCGGTTCACTGCTATGGCTGACTGATTGCGTAAATCCACAGTGGGCCGCAGTTCCTTTGTGGGGCTGGTATGCATATTCGTCCAGTCTTTTGGTCAGAAATACCTGGCTCATCGTTTGGGCTATCACATCTTGGCCGGGTCGGAGAGTCAAAACTGCCCGACTTCCTCTGCACTGTCTTGTATAACCCTTCTGCCGTGGGCATGACGAGGGGGCAGTCTGAAATGATACGCACCCAGCCCCACACGGGGGGGATGTTGCAGCAGATCGGACCGGTGTAGACCAAGAGTGAACCCAACACTTTCGTGCACGACACGATCGAAACGTGCAAAGTCATTTTTGCGCCGTCCCTTCGTCCATTAGCTGGAGGAAAGGTAGATCGCCGGGGGTGAACGCCTGCAGTTCGGCTTCGTCGTAAAACACCTGCTCGAGAAACAGCCCCTGCGGCGGCGCGGTATCAAATCCCGCGTTGCGCTGGCAGGCATCACGAATTCTGGCGGTGTGTTCGGCGTCCAGCCGCTCACGGCCGACGGCCACGAGAAATCCAACGAGCCGACGGACCATCTTGTACAGGAACGAGTCACCGACGACAGTCACCAACAGAAAGCGTCCGTGCTCGCGCATGTCCAAGCGGGCCAGGGTCTTTACCGGCGTGAATCCAGGGTCGTCGGTTGTCGCCGAAAATGTCGTGAAATCGTACCGGCCGACCAGTTGTTTCGCAGCTGTGCGCATGGCGTGGATATCGAAGGCATCGGGGAGGATCCAACAATACCGCGGCATGAAGGGCGACCGCAGCTCGCCGCGGTGCAGCACGTAGGTATAGCATTTGCCGACAGCGTCGTGGCGCGTGTGTATAGCGTCGGGCTTGATGTCGGTTGCAAGCAGCCGGATATCCGACGGCAGCATCTGGCGCAGGGCACGGTGGGCATCTGTAGCTTGGATCGGCGAGGCCGGCGGCGGGTGAAACGTGGCGACCTGACAGAGGGCATGCACGCCGGAATCGGTACGGCTGCAACCGCCGACGATCATCTCGGCCTGGAAGAGGCGCGACAGGCAATCGTGGAGGCAGCCCTGAACGGTTCGGTTATCTGGCTGTATTTGCCAGCCGGCATAGGCAGTGCCGTCGTAGGCAATAGTGAAACGCCAGTTGGCCATGGCAGATGCGGTTTGAGGCTCTGTCCGTCAGACGTCGTAATAGAGGAAGACGCCGCAATTCTCGCAGTTGATCAATTCGTCTTTCTTGACGCGGTTGACAACCTGCGGGGTCATCGTAAGAAAGCAGCCGCCGCAGTTGGTATTCTGGATCGACACAACGGCATTGGAGAACCCGTCGGGCAGTTTCGATCGCGCGATTAACCGGTCGTAGTGGGTAAGCAGTTCAGTATCTACGCCGACTGTCAGCGCGTTGCGCTCAGCGGTCATTTTTTCGACCTGAGCCAGACAGTTCTTCTCGCGCACATCGAGGTCCTTGATGGCCGCCTCGATGCGGGCATGGCCATCATCGAACTCTTTTTTTGCGCCGCCGAATTTTTCCTTGACTTTCTCGAGCTCTTCCCACATGGAGATCTGGGTGTCTTCGGCAGCCGCGATGTTTTTGTCGCAGCGTCCGATCTCGTTCATCAGGGCGCGGTACTCGTCGTTCTTCTTGACCTCGACTGATTGCTGCTGAAACTTGACCTTGCGATCGTTGTTGTCACTGATATCCATCTCGATCTGCTTGATCTTAGATTCAACGTCCATAACGCCGCTCTTAACGGCTTCGAGCCGGTCCTCGGATACCTGCAATTCATGCCGCACACGTTCCTTTTCTGCGGGTACGGACATGACCTGCTTCTTGAGATTGAAGATGCGCAGGTCCTTGTCTTGCAGTTCGAGCAGAAGCGTGTAATTGTCGTTCATCGCCTATCCCCGTGTAGTCAATCGCGGAAAACAGAGCCGTTACCATATTGACCGGCTGTGTGAAGTCAAGGCGTAGACGGTCATGCCGGCTGCCATGGTGATGGTTGTTTCGGAATTTTACAGGCCACAGGAATTGGCTCGAATGTTCGAAAATCGCGTGCAATTAAAAAAAAACGATCATTTCGACCATTCCGATTTACAAACACTCACACCGTACTACGTTATACACGTATGTAAGCCGGACAGTCCGGCTCACCAGCCCAATAACCCCACCAGTCAAAGGCGGAGTCATCAAGTATGATGCCAGCGTGTAACGTGCGGATATTGCGGCTTGTTTGTGGATTTTTTGCGGTGTGTATTTGCCTCGTTGTTCTGTGCGGATGCAGTCAACAGTCAATCCCGGTACTTGTTTCGGACGCCTTAAAGCTGGCGGACATCGGCGACGACGGGAGCTGGAACAAGGCACTCGTCAAGCTGGACCAGGCAATTGCGCGCGGCGGCGACAGCCAGCCATTGCAAATGTTTTATGCGATAGCCTTGGAGCGTAGCGACAAGGCGGCCGCGGCAATCGATATCGTCGAGGCGACGCAAAAGGATGCCCCCGACAGCTTCCTGCCGAACTACCTGGCGGGCAAACTCAACTACAACGCCGGCAATTACCGTGCCGCCGTGGATTATCTGCAGACCGCCGTGGCGCTTGATGACATGCACGATGAAGCGCTGATGCTCTATGCCAGTGCCGCGGCACGAGAAAACCTGCCGGAGGTTCCGAAGTTGTTTGCGCGGCTGCAAGCCAGCGATCGATTCGATGATTCGTACCTGCTTTGGAACGAACTGGCGATCTGGTACATGTACCAGGGCAATTACATCGACGCTATGAGCAACTTTTCGAAAGCCATTCGTTATTCCAATCAGCATCCATCTATGTACCTCAACACGGCTGTGATGTGGGACCGGTACGCTGGACAATACCCTCTGGCGAGGCGCTACTACGAGCGTTACCTCAAGGTTGCGGGTGATCATGACGCCGAAACGGTCGGCCATGTCGAGGCGCGTCTGCAGCAACTCACCGGCCATATCGCTCAGGCAGTGCCGCGACAATCCTCTGATGATCAGTGACCGACTCAAAGAAGAAATTAAAGATCGCTGCGATATTGTCGACGTCATCGGTTCTTATATCCCGCTGAAACGCGCCGGCGCCTCGTTCAAGGCGGTCTGCCCCTTTCATAACGAGAAAACGCCGTCCTTCAACGTCAGCCCGGATCGCCAGGCATTTTACTGTTTTGGCTGCCAGAAAGGCGGCGACGTCATCAACTTCGTCATGGAGATTGAGGGGGTTGATTTCGTCGGTGGCCTGCGACTGCTGGCGCAGCGCAACGGCATCGAAATTCCCGATGAAGACGAATCCGGGCCCGGCGGCAGAGCCGGCAATTCGAAAGTCTCCCGCGACCGTAAAGATCGTCTTTACGAGCTACATGAAAAGCTCGCCGGCTGGTACAGCAAAAATCTTCGGTCCGAGATCGGACGCCAGGCCATGGCCTATGTCCGCGGTCGCGCTCTGAACGACGATATGCTGGTGCAGTTCGGCATTGGCTATGCGCCGGACTCCTGGGACATGACGCGCAACTGGGGTCGCCAGCTGGGCTTTTCGCTCGAAGACATGCTCACCGCCGGTATCCTCACTGTGAAAGAGGAAGGCGCACCGGCAACCTCGGCGTACGACCGTTTCCGCAACCGCCTGATGTTTCCTATCTGGAACGAGCAGGGGCGGATCGTTGCCTTCAGCGGCCGGACACTGGCAGAGGATCAGGGCGCCAAGTATGTCAACAGCCCGGAAACGCCGATTTTCGAAAAGAGCAAGATCCTCTACGGCCTGAATTTCTCACGCCAAGGTATCAAAGCCGAAGGAAGCGCCGTTATCTGTGAGGGCCAGATCGACGTCATTGCCTGCCACGAAGCGGGCCAGACGAACGCTGTAGCGCCGCAGGGGACTGCCTTTACCGAACGCCAGGCGTGGCTGCTGAAGCGTTACACCAAGAACCTCATCTTGGCGTTCGACGCGGATAATGCCGGTATCAACGCTGCAATGAAAAGCCTCGCCTCTTTCCTGCCCGCAGGTCTCAACGCTCGTGTCGTCATGTTCGGTACTGGAGAGGATCCCGACAGTATCCTCCGTGCTCAGGGGCCCGATGTTTTACGCCAGCGCTTGCAGGAGGGCCGCGAATTCTTCGACTTTCTGCTCGACACCGAAATCTCCCGCAATGACATCACCCAGACAGCCGGTAAACAGGCCGTTGCCGACGGCTTTCTTGAGGCTGTGTCGCAGGTGCCGGATCCGGTTATCCGCGCCAACTATTGCCAGGCACTGGCGTCACGCCTGCGGATTCCGCAGAACTACGTCTTTCAAGGTCTGGAAGCCTTGACCAATCGTCAGCGCCGCCGTGCCCGCGTGCGGACTTTTGCCGCCGACGAGCCGGCGTTGGCCCTGAACGACGAATCGCAGATCGAGCCGGAACGCGTGCTTCTGGAACTGACCTACCACGATCAACGCTACGTATCTCGCTTGGTGACTGACTTGCCGGTGGAAAACATTCGGCTTACGCAAATCGGCGGTCTGCTCAACGAAGCATTGGCAGCAGCGGCACAGGGTGAGGAGTGGGACGAGATCCGCGGACTGATCGAGGAACGGGCAGGAAGTTTGCAATTGCCGGAGATCAACAAATGCCTGTTTGCTCCCGAGTTTTCCTCTGGCAGCGAGCAGAAACGGGAACAGAGTTTTCAGGAATGTTTGCTGCGTATCCGTGACCGGGCACTTGGTGACGAGTTCGAAGCGCTGCGAGAGCAGCAGCGCAATGCATCGGCTGCAGAGGAGCGTTTGGATCTGCGCCGCCGCATCTGGGAGGTGAAACAACAGCGCAACGAAGTGCAAAGCGCGTTGCGAAACCTTGACAACAACCCCGCAGTCTGACGCTGCGGAATTCTGTCTTTTGTCTTTATGGAAATGGCCCACGAAACCAACGGCGAATTACTGCTGCAGTTAAGCTACTGCCTGACGCCGACACACCGGATCAACAACGCCGCCATCGTGTTGCGCGACGGCAGGATCCTCGCTGTCGGCGGCATGTCGGCGTTTAAGCAGATACAGCCCAGCCGGCGCTTCAGCATGACGGACTGTTACGCTTTGCCGGGTTTCGTGGACACCTCGATCTACGGCACCGGTGGCTGCGACTGCATGCATGCCGACCGCGGCGCCGATATTGCCGAGATGTCTCGGATTTTGGCAGCTCATGGGGTCTGTACTTTTTTCCCGACCACTATGTCCTATGAACGCGAAGGCCTCCAGCGGGTTGTCGAGACACTCGCCGACTGCTGTGACGAGCGATTGCCCGGTGCCGTGGCGGCCGGGATTCACATTGAAGGCCCGTTCATAAATGCCTCAAAGCATGGCGCCCATCGCGAACGCTACATCCGCCCGATCGACCTGGGCGAAACCGCCGAACTGCTGCAGGCCGGCAAGGACAAGATCAGGATCTTCACCTTCGCGCCCGAGCTTGAAGGCTCAGTCGAACTTGTGGAAAAACTATGTGCTGAAAATGTCATCCCGGCGATGGGCCACACGATTGCCAATCATGATCAGGTGGTTCGAGCCATCGAGGCCGGCGCTTCGCGATGTTCCCACCTCTACAACAGTATGGAACCGCTGAAGCAGCGCGACGTCGGCCTGGCGGCCCTGGCACTTACTGACGCTCGGCTCTGGGTCGAACTCATTCCCGACGGCATTCACATTCATCCGGGCATGATCGACCTGGCCTGTCGCTGTATTCCGCATGATAGGCTGGTGTGCATCAGCAATTCCATGGCAGGTGCCGGCGTTGGTGACGGTACCTTCAAGATGGGCGAAGACGACACCCACATCAGAGACGGCCGGCCCGAGTTGGAAGACGGTACGCTCGCCGGCTCGATCCGCTGTCTTGACGACGATTACCGAAATCTCAGCACCTACACCAATCTCGATGACACCAAAGTTGCCGCCTGCTTCACCAGCAACCCCGCCGCCAGTACCGGCCTTACCGACCGCGGCGAAATCAAGCCGGGTCGCCGGGCCGACATCGTTGTGCTCGATGCCGAACACAATGTGCAGTTGACTATCGTTGAAGGGCGCATCGTCTACACCCCCCGGAATGTGCAGCCGGAGCCGCATTGATGCGCAGTTGCCCGATCTCATTTGTTCTGGTAACAGCGATCGTTCTCCTGAACGGTTGTCGCGATGACACGGCTGGATCAACACAGATCACAACACCTGCCCCGGTGCCGTCTTTGCCGGTGGTCGCGAAAAAGTACGATCTTGTGCTCTATTCGGCCCATAGTGAAGCGCAAATACAGGGCTGTCTCGACCGCTTCAAGAATGCCTTTCCGGAAATCTATGTAGAGCTGGTGGCTTTGCCCGCCGATGAACTGCTGGAACGGCTCCGGGCGGAAAAGTACGAGCCCCGTGCGGATCTCTGGTGCGGCGTGCCCGACAGGTTTTTGGCTCAGGCTGCCGCGGAAGGGTTGCTGCAGAAATTCATTCCTGCCTGGGCCGGCAAGGTGCCGGATGCCTATCACTCCCCGGATGATCTGTGGTACGGCACGTTTATCTCACCAACGGTCATTGTTTACAACCGCGACTATCTTACCGTCGAAGCAGCACCCACGAGTCTCGACGATCTGATGCAACCGGAATGGGAAAACCGTATCGTCCTGACAGATCCGGTCCAGTCAGAGATCATGCAGACCATATTCGGCCTTTTGATCTGTCGGCTGCATGCTCGGGACGGTAAACCGGACAAGGGTTTCGACTGGTTGCAACGGCTGCATGGCAATACCGCTGCCTATGTCGAGTCGGACAAACTTTATGAAAGCCTGACATCGGACACCCCGGTTTCCATCTGGCACCTGGCCGACGTGTATCGCCAGCAGCAGGCCGGCACGTATCCGCTCGGTGTCGCCTTGCCGGTGTCGCCGACGCCCGTGCAGGTGGAAGGGCTTGCCGTTGTCGCGGAAGCGCCCAACATCGAAGCGTCTGCTGTCTTTTACAACTTTCTCACGCGTAGCGAAATTGTCATTCAGGCGAACGAGTCGGATTGTATCCCAACTCGGGTCGACGTACCGGCCGATCGCATCCCTGCGTGGATGAGCCAACAGCAGATCACCCCGTCAAAGGTGGATTGGAGTTTGTTCGCGCAAAATTCCAAGGGGTGGATGACGCATTGGAAGAAGAAAATCCGTGGCAAACAGATTCGGTAGCCACTGGTTAGTCGACTTTCGTCTCGCTTTTCCGCACCTGCAGAAAAATCATCAGGCAACTGCCAACCTGGATAGCGTCGCCTTCGCTAAGGATATGACGCGCGCGTGGATTGCCATTGACCTGCAGCCCGTTGGTCGAGTCCTGATCCACGACGACCCAATCGGTGCCGTCCGCTTCGAAGCAGCAGTGCACACTCGACACCCACTTTCCGGACACCTTGATGGCTGCGTCGTCGCTTCGCCCGACCGTGGTACCGTTGTGCAGTGACAGCCAGTAGGGGGTCGCTTCGCTCTGAACCACGAGCACGTGCGCTCCAGGCTCCGGCGGCGGCGGATGGTTCAGCAGTAGTTGCCGGGTTTTGCGCAAGCGCCGGGAATGGTCTTCGAGCTGATCGCTGGCGCGGGTGCGGAGATAAGCAGTCACCAGTTGTTGTTCGAAATCATCGCTCATTGCATCTCTCCGATTTCCAGCTTTATCGCCTCGACCTCTTGCTGCAACATCGTAACGATCCGTCGGCGATGCTGGTAAATCGTATTCTCCGAAATCTCCAACGCCGCGGTTACCTCCGCTGCCGGCCGCTGTTCCAGCACGTACATGCGAAACGATTCGAAGATATACGGTTTTACGCGTTTTTTGACACGATCGAGCGCCTGCATCAACAGATGCTGCTGCCATTCCTGTTCCCAGTCGTCCTCCCAATTCGATACCCATTCCTCGGCTGTATTTTCGAGGGCCGGGATCTGCTGGCTGTCGTCGGTCCGCCATTCCTGATACTTACGTTCGCGCCGGAAAGCATCGACGATCCGGCTCGACACGATGGTCAATAAAAACGTACGGAACTTGCCTTTCACGCGGTCATACCGAAAGTTCGGCATCACTTTCGTCAAAGTGATCATGCTTTCCTGCAACACGTCCTGCGACATGTCGCCTGAGCAGCCGCGGCTGCGTGCGAAGTTGAGGATGAGCGTACGATAATATTGATGAAACTGATTCCAGGCCTGCCCGTCCTGGATGTCCTGCATGCGAACCAGCAGGCTTTCGTGGGTGATATGGTCCACTCCCAAATTCTCCGGTATTCCAGCGTCCTGTCTTGTCGCTATTCCGTCCATTTCTCGGCTTTCCACACAAAGACCCTGCCGTCTTCGGTGCCGGTAATCACCGTGCCACCGTCCGGTGTGAACTTCGCATGGGTGACCGCCGCACCGTGACCGTCGAACGTCAGCAATTCAAGACCGGTCTGGACATCCCAGAGCTTGGCGGTCTCATCGCGACAGCCGGTGATGACACGACTGCCGTCCGGCGAAAAGGCGGCGCAGGTGATCGATGCGGCATGGCCGCGGAAGAAGGCATAGGGTTTGCGCGTTGCGGTCAGCGACAGCAGCCCAACGTGCGGTTCGGCAGTATGCACGTACAGCGAAGCATCGGGGGAATACACTGGTTTTTGCAGGTCGTTGCCGGGCTGATCTTGCGCTGCGATCGGCTGGCGTTGCGCCGTGCGCAGGTTCATGCCGCTGTGATCCCATACATTCAGCTTGCCGTCGCTGCTGATACTGGCAAAGCCGTCACCTGTCAATGCCAGGTCACATACAGGCTGCTGATGGCCGTGCAGGGTGTGTAGCAGGGTGCCGTCGTTGCGTTGCCAGATTTGGATGCTGCCGTCACGCGAACCGGTCATCAGGCGATCGTCGAGTGCTGTGCTGGCGAGGACGGCGGCGGACTGCTGTTCGAGTATCAGCAGCCGGCGATACGCCAGGATATCCCAAAGGCGCACCGTGTTGTCCGCACCTGCAGTGGCCACCTTGGCACCGTCCGGCGATACCGTCAGATCTCGAATGGCACCCGCGTGGCCACGCATCACCAGAGTTTCCTGGGCGGTGTCGATGCGCCAGATGTGGACCGTGCCGGCGTCGGTGGCGCTGGCAAATCGGTTGCCGTCGGGAAAGTAAGCTGCCGCTGTGACCTCGTTGCGATGTTCGTAAGTGTGCAGCAACTCTTGGCTCAGAATGTCCCATGCCCGGATGCTGCTGCCGCTGGCAGTCAACAACTGGCGTCGGCCCGGCGCGAAAGAAACGGCCTGCACCGCCGTACTGTGCTCGAGACGACCGACCGGTTCGATGACCGGCTGGATGGTTACTTTCGTCGTCTCCTCCACTTCGATGTTTGGAATCCACAGCCGCCTGCTCAGGCCGCCATCCCGGTCAGGCGCGGCCACTTTGTCGATGTCAACTTCGAGAGCAATGGTCGGTGGCGAGTCGACCCGCCAGATCTGTACCGACCCATCTTGGCCCGCACTGGCAAAAAGCCGTTCGTCCGGGGCAAAGACAACAGCGGTAACACCACCGGGGTGGGCCTTGAGCCGCCGTAACAACTCACCGTTGCGGATCAGCCACACATCTACCTGGCCGTCGCGATAGCCCGTCACCCCGATGCTGCGATCGGGTGACAACGCCGTGCAGACGGCGATCGCCCCTGGAGCTGCCTTGCGTAGAACCTGTTTGGTCCCATTCGCAGCCCGTTCGGCCACAGACCCGTTGCTTGTTGCCAGGATCAGTCCGCCGGAGGCATGGTGTCGATCGACATAACGCAGCTCAGCCGCACATTGCAGGAACGTCAGCGGCTTGCCATTTTCAATGTTCCAAAGGATCGCCTGGCGGTCACTGCCGCCACTGACGATCCGGCTGCCGCCGTCAACGAACGCCACGGAGTTCACCTGCGCCTTGTGCGCCCGGAATACTGTCGCCTCCGGATTGCAGAGATAGAGCAATCGACCCCACTCGTAGTTGCGGTGCTGGACCGGGCATTTCATCAGTTCCGCCCGGGCGGCGGACAAGTTGAAACTGCCGATTTCCTTGTTGATTGCCGTGATGCGGGTGATGTACTTGAGCTTCTCCTGATGGCGCTCCGCCAATTTGACACGCTGCTCCGCCTGGGCAGCGATCTCTGTCTGGCGTTTGAGCGCCGACTCTGTTTCTTCGTTCTGCTGTTCCTGCTGCTGTACACGTTCGAGCAAGGCCTGCAGTATTAATTTCTCGGCGTTGGCGTCCTGACGGGCAATTTCTGCTTTTTGAGCCTCGGCTGCGAGCTGCTGCTGCATGCCTTCTGCTTGTTGGCGTAAGCGCTCGGACCGTTGTTTCTCCTCCTCCGCCTGGGCTTTGGCCTGCAAGGCTTGCAGGGTCTGCTCCTCAGCGCGGCGGCTGGCTTTTTCGGCACGGTGCAGTGATACTTCGGCTTCCTGCCGAGCGTTGACTGCCTGCTCGCGCTGCTCTTTCACCAGAATCAGGGCGGCGTCGACGCGAATTTTTTCTTCTTCGACCCGTTGCCGCTGGGTTTTCTCGCTCAATTGTGCGATCTCAGCCTTCTCTTTTTCGGAGCGAATCGAGATCACCGCGACGGTCAAGGTCAGCAGGACGAGGAGGAACAGGCCACGCACAGTATTCGCCAGAAGCCGCTGTCGCTTGTGCTGCGCGAGGCGCTGCTTACGGGCTGCTGTGACGCGACCGTGCAGCGGCTGGTATTCCGGGGTCTTCTGCAGCAATGAGCCGGCGAGGTCAGGATCGTCTTTTTCGAGGGCGGTCGTAGCATAATCCACACGGGTTACTATTTCTCCCTCCCTCGCGGGGTGATTGCCGTCCCACAGTGAGAGCGCCTCCTTGAAGCCGAACAGTGCTTGAGCATAATCGTTGTAGTCGCTTGTCTGGTGTGCTGTAGTGAGGTCGCGCATTGCCTGTTCGGACAGGGCGATGCTCTCGGAGTGTGACAGGTACGTGCGGAGCGCTGTCTGGAACTGCTTGACCGATTCGAAGCGATCCGCCGGATCGTCAGCCATGGCGTTCTTGGCGATATCCACCAGCTCGGTCTGCGGCTCGATCGGCTCGATGTGATTGCGCGCTGCCGCATCCATCATCTCGTTCACGGTCCGGCCCATATGCGGTGGGCGCCCACTGATCAACTCGTACAGCACAGCGCCGAGCAGGTAAATATCGGTGCCCACACCGATGCGTTCGCGGTCCGCCATCGCCATCTCCGGTGCCATGTACGCTGGGGTCCCGCCAACGCTGCTGCGTGATGTTACCGGCTCTGCCTTGCCTCCGTCGCCGACAGTCATCGCCATGCCCCAGTCCATGAGCAGCACTTCACCGTAATCACCGAGCATCACGTTGCCCGGCTTGAGGTCACGATGGATGACGCCGCGCGAATGAGCAAAGGCCAGAGCGTCAGCAACGCGCAGCAGGATCTCGATATTCTGTTTCAGGCTCTTGTCGGTCAGGTCACGGGTCCACGGCACGCCGCGGACATCTTTCATAGCGTAGAAGAAGGCTCCGGATTCGGTTTCGCCAACGTCGTAGATTGGTACGATGTTTGGGTGATTGAGGTCACCGGTAACTGCTGCTTCCGCCAGCAGCCGTGCCTTGATGTCGCTACGTTCCGCCTTGTCCGGCCGGATCATCTTCAAGGCAATAGTACGGTCAACGGACGTCTGCCGTGCCTGATAGACGATACCCATGCCACCTTCGCCGAGAATATCGATGAGCTCGAAATCCGTTTCGTCCGGCGCCGATTCACCGGCGCCTGCAACAACATGCCGCTTGACGACCAGGTTCGGCGGCTCGTACACACCGCTCTCGACCTCGACGCTGGGCATCAACTTCGACCACACGCTGGCGTCGGCCGGCATGATCGAGGTCTGGCCGGGGCGATGTGCATCCGTGCTGCAGGTCGGACACGCTTGCGTGACAGCATCAAACTCGGTATGGCAGTGGGGACATAGATTCATAGCATTAAAACTAATCGTGTGGTGCTGTACGAAACCCGGGAACCTACCCGCATATACAGGTTCTGTCGCCCGGATCTACAAACTGCCTTTGCCCGGTTGTAAGGTGGTTGTTTGGCAGTGCTCAACTCGGCGAGCTGCCGCCGGACAACCAGTCAGCGCCCTACAGACTCCGCAAGATTTTCGCGTCCTCGCGGAAGGCCTCGGGGGAATCGTCGCGGATAAATTCGAGCATGGCCGAGTGTTCACCGGGTGCGGCTGCGACAACTTCAAAATACTTCTTCCAGTCTTCCTTGCCTTCCTCCAGCGGCCGCCGGTCTTCGCCTACCAAATGGTAGACATGCAAGTTGACGAGATACTCGCTGATCGCAGTGAGTTCGGCAAGGTTTTCTTCCACTGTATGATGCGTGCTCGGCTGCCACAGCGACTTGACGTGTGAATGATCAACGTCCCGGATCAGGCGCAGTCCAGACTCCAGCGTGTCGGTCAAGGAATGGCTGTGCCACTCGTAAGCGATTGTGATGTCATGCGGTGCTGCGAGGTCGGCGATCCGGACCGAGTCCTCGACTGCTTTGTCGCGATCTTCCTGATCGGCCTCTGCCGAACCTTTGCCGCCGGCCCATACCCGGATGGACGGTGCTCCCAAAGCAATCGCGCTGTTTAGCACGGACTGAAATGCCAGTCCGTCGTCCTCGCTCACCCCGGTCCGATAATATGACCCGTATGCTGCCACCTCGAGCCCGGCTTCCACGGTCATTGCTGCCGTTGCTTCTGCCGCCGCGATGTCGCCATGCGGCACGTGGATGTCACCGCCCCATTCGATACAGTCGAGCTGTGCTTCTTTGACAAGGTCGACAATTGCTTGCGGCTCCAGCTGGCGGAACGAAACCGTCAGCAAGCCCTTCTTGATCTTAGTTTCATTCATTGCCATCGGAGGTCCTTCGTGAAGTTCTTGTCTCATTGTTGTGGCACGGCGCATTCTTGCCGGTGAGAGCCGACAGTACAGTAGTGCTGGAGTTGTCCATTAAACAGTGCCGGACAGAAACTCCGACGTCGTGGGCATGACGTCCCTTTTCCTGACAATTCAGGCAATCACCGCCGGTCTCGTCAACGCCGGTGCAACAGTGTCGCTGCCGATGTTGCACTGGCGCCTGACAAGGCATTAACCGCAACTGCCGAGACGGACAAAAAAGATGGTCCGTGGAATTTCCTGTCTTACGGCGTCAGGACATACAGCGCTGCGGGCATGCTGAAGCGCTTCGCCTCTTTCGCGGTGATCCAGACAAAGCGATCACCGTCCCAACTGTCGGAAAAGGCTATTTCCCTGGTTTCCGTGTTGTAGCCAACGATTAGTCGCAGATGGCCACCGTTGTGGTAGGGCTTGATTCGGCGAGTCTTGCGCCGTTCGCTATTGATCGTTTCTGCCCACTTCTCGGCCGTAGCTTGATCTCTCCGAGCCTGGCGTTCAGCGACGATTTTTTCGAGGTCCGGCGTCAGATACACGCCCCACATGAGCGGCGCGCCGCGATCTATGTACTTGGCGACATTTCGAATACTCACCCCGGACGCAAGTTTGTCGAAATCGCGCTTGTGCCGATGTGCGACCTGGTGCATGATCACCTCAAAATCCTTCAACTGGGTGCCACCGAACTTGTTGGTTGCCATCAGGTTTGCCAGTTGATGGCTGTCCAATGGGATGGAGAAGTAGCGCAGCACACGCTCGGCCGAGGCCACACCGCAATAGCCCTTGTCTCCCTGGTCGACCATCGGAACGTTGCGCAGTACTACATCGCCGTTGTCGGCCGTATGAATGTTTTCCAGCAACTGTTTGCGGATGTCCCTGTCATTGATGGGTTCCAACAGTTTGCCGCCGGCGTCCGCAGCAGCGATCCGCATCACCCGCAGGATTACGTATTCCTGCCTGACTCCGTCGAGCAGAAACGCTGTGTCGCGCCAGTTCCAGCGTAGCAGGCGCCGCCGACGGTCCTGTTTGAAGAGATGGCGCTGTGGTTCGCCGAAGGTCTGGGTCAGGAGGTCGCCGAGATGCTGCGACGCTTCCTTTTGCCGTTTCCCGAAACGTTTCTGCATCTGTGACTCGAGTCGTTTCGGATGGCGGGTAGCATCGATGCCGGTGGCAGCGATAAAAGCTCGGACGCCCTCGGGTGAAAAAAAATCGCCCTTGTTCAGAACGTTGATACTGAGCTCACCGATCACGCCGCCATTCGTGGCCAGGTTGATCTCGGCGGTCTGGAGCCCTGCGAAAGTTCCGCCCGTGACAGAATAGACCTCGGTCAAGCTGCCGCGCTGTGTCTGCTGCAAGTGCAAACGCCTCAAGACCGGGCTGAGTTTCTCCTCGAACAGCGGTGTGTCACTGAACATGGGAATGCCGAACACTTTGTTGACAGTGCTGGGATCGGGCGACTCTGCGGCGCCCGCCAGCATAGCCAGCAACATGCAGACGGTGAAGGCAACAGTGTATTCAGAACTGTTCAAGGAAACGAACGTTATTCTCATACAACAACCGGATGTCGGTGATCGCGTACCGCAGCGCCGCGATGCGCTCGATGCCCATGCCGAATGCAAAGCCGGTGTATTTCTCGGTGTCGTATCCGACAGCCTCGAATACGGCAGGGTCGACCATACCCGCGCCGGCGACCTCGAGCCAGCCGCTGCTCTTGCACAGGGCGCATCGGCCATCTTCCGAATCACCTGTGCCCCCGCACTTGACGCAACTGATGTCAAACTCGATGCTCGGTTCGGTAAACGGGAAGAAGTGCGGGCGGAACCGTGTCTTCACATCCTTACCGAACATCTCGTGTGCGAAGTTGTATAAAGTGCCCTTAAGCTCGGCCAGCGAAACGTTCTCAGCGACGTAGAGTCCTTCGATCTGATGGAAGTTCGGCACGTGCGACGGGTCGGGTGTGTCGCGC
The DNA here is from genome assembly GCA_964460215.1 of uncultured Lentisphaerales bacterium. GTDB lineage: Bacteria > Verrucomicrobiota > Lentisphaeria > JABSQK01 > CAJWLW01 > CAJWLW01. The sequence continues at coordinate 15,582 of CAYWQM010000030.1, forward strand.
CGGTAGCAGCGGCCAGGTGCGACGATACGCACTGGCGGCGACTGGCTCTCCATCACGCGGATCTGCACTGGCGACGTGTGCGTGCGCAGCAGTCGACCGTCGGGGAAATAGAAGGTGTCCTGTAAATCACGTGCCGGATGGTCGGCGGGCGTGTTGAGGGCGTCGAAGTTGCGGTATTCGTTCTCGATATCTGGACCGTCTGCTGCGATGAACCCCTGGCGCCGGAAGATCGCGACGCATTCGTCCATGACACGGCTGATCGGATGCTTCAGGCCGATCCGCCGCCGGCGCCCCGGCAGGGTGACATCGAGTCCGGTAATCGCAACGGTACGGCCTGCCGCCTGAAGTTCGTGGAGCTTTGCCTGCAGCGCATCCTGCAGTTCGTTCTTGACGATATTGGCGATCTTGCCGACTTCCGGGCGTTCCTCAGCCGAGAGGCTGCCCATCTCCTTCATAGCGGCAGGAATGATGCCTTTGCGGCCGAGCATGCGGATCCGCAATGCTTCGACTTCCTCTTCGCTGGTGAACTCGGCAAGCGCCGCGAGCGCTTCGTCGCGAGTCCCTTCAAGGGTTTCTTTGAGATTCGGCATGTCGGCGAACGGTGTCTCGATCGACTCAGTAACGATTCCGTGAGCGGCCCTGGCTGCTGCGGCCGCGTGGCGGGCCGCCACGACTGTGGGATGGTTTACCGCCCCGACCTCGTCCACCACCACCACCACCGCCACCACCACGTGAGCCGCCCTGTTTGCCACGGGCGTATTCGTCGGTGCGCGCTGGTGGCTCGGCGTGCAAGGGCTCCGGCAATTCGAGCGCCTCACCGGGCGGTTGGGTGAATTCGATCTGGCGGCCGATGAATTCTTCCAGGTCGGGTACAATGTACGAACCGTATTCGCAGGCCAGACTGATCGCCTTGCCGGCAGTGCCCGCGCGGCCGGTCCGGCCGATCCGGTGAACGTACGATTCAACTTCGTACGGCAGGTCAAAATTGATCACGTGGGTGATGTTCTCAACGTGGATGCCGCGGCCGGCAACGTCCGTTGCTACCACGACCTTGGTCCGACCCTCGCGAAAATCCTCGAGGATACGCATCCGGTTCTTCTGCGCCACATCGCCGGAGAGCAAACAAGACGAAATGCCATGTTGCTTGAGCTTGCCGTCGAGATAGGCTGCTTCGTCTTTACGATTGGTGAAGATCAGCATACGATCGACTTTTTCGGTCCGCAGGACCCACAGCAGTACCGACAGTTTGTCATCTGTCGAGACGCTGTAGAAAATTTCCTCGATCAGGTCCGACACGATGTTTTCCGGATCCACCTCGAGGCGCACCGGATCGACCTGCCAGTTCTCGACCAGGCGCAGGATGGCGCTGGAGAAGGTGGCGCTGAAAAGCTGTGTCCTGCGTTGTCCCGGGCGCGGGGTGCTGTTGACGATCCGTCGGACGTCTGGGATGAAGCCCATGTCGAGCATGCGGTCGGCCTCGTCAATAATGAGTATCTCAACATGCCGCAAGTTCAGATGGCGGCTCTGCATGTAGTCGATCAACCGGCCGGGCGTACCTACGAGGATATCGACAGGATCTGACAGTTGATCGCGCTGGCGCCGGTGGTCCATGCCGCCGTACACGACGAGATTGCGGAGCCCGCAATATTTCCCGAGATCTTCGGCGTCCTTGTGGATCTGTATCGCCAGCTCACGGGTCGGCGCCAAGACCAGGGCGCGGACGTCGCCGCCGCGGCGGTCGGTCTTCGGGTTGGCCAGGATATGGGCCATGGTGGCAACCAGAAAGGCGGCAGTTTTACCGGTTCCGGTCTGAGCCTTGCCCGTAGTGTCGCGGCCCTCGAGTGACGGCGGCAGGCATTCCTGCTGGATCGGCGTGCAATACTTGAAGTCGAGTTCGCAAATGCCGCGCAACAGCGACTTCGGCAAATCAAGGTCGACGAACCGCATGGTGCCTTCCTGAACCGGGATGTCGGTGGGCGGCGTCCAGTCTTCGCTGCTGACAACTGCGGGTTCAGGTGCTACGTGGTGTTCGTCTCGCGGCGCTTCTTGTCGCTCCGGATTGCGGTCCCGATTCCGATTTCGGCTGCGATTACGGTTCCGGTTACGATTCCGATTACGATTGCGTGACGGCTGGCCGTCGTCGTCTGATTTTTCGCCCCCTCCAGCGCGCGCTGGAGTCGGAGTTCCGGCCTTGGGGTCTGCGACCGGTTCGGGATCGGCGTTTTTAGACTCGGTATTGAACAGACGATTGATGGATTTGGTGATACGTGAAAGCAAAAAAAATCCTGAGATGAAAATGAAAGATTCGTACAGACATAAGTAGTTGCGTCTTAAATATATGACGGATTACCGCCGAAATCAATGGACGGTCTCAATTACCTGCTGCCGCTGCACGCGGCAGCAGGAGGATCGGATTCGGATGTATCGGGCTGAGTGCAGACCGCTTGTTCGTGTCGTGCAACCTGGAAGCAGCTTCAAACTCTGTTTCTATCGCTCCGTCGCGATTCGACAAATTACTCGCTGACGGAACTGCGTCGGATTTGTTCAAACTGCTTTGGTTTCTCGATGATCTTCAGACGTAGGCGTTGGCGCTGGCGGGTGCTGGACGTGCGGTCTCCTTTGTATGTCAGCATGTGCCACACCGGATAGCGCAAGAGCAACCAATGCCCACCCGCCACAGCATCAGACTGGAAAAATCGCAATTGGCGATGTACTTTAATAATGCACCACACCCCAACACTCCTGATCAGTCTGGTCATGCTTATGCTCAGATTCCAATTCATCAGCATTCTCTGTTGCGCAACTATGATATCGGGCAGTGTTTTGGCGTTTGTGTCCGAAGAGATTCTCGCCGAGCAGATCGATCAACAGTTTGCCGAGCTTTGGAAACGAAAAGGCCTGACCCCTTCGGAGCTTTGTACAGATGGCGAGTTCCTGCGCCGGACACACCTCTATGTGAATGGCCGGGTGCCGACGCTGGTTGAGGTGGAAGCATTCCTCAAGGACGAGACCCCCGACAAACGTAACCAGGTGATCAACGGCCTGGTCGGCGGCCCCGGCTACACCGAGCACTGGGCCAATGTCTGGACGGTCCGGCTCAACGGCCGCCAACGTGGCGGTGACAACGAGGCCCTCTTCTACATGCTCTATGACTGGTTCGAGGAGCAGTTGACCATCAACACGCCCTACGATTTGATTGTGCAGCAACTGATCTCCGCGCAGGGCAGCAGCAGCCAGGACAAAAGCATCGCCTTCCTGGCACGCTGGTCCGAGTCTCCGCAGAATATGGCCGGACGCGTGTCGAAAATATTTCTCGGCGTCCGCATGCAGTGTGCTCAGTGTCACGACCACCCGTACGAGGCCGTGAAGCAGGAGGAATTCTGGGAGACTGCCGCTTTTTTCCAGGGCATCCGGGTGCAGCGCCCGCAGCGCCAGCGTCGCGATAGCGCCCCATGGCGCCTGAACCAGCGTGGCAACGGTCGGCTGCGCATTCCCGACACGGACAAGACGTTGTCAGCCCGCTATATCCTGGGAGATGCACCAATTGCAAAACCGGCCGAGCGCCGCCGTGTGCTGAGCAACGCACTGACTGCTGCAGAGAATCGGTATTTCAGCCTGGCCCTGGTCAACTGGATGTGGGCTCAATTCATGGGCCGCGGGATGATCAACCCAGTCGATGACATGAGTCTGGGGTCGCGTCAACGGCCTATGAATCGGGATGCCTACAACCTGCTGACAGACGATTTTATCGCTGCCAACTTCGATTTGCAGCGGCTCATTCGGGTGATCATGAAAACCGAAATCTTCCAGCGCTCATCCGAACCGAACAGATCCAACCGATTCGACAGCACCTACCTCTCGAAAGCCTCGCCGCGGGCGATGACACCAGAGCAACTGATGAATTCCATCGTCGAGATCGGCGGTTTCAACGATATGGTAACGAACAGCATGAGCCGCGGTGGCACAGGCGGACAGTACGTCCGCCGGCTGCGCCAGCAAATGAGGACTTTCATCACCTTGTACGACAACGACGAAATGGGTGAGGTCCTCGATTTCCAGGGCACTATCCCGCAGGCGTTATTCATGATGAACAGCGATATCGCCAACCGTTTCGTCACATATGAAGACAGCCCGATCAGCAGCATCGCCGAGAGTCGGCACGGCATGAAGACACGTATGGAAGAGCTTTCGCTGCGTATCTTGTCACGGCCGGCGACGGCCGGCGAGCGGCGGCGATTCCGCAACCACGTCAACAACGCCGAAAGTAAGCTGCAGGGGTTTCAGGATGTGGCGTGGGTCATGCTTAATTCTACAGAATTCTTCTATATACACTGACGTTGATGTTTCGACGCTAACGAATTGGAGGCCGTATGACTATGGACACACCCGAACATCTATCACGGAAGGATTTCCTAAAGGTTGGTGCTGGCGGAATAGTCGGTGTCATCATGGCGGGCACCAATCCCGTGATGGCGATGCGCAAAATAGCGGCCCAGCAACGGGCGAAGGCGTGCATTCTTCTGTGGATGGGCGGCGGCCCCAGCCAGCTCGACACGTTTGATCCGAAGTCGCACACGATGAACGGTGGCCAGTTCAAAGCAATCCGGACGGCCACGAAGGGCATCCACATCTCCGAGCACCTCCCGAAGCTGGCCGAGCAGATGCACGAGCTGGCGATCATCCGCTCGATGACCTCGCGTGAAGGCAACCACGACCGGGCGTCGTACCTGCTGCACACCGGCTACACCCCGCAGGCAACTGTGCAGTATGCCAGTCTGGGCTCGATGATCTCCTTTGAAATGGGCGATCTCAATGCTGAGCTTCCCAGCTTCATCAGCATCAACGGATCGTCCGCCGGCCCCGGCTTCCTCGGTCCACAATATCGGCCGCTGGTCATTGGCAATGCTGGGCAGATGCCCGGCAATATCAAACCATACGGCATCAACAAAATTCGCCAGCACAAGCGCTGGCGGTTGCTCGACAGGTTCGAAGACAGTTTTGATAAGAGGCGCGACAGCTCAGCGATCGCGGCACACCGCGATGTCTACGAAAAAGCTCAGCGCCTGATGGAGTCTAAGCTGACGAAAGTTTTCGATGTCAGCGCCGCCGGCTCGAAGCAGTTTCGACGATATAATCTGGAGAGCTCTTTCGGCCGCGGCTGCCTGGTCGCCAAGCGGCTGGTCGAGGTTGGGGTGCCGTTTGTCGAGGTCCAGCTCGGCGGCTGGGATACGCATTCGAATGCCTTCAGCGCCATCGCCGGCCTGTCCAGTCAACTTGATCCGGCCTTTGCAGCGCTGGTTGAAGAATTGCGAGCAGATGGTATGCTCGATGAGACGCTGGTTGTGTGGATGGGTGAGTTCGGGCGTACCCCGCGGATTAATGAAAACGGTGGTCGCGACCACTTCCCCGGTGCATGGTCCGTTGTGATGGCGGGCGGTGGTGTGCGTGGTGGCCAGGTCATCGGCAGCACGACCGACGACGGTATGGAAGTCAAGGAGAACCCGGTGCAGGTGCAGGATCTCTTTGCTTCTATCGGCCAAACTTTCGGGATTGATCCGACAAAGGAACTTGTTACGCCAGAGGGTCGCCCCATTTCGTTCGCCAAGAAAGACGCGAAAGTGATCGACCAGCTTTTCGGATAATCAAAGACAATCAAATAGAAAACGAGGGTCACGATGTTACGCATCCTACTTTTATTCCTGTGCATAATCATGTCTTCTGCGGCATTCGAGAAGCCAACGCTAAGGCCGGAAGGCGGTGAGATTGAATGGCGGATGGTAGGGCAGCGTACGGCCATCTTTCACGACGCTTTGATCGAGGCGAAGGAGCGCAAGATACCGATCATGGTGTTCTTCACGTGCGGTTGCGAGACTTGCCAGGGCCTGTGGGGCACGCATTTTTCAGATCCCGACGCCGTTGAACTGTCGGATCGTTTCATTCCGCTCTACGTCAAAGGCAACCACGATCTGGCCCGCGAGTACGACATCGCCGAGTGCCCCTACGTTGTTTTCATCCATCCCAAAGGGGATGTCTTGCGTACGTACAAAAAGGAAACATTGATGAGATGGGAACCCGCCGATTTCGTCAAGCGGATGAAGCGCGTGCTGGCCAAAGCAAGATAACTGTACCTTGAGATTGCTGGGCTACCCGCACTGTCACGATGCCAGATACACAAATATCCGCCGTAGACCGGGCCCGCGAGTACCTGCGGGTTTTTCGGCGGCTTAATCCGGAGCTCGTCGATGTGGCGCTGCCCAAGCTCGAAGCCTTGGTGCCTGAGCTCGGGCCGGCGTTCTTTGACGAAGCTGCTGACTTCGCCGGTGAGCTGCTCGAGTTGTACGTTGCCAGCCCGGTGAAACGCGCTGAGCAGAATGTTCTCGCGGACTTCCATGTTTTTCTTGACCGTGCTACTCGCCAACTCGTCGCTGCCGGTGAGCTGCCGGACGTCACGACCGGCGAGCCTGTAACTGCCTCCGTAAGCTTAGTGCCGGCCGACTTTTACACGCCGCTGCAATGGTTCAAGGTCAATGCGAGTTCCGAAGTGCCGAAGGACGTGGTGCACGCTGTCGATGCAGCAAAGCGGCGCAACCAACTGGTCCATACGGTCCTCGAGCCGTTTTTCCAGTTCATGCTGCAGCTCGATCATGAACGCGCCGTTGTCTGGCAGCTGAAACTGTGTAGCGACGAGAGCACCCCGATCGACCCTGATGTCGCTCGCGACCTCATCCGTGTCTGGCGTACCCGGACGGACCTGCCGCCCACCGCCTTGCGACAGGCCAAGACCTGGAGCGATGATCGCCAGGCATTCCGTCACTGGCCGTCGGTCGTCGAGGAGGCGGACCGACTGCTGCGCGAATACTGGTTCCGCACCTGGGTCGCAAAGATGCCGCCCGCAACCGTCCAGGCCCGGCACCTGCAGTTGCTCTACCCGTTCACTGACGGTAATCGGATGTTGCGTTGGCTCAAGAACTGTGTTGACCAGACGGGTGCCGCCATCGATTTTTTTATCTTTGAAAGCAGCAAACTCGCCCAGGCGGGAGAAGGCGATGACGAGGAAATAACCCGAGCCGCATTATACCGGCAACTGTTGTGGATCGACCAGATGATTCCGCCACTGGTCGTGTTGGCAGACCTCATCCTCAACACACCCAACGGCGCCTTCGAGTTCGCCCTCTCTCTTTTCGGCTTCACCACCGAACACCGGCAGGGGTGGGGGCGTGTCCTCGACAGGCACTGCGCCGAAGCGGTGCATCGCCGTTTCCTTACCGATCTGAGAAGCGGTAGGCCGCCCGCAAAGACGATACAAATGCTGTCTTTCGGTGATGAGGTTTTCGAGGCTGAAGTGATGGCCGAGCTCGATGCATTGACCGGCGACTTCGACTCGATGGCGCAGCGCGATATTGTGGTTGAGAAACTGACCGCGATGTATGCCAGCTCACGCGAGCAGAAACTGTTGAACACCGAGATCGGCCGGCGCTACCGGCGGCTGATGCAGGTCCTGCATCAGGACAACATTCGCCGCCTTTTGTCGGACGAGCAGTTCGAGGCGATCGACCGTGTCAGCGGCCCCTTGCGCGACCTCTCGGCAATCGCTGCAGCCGGCCGCAAATACCTCTCCAGCCGCCGTGCTCTCAACCGTACAACGGAGGAAATCCTCGCGGAAGAGGAGGATTTCGTCAGTGATATCCGCAACCTGCGCAGTACCTACATCCAACGGGTATTGCTGTAATCCCTCCGGAGGAGCGCCTGTTGAACTTCATTTTCGAGCAGATCCACGTTGGTGGTGACCATAATCTCGGGTACCTGCTTGGTGACCGCGAGGCAGGTGTGGCAGTGCTCATCGATCCGTCGTATGCCCCGGAGCGCCTGATCGATCGCGCCCGAGCACAAAAGCTCGAGGTAACCCACATCATCAATACGCATGGCCACCACGACCACGTCAACGGTAACGAGCAGGCTCAGGCATTGACCGATGCGCCCATTGCTATCTACGCTGAGTCCGACGTTCCCCACGACATCGGCCTGGCCGATAACGATAGCCTGGAGGTTGGCCGCTGGACGCTGCAGTTTTCACACACGCCCGGGCACATCGACGATCACCTCGTGATCAAGGTGTTGCAGCAACCCGTACTGATCACCGGCGATTTGCTGTTTGTTGGCCGTGTGGGCAAGACATGGTCGGACCAGGGGACGCGTATGGAATGGCAGAGCTTGCAGCGGGTTGTTGCGGAAGTTGCAGATGACGTGACTGTCTGGCCGGGCCACGACTACGGTGTGCGCCCGTCATCGACGATCGGCATCGAGAAAATGACGAACCCCTTCCTATGTTGCCGCACGCTCGACGAGTTTCTCGCCCTCAAACTTCGCTGGTCGAAGTTCATCGTCGAGAACGGCATCCTTCAAGTATAGCCAATTCACAGCTCCTTGAATACTTTTATAGCCTTGGACTAACACTGCTCCCTGGGATGGGGAGGCTGCTTGCGGACCGGGTCAGGTGGCGACAGCTGTGCCCAGCTCGTCGATGGCGCGGTCCAGGGCTGCATCGATGGCCTGCTCCCAGGCAGTTGCATCGTTGCAATTGCTGTCATCGGGAAACAGCACGCCGCGCGATGAGTTGACGATACCGCCTTCGAGCCCGGCCGGGCCTTTGATGAAGCTGACTACCGCGTCTGCTGCCGTGCCGCCCTGGGCACCGTACCCGGGAATGAGAAAAACCGCCTGCGGCAGCAGTCCACGGATTGCCAGAGCCTGCTCCGGATACGTTGCACCAACAACGATGTCCAGTGATGACCAACCGGTTTGCGGACCTCGCAAACGTTCGACCGTCGGTGCCAGCGAGCGGGCCACCAGTTCATAGAGCGGCACGCCGTCGACCAACCGATCCTGGTAATCGCCGGACCCGGGGTTGCTGGTCTTGACCAGCACAAAGATGCCGGCATTATCCGAGTCCGCGATATTGGCGAAGGGCGCCAGTGTGTCGGTGCCCAGGTAGGGATTCACTGTCAGAGCATCGGCGGACCAGGCACCTGCGTTCGCCAGGTATTGCGCGTAGGCAGCAGCGGTCGACCCGATATCACCGCGCTTGGCGTCGAGCACGACGATCAGTCCCAACTCGCGTGCCTGCGCACAAACCTCCGAGAGCACCTGGGCACCACGCCAGCCGAGTTGTTCGAAGAAAGCACTCTGCGGTTTGACCACCGCGACCTTGCCTTGCAGCCGCGGCAGGTAAGCCCGAAAGAAGTCGTGCACGCTCTCAGCCGTGGCCGGATTCCCGGGTGACATGTCGCCCTGTTGAAACAGTGGCGGAATCTGGTCCAAGTGTGGGTCTAGCCCGGCACAGAGCGGGTGGCCAATCGCGCGGACTCTGGTGATGAGTGTATCGGCAAAATGCGCTTGCACATTGATCTCCTGTCGGGCATTGCAGTTCCTGCAGAGGGAATCTACACTAACGCGCAGTCATCACAAAGCGGGAGCGGCACATGAACTACGACAGGTTTGAAGTTGCGACGGTCGCAGATCTCGAGCGGGAAGGCATGAAAGTAGTGACAGTGGCCGGACAGCCGATCGTTGTTTTCGCGAGCAACGGCGGGTTTTTCGCCGTCGAAGACCGCTGCCCGCACATGGGGTTCCCGCTGAGTAAAGGCACGGTGAAAGATGGAATTCTCACGTGCCACTGGCATCAGGCTCGCTTCGACTTGTGCAGCGGTTGCTCCTTCGACCGCTTTGCCGACGACACACCGGTGTTCGACACGAGTGTCGACAACGGTATTGTCTACGTCTGCTCGCAACCGCGTCGGGCGCCCGATGCAGCTTACTTCTCGCAGGGCCTGATCAGGGGCATGGAACAAAACAGCGGCTTCACAATTGCCCGGAGCCTGGTCATGCTGCGCCGGCTCGAAATTGACTGGTCAACAATCATCGGGCAGGTTGCGCAGTTCGCCAGCAGCAATGGCGAGAGCTTTGGCACGGGATCGACAATCCTGACAATCGTTGCCAATCTGCAGCCGCGGCTGACCGAGCAAACGATGCTGTTCGCGATGTTCCGGGCCGTCCGTGAAATTGCCGGACAGACGATGAATGCCGCACCGCGCCGACCGGTTGGGCCACTGACCGCCGGCGATCATTCGATGGCGTTGCTCAAGCGCTGGTACCGACACTGGGTCCAAAGCCGGCATGGTGATGCCGCCGAGCGCGTGTTACTGACAGCACTGCATCGGCAGGCACTCGGAACAGACGCCGACAAGGCGATCGTTGATCTGACCGCCGGCGCTGCGACTGATCGCATCTACGACAGCGGCGGGCATCTACTGGACAACGTCAACAAGATGATGGAATTGCTCGATCATGTCGGCTGGGAGCAGGCCGAGGCTACGTACCCGTTGTTGACCGATGCGATGGCGTCGGGGCGCGGAGCGGAAGAGGCATCGCACTGGCACCATCCTATCGACATCGTGACACCGCTGCGCGACGTCGAGGCGCGTTTGCCCGAACTGCTGGCAGCCGGTGCCGGAAAGAGTTGGCAGCAGGACGACAGCCTGCTGCCAACTCTGCTCGGTGACGATCCCCTGGCGATCCTTGCGGCGCTGGAAGACGCATTGATCGCCGGCGCTACGCCGCTGCAGCTCGCACAGGGCGTTTGTTACGCCGCCGCCCTGCGCCTGGCGCGCTTCGGCCTGAGCAACGAAGTCGGTGACTGGTTCGGTCCACAGCACGCTTTCATCACTGCTAATGCAATGCACCGGCTTCTACAGCGCTGCACGACGCCGGATGTCGCGCGCGGTGTGTTTCACAGCGCCATCACCGTGTACATGGATCGCTTTTTGAACATACCTCCGGCAGCATTGCCTGGTGAGGCTGGCGGTCTTGATCATCTCAGCACCGATGCCAACGAGTTGCTCTCCGCCATGCTCGATGCCCTCGACCGCAAAGACCGGACGGAGCTACTCGCTGAGCTGGTCAGTCGTTACGTCGAGCTCGGTCACCCGTTCGACGCTCTGGTTGACAGGCTGATGTACGCCACCGTCCGCGAAGATGTCAATTTCCATTACTTCCAGGTGCTCGAGGCCGCTGTCAGCCAGGTCGCTGACCAGCCGCATGCTCCGCAATCAGCGCACATCCTGGTGGGAATTGCCCGCAACCTCTCGGCAATATGCCCCACCGCCCGAGCAAGCTTGCAGCTGATCACTGTCGCGGCACGCCTGAGCAAAGGCGAACGGGTTCATGAAGGGTAATGCCTTGTACGGCAGATTTGAACGTAGATGACGCTTGATTCATGACTCTGCGACGAGACTGGCGCTCACGGACTGGCCTGCCACCGGCTACAGCACCTTGGCGAGATACTGACCGGTGTAACTTTTCTTGCAGCGAGCCACATCTTCCGGGGTACCCTCGACGACTACTGTGCCGCCGCCATCGCCGCCTTCGGGACCGAGGTCGATGATGTGATCCGCGACCTTGAGAACGTCAAGGTTGTGTTCGATCACCAGTACCGTGTTGCCATGGTCCCGCAGCCGCTGTAGAACGTCGAGCAACGTCCGGATATCATCGACATGCAGGCCCGTCGTTGGCTCGTCGAGGATGTAGAGCGTGTGGCCTTTCTGGCTGCGTGCCAGTTCAGTGGAGAGTTTTACCCGCTGTGCTTCGCCACCACTCAGCGTCGTTGCCGGCTGGCCGAGGTGAATGTAGCCCAGGCCGACGTCGAACAAAGTCTGAAGGATGCGGTGCAGCCGCGGGATGGCGCGGAAGAAATGCGTCGCCTCCTCGACGGTCATATTGAGCACTTCGGCGATATTCCGGCCTTTGTAAAGGATTGTCAGAGTTTCGCGATTGTAGCGTTTGCCCTTGCATGCTTCGCACTGCACAAAGACGTCCGGGAGAAACTGCATTTCAATTTTGCGGATGCCGTCGCCCTGGCATTCTTCGCAGCGACCGCCTTTTACATTGAAACTGAAGCGCCCGGGCTTGTACCCGCGCACCCGTGAGTCGGGCACCTGGGCGAAGAGTGTGCGGATCTGGTCGAAGGCACCGGCGTACGTTGCCGGGTTCGACCGCGGCGTGCGACCGATCGGGCTTTGATCGACAACGATCATCTTGTCGATGTACTCAAGGCCTTGCACCTCCTTGTGGACACCTGGGGCATCGTGGCCGATCTTGAAGTGGCGGTTCACTGTTTTCACAAGAATGTCATTGATCAAGGTGCTTTTACCGGATCCCGAGACGCCGCTGATGCAGCAGAACTGGCCGAGCTCGATTGAGACATCGACATTCTTCAAATTGTTCTGGCCGGCACCGATGAGCCGCAGCTTGTGACCGTTACCGGTGTTGCGTTGCCGGGGCACATCGATGGCCGACGTACCGCTGAGGTACTGACCGGTGAGTGACTCGCGGCACTCGGCGATCGTTGCCGGTGTCCCGTAACTGATGACTTCGCCACCGTGAATCCCGGCGCGTGGTCCGAGGTCAATCACATGATCGGCGGCCCGCACCGTTTCGAGATCATGTTCGACGACGATGACCGTGTTGCCTAAATCCCGCAACTGACCGAGCGTGTCGAGCAGCCGTTGATTGTCGCGTTGATGAAGACCGATACTCGGCTCGTCGAGCACGTACAGCACGCCAACCAGACCGCTGCCCACCTGCGTCGCCAGGCGTATTCGCTGGGCCTCGCCTCCGGACAAAGTGTTACTTACCCGGTCCAGGGTTATGTAGCCGAGACCGACGGCGCGCAAAAAGCCCAGGCGCGAGCGGATCTCCCGCAGGATCTCGGCGGCGATGACGGCTTCCTCGCCCTGCAGGTCCAACTCGTCGAAAAACGCGCCGGCAGCATCGATGCTGAGACTGACAACTGCGGAGATGTTGCGATCGGCCACGGTGACGGCGAGGCTCGCAGCTCGCAGGCGGTTGCCGTCGCAACTGGGGCACTGGCGTGAAACCATAATCTTGCGCAGCCGCTCTTTCATGGTGTTGCTTTCTGACTCGAGGAACCGTCGATTGAGGTTGGTGACAACGCCTTCAAACGGCCGAATTACGCGTCGTTGCCGTCCTGCCACGCGCACGCTGAATTCGATGTCCTCGTCACCGGAACCATGAATCATGATGTCGCGAATTTTCTTCGGCAGTTTTTTGAAGGCGGTGTCGAGCGAAAAATCGTAATGCGCCGCCAAGCTCTTGCAGACATGCCGGTAGTACGTCACGAGGCGCCGCGGGCCAGCCTGCCACAGCGTGACCGCCCCTTCCGCAAGAGATTTTTCCCTATCGATGACGCGGGCTTCATCGACAAGATTCTGGATGCCGAGACCATGGCAGTCCGGACAGGCGCCGTACGGGCTGTTGAACGAAAAGTTCCGCGGCAGCAGCTCGCCGATACTGATGCCGCAATCGGCACAGGACAGGTGTTCGCTGATCAATTCCTCGCGCCAGCCGCCGGTTGTCGATTCGTCCTCGATGAGCAGCTTGATGTAGCCCTCTCCCAGCCGCAGGCAGCGCTCGACCGAGTCGTTCAGTCGGCCGCTGTCAAGGCTGCCGGTGACGATGCGGTCGATCACTGCTTCGATATCGTGGCTGACGCTTTTCTTCAGCGCCGGAATGTCTTCGAGGCGCATGATCTCGCCATCGATGCGCAGCCGGATCAACCCCTCCTTCTGAATCTGTGCCAGTACGTCCTTGTGCTCACCTTTGCGACCCTGCACACGGGGCGCCAGCAGCATGACTTTCCGGCCGCCGGCAAGCGCCTGTATCCGGTCACAGATCTTTTGCGGACTCTGGCCGGTGACTGGTAACCCACATTTCGGGCAGTGCGGGTGCCCGATGTGTGCGAACAGCAGGCGCAGGTAGTCGTAGATTTCGGTTGAGGTCGCGACGATCGAGCGTGGGCTGCTGCCTGCTGACCGTTGTTCGATGGCGATGGCCGGCGACAGGCCGTCGATGTGGTCAACCAGCGGCTTCTGTAATTGATCGAGAAACTGCCGCGCGTATGCCGACAGCGACTCGACATAGCGGCGCTGGCCTTCAGCGTACAGCGTATCGAACGCCAGCGAGGATTTTCCCGAGCCGCTTGGACCCGTGATCACGACAAGGGCATCACGCGGAATCGTCACATTGATGTTCCGGAGATTGTGCTGACGGGCACCGACAATGTGGATTTCGTGGATCATCAGTCTCAGAAGCTCTGCGGTTTGCGGTTGTCGCGGTTGAGAAAGCCTGCGCTCGAAGATTGCAGCGGTACGAACGCGCGCTCCGAGACCGGCGGGGCCTTGTAAATTAGTCGGGGTTTAAGCAAATTAGTACCACAAAGGAGAATCGGGAAATGAGCCTGCTTGGCAGGAAATCTCAAACTGCGAAATCGCTACCCATGTGCAATTACGGAAACCCCGTGTTGCGCGAACAATCGGTACCGGTCGAAGTTGTCGATGCGGCAGTCGAAGAACTGGCCGCATCCATGCTTGTTACTATGGACGAGCAGGAGGGCATTGGGCTGGCAGCGCCGCAAGTCGGCCAGAACATCCGGATGATTACTCTGAACGTCCCGTTGCCGAACGACACCGAAGATTCCCCGCCCTTCAGCAACACACCCGGTGAACTGGTGTTGCTCAATCAGATGCCCATGGTCCTGATCAATCCGCAATTGAGCGTTTTTTCCGAGCAATTTTTTGAATACAACGAAGGCTGCCTCAGCATGCCCGGCATCCGCGGCTGGGTTGTACGTCCGGAGTTTGTCCAACTCGATGCAGCCACGGTGAATGGAGCTACGGTCGCCTTCCGGTGTGGCGGGCTATTGAGTCGTTGCCTGCAACACGAGGTTGACCACCTCGACGGGGTTCTTTTCACCGACCGCATGGAAGCAGATGATTTAGCGCAGCTCGAGGGTGCTTTGAACAAACTCGAACGTCAGACACGCCTGAGCCGCAAACGTCGATAACAGGTAAACCTGGACAAACAGTTCCGCCATGGTCAAAGTTCAACAATCCTCAGAAGAATACGCCCGACTCGATGCATTGCTGCGTGAGCTCTGCGAGAAACACGACCTGAAACTGTTTGTCGACGGCTGGACACGCAAGACTTACGACGTTTTTCTCGATCATGGCCGGGGCGACCAGAAAACGCACTTGGCCCGCGTCGAAACTCTAGCCACGAGCAACGGTGAAATCCGCTTTTTCGACGATCGTGCCACTGCCTTTGTCCAGGAACTCGGTGAGGCACTGGAATCTGGATTTGATATCTCGGAAGCAATCCTGATCCGCGCCAAACCGCCGGCAGCATGACGATATGGACGCAAAACTGAAATACAGCAGCGGCCGCCATGCCGGTCGCACGGTCAACATCAATACGGTCGAATTTCTGATCGGGCGGGGCGACCAGTGTCAACTGCGCCTGGACGATGACAATACCTCCCGCGAGCATGCCAGTATCCGGCGTCAAGGCGATTGCTACGTCATCGTTGACCTGGGCAGCACGAACGGCATCCAGGTTAACGGTGTCAAAGTCAAGGACGCGACACTCAAGCCCGGTGACCGTATCACGATCAGCGGCACGAGCCTGAAATTCATCGATGACGATGCTGCGTCAGCATCGGTGCCCCGACCAACTGGCCTGGGAGCGACAGCTGCGGCTGTTGAGCTTCCGGATCGCTCGCCGCCAGGCAACTGGACCAGCGCCGTTGTCTGGGGATTGTTGGTGCTTGTTTGCGTGATCGTCCTGGCGCTTATTTTGCCGGGTTCCGAATCCGCCGGCACTGCATCCGCCCGGGGCGGTGACAAGGCCGTTGCCGGTCGGGACGATGGCGCGGCGGCGCCGCAGATTGCAGTCCTGGACAGTGGCAACGCGACCGTTGGCCAAATCGATTCCGGCGACACAGGCGGAAACACACTTGAGCGTGACGTTGACACCACCGACGACACTGTCGCCGACGTCGATCACATGGCCGGGGACGATTTCGTGGACGACGAAATGGACTGGGCGAGGACCGACAGCGATCCCGACGACATGGGTGACGCGGACCGTGTGGATGATGCGCCGGTCCGCATTCGCCTGCCCGAGCCGGAGCCGTTGCGCCCGGAGCCGGTACACGAGCGCACCCCGCTCAGCGGCAACGATATTCCCGTGGACTACCTCTGGGTCACTACCGAACCGCCAGGCGCCAGCGTCTCTGTCGCCGGCAAACGACGCGGCAGGACACCGGTCTACCTTGGTGCCCTCGCTCCCGGGCAGTACAAGATTTCTTTCGTCAAGTACGGCTTCGAGGGCTTGTCCGTCACGGCTGATGTACCGAATGACGGCGATCAGCAGATCTACACACTGACGCAAAGAAACGGCACCTGTCTGATTCGCAGCGAGCCGCCCCATATGTCCGTTCAGTACGGACCGCAACTTCTCGGTCAGACGCCGCTGATGCTCGACAGCATGACGCCGGGCAGTTACGAGTTGCGTGTTTTCGGGCTGTACTATAAGCCTGAGCTTGTCGAGATAGATATCGACGAGGATGAGCCGAATGCTGTGTTCGTTGATCTGACCCCGGTCATGGGGGATATTGAAATCGTCACGATTCCACCGGGAGCCAAGGTGTTTGTGGATAATTCGTTCAAGGGCGCCACCAAGGGCAGCTTGGGTGGCATGCGGCGATCCAAGCCTTTTCGTCTTTCCGGCTTCAAAGCCGGCCGCCATCGTGTACACGTCGAGTACGGCGGTGAGACCGCGCAACAGACTGTCGGCGTACGGCCGGGCCAGACGGCAGAGGCGTACCTTACCATCTGGTATCCCGATACGCGTTTCAAGTTGTTCTCGGGGAATGAAGTTGTTGGCATGGTGCTCGAACGCAGTGATGACGGCAGCATCGTCATGGCCCTGTCCCAGTCGGAGCACGAACGCTATCTAAAAGAGCAGATTGAAGCTGAAGAAAAACTCTCTGAGAACGAAGCAAAACACCTCATGCGCCTGGCAAAGCAGGCCGAATGGCTTGACAAATAGGACTCGTATATGGATATCCCAGAACTTATCGAATCAGAAGACCAACTCGATGACGTGATGTCGACCCCGTCACCGGCACTGGTAGAGATGATGAAATCGCTCGAAGGCGACATCATGATTCTCGGCATCGGCGGCAAGATGGGCATTTCCCTTGGTATCGAAGCGGTACGTGCCTGCAAGGCCGCGGGAGTCGAGAAGAACATCATCGGCGTTTCCCGTTTCTCCGATAGCGCCGTGATCGACAAACTCACAGCGGCTGGGCTGCAGTGCATCAGTTGTGATTTACTCGATCGCTTTTCCGTCGACCGTCTGCCACAGGTGCCGAACATCGTTTACATGGCCGGCCGAAAATTCGGTACGGACGGCGGCGAAGCAATGACATGGGCCTCAAACACGGTTATTCCGGCAAATGTTGTGAGTCATTTCAGCGCCAGCCGGATTGTCGTATTTTCGACAGGCAACATTTATCCCCTGGCAGCAGTCGAGTCGGAGGGTGCTCTGGAATCGACAGCGCCGGCGCCGATCGGCGAATACGCACAGTCGTGTCTGGGACGTGAGCGTGTGTTCACGTGGGGCAGCCTTGAAAACGAAACGCCGATGCTGCTTTTCCGCCTGAATTACGCTGTCGACCTGCGCTATGGCGTACTATTCGATATCGGCACAAAGGTCTTCAACAGCCAGGCCGTGAACCTGGAAAACGGATACTTTAATTGCATCTGGCAGGGGGATGCCAATACACAGGGGTTGCTGTCGCTGGCGCATTGCACATCACCGCCGACAGTTCTTAACGTCACGGGTCCGGAGACGGTGTCGGTACGTATGGTGGCCGAGACTTTCGCAGGGATCTTTGGCATGCCTGCCGAGTTGGTCGGCACAGAAAGCCAGACGGCTTTCCTGAGCAATTCGAAGGCAGCTACAGACTTGTTCGGTAATCCGACGGTATCGTTGCAGCGTTTGATCGAGTGGACCGCGCATTGGATCAAAACTGGCGGCGCATCGCTTGGGAAGCCAACGCATTTCGAAGTTCGCAACGGCAGCTATTGAGACACGGAATTGGCGCCTGTGGCGCAGGCGATCAGTCAATGATCAGATCGTCGAATTCTCCGGAGTCTCCCTCTTCAATCAAGCCTTTACGTTTTGCGGTCTGCTTTCTGATTTTCTTGATGTCGAAAGTCGGCAGGTAGCGGTAGTACACTTCCAGTTGCAGGCAGCATAACGTGGTGTCGAAAACCTTACTGTCTCGGTGACCGCCTTCGGCTTTCCACCAACCTTCCTTGTTCTGGGCATTGATCAGGACCTTCTGAAACTTATCGTTCCACTGTCGCCAGCTTCGGCCACTCTGGTTGAACATTGCCTGGGTATCATAATACCAGCCATACAGCGACGAGCCGGAATTCTCCCAGGCATAGCCGGGCAGGCGTTCGTACAGAATGGTGTTCGCCGCCGCCTGGACCTCTTTGCTGCCGCCATCACCGAGCAGCTGCAAGGCCACCGTACCGACTCCGGTCATGTTGCCGCCAGAGCCAGGCGAGCTGTAGCCGAATTTGCCATTGGCATAGGCCACGTTCTTGAGAAATTTCTTGGACTTGTTGATTGCCTCGTCGAGACCTTCGACACTGGAACCGGCGACATACCCGGCCTTCAGCGCCTGGTATTGCCAGCCGGCCACTGAGAGGTCCCATCGCTCCGTTTGCCCGTAAGCATAGTTGTAGCCGCCACCGGGCTGCTGACCCTTGACGATTACCTCCAGCCCGGCCTCCATGGACTGGCGCAGAAACGGAATCTGTGTCATGCCGTAGGCCTCTGCCAGGGCATACGTTGCGATGCCATTGGCGTAGCCGTGGCTGGCTCCCTGTACCGGGACCTTGCCCGAGAGCCATTGCATCGCCTTTTGCACAGTCATACCGAATTCCTCGGACTGCGGTGTTTCGCCGTGCGCCAGAAAGCAGAGCAGAGCCAGGCCGGTGAATGCTTCGTTCTCCCATGACCCGTCCGATGCCTGGACTTTCTTCAACCAGCGCAAGGCCCGCAGCACCGCGTCCTCACCACGAGCGTTGCCTCCGAACCTCTCTCGATTTGCTCGCCGGCCCTTGGCAGTGCGGCCGCCGTATAATCCCTTGAGCTGCAGCGGAGTCTTGGTCGGCAGGACATCGAGCATGTCGTCCATATCGAAGCTGTCATCACTTTCCGGGGCTTCTTCACTGGCATCCTCGAGTGCCGCATCCGCGGTGTTCTCGATCGGCACATCAGGTACAGCGACATCCATTGCCGGTGCTTCGTCGAGGACTTCGTCCTCCATTTGCTCGATCTCTTCGATCTCCGGCGGTTCGAGTTCCTTGATCGGCACCTCTTCCATGGTCACTTCGATTTCAGGCAAGGGCTCGCGCTGCGCCTTGCCGACGACAAACACGGTGAGCAGCAGCAGAATGACAATGTGCATCACGAACGAAACGATCGGCCCAACGAGGTGTTCTCGCAGCTTCTGCTGGCGATAGGCGAGGAGGATTTGCTCGACCTCGGCCACGTACTGCTCTTCTTCTGTCTCGTAAACGGGTTCTTCAGGATCCATCGGACTGGAGCCTCCATACAAGAGCTACAGCGTGATCGTTTTTCTCAAGGCTGGTCTTTATAAAGAATATATAGATAAATACAAATAAGTAAACGGGCCGGGATGCAATCTGCAGGCACTATTTCTCCTTGTTCATCTTGTCGATCATGCGATCGCGGGCGTCGTTGGTAGCCGTGTCCTCATCGCTGACCTCGGCATCCTGTCGTTGTTCATGCTTGCCGGTTACGGTAAGGAAGACATTTTCCAGGTCAACTTCCATTTCGCTGATCGATTGGACACGCACGCCGGAGTTGACGAGATGGCTATTCAGGTCAGCGATTTGCGTGCGATTGCCACGGTAGTCAACACGGATTTCGTTGGCCGAGACCAAAGCGTCCTCGACGTTGTCGAAGTCCTTGCAGGCCTTTACCGCAGTGTCGAGGTCGGAGTCGACTTCGATGAGCAATTGAATTTTTTCCTGCAATGAACGGGTGATTTCCTTGACGGTCCCCTGAATCAGCAGTTCCGCTTTTTCGATGATTGCAACCCGGTCGCAAATAGCGCCGAGCTCAGGCAGGATATGGGACGACAACATGATTGTCTTGCCGATTTCCTTGAGCCGCAGGATGGTCTTGCGCATCTCGATACGGGCGTGCGGGTCGAGACCGTTGGCGGGTTCGTCGAGGATCAGCACTTTGGGATCATGCAGCATGGTCTTGGCGATGCCGATCTTCTGATGCATGCCGCGAGATAGCGACGATACCTGGTAGTCGATCATGTGCGAGGAATCTGTAAGCTCCAGCACTTCGTAAATCCGCTGCTTGCGTTGGGTTGGTCGGATTTTGTAGGCGGCGCCGAAGAAATCGAGGTATTCCCACACGCTCATTTGTTCGTAGACGCCAAATTCGTCCGGCAGGTAGCCGATCTTCGCCTTGATCTGCTGGATATTCTTGGGCAGAACCTCAAGGCCATCGATCCAACCGCGGCCGCTGCTGGGTATGATCAGGCCACAAAGGCATTTGATGGTTGTCGTCTTGCCTGAGCCATTGGGGCCGATGAAACCGAAGATTGACTTTTCGGGCACCTCCATGGTCAGGTTTTTGATGCCGCGACCGGCACCGTAATCTTTCGAGAGATTTTGTGTGTTGATAATTGCTGTCATGAAACAGGTCCTCAGAAAATTCCCTTATGTCGTTCGTCTAGAGTACCGCTGGCACCCGCCGTCAATTCCAGAATTTTCCAGGAATTGGCACGCAGTACTTCGGTGGGGTCGGAGAGCTTGCGCCGCGCATCGGTTCGGATCACGAACTCGAATGCCCCGGTGGAAGGGTCGATGACGTTGGCGGAATCGAAGCCTTCAAAGCGATACTCGGTAGTTCCTTCAATGAGGCGTGCCGCCAGATCCCGGGTACCGTCGGGGTCGTTGCGATGGCGCAAAAATATATCGAAGGAGAGGTTGCCGCCGCGATTGGCAACAGAGAAATAGACCGATAGCCGGTCGGCTTTCAAAAGACTGAGCCCCGTCGGCAAGTTGGCGGGAACGACAATAAAACTGGGCTTCAGTCCGAGAACCACGGCGCTGCTGCTATTGCCTTCGAGCGGTTGGACTTCGGCAAACTCGAGGTCGAGCCGGTGTTCGGCAGCGAAGGCCAGCGCCGCGTCGCTCCAATTTCCGGCCGCGTCTTTGGCGTTCGCCATTGGGCCGCTTTTGACCGAGATGCCCCGATGCTGCATGCTCTGCCATTCCCCGAACCGGTGCAGGCCCTTGGAACGCTTGCCCAGATTGGTATTGATTTTGATCTGTTGCCTGGGGACATGTACCTGATTGCCGGTCAAATCCTGAACGACCGGAATAAGATCGATGGTACGGCCGATCAAGTTGAACTCATTCGGTATCTCAGCGAATTGTGACGAAAACTCCGTTACCACAGCGAGAAGCGGTGCCGCCGCGGGCGTATCGACAAGGTGCCTCTGAAAGGCTAGAACCTCCGAGGACGGCGCCATCATTTTATCCACCTGCTGGGGCTCGATGAAGCAGCTCTGGTTTGACGTCGTCACCGGAATCACACCGTTGTGGCAGACAATAAAGGCATCGATGACAGTCTTGTCGCCCGGCATCTGCCAGGGTTCCATACTGGCACCGGCGGCGGTCCATTTGATTGTCGGCAACGAGCTGTAGGGGGTGCCGTTGGTGGCATCCAGGGCGGCGTAAAAGCGGGGAGCGTTGTGTCTCAGAAAAAGCCTGGGCAACACGGAACGTCCGTCGATCTGACTGACACTTATGGGGTCGCGGACGGCTTCCGTTTTTCCAAACTCAACGAACTCGCTACGTTTGTTCCTTCCCTTTTTGGCCTTCGCTTTCTGGCCGTTGTCGCCTGCTGCGCCTGCGTTCCGTTTGGACCCTCTGGCGCTTTTTTTCTGCGCAAACAGGCGTGGCGGTAACAAGGCTCGGATGCGGGCATCGACGGAACTGCAGACAATATCGATGGAGCGGGCGTCTTTCGAAAAGAGACTGACCAGCCGTTCGGATGTACGATCAACGGTTGCGGGCGAGACGAAGTTGATGATTGCCGCGGTCTGCAACTCGGATGTGCTACTGCGTTTGGCGGCGTGATTAAAGACAAGGACCGTGGCGATGACGGCGACACAGGACATGACGACCCAGGAGCGGGCATGCTGACGCAGAAATATCCCGATCAGAATAATCACGACGACGAGCGCGAAATAGACTATCAGAAACGTCCGGATGCCTTCGCTCTTTGGAATTTCAATACCGGTCAAAGTATCGAGTGCGGACGACAGTTCGGCACTGCCGCGCCGTGATGCGTGGGAAAAGTTGCCGGTATTGGCAAGCAAATGATTCCACATCGGATTGAAGTTCTGTGAGGTCCGCATTTCCGAGAGCGAAGGGTTTATTGCACAGGCACCGACCATGCCAAGGCCGTAACGACGCCATGCGACCAGCGGAAAATCCCCCTGCCACAACGTCGCGATACCCTCTTCCCGCATGGTGCTTTCCAGAAAAGGCGTGCCGGTCGGCCAAGTGACGACGTGGCCCCCGATAGGCTCGATGGCGTCGACGTAGTCGATATCACGGACGCCGATAACAGTTACCGGCAGCAGCTTGCGGAGGACTGTCTTACTGGCCGTCGCCAAGCCGACCGGATCTGCGAACAGCATCGTTCCGCCGCGTGCCACGTAGTCACTGATCGCATTGAACTGGCGTGTTGTCATGGCATCCCAGTCTGGCCGCATGAACGCTGCAACGACCGCTTCGTCGTAACCGGCCCAGTGCGTAGGAGTGTCGGAGGCGCGGGCGTGCGTGTTGTTGAATTTCGTGTACAACGCCTTGTTTTTGGCGAACGAACCTTTGTCCATGTCACCATCGTCAACAAATATAATGGTCTTGGCCCCCGGGTCATCGATCTGGATGAAGGCCTCGTAAGTGCCGGTGAGATTGCCATTAACGAAAAAATCGAAGTCGAACCGGTCGACCGTGCCGCAGGTTACCTGCGATTCGAATTCATAGGTGATGCCTGCGTCGAGCCTGAAGGACGTGCGATAAACTGTGACGTTGCGCTGCCGTTGTGGTCGCAGAATAATCTCGACATTGATCGCCTCGTCGCTGGGGTTGGTGACGCGGTAACCCATACGGCACCACGAATTCGCCTTGATCCGCGGGGACAGGCCAAAGTGCATCGTGCCACTGATCAACCTGGGTTCCTTATCAGTGTCACCAGGCGCTGCCGGCACGGTGATGCCAGCCAGCGTAAGGGCACAAAGGAGGCATAGGATAAGTTGCCGCTTTATAGAATCTCGGTTCGGGGACATACGAACACCAAGGCTGAGAAATGAATGATGGTGGTAATTGAGTGTAGCATATAGACTCTGTCAACCCGGATATTGTTGAGATGCATCAGGTGTCGGGTTTGACTTGTGGACGAACCAATTGTAACTTTTGAGATCGATGCATAAGTGCGCTTTGTCTGATGTCAGTCGAACCGGCTATGGTGACTGTGGCAGAGCTAAGTGAACAGTTGAAAAAGGTGGCGAATGCGTACGCGTAATCTGCAACGTCAGTTCACGCTCATTGAACTATTGGTTGTGATCGCGGTCATTGCGATCCTGGCCGGAATGATATTGCCTGCCTTTCAGCAGGCCAGGGCCCGTGCCCGGCGAACCTCGTGCGTCAGCCAGATGCATCAGTTCGGTCTGCAGATCCGTAGTTATCAGGATGACTATAATAGCAAGATGCCGATGTGGCTGAGTGCGCTGCACCCCGACTATTTCGGTGAAACCGCCATTTTTGTGTGCCCCCAGGACGAAAGCCGCGGCCACGACGGTGGCCGGCCCGGCGGAGACGGTGACCAGCAGCCGGCTATTGATCCTTTGGACTGTACCGATGCATTTCCTGAAACCGACGACACCGATCGTAATGCGCAGCGGACAGCGGAAAACGGTGCCAACCTCGCTGTGACGCGCTGCAGTTACATGTATGAATACTGCAACGTTGAGTGTTCCTTTGAAACCGGTACCGATGGCGAAACGTGGTGGGAATACAAGAACAAGCAGATTCGTAAGGGCTGGGGTAAGAACCCCGATAACGGGCTCGACGAAAGCAAAGGTGCCTGGAGCGAAGACGATTTTCCAGCCGTTCGTTGCTTCTATCACTGGAAAGTCCTGTGGGGCAAGAATCAGCTTGTTTTGAATACGGCGGTTTCCGGTCGCACCTTCGAGAGCCGGCTTAAATGGGAAGAAGGAGCCGATTGATTTCATACTCACGATTGGCTCGATTGTTCCGCAACACCGTTTGGTCCACAACGCATGTGGGCACCCTACATGGTCCAACTTATTCATGGTTGAGACAATCTTGATGCGCATTGGCCTTGTCATCCTCGCCCTGGCAGTAGTCGGCCTGCCGTTGGCGGCACAGGAAGAAGTCGAGGTGGATCTGCTTACTGCCGAGCTGGCTGCTATAGACCTGGACGACGAAGCCACGGTCGAAGGCGTCTTCAAGGCCCACGAGCGGCTTGAGCAGGTCAATAAAATGATGCGGCGCGAAAAGTACTTTGAAGCGCGCGAGGCGCTTCGCCCTTTGATCGGTTCACCTTATTTTCAGGATGAGGTGCGGCGCATGATGTACAAGATCAACGCCGAGCGTCAGAATGCGTTGATGGTCGAGGAGCAGGAGAACACTACCGCCAGGGTCCTCAGCGAGGCGATGAGCAAATTCGTCTTGCCGGATACGTACCAGCAGACAGTCGGTGTGACTCCGGAATACAAGCCGTTGGCACCACCCCCCGGGCCGATGGAGGACCTGGTCAACCGCAAGGTCAACATAGACCTGGTCGATGCAACGGTCGAAGACATTATCATGACGCTCAGCGAAATGGACGACATGAATATCATCTCCGACCAGGGCCTGGAAAGCGAGCAGACGCTGACTATCAAACTGCATGACGTGCCGCTGCGGGAGTTGCTGGAGTATGTGATGCGCAATATGGGCATCGATTTTCAGTTCGGCGAAAACGTTATCTGGATCACCCAAGCGTCGGAAGAGCCGGAGCTCGGCGGTGCCCAGCTCGAGCTGGCGATGTTTGAATTGCAGAGCGGCTTTGTCGAGGGTGACGATGGTGCCGAGGACACATTGCTGAACATGCTTGAAAGCTTTGTGATGGAGGATTCGCCCGAGGGCGCGAAGATGGATCTCAATCGAGATCACAATGTGCTGATGATGTTGAACACCCGCGAGAATCTGCGTTCTGCCAGCAGTATCGTCGACCGTTTCGACCAGGTGCCGAAGCAGATTCTGATAGAAGCCAGCTACATGACGATTTCGCAGAACGAACTGTTTCTTTTAGGTACCTCATTCAACAACCTGAACTTCGAGCAGGGCTTTATTCCGAAGTTCAATTTCGACAGTGAAGCGCCGCTACCCGAGTTCGGCAACAATCTTGGCGGCGAGGCGCGCGTGGCCATTTCGGGTATCATCGACAACGTGACTTATAATGCTATTCTCGAGACCATCCAGCAGACCCGTAGCGCGCGCACTCTCAGTGCCCCGAAACTACTGGTAGTGAATAACCAGAGTGCCGATATCTTCCGGGGCGAGACGCTGCGTTATTTCTCAGAGTTCGAGCAGCAGTCCAACGTTGTTGCCGGCGACAATCCGGTGATCGCCAACGCTGTCGTTCCGGTCGGTGAAGCCGAGGAACTGGAGCTGGGGATTACCCTGGAAGTAACGGCCAATGTAGGTAACGACATGAAGACAATCATGCTGAGCCTCACCGCCGAGATCAGCGAGTTTCTCGAGTTCCAGTCCCTGGCCGAGGGCGTCAGCCTGCCGCGAACCTTTGAAAACGCGTTGACAACCACAGCATCGGTCAACAGTGGCCGAACGATCGTGCTGGGTGGCATGATCACGGCTCAATCTAGTACGACGGTGAGCAAAGTCCCGCTGCTGGGCGACGTGCCGGTACTCGGGAAGCTGTTCAGGAAATTCGACACCAATGAGAGCCCGGATCACCTGCTCATCTTCGTCAAAGCCATCATCGTCGACCCGGATGGTCGCTTCAACATCCCGTTGGAAGAAGAAGAACGCCCGTAATCATGCCGTGTTCCGGCGCTTGCATGGCTTGACGAACGAGTGTTGATTATGACGTGTCAGCGGCTTATATCGCGGTCGCCTTTCACTTGTGTCCTGTGGACGGGAATGCCAAATGAAGTTGCCACCGAAATTTCGACGCAAACGCCAGCTTATCGGTGTTGATGTTGGAACCGCCACGACCAAAATCGTGGTGTTGCAGAAGTACAAAAACGAAGTCGCAGTCCTCAGAACCGTTGTCATCAACAATCGTGAAGAGGACCTGTTCACGGAGCAGGAAATTTCTGGCCGTATTGCGGCGATACTCGAAGCTGAGAACTTCTCCGAGGAAGAGGCGATTCTCGGGATGCCTCATCACTATGGGCTGACTCAGCTGGTTGATTTCCCTCCCGGCAGCGAAAAGAGCCTCGACGAACTCGTCAGCTACGAGGCTGGTCAGATTGCCGGACTCTCCGGCGAAGAGTTCATCGACGACTTCGTTGCGCAGCAGCCTTTCTACCGGTACAAGTTGCCCGTGGCCATCTGCCTGTGCCGCGAGGAGTTGATTCGCCACCGCGTCACGGCGCTCGAAGACGCCGAATTGAACCTCAGCGATATGACGCTCGAGGGTATCGGCCTGGCAAACGCCTTCCTCTATATCGAGCCGGAAGCGCGCAAGCGCAACGAAGTGCTGATGGTGCTCGACATTGGCGCCGTCAATTCGACGATGATACTGCTGATGAAGGGGCAGGTGTTCTACACTGCCAGCATCCCGTTCGGCGGCGACATGTTTACCGATGCTCTGTCGCAGCACCTGCAGGTTTCCCAAGAAGAGGCCGAGAGCGTCAAGTACAATAGCCGCGTCCTGGTGTCCGACCTGAACTCACCACTGACTGCGACCGCCCGCGCCATGTCGTCAGAGATCCAGGGCAGTCTCGAACAGTGGAAGATGCAGGCTCAAGCCGAAGACGATCCGGATTTGAAAGTGGCGGAGATTTACCTGTGTGGCGGCGGTTCACTGTTGTCGGGTATCGACGAATTTTTTCAGACCGTGTACGAAGTTCCAGTACGCCGATTGACAGTCACTTACCAGCAGGAACTGCAGGAAGCAGCGCTCTACGCGATCGCTTACGGCCTGGCTCTCCAGGGCTTTAGTGGCGGCGAGGCTGCCTGCCCTATCTCGGCGGCACCGGAGGACGTCAAACTGCTGGTCAAGCGCCGGCGGAATTATCCGCACCTCGTTGCCTGCTCCTGGATTCTGTCGTTCGTTTTGGCGATCTCCCTGGCTATTACATACCGGTCACTGACGCTGAAGGAAGTCGCGGCAGGCATCCATCGCGATGAACTGGTCTCCTGTACAAGGCACGTGCCGGCACTGCAGGCGATGGACGAGACCATCGACATTTTCAATCACATGCTCATCCCGTTCGTATCCCGGGCTCATCGCAATCGCACATTCGTCGAATCAGTCGACCAGCTCGGCCGATGGCAGCACGAAAAGGACTGGTTCGTCGTTATTGCGGATAAGGAAAGCTATGACAATGACGGTCCGCCCATAGAGGTGCAAGAAGAGGTGAAGCGGGAAAAGCCAACTCCGCGCGCAAACCTGATGGGAGGCATGGGCTTGCTGTCGCAAAACAACAGCGGACAGGTCATTGAGGCAATCCCTGAACACGAATACATACCTACAAACCAGATCGAGCCGTGGAGGGAGATTGTTGCTGTCGGCTATACGAATGGCCCGAAAGCGAAGCCGCTGATCTACGTCGACAAGCTGGGTGATGATTTGAACACGGAGGAAGACTCCATGTTTCAGAATGTCGACAGTGTGAAGCAGGGAGAGCGACAGGATTGGCACCAAATGAAGCCGTGGGGAAATTTCTTGATGCGCGATTTTGCTTTACGGTTGCCGCTTAAGGAAGTTTACTTCAGTCCCGAGGTCGAAGAACCCGAATGAATTCCGGTCCATTTTACAAGAAAATGGTGACCTACAACGTCGTTATGCTGGCTGTCGTTGTCGGATTGTTTGTGCTGCTTGTCCGGCCTTTGCAGGGGCGTATTGATGCGGTTGAAGAGGAAAACGCCGCCTTGTCTGCCAAACTCAAGAGCAAACGATATCCGCAAAAGCCGACAGAGATGCTGCTTTTTCGTGAAAAGCGCAGCCGCCAGCAAGCAATCGTTGAGGAGAATTATTCTATCGCGTTCCATCGCTCACGTGATGAGTTTCCGAAATTGCGTGACAGAAGTGAGTACGATACCTTCGACGATTTCAGGCTTGCCAACCAGCTCGCTTATCAGATTCTTTACCTTGATACTGTCCGCGAGTTGGGCGAGCGGGGCATCGTCCTGCATGAAGAGACACTCGGTCGTACCCAGTACAGCACCACCGAGAACGACAAACTTTACCAGCTGATCCCCTCGATGTGGGTCGTCAAGAACGTCGCCATACTGGCCAGAGAGTACAACCTCAGCCTGACCAATCCGAAGCTCGGCGGGCCGAGCGAAATCGAGTACGCCGACATCTCCGTGCTGCCGCTCCGCACCTACAATACCGCTGTGAACCTCGAACCGTACCTCGAGGAATATCCCGTCCGCGTCACGGTACGCGGTGCAACCGAGGACTTTACCGATTTTCTGCTGGCGCTCACCGGTGAAGGTCACTTTCTGCCGGTGGAATTTGTCAGGCTTGTCAAAGTAGGTGCCAAAATCCCCAACCGCGACCGGATTGAAGCGACCATCGTCTGCAGTGGTTTTCTGCCGCTCGTCGAGAGCAAGACGGAACGAATTACCTCACCGTCCGATCGTAAAAGAAAATTCAAATATATGCCGGGCGCATGAACCCACGAACCATAAATCTTGACAACATCAGAGAATGGCTCCGCCACGACTGGGAGAAAGGCATTTTTATGGTGGTGTTCATCATCGCGATCATTGCGGTACTTTTATCAGTCCGTGAGATTAACAGGTGGAAAGTCGAGGCAACACCGGTGCCGCCGGGGCGCCATATCCCTAATGAAATGTTCCCGGACAACGCCTTCACATTCCTGTTTCCGCAGGAACTTGCACATATTGACCTGCCAGACGATCACGCCCTGACGTTTCACGCACCGAACCTGCCGATTATTGTCATGCCGAACCTGGATATCGACGGTGAATACGAGAATGTGGTGCCGGTCATCGCACCGGTCGATGTGCCCTTCATCCGGCCGTCAGTCCCAGCCGAGTACCCCCCTGCGCCTGATAGCGGCGATGCAGAAACGAATCCGATCATCGTCGATCTTTTCGAACGCCTGGAATCACTTGAGGACGGATCTGACGTCATGCCACCGGACGATGATGAAGACGACGAGGCCCCGGAGAACGACGATGGAACCGAACCGAAGTACG
Source organism: uncultured Lentisphaerales bacterium (assembly GCA_964460215.1). Taxonomy (GTDB): domain Bacteria; phylum Verrucomicrobiota; class Lentisphaeria; order JABSQK01; family CAJWLW01; genus CAJWLW01. The sequence goes on from CAYWQM010000030.1 coordinate 45,062, forward strand.
TAGAATTCAAAGGCATCATGGTAACCCCTAAAGGCAAGCGCCTCGCGTACCTCTGTGTCGAGGAGATAATCCCCGAACCGGTTCCAGGCATGGAGGGCGGCTTCGGCGACATGGGCATGGGCGGCGGCTTTGGTGACATTTGCATGGGCGGCGGCTTTGGTGACATT
>CAYWQM010000031.1:0-26348 GCA_964460215.1 uncultured Lentisphaerales bacterium
CTGGTATTGGTAGTCAAAATTTTCCTTGCAATCGCGCCTGGAATTTTCTACAATGTCTACATCTTAAAGCCAAGTACGACGAAACACTGCTCAACAAAGGAGAACTAGTATCATGAAGGATTTTTCAATCGCAATCGCAATCGCTGTGTTGTTTATCGGCGTCCAGACCTTTGCTGCCGTCAATTGGGACGGCATCGGCAGCCCTGCCACCGCCGGGATGCCGTCGTCCCAGTCGATCGGGGTCTCAACGTCGTTCAACTCGCCGGCACCGGGCGTGATGACCCAAAACCCCACCGGAAACGAAACCTTCTCCCTGACTGACGCTGCCACGGAGTTAAATAACGCGAATGGGTGGGTCCTCGAATTCGGGCTTCAAGTGGATTCTGCGGACCTATGGGGTTGTATGTTGAAGGCCGGTGATGGTGATGCCGGCATCGCCATGATCTTCATGCCTACCGGTATTCAGGCTTTCCCGGCGGATTTCTCCGGCAGCCCTGTATTCACCGACAACCACGGCGGCGGCGCTCACGACTATGCTGTCGTGGTGGCGCCGGGCAGCCCCACTGCTACGCTTTCTATTGACGGCGTAGTCATTGGATCGGTGACCGTTGATCCAACCAACGATGCCATATTAATGTTCGGCGACGGCGGTGGCTCAGTCAACGCAACCGCGGTTTGGGACTATGTCCGGGTCAATGCTGGGGCGAACTCGGCCGATCATGGTGAACTCAGCGGTGCCCTTGCAGCGATCGAAGCGAAGCTTGACAACCTGCCCGCCGGTCCAGCCGGCCCGCAGGGTGAGGCTGGTGCCGCTGGTGCGGCTGGTACCGACGGTGCGGCTGGTGCCGCTGGTGCCGACGGTGCCGACGGTGCCGCTGGAGCGGATGGTACCGACGGTGCGGCTGGTGCGGATGCGCCGTGTAAAGATTGTGAGGATGTCGCTAGCTCGGCAGTCGATCTGGCCTGCGTAATTCTGGATGTCAACCCGGCGACCTCTATTCAGGAACTGCAGGATACTGCCAACGTTGTCGTCAACACATTGTTGATCAGCGCCAACGTCTGCGAGCCGGACTGCGATATTGGTTCAGAAATCAATTCTGCCATCAATACTAAGCTGAACCCATAGAATTGGCAACGAAGATGCAGTAACGTTACCCGCACAAACACATCCCATGTGTTTTTTGCGAGGTACAGAATGTGGTTATCAGGAAAAGCGCGGCGACTGTGTACGCCGCGTTTTTTCGTTCGCCGCGGTACGTTCACTTTTTCGGAGCCATCCATGATCAAGCAATCTTTTTTCCCTGTCGTTGCAAGTATCGTAATTTTTGTCGTCCTTGTCCAACGCGCCGATGCTCAGGCGACGGACAGGAGGGTTACGATCGACGACCTTGGGGATGTGCTGGCGAAAGTCGATGGCAAGCCGATTCGCAAGTCGGACGTCTTTCCGTCGCCAATGCCGGGTCAGGTCAGTTTACAGAACACCATAAAACCCACAGTCGCACGGTACATCGATTCGATGCTGATGGCGCAGGCGGCAGAGGTTGAGGGACTGGATAAGACGCCGGCATTCCGCCAAGGCATGATGACGGTCGAGCAGAAGACCGCGTTGGCAGGGATCGATGCGTTGGCGGGATTCTATCAATCCAGGTTGCCGGGCATTGTTGCTGCCGGCGATCGCAGCACGATCACCGACGCCGAAGCGACTGCCTATGTGAAGCGGAACCTGGACCTTTTTCGGGGCAAATCCAGAGGCGAAGCGATCCAGGCGGCCCAGCCCTATGTCGCCCGCGGCCGGTACATTGGCTCCCAGATCGACTGGATGACCGAGAACCTTAATATTCCGATCAAAATCAACGGCCAATCGTTTTCCGAAGCGACGATTACCGAAGCGATTGATGCCGCCGATGCGCGGTACTGGATGCCGACTTCGGTACTGATCGAGGCCACGATCAAGATCGTGATCGCTGAGGAAGCCGGGACCAGCGGCGACAATCGCAAAGAGATCCGAGCCGACGCCGAACGCGTGCGCGAACTGATCGCCGCCGCCAAGCTCGAGATCGGCGACCAAGCCTTTGTGCTGGGCAACAGCACGAACGTCAGCAGTGTGTTGTCGCTGATCAACCCCGTGGATATGCCGAAAATCCGTCCAGTCGTTCTGGAACTGGTCAAGAACATCGTGATGGCTGACATGGCGCGGGCGGAAGGGCTCGACTCGGACAAGGAATATGCGGCGCAGGCAAAGTTGCTGCCACTTATGATTGAACGCGGTCGCATCGATGTACTCGTTCGGCTTTATCAGGAGAAACACGCCGATGCCGGCGACGCAGATACAATCGCAGCATCCCTGCGCGACGGCGCGAAAATTGAGTACCTGTTGGACTGATGTAAGGCTGTTGCCGTTGCCGATCACCGTCTGGCATGCGGCAGCCAACAATCGCTCCGATAATCCCAGAGTCGCGATCGGTGCCAGCTTTGTTCCGCGGCGGTGGCGCGTCTGACAACGGTTAACATTCCGGTGCGCCGTGATGTCTGTGAGAAGATGCTGCCACAGGGGCGGCTGCTGACCAAGCATCAACTCTCCTGGAACACCGATTTTCTCGACGATATCATCGAAAATCAACCACACTATAGAGCGCGGAACTAATTCTGTAATCATGGCCACGAGCTCCAGAAAAAAGGGACTCAAAATCGTCTTTGTCGGCGGCGGCAGTTATAACTGGGGGCCGACAATTCTCAGCGACCTGGGACGTGAGTCGGTGCTGGAAGGCGCCGAAGTTGTGTTGCTCGACGTCAACCTCAAGGCTGCCAGGGAAATCGCCGCAGCCGCTGCGAGAATGGCCAAGACAATGAAGCGGACGTTTACCTTCACCGCGACGACCAGCCAGGCGCGAGCGTTCAAAGGTGCGGACTTCGTCTTGATCACGATCTCCACCGGCGGGCTTGATGCGATGGCACACGATCTCGAGGTGCCGGAGAAGTTTGGTGTCCTCCATACCGTTGGCGACTCCTGCGGCCCCGGCGGCTGGTCCCGGGCGTTGCGAAATATCCCGGTCTTTGTACAGCTTGCCCAGGCCATCGAAAAACACGCACCCACTGCGGTTGTCCTGAATTACACCAATCCGATGGGGGCGCTTACCGGAGTCTTGCACGAGTGCAGCAGCCTGCGATCCGTTGGATTGTGTCATGGCGTGTTTGCCACCTATCGACTGCTGCAGAACCTGTTCAACGTCGAGGAATCCGATCTTGCCTTGCACTTCGGCGGCGTCAATCATTTTTTCTGGGTGACTGACTTCACAGTGAACGGCAAGCCCGGTTACCCCTTACTGAAGAAGTGCCTGCAAGACCAATCGCTGGATACGGCACTGGCCCACGGCGATTCCGATGAAATGGGTTTTCATTCCCACCACGCCCTGTGCGACGAGCTCTATCGACGGACAGGATACCTCGGCTACGCCGGCGATCGGCATACATGTGAATTTGTCCCCGACCTGTTGTCGGAGGAAGGGATGTCGACGAATCGGTTCAAGCTGGAACGGACATCGATTGGCCAGCGCCGCGACAAGTTCACGCTCGCGAGGCAGCGGGCGTTAGACCTGGCTGCCGGCAAATCCAAACCGCCGAAGCGATCACGTGAAACGGCGGTCGATATCATCAAGGCCTTTGTGACCAACAAGCCGTTCACTGACGTTGTGAATCTGCCGAACACCGGCCAGATCGACAATCTGCCGCGCCGTGCTGTCGTCGAAACGCCCGGTCGCATCGATGCCCTCGGCTTCGCGCCGATCACGATCGGGTCGCTGCCGCCGATCCTTGAACGAATGGTACGGCCGCATTGCGAAGTGCAGTTGCTGACCCTGGAGGCCGGTTTGCTCGGCGACCGTGAATTGGCGATCGAGGCGCTCTTGGCCGACCCGTTGTGCGCCCACGTCAAGCCATCGGACGTACGGCAAATGGGGCAGGAACTGTTAGATGCCAATAGTGAGTTGCTGCCGCAGTTTCAGTGAGCGACAGGGGGCCGGAAAGCCGCATCCTACGGTTTGGAGTCCTGGCTGTGTAGGCCGGAGCTTCCCAGCTCCTCTCATGAAGCGTTGTCGTACCAATAGAAACGAATCGTTTCATCGCCCGTGCATATGATACGATAACCCTGCACGGGGCTGCGATTGTCCAGAAGATGGTGTCGTACGACGGCGTAACCGGGATAACTTGTCATTTGGTGAGACCGGTCCGGCGGATTGACGCCGTGTTTTCAACTTGGAATCAGTGTAGGTGGATAATGCCTGAGTACGGAAAAACGACGATCGTGATTTGTGACAACGAACAAGACCTCGGGTCGCGGGCGGCGGCAGCGGTCGCCGCGACGATGCGGGAGCGCCTGTCGAAACAGGATGAACTGGTCATGATCCTGGCCGCAGGCGAAAGTCAGATCACATTCCTCGATGCCCTGGCCGCGCAATCAGATATTGCCTGGGATCGCACAGTCTGCTTCAATATGGATGACTTCTGGGATCCGCGCATGCCGGAGCAGTATACCTGTGGCTATCAGACCAGGGTGCAGCTGTACGACAAGGTGCAGCCGAAACGTACCGAGCTCGTCCGTTACAACGCTGCGGATCCGGAGGCAGAGGCGCTGCGATTCGAACAACTGCTCCGCGAGGCTGCTCCCGTCGATATCCTGTGCCAGGGCATCGGCACATCCGGACACCTGGCCATGTGCGAACCTGGGCAGATCGATTTCGGTTCGAATCGCTGGGCCGAGGTCGTGCCGCTGGTTGAGCAGTCAAAGAAACAGTTGATCGAAGATCCCAATTTTAAGGACCTCGGCTATATACCCGAAAAAGGTATTACATTCACGCTGCCGGCGATGCTGTCGGCGGCTCATGTTTTCACGATGGTTCCGCTGGCATTGAAGAAGCCGATTCTGTCCCGCGTGCTGTCGACAGATTCCCCAACCACCGATTTGCCCGCAACGATCATAAAATGGCATGACGGCACGCTTTTCTGCGACCGTAATTCGTGCCCGGATTTCCTGATAGGGGAGCTATGACAACACCGAGATCGATCCGGAACTGGGTTGCGGCTACGTCAGCATGACCATGCTGGACCGGGAGAAAGTTCTTCTGACCTGGCACGTAACCGAGCGTTTCGGTGAGATCAGAAGTTGGCGCATTGCTTCATCACGGGCAGAATGATCCCGCGAAAGGATCTGAGGAATGACGGAAGAGTTCGACAACGACCGGCGACGAACCGGCCTGACGGTGGTCACGGCAGTGATGCTCGGGGCGTTTCTGTTCTCGACCGTCGGGTACCGATTGCTGCGAGACAAGATGAAAAAGCCTTCACCGCCTGCCGATGCCACGGTCGACGGCGCCGCCTTTTCCCGTATCGTCTCGTTGGCTCCCAGCACGACCGAAACCCTGTATGCCCTCGGACTCGGAGACCGGGTTGTCGGTGTTACGGATTTCTGCAACTACCCGGCGGAAGCCCGTGACAAGACATGCGTCGGCGCTTTGCTGCGGCCCGGCTATGAGCGCATCATCGAATTGAAGCCCGACCTTGTGCTGGCCCTGCCGGAATACGTCAAAGGCAAAGACGACCTGTTGCGACTCGGGCTCAACATCGAGATGGTCAACAACAAGAGCGTTGCCGACGTGCTCGATTGCATCAGCAGCGTTGGACAGCTTTGTGGTGCTGCGGAGTCTGCAAAAATGCTGCGCGATCAGACCGTCAACCGGCTGAACACGATTCGTCAAAAGTCCGCGGCTGCCGGGCGTCGCCCACGCGTGCTCGCTGCGATCGGCCGGACCGTCGGGCAACGCGGGCTGGCCGAGGTGTACGTCTGCGGTGCGGGCTCGTTTCACGACGAACTGATCGGCCTGGCCGGCGGTGCCAACGCCGTGGCGCTCGACGACTATCCGATGCTGTCGGCCGAGGGCATCATGCGGATCGATCCCGACGTCATCATTGATCTCATCCCGGAGCCTGGCGACGACGCTGCTGCCGAGACTTATGGTGCCGACTGGAAGGCGTTGTCGTCGCTGTCGGCCGTTCGCAATAATCGTGTCTATGTTTTGGGCGGCGACCATGTGCTGATTCCCGGACCACGCTTTGTACAGGTCGTCGAAGAGCTGGCGGAGCTGCTGCACGTGGCAGGGGAGGGCACCGATGAGTGAAGCGGCGCTCGATGTTCATGAACTCTGTTTTCGTCGTGGCAGGCACGACGTCCTGCGCGAGGTCACGCTGTCGGTTACAGCCGGAGATTTCGTCAGTATCGTCGGTCCCAACGGCGTCGGCAAGACGACTTTGCTGAAATGTCTGATGCGCATCCTGACGCCGTCTGCCGGACGCGTAACGGTCCTTGGCAAAGAGCTCCCGGCGTATCATCAGCGCGAGCTGGCCCGGCACATGAGCTACCTGCCGCAGTCCGATCACCGGGTGCCGCCGTTTACTGTTTACGAATACGTTATGCTGGGACGCTATCCGCACCTCAGTCCGTTCTCGACGATCAGCGACGACGACGAGGCTGTCGTGCAGACGGTGATGGACCGCATCGGCGTGAGCGCCTGGAAGGATCGCGACCTGCACAGCCTGAGCGGCGGTGAGCGCCAGAAAGTGTTGATCGCTGCCGCACTGGCGCAAGGCGCAGAAATCCTGTTGCTCGACGAGCCGGCATCCTTTCTCGATCCAAAACATCAGCAGGAAATTTTCAGAACCCTGGGCCAGTTGAATGCTGACGGCGTGACGATTGTCATGGTGACCCACGACATCAACAGTGCTGCCCTGCACAGTCGCTCGATCATTGCTCTACAGCATGGCACCGTCGCGTTTTCCGGCGCCAGCGAGGCGTTCATGCAGGCGGATGTGCTGCAGCGCGTCTTTGACATCGAGGCGAAGTTCGTCGACCACCCGCAGAACGGTCGGCGGTTGTTGATCCCCGAGGGGCAATCGTGAAGCGCCGCCGCACCGTTCGGGTGCTATGGATTGTTTGTATGTCGGTGGCGGCCCTGCTTGTCGCGCCGCTGATCGGTTATCGCCTGATCAATCCGCTTGATGTCCTGGGCGGGGGGCTGACGGAATTGGAGATGCAGATCTTCTGGGATATCCGTGTGCCGCGTGTCTGCCTGGGCGCGTTGGCTGGTGCCGGCCTCGCCTTGAGCGGCATGGTGTTTCAGGCGATGTTCCGCAATGTGCTGGCGACGCCGTTCACGCTTGGCGTGTCGAGCGGTGCCTCGCTCGGTGCCGCTTTGTGCGTCGTGCTCGGGCTGCAGTTCAGTCTTGTCGGCATTGCCGGGGTGTCACTGTGTGCCTTTGCCGGTGCGCTTCTGGCGATCCTCCTGGTCTACGGTATCACGCTCATGCGTCCGGGATTCTCTGCGGCCTCGACGCTGCTCGCCGGTGTGGCCGTCAGTTTTTTCTTTTCGAGCCTGATTCTGTTTGCCCAGTACCTGAGTGATTTCGCCGGATCCTACCGCATCGTCCGATGGTTGATGGGCGGCTTCGACCTGGTCGGGTATCAGGCGGTCCTGAGTGTACTGCCGTTCGTCGTCAGCGGCGTTGCTCTGGTTGCGTACCTTCTGCACGAGCTCAATCTCCTGACGGTCGGCGACGACGTTGCTGCCAGCCGCGGTGTCGACTGCGTGAAAACCCGGCGCCTGTTGTTTTTCGCCACCTCATTGATGGTGGGCGGCATCGTTGCGGTGTGCGGGCCGATCGGGTTTATCGGGATGATGGCGCCGCACATCTGCCGGCTGCTGGTCGGCCACGATCACCTGCGGCTGATGCCGGCGACACTGCTGTTCGGTGCGGCGTTCCTGGTGCTTTGCGACGGTTTCGCACGGGCGGTGACCGGGAGTTACGCCGAGATTCCGGTCGGCGTCATCACGGCGTTGCTGGGCGGCCCGTTTTTTCTGTGGTTACTGGTGTCGGATACCGGCGGCGGTCGGCTGATGGAAGATTGACGCCTGATACGCAACAGCGGCGACCCCTGCGGTGTTGACGTTTTTTGACCGCAAAAACCATCTTTTCGGGTATAGTACGAACGTTGCGTGAACCGGTCCGCCGGATATGCGTTCTTCTGTGCAAACGTCAGGTGATCATGGATTATCCAGTAAGCAGAATTTTGTTGGCCTTTTGTTTGGCTGCGAGTTTCAGCCGTGCCGAGGTCGCCTTCCGTGACGTGCGTTTCTACCAGCGGGCCGGTGATCAAAGCCGCGTAACACTTCGCCTGCATGTCCCGCAAACCCTAAAGCAACCGGCGACTCTCGGCGATGACCCGGACTTCTGGTCCGATGCCTTCAAAACAGACCTGTTCGTCACCCCCGGTGCCTCAGTCGCCGACAGTCGGACGCAGGCTTTCGTGTCAATGAGTAACGACACGCTGTACCTCGCTGTTGACTGTTATGAAACGGATTGGGACAAACTGGTGACTGCGTCCCAGCCGGCCGAAGGCGATTCTAAACGCGCCTGGGCGGATGACTCCCTCGAAATATTCATCGACGGGAACCTCGATCAGAAGAGCTATCATTGGATGGTGATTACAGCCGCCGGCGCCAAAGAGGATGCCAGCGCTTTTGAGCCGGGACGGCTCAAGTACCAATGGAACGGCACCTATGCCTTCGACGTTCGCCGCCATGCGGACAAGTGGCGTGTGGAGATGGCAATTCCACTCGCCGAGGTCGGCATCGACACTGCTGACCCGGCCGCGTTCGGTTTCAATGTCGTGCGCAACAAGCTGACGCCGGCTGCCGGCATCAGCCAGCTCGCACCGACGCACGGCCCGAACCACGCACCCGGCCACTTTGCCCAGCTCATTCCGCCAGGGGCGACCGTGGCAAAGCCGGTGGAAGCGCTCCTCAAGGGAGATGGACTCGGGAAACTGATCCTGTTCAAGGATGAATATCCCGGGGACGACGTGATCGCCACCGGCCACGCGGCTTTCAACCTGTCACCCGCGGACATGGCCGATTGTACCGTCTTGTTCGAACTCGTGCAGGTGGAAAATGTCCTCGCGTCGACGAGGGTCCGGCATCCGCAGTTCAGCCATGTATTTTTCGACATCGACATCGGCGACCTGGCAGCGGGTGATTACGAAGTGCGGGCAACAGCGAACCGGGGCAATGCTTTCCTCGGCCGGCTCACCGCCAACCTCGTCCGTCACACGGATCACCCCGCAACTGTCGCGCAACGACACGTCGACATCATCATCGACGATGCCGTTGTCTTTAGCAAACAATTCGTTCCGCTGACCGTCGGCATCCCGATGCCCCGGGGTATGCTCGCGGGCACGGACAACCTTCGCGTTGTCGATCTCGACGGCATGCCCGTACCGCACCAGGCACGGGTGATGACGCGTTGGAGCAAGAGTGGCAGCATCAAGTGGCTTGGCCTCGACTTCATCGGTCAATCCAGGCAGGGCCGACACCCTGCCTACCGCCTCGAGTTCGGCGACGCGGTACCGTCTGCCCCCGTTGGCACGATGCTGATCGATCGTGGCGGGCTGCTGCAGGTCGACAACGGGGTGCTGCGGATAACCATCGACAAACAGTCCGGTACGTTGATCCAATCGGTGCAATGCGCAGATCGCCAAGTAGCTCACGACATCGACGGACGGATCATCGACAATCATGACGCCGAGTTCCGCTTGTCGCCTGCCCGTCCGGCCATCGAAATCGAAGAAGACGGCCCGATCAAGTGTGTCATCCGCAAGGAGCAGCCCTACGTCAACGCCGACGGTCGCGAGTCCTGCACCCAGATTACCCGCATCACGGTTTATCGCGAGCAGCCGTGGATTCAGCTCACGCACACGTTCGTCTTCACGGAGGATTCCAATAAAACCCAGCTCAAGGACATCTCGATTGACGTGCCGCTTACCGTGGGCGAGCTGCAGAGCGTGGCGTTCGATATCATGCCCGGCACGGCGGACGCCCCTGCCGTAGTGGGGAAGGACAAGCTGGGCGCAGGGGTCTACCTGCACCAGGGCAAGGTTCGCAGATATCGTGAGGGAACGAGTCGGTTCGAAGTGCGTTGCGGCGATGAATTGCTGCAGACCGGCGAACGCGCCGGCCATTGGTATGCCGCCCACGGTGACGGGGGCAGCGCCATTGCCGGGGGGCGCAATTTGTGGCAGCAGTTTCCCAAGGAACTTGAATTGATCACCGATGGTCAACCGTTGATGCGCCTGCATCTGTGGTCGGGACGCGGTGGCGTCCCGCTCGACTTTCGCACCGATACCTGGATTGCGCGGCGGGGCAAATGGGGCGAACACTTTGCCGACCGGTGGCGTCAACAAGGTAACCAGGCATTCGGCGCGGCTCGGACCCACGAAGTTTTTCTGTGTTTTTTGGAGAATCGGCCTGGTGTCATCGACGCGCCTGAACTGCTCGTCGAGACCTTTCAGAAACCGGTGCTGGCCTACTGCGATCCGAAGTGGGTGACGACGAGTGGAGTGTTCGGCAAGTTCCACTATGCCGACCGAGAGAACTTTCCGCGCGAGGAAGCCATCATCGAAACGGTGATTGAGAACATCGAGAAGAATTTCTGCGAGGACGTCGATTACGGCTTCCTCGACTACGGTCTTTCTCCGCGCATGGAAGTTGTGCAGGTCGACGGGCTCGACGGGTGGCTGCCTAGCTTTTATCGCTACAACGCCGACTACGGTTTTCCGCAGTTTCTCTGGCAGGCCTTTGCCCGTGATCCGCGTCGCGACTACCTCGAACTGGCGATGCGCAACACCGGCTTCCGTACCGAGCTGGGGATGAGCCACGCCCATGGCTTGGGCAAGCATCCCGGCGAGTTCAATTTCTGGGGCTTTCCGTGGCCGCCGAGCGGGCAGAGCAATGTCGGGCGCAATTTCATGTTCCACATCAATCAGGCGATCCTTCAGTATTACCTGCGCGGATACAACCGTGGCGCCGAGATCGCCCGGGAATATGGTGAGCGCTTCAAGACGGATTGGGATTTCGACGACTGGCCGGAAGCCGACCCGAATATCAACCAGGAACGGCGCGGCCGCATCGCCTGCATGCGTGAGTGCATCGATCTCTATCAACTCACCTGGGATGACAGTTTCCTGCTGATGGCGCGGGAAATGTTCGAGGCCGTTTCGAGACCGGACGAACCGGGCGGCTTCCGTCCGGACACGATGTACGCAGGTTCCGACGCGATGGAGAAAATCGTACCGATCTATTCAAAGCACGAGTACGCCACTTTCGACTTCAGCCAGTACCATGGCTTTACCGGTGACCCGGAAGCGCAGCGCAGCCTGCATCAGCAGTTCGAGTACTATCACAAAGTGTACGGCTACACCTGGCCATTCGACAACAACGGTTGGTGGTACAACATGCCGCTGGCGTACTGGCAAACCGGCGACGTGAAGTACGCTGCCTACGTGCACCGCATGAACGAGCTGCTGATCGACTATATAAATATCGAGAAGAACAATCCGCGGGCGATCTGGCGATACAACGCGGCGGCGAACGCCGTCGTGCAGGGCGTCGGTTACATCGAAAGCGTCCTGGCGGCTACAAGGGATACGCCTTTACCGCTGCCGTACGTCAGCGCCGGGCACAGGTTCTACGTGCAACCACCGGAGGCCGGACCACTGACGCTCGACGTTAACATGGCGGTGCCGCGCTTCTCAGGAACGATCGACCTGCCGGTGGTAGACCTGGGCGAGGGCAGACGGCTGTCATCAGACCGCATCAGCCATCGCCAGTTCAGCAACAACGGCTACGGCAAGAATTTCGTGCAGTTTGAAATCGACCTGCCGGCCGGTACGCAAGAGGTCGTGCTCGAGTTTCCGGGGGTGCACGGCGGTGGCGACATGAAGCCGGCAAAGATTTACTCGACCAATGCACGACGGATCGTGTGCAGCATCGAAGGCGGCGGCATGGTGTCGCGATTTGTCGGTGACTACTGGTTTCTCGTGCCTGAGGGATGCCGTCGATTCACCTTCAACGGCGACGACGCACGTAAATTTGTCGTAACGCGGCCGGACGGCAAGGAATTGCGGTTCGAGGGGCGCGAGAAGCGGCCGCATACCGTCACCGTGCCGGCAGGGCAGGATGGCCGGGCATGGAAATTCGAGTGCCGCGACATGTATGGCAACGGATACAATTTCATTTGGCTGATGGGGGTGCCGCAGGTTGTCTCGTTATTCAGTCCCGATGGTCTTTTTGTACCGAAACTGCTGTCGCCGGTTCCGGGGACGACAACGCGTCACGAGGAAACCGCACGGTACGTCCCCGGCGTGTCCGGGGCGGCGGATGATCAGGCGTTGAACATTCGCAGCGGCAGGCGGTTTCGTTTTCCGCGTGGCGACAAGCTGGACCGCATGCGATTTGATAACCTGGACTTGAATGAAGGGACCATCGAGTGGTGGTTCAAGCCGCGTTCCGCATCGTTCGAGCTGGGCGGCGGCTGGCTGCCGTGGTTTTGTTCGTCCGACACGAAGAGCGGTTTGATTATGAGTGCCGAAACGGATCACGGTCGGAGTCGTTGCGCCACCGAATGGCGAACAAAAGGCGGCAAGAGCTGGTACGATACGCCGCGGGTCGTTTTAAGGCGCGATCGCTGGCAACACGTCGCACTGCAGTGGCATCACAAGGAGCACCTGCTGTTCTACGACTTCTATGTCGACGGCAGGAAGATGAAGATCAGCGGCGGCGACACTGCAGATGTCCGCAGTCACGGTGCAGCCGACCTTGCCGATCCCGGCGAATGGCTCTATCTCATGTCCTCGCCCGCCGACCGGGCCGACAAGCGTCTCGATGCCAGGTCCTTCGAATGCTTCATCGACGAGGTCCGCATCTCGACGGGTAAGCGGTATAACGCCCGAAACTTTATGCCGGCACGGCGGTTCGACATGGATGATCGCACGCTGGCGTTATTCCACTTCGATGGCAAGGCCGCCGGGACCCGCAAAGACGGTGGCAGTATCGAGGGGCGCATCGAGCCGTGACGCAACGTTGACGAAGGTCAATCCACGGTTCCCAGTTCCGCCGCCATCAAACGTTCCACAAATGTCGACAGGCGTTCCTTACGCTCCGCATCCGTCGATAGCACCTCGAACATGAAGCAGCCGGGATAATCCGTCTGTTTCAGTTCATGGAAGATGGCGGCCCAGTTGTGGCTGCCGCGGCCCGGAGACTGGTGATGGCGGGTGGGCGGCAGTGACCTGGTGGGATGCGACCGTGGCAGGAGTTCGCCGGAGGTGCAGTCGCTCAGGTGCAGGTGATTGAGCTTGCCGGCTGCCGTGCGCATGACCCGGTGCACGTTGTGTTCGTCCTGCAGCAGGTTGAGTCCGGCATAGTAATTGCCGGTGTGCCCGGTATCGCAGGTGATCCCGACGTCCGGGAAATCGAACCAGTCGACGAAGCCGGAGAGATGATGCATGTTGCCGCCGGTCTCGATCGAAATCCGGATGTCATGCGGTCGAGCCAGTTCGACCATACGATTGATCGTGTCAACATGGTAGTCGTGGTGTTCGCGGCCCCAGCTCCAGAAATGGATGACGGTAAGTTCCGCACCGGCGACGGCCATCGCCTCGACCAGTTGCCTGAAATCGGCCAGCACAAGCTCGCGCTTGTCCGGATCCGTCTCGTACAGGTTCCATTTGGACTCGGGATCACCGGCAACCACAGGCAGGTAACCGTAGGGCGCGTGCACCGAGTAAATCGCAGCCCCGCAATCCTCATAGCGATGCCGTAGCTCAGCGATGCTGTCGAGGTTGTGGTAGTCGAAATGATCGGGCCCGTAATCAGCGCCGACCTCGACCTTGCGAAAGCCGTGCTCGGCCAGTTCGGCCAGCAACTCGAAGTCCGCGCCGTTCCCGGGTTCACTGCCCTTTTTCAGCCCGCACGTGGAAATCCCGAGGCGCTGGCGGATTTCATCGGCGCTGTACAACTTCTCTTTGTCGGCGCTCAGTTCCATGCGTCACACCCGCCCCGAGCAGGATAGTGTGGCGCGCAGAACCATGGCGCCTGAGACGACGGGAAATCCCCGGGGCTGTGGGACGCCGAATGACCGTCCATAAAGAGGACATTCGACTGGAAATTGCCGTGCGGAAATCCCGCCTTGCTGGTTTCATTGACGATGTACCAGCCGACATTCAGGCCGTTGGGTGCGGTGAGTCTGTAGCCGGTGTCGAGCAACTGTGGCTTGTCGGTCGGATTGTTGATTTGCGGCATCCGGAAATAATGATTGATGCCGAGGTGCCTGACGCCCAGGTTGTAATTGTATCCGTAGTTGCCGGGCCAGTAGCTCGCGCTCGAGTCGATCCACAGGTATTCGCTGCTCGGGCACCACCACATGTCCGACGTTGCAGCGGCATTGCTCTTCTCCCACGGAATGATGCCCTGCGCGTTGGTACGATGCATCCAGTCCCAGTTGCAGCCTGTACCGCAACTGCCTGTGGCCGGCATGATGTACTCGTCATTCTCGTCTGTATAGTTTATGAACGAAAGCCCGAACTGTTTCAAATTGTTCAGGCAATACGCCTTGTGTGCCGCACCTTTCGCACGGTTCAATGCGGGCAGCAGCATCGCGGCAAGGATTGCGATGATAGCAATGACCACCAGCAGTTCGATAAGGGTGAATGTTTTGCGCTTCATGCTTTAATGCAGGATTGTCCGGTGCCGGGATTGCCTATGCACCGTTGCTGGGGCGTGCGGCATACAGTGAATATTACAGCGGATAGGAACAGTTGCCAGATCACAGCGGGTGGGGAGCCTGGCTCTATCTCATGTCCTCGGCGACCAATTCGGCTGACAAGGGGCCGACCCCGGGGCTTTCGCATGTTTCATCGACGAGGTGTCCGTGGCCTGACGGGTAAGCGATACAACGCTCGATCCTTCATGCCGGCGCGGCGGTGCGCCATGGATGATCGCACCCGGGCGTTATCCCACTTCGATGAAGGATTGAAGCAGGGGGATTTCGGCAACGGCCGAATGAAACGCAACGGATGCAGGAAGCAGATACATCAAGCAACGGGGACAATCACGAACCGGGTGGGATGCCATTGCCGGGAATCCACTGTTCGCTGGTGCCGGTGCCGCCGTTGTACATGTCGTATGTCGCGCGGGACGCGACATGGCCGTCGTAAATGACCACATTGAAACGCTGCGCCGGGTGCCGAAAAGGATCCAGGCGTCTTGTGCCCCATGGACTTGCGCTCTCTGCATACATCCCCAGGCACCAGGCATCGTTGGGACCGCCCGGAAGGAAGGTGGATGTGGGCGTGTATCCGGAGTCCCCGGCGAGGAACAGGGCGGACGGATTCTGGGACTTTGTCAATCGTCGATGCAGGTTGGTTGTGGGCAGTACCTCTGAGATGTACGTATTGAGTCCGTAATGACCGCCCCGGAACGTCGTCCATTGATATGTCGAGCCGGAGCTTTGCTGATATGTGGCATACTCCGGCAACTCCGGGCAACGGTAAATGCCTTGTACCCCCTCCTTCTGGGCGTTCGCACTGCCGAGCCCGTAGGTGTCGAGGAAACCGCCGCCGATTGCCCCGGCCATTCCGAGATAACCTTCTGCTGCCAGGCGTTCCGGCCAGACGATGGCGTACGCCGCGCCGCCGATATCCGTCCGGAAGAACGGCATATATTGCTCGTTGTCATTGAGATAGTTGTATAGGCCCAGGCCGATTTGTCGCATATTGCTCATGCACAAAACCATCTTGCCCTTGCTCTTGGCCAAGTTCAACGCCGGCAGAAGCATCGAAGCAAGAATTGCGATAATTGCGATGACCACGAGAAGCTCAATGAGTGTGAACCGTCTCCGCTTCCCTGGCCTCCGCCCCAGTGGCTTCGACGGGCGAACTGTCAACAGTTTGATAAGGTTGAAGGTTTTGTGCTTCATGCCTTGTTCGGGGGGCGTATGTGCTGTGGGTAACAGGATAATTAAACTTACAGTCGGTGGATTCGGTTTTCCACGTATAGCAGGCAGAGGTTGAATCCCGGCGATGCACTTTTGTGAACTATCCGGATGGACGCACCCCTACGCACTGTTTCCAAACCCGTACAAATGGGCCTCGTGCATGACAAAGACCAGTGCGATGGTCCGACCAGTCAGCGACGCCATGTTCTTGTCTGTCCAGGTCATCGTGTGGATGCCGTTGTCACGCCGAAACGGCTGGCAGGCGTCACGTGAAAAGCCGGGCATTACCGCGCCGTTTTCGTCGAGAACCTCGACACGGATTTCACCGCTTACGAAGCGCGGGTCCATGGTCATGCTGCGGCGTGTGTCGGCGTTGATGCCCAGCTCGCCACCCGGCCAGAGAAACGGTCTGGTGCGAATCCAGCCGCCTTGCTCGGTGGTCGTCAACGATGCAAAACCATCGACGCGCCCACTCGCCACGCCGATCTCCTTCAAGCTGTCCGGCTGGCGGATGCCGTGACATGCGGTGCGACCGGAAAGAAACCACCACAACCGGTCATTGTAAACCGGTGGTGGATTCGAGCCGGTGCATACCCAGTGACTGTTCCACGATCCCTCCGGGCCGCGCGGCAGATACGTCGTGCGCGGTTCGATGCGCTGCCAATCCTTGCCGTCCGGGCTGAACACCAGCTCGCAGTCAATCACATCCGGCTCGACGTACATCTTCTCGAGGATGCTCTGGTAGTTCGAGTCCGTTTGGATTCCGGGCTTGTTGTAACTCTGCATGTATGGCGGGTCGTCGAGGGCGGTTTTCTTGTGTACCTGCGGTTCCGACCAGGTTTCGAAGTCGTCGGAAGTCATGCGGTAGACGACGCGTTCGTTGTAGGTGGCGAACATGTCGTGCGTGCGGCCGAGTACGACCAGCTTGCCCTCGTGATCGCGATGCGCCATTGCCTGCGGCCGGTCGTCGAAGTCGGGCCCGAACGGTTGCGACTGGAGTTTCCAGTTCAACCCGTCCGGAGATGTCACGCCCCACACCGCCCGGCGCCCGTCATGGTCGAGATGGATAACCATCTTGTAGGGGGCTGCGGCATCATCCGGGTCGAAGATGACGTTGGGCCCGTCCAATGTTCCGGGCGGGACAAAGACGATGTTGTTGCGCGTGTTGCCATCGAACTCGCAGATGCCCAGCTCCGGCTTCTGCCAATCCATGCCGTTGCTGCTGGTGGCATAGCAGACGCGCGGGAACCGTTCGTGGTCAATCGCCTTGTACCACATGCGGAAGCCGTCCGCTTCATTATAGTCGACGGTGCCGTACAAGATGATGCCCAGCTTTTCCCACGGCCGATCGGCGAACAGGACCGGCTGCGGATGCATACGCGGCGGATGTATTTGGCGTCGGACGCATGCGGAGTCCGCAATCCAGCGATCGTCGACAGCGAGTTGTTTCATTGCATCCATGCGGTGCCTCAAGTGTCCCAGCGCCGGCGAGATTCCTCGAGCGGCTCGTGTTGCACGCCGGGCGCCTGCCAGGCGTAGTGTCTGATTGGATTGTCGCCGACCCAACGCTCATCGACCGGCTCGGAGGCGAGCTGGTGGCGGACGTCGGCGCTGATGCGCACTTTGTTGGACGTGTTGATCAGGGATGCATGCATGAGGTTTATGCAGAATATGATCGTGTCGCCCGCTTGAAACTCAGTGGTCGCCCAGCGGCCGCCGAACTTGTCTACGAGCTCTATCGGGTCGTTGCTGAAGTGGCCCTCGATCAGATCCCGGTCAACGTCTGCCTGGCCGTAGGTCTGTGTGATCTTGTCGAAACGATGCGAGCCGAGGCAGAGGACGAGCGGCCCCATGTCCAGCGAGATATCGCCGATCGGTGTCCAGCAGCTGTACAAATTGCGGGTGCCGCGCCCCATGTAGACGACATCGCAGTGAATCGTCGAACCGGCACCGGTGCCCACCGTGCGCAGCCATTTGTGATCGTACGTCAACACGTCGCCGCCGAGGAAGTGTTCGAAGAAGTTGATGATCGGTCTGCCCTCGACCACTTTTCTGAATGGAGGGAGCCTGGTCAGTTCAATATTGCCCATCGCGCCGGAGGTAGATTCCTCATCGTGTCCGGGGTTGAAAATGCCGTCCGCCAGGGGTGCGGCGGGGTCAAGCATGCCGCGCTCAGACAACTTCTCGAGGATATCCAGGCGTGCCGACAAGACGTGGTCACGGTCGTGTAATCCACGCAGGAGCAGGTAACCGTCCGCGGCCATCCGTGTCTGCAAGGCATCGTGATCGCCTACGATGCTGCTGCTGTCGCGCAGCTCGGTCGTCAGGTATTTGCTGCCGACTTCCAGTTCAACGTTCAGAAATGGGAGTTTCATGGTGTGCCGATACGTGTTCGGGTATCCAACAATACTCTATTCAAGCGATTTTCACCAGCAACAGCCCGATGACGATCAGGACGATCGCGATGCTCTTTGCGACGGTGAGGCGTTCCTTCAGGATCACGATACCGAGAAAGGCTCCGAAGGCGACAGATATTTCCCGGCACGCGACGATGTAACCGACCGGGCCCATGGTAAACGCGTATAGAATCAACAGGTACGATATTGCCGCGAAGACGCCAATGCCGAGGCCGTACCGCCAATAACGTTTCGCCGTTGCCACGAACTCCGTCCTGCATTTGCGATAAACGTATGGGAACATCACGGCGGCGGTGAGTAATTCCGAAATACACAAATAGACAACGGGCTTGACGAACTCGACCCCTTTCTTGTCGACGATTGAATAGGTCACAATCGTTGCGCCGACACACAGCGCCAGCACGATGCCGCGCCGTTCACGGTGTTGTCGCAATGACGGCACACTCATCGACAGGATGCCGGCCGAGACTGCCGCGACACCGGCGGCACCAAGGAAAGAAACTGTTTCACCCAGCAACATCCAGCCAAGCAGTGCGGTTGCCGCTATTCCGGAACCGCGGGCAATGGGGTAGACGACGGAAATCTCACCGTGTTGATAGGTGTGCGCGAGGAACAGGTAATACAGTGCGTGTACAACGCCACTGACAACGATGTAGATGTTTCCCGTTGATGAAGCGATGACGGGGGTCGGCGATTGATAGGCTAGCCACAGCGCGAACGGGGCGAGCACTGTTCCCACGACAGCCGGCGCCAGCCACATGACCACGAGGTTGCCCTCGACCTTGCGTGCCGCGAAGTTCCACGATGCGTGGAGCACCGACGACAGCAGCACGAGGGCAAAAACGGTTCCGGTCATAGAAAGACGGGGAGTTGGTCATTGACGAGATGATTGCGATGACCCGACTAACCTACCATGCAATCGGCAACACCATAGTAAAACGGCAGGAGCATCGTTGACAGTTTTGGCGACTGTCTTGATCGAGCTTGAGGTGCCGCTACCTTATCCCGCGAAAAGGGAGAAACACAATGCATTATGGCCAGACAAAAATACACCTGTCCTCCGATGCGTCACAACTGGGCCGGCATGCCGCCGCAGCGGTTGCGGCGATGATGAGGCAACGCCTCGCAGAACAGGACGAAATCCGTGTGATCTTTGCCGGCGGTGAAAGTCAGACAACCTTTTTCGAGGAGCTTTGTGTCGAGCCCGATCTGGACTGGCAGCGGGTTGTCTGTTTCAACATGGACGACTTTTGGGACGTGCGGCTGCCGGAAGAATACTCGGTTGGGTATTTCACCATCACAAAGCTGTATGACAAGGTGCACCCGAAAGAGATCCATCTGGTCCGGTACAACGCGCCCGACCCGGAGGCCGAGGTTGCCCGGTATGAGACGCTGTTGCGCAGCGCCGGACGGTTCGATATTCTTTGTCAGGGCATCGGTCGTTCCGGGCATCTGGCCTTTAATGAACCAGGGCAGGTCGACTTCGACGACCAGCGCTGGGTACGCGTGATGGATATCGTCGATACCTCGAAACAGCAGCTGCTCGAGGATCCCAGCTTCATGGGGCTTGGCTATATTCCGGAGAAAGGCATTTCCATGACCATCCCCGCGATGCTCTCGGCGGCCCACAGGTTCACGATGGTGCCGTACAGCAGCAAGCGTCCGATCGTGTCGCGGGTTCTGGCAGAACCGGAGCCGACGACTGATTTGCCAGCGACAATTTTGAGCCGGTTCGACGGCACTATTTTCCTTGACCAGGATTCTTGCCCCGAGGACATCGAGCAGCTGGCCGGCATCACTCAGGTATGAGTCGGAAACCCAATATCCTGCTGTTCCTGCCCGACGGCATGCAGGCTGACGTGCTGAACAATCCTGCCTGCCGGACTCCGAATTTCGACCGGGTGATGCGGCGAGGCACACAGTTTTCCCGTGCCTACACGCCAAGCCAGGTGTGTTCTCCTGCCCGCGCCAGCCTGATGACGGGTATGTTGCCACACAATCACGGGGTGCTGCAAGTCGAGCATTGTGTCGACGACGATCAGTCGGTCCTGCGTTCGCAGTACGTGCATTGGGCACAGAACCTCGTCGATGCCGGCTATCGCACAGGTTACTTCGGCAAGTGGCACATCGAACGCAGCCGTGCGGTCGAGCAATACGGCTGGCAGGAAAATGGTGCCGATGCCAAGGCGGTGATACGCGCAGGCACCGGCGACTCCGGCGAGGGCGCCCTGATACGCGATGACCTGCTTACGCACTACCAGACCGAACCGCCCGGCTATCGTTCATTCCTGCATTACGGCGTGACCGAGGTCGAACCCGATGACCGCACGTATGGTCAGGTCACTCAACGCGCCCTGTCGTATCTTGACGGCGTGCTGGCCGATGACGATCCGTGGGCCGTGTGTGTCAGTTTCTCAGAGCCGAACGAGCCGCTGGTGTGCCATCGCAGATCCTTTGAAGAGCAGTCGGTCGATCAACTGGAACTGCCGGCAAGTGTGAACGATCCGATGTCCGGTGCGCCCGCATTGTATCGGCGGTCGCAACGCATTTATGACAGCATGACAGACGAGCAATGGCGGCAGGCGCGAGCCTGCTACTTTGGACTGGTCAACGAAGTCGATGGCATGCTGGGACAATTGCTGGACAAGCTCGAGGGTCGGGACGCGCTGGCGAACACCATCGTCATTGTGGTCAGCGATCATGGCCGCTACCTCGGGGCGCACGGCATGGACTCGCACAACATCGGCGCCTACGAAGAGGCCTTCCATATCCCGCTGGTCATCGCTGGTCCCGGCATTGCCTGCGACACTGCAACAACAGCCCGGGTGGGGCTGCACGACCTGTGTCCAACGATCCTCGAGCTGGCAGGAGCGCAGCCGATCACACCATCAGATGCAACCTCGTTTGCAAACTTGCTGCAGGGACGCGCAGAGGCATCGACCTTCACTACCGGGTTTGCAGAAAATCACGGATCACGGTATCCGCTCATGCAGCGAATCCTCTGGGACGATGACTGGAAGTTTGTGTTCAACGGTTTTGACGAAGACGAACTGTACGACCTCCACACCGATCCGCATGAACTGACCAACCTGGCATCATTGCCGGAACACCGGCAACAGGTTGAAGCTATGATGGCCAGGATGTGGGCCTTCATAAAGCGGTCGGGTGATCGTACCTTGCTGGAAACACACTACACACCACTGCGACTTGCCGCAGTAGGACCGGAGGTTGCTGTTGATGACTGAGATGTTTGACACTCGCGGTTGTTTGACCACGCCCTTGACCGACACGAACGACATGTGGCGGGATCTGGGGGCGTTTTACCGGCAACTGCTGACAGAGGATCTGCTGCCGTGGTGGCTCGAGCACGGTCTCGATCGCGAGTCGGGTGGTATCTGCTCGTGTATTCAGGACGATGGCACGATCGTCAACCGTGACAAGTTCGTCTGGAGCCAGTTGCGGGCGTTGTGGACGTTCGCTGGTGCCTGCAATCGTATCGGGGACCAACCGGACTGGCACGAAGCGGCGGATCATATGTTCCGTTTCATCAGCGGCAACAACCAGCAGCACGCCAGCGGTCGATGGAATTTTCTTACCTCCTGCGACGGCGAGGTGAAGAAGGGGTTCGAGAGTATTCAGTGCGATGCCTTTGCCATCTGCGGACTGGCTGAGTACTATCGCTTGTCTGGCGAAGAAAGCGCCCGGACCATGGGGTTGCGAACAGCCAATGCCGTGCTGGAAGCGCTGGCTGTGCCGGGTAGTTACGGGACCGCGCCATACCCGATTCCTGAAGGCACCAAAGCGCAGCGCGTCGCCATGCAGCATTCCCTGGCTTTGGCCGAGGCAGGCAAGGCATTCAATGACGAGGCGCTGCTGGCCGAATCGCGAAAACTAACCGACGACATCCTGGATAATTTTCGTATTCCTGAACGCCAGGCGATACTCGAATACGTTGCCCTGGACAACAGCCTTTTGCCGGCCCCGACAGGGACATACATGGGGCCGGGACACGGCATCGAGACAGCCTGGTTCCAGATCGAGAATCTGCGGGGCACAGATATCGAAAACCTGCCGGAGATCCTTGACATCATGCGGTGGTCTTTCGAAAAAGGCTGGGACACAGAATACGGCGGATTGTTTCTCGGCATCGACATAGACGGCGGCGAACCGTTGTTCGAACATTCGGAAAAGAAGATATGGTGGCCACATTGCGAAGCCTTGTGCGGCACGTTGCTGGCCTACGAAGTCAGCGGTGAGCAATGGTGCCTGGATTGGTACACGAAATCACACAACTACGCCTTCGACAAGTTTCCCGATCGCGAACACGGTGAGTGGACGCAACGCCTGGACCGCAAGGGTAACCGCCATGCCGACTACATCATCCTGCCGGTCAAGGATCCGTTTCACCTGCCGCGTGCGGCGATCTATGCAGTCGAAATCTGTCAACGATTGGCGAGCCGGACGACTCCTCTGTGATTGGGCAGTTTTATAACTTTCATGGTACCCCGTACGAAATCGGTGCTCAGCATGGTGTCGCCATGCGCCAGGCAATTATCGATGAGTCCGCCGATGCGATCGCCCAGTTGACCAATCTGCGGAGCTGGTCGGAGACTGCTGCACTGCAGTACATGGCCGATGCATACGAGCCGTTGTTCCGGCAGTACACGCCGCGAGCACTCGAAGAGGTTCGCGGTATTGCAGACGGCGCTGAACTGTCATATGCCCACGCCTTCTTCTGTGCCACGCGCGATCAAATGCCAATGCGCTCAGAGGCTGATGGCTGCACAGCTTTTGCCTGTGGCATGAGCGCCACGCGCGACGGTCATGTCCTGATGGGGCAGACCAAGGATACCGGTGCCCCGCTCGAACGGTATCGGATCATGCGCGTAACAGATGATCGTGATGAGCGCCGGCTGATGCTGAACTACCCGGGCTGGATTGCCAACCTGTGCGTGACCTCGCAAGGCATGGGGTTCACCGGCAACTCGCTGTACGCCAGGATGCCGCAAGGAGACGTTGCCCCAAACTCATTGCTCAAACGCATCATCATGGAAGCGACGTCGGTGCGTGATGTCCTCGACTCGATCTCTGGTCTGCGGTTCAGTAACGGCTGCTATATGGTCGGGGACGCCACCGGTCACATAGTGCGGATGGAGTGGGTATCGGGTGATGTCGACATCGAAGACATCTCCACTACGACTTATGGCCATGCAAACACGATTTTATGCGAACGCCTGAAAGTCCATGAGCTTGACGAACCGAGTGTTGCCTGCTCGCCGGTTCGAGGCAAGCGGGTGCAATCGGTTCTCGACCATCTCGCCGACGACATCACCGTCGAGTCGTTGCAGCAGCTCACTGCCGATCACGGCAACGATCCGCAGTCAATCTGCAGCCACCAGACTCCGGATGCCTTGATCTGGACGACCGCGGCGATCGTTTCCGACCTGACTGCCCGGGAGATGTATATCGCCATAGGCAATCCATGCCAGACAGCATTCCAGCATTACACCCTTGACTCGATACCCGCCCCGTGATCAAGCCAGACAACCGAACGGGAACCTGCAAAGCCAGGTCCTTTGTCTTTGGCTTGCAGGTCAACAAAAACGCCACAATCCGTCGCAGGCCTCGTCGTACCGAACCTTGGCGTAGTAGATCCCGGCGGCCTGTTTGCATTGCTCGGTAACCGGCACGCCGAGCTTGCGCGGATCGTTGGTGGCGACGGGACGGACGCGGTGCGCGAGGATTTGGGTATCACCGCCGGCATGGGGCAGAAGCTTGCCGTTGTCGACCGCGACCCCGCTCTCACGTTTGATCGGCACGCCTGCTTTGCGGCTGTCGAAAACGACGCGACGATTCTCGGCAATGAAATCACGATCCGGATCGATGTCCCAACAATAAAGCGGGTCGCGGGGAAGATCGTACGGCGAGATATTGGCATCGTTGGTGAATAGCCGCAGTCCACCATCGGCACCGGTGGTGATCAGCACCGGGGAGGTGGTCAGTGGTTCGGACGGCGTGGTGACATTGGGCGGATCACCGAACAAGTCGTTGGTTTGCATCCATGCGACCGGGCCGCCCCAGGCCGCCTTCATGCTGGCGATCTGCCGTGCCGAAATGATCCACGGGTCTGTGTGGCGCGCGTGTCTGGGCGCGATAACGCCGGTGCAGAGGATTGGGCTGGTGCGGGTCCATTCATACAGGCCGCATTCAGGGTTGAACGTGAAAAGGATTACCGCGATTCGGCCGCGGCCGGCAGAGTGGGTATCGAAGAAACCGGTACCGACCCACTGCGTGCTGTCATCGTTGTATGGCAGCGGTATTCCGGCGGGCTGCATCATCTGGTGAGCGTCTGCGTCGCAGAAGGCGTAGGCGCACTGGAAGCCCTTCTGGCGCATGATGGCTTTGGGCTGAATGATCTCGATGTCGTCGTCGTCGTCGTTCAGCCGGAACTGCAGCCATTCGATTGCCACGCTGCTGGCGTGCAGCCACGGATCGGTCTCACGCGTATTGAGCATGAACCCGGTATCCGGATCTATAAATCGTGCCTTGCGCTCCCAGCTGACGACGAAGACATTGGCACTCGGCGCGGGTTTGCCGTCGATGACAGCCCCTTTGGGAACGCCGAACGGTGCCGGACAGAGATGGGTGCGGCAGCAGAGCCTGCCGGTCTCTAGGACATCCCAGTCATCGACGGCCTGAGCCAGCATGCCTTCCTTGATGATTCGTCCATCGTAGTCACCGTCGCGAAGCTGGTAGACGACACTGCAGTTGTCATCCGTGCCGCGAAAACCGCGCGTCGTGAAGACCAGCAGAAAACGATCACGGCTCACTTGTATGCCGTTGAGCAAGCCGACAAACCGATCATCATTTCGCGTCTCGCCGGGCAGGGAGCAGTCTCCGGCCAGTATGCCGCAGGGTGTGATGTCGGTGATCATATAAGGCGGATTGGACTACCGGCAAAGAAATGAATGCAACGCATGGATGAGTTTCCGGCAGGCCTGGTTCCCAGGTGCGGCTTGTTCGTCATTGCAGTTGCGTGATGGCTTTGATGATTTCGCGGCGTGCGATGATTGGATCGACATTTCCCATGTTCCGTGACAGCGTATCGATCTGCTGCCAATAGCCGTCGAGCATTGCTTGTGCGTTCCCGGCTGCATCCATCTTTCGGGCATCCCCCGACGCCTTTGCTGCGGCGATGGCCTGCTCGAGCGTACGGATGTAGCGAAAGTCGTACACCCCCTGCTGAATCAGTTCCCAGCGATACCGGTCGATCGGCGGTACCGACGGTATGATCTGTGAAGCATCGCCACCCCAATCGGGGCCGTCGGAATTGCTTGCAGCGCTGGCGTAGTAGCTGCCGAACGTCCAGTCGATGCCACCGTACTGCCGCCGTCGCCACGCCAGGAATCCCAGGCCTTCCCGTTCGAACTGGCGCCCGCCGATGCTGCCGAGAAAGCGCACGCCGCGTTTGAACAGTGTCTCTTTCTGTGCTTCCGAAATGCCGCCGTAGGTCCACCACATGGTGGCAACCGGCGCGCCATCGAGCGCCTCGGCAGCGGCAAGGTACTGCATGTACTGCCCGTTCATCGTATTGACATATACCTCGGATTCCGTGTGCTGTCGAATCAGGATACCGACGTCCCGCACAAAACTGGTT
Source organism: uncultured Lentisphaerales bacterium (assembly GCA_964460215.1). Lineage (GTDB taxonomy): Bacteria > Verrucomicrobiota > Lentisphaeria > JABSQK01 > CAJWLW01 > CAJWLW01. The sequence goes on from CAYWQM010000031.1 coordinate 25,951, forward strand.
TCCGGTTCGGAATGGGGTTCGTCATGGATACTGTAGACCACCCGGCGGATGCCTTCGGCGCGTATGCAGTCATCTACTTTTCTGAGCCATTTTGGGAATTCCGTTTTGAACGTGTCGGTCAGCTGGATGACTTTCTGGATGCGCTTACCCTTGTGCTTGGGCGCTTCCTCCGGCGCCCAGGCCCGGAGCATGGCTTGGGATGTACCCCAGCCGATGTCGACGAACGCGAAATCACAGACACCGCCGGCGTCGCGAAAATCATGAATCCGCTTGCGGATCCCATCGAGCTTCGGTTCCAGTGTGCCGTTGCCCTCCGTGTAGCCGATGCTGCCGCCGAACTCGATCGTTGTTGAACCGTGGCCCGACAGGCTCCCGAATGATGCCCGCTTGCCCATGCG
>CAYWQM010000031.1:26358-27196 GCA_964460215.1 uncultured Lentisphaerales bacterium
CCCACCGATCCGCAGCCGAGAGCACGAACAGGAAATCCGATGGCGCCAGATCAAAGGGCGTGACCTGCAGTTCGATTGGCAGACGGTGGACTTCGTGGCTGTCTTCGGTGATGACAATGGTTCCGGCATAGGTTCCGGCGGCGGCATCGGCGGGTATGTCGGCGGTGACCAGATACTGCTGCGTGCGCTGCGCACCGATATCGAGCTCGTGCGGCGGCATCAGGATCGCGTCCCAGTCCCGGGCCGATTCGAACGATACCGTGTTGGTGCGGGTAAAGATGCTGCGAATGCGTACAGCGCTCGTATCGATCGTGGCGCCATCCGGTCCGCGAAGCTCGTGCAGCACGGCCCGAACATGGTACAGGTCACGGATGCCCCACAGGCTGAAGGTGAGTTGAACGGGTTCGGTTCGAGAACCGACGGCCTGCAGCCGGTCGATGCGTTCATCGCCGCGCGGCACGATAACCGGATGCAACGGATGTTTCGTGGTGCGTGAATAGAGGATGAAACCCCGCTCCTTCTCGGTCGCCGTAGGCGTGGCGGGTGGAGCCTTTGTGAATGCCCAGTTGTAGTTGAACGGCACCGTCGGGTTTGACTGGGTAGCGGCGAAAGCCGACCGCCAGTCCGGATCGATACCGTCCATAATATCCGGTGGCGCGGTGTAGACGAGTTCATGCCATCGGCGTTGTGTTCGCTTGCCGGCCGGCGTGCGCGCAAACGCCTCGGCCTGGATCAGCAGACCGTTGACAACCCATTTGCCGTCGCCGGCTGTCGGCACAAAATCGACGGTTAGTTTGCCATCGACTGCTGTCGCACGAAACAGCCAGATTTCGTGCAG
>CAYWQM010000031.1:27301-39537 GCA_964460215.1 uncultured Lentisphaerales bacterium
AACACGGTCGTCGCCGTCCGGCACGTCCACGCTGAATCGATGCGGTCCTTCGCCCTCGATGAAATCACGAGTGATGGCTGCGTTCAGCGTCAGTTTGCGGTTGTAGTAATAGGTCTCGCCGCCGTCACCGCGCCATGTTGTTTTGTCATCACGGAATTCAAATCGGCGATACAACGCATCCGGTTCCGAGTAACCTCGCAAGGCACCGTCGCCGCTCAGGTGTGGCAGGCCACTCTCATCGATGCCGTGAGCGTCTGGGTCCACGGGTGATGTCTTCGGACCGAAATCAAACCCCCATTGTCCCTCCGGTAACGACGTCAGTTCGAAACGGTTCGGACCGATCCAGAAGGTGCCGTCTCTGCCGTTGAAGCCGATCCGCCAGTAATACGTGCCGATCTCAAACGGTTCGTCAAAGCGCCAGGCGGCGACCGGAATCATGTCCCGTGTCACGGTACGGGTTGCGGCGTCGGGAAAGTCCGGGGAGGTCGAAACCTGCAGGAGGTCGACGCGTGCCACGTCCCAGGAGAAGACGGGCGATCGCGTTTGCAGCGTGGCGTTGTCGGCCGGGTGGCGCAGCATGACCGGGATGCGTTCGACCTGGAAAGCACGAAACCAGCAGTCGAGGTGGTCGTCACCGGGGTTGAGTTGACCGTAGAGAACCTCCACATCCATCTTGCTGCCGGCTGCCGGCGGTGCCAGCCACGGCGTACGATAGGTTGTCCATTCGGTCGACAGCGGCATCGATCGTCCGGAATACGTCGGCTCGCCGGCCGGTGGCCGGAAGATTGGCCTCAGGCTGATTGTCTTCGCACCACCGGACGCTTTGTAATGGGTATACACGCGGTAGACGTAGCCCTGTGGCGTGTCAATGAGCAGTTTGGCAAAGCACCCGCGCGTGTAGGCTTCGGTCTCTTTGTTGATACGTGTGCGGCAGGCTTTGAAGGTCTCGCCGTTTTCCTTGATTGTATCGAGGTAAAACTCGGCTTTACCGTCGCCGATCCAGGTACCCCATCTTTCGCTTGGCTCACAGGCGAACCACTCGGAGTTGGCCCGAGCCGTCTTGGGGGCAGGAATCGGGACAAAGCTGTCTTGGGTTGTCGAGTGGGAATCCGGAGGCATCCACACGGATTCAACAATCGTAGTGTCGCCCGGACAGGGATGGGCAGCCGCCAGCCAAAGCACGAATGCGGCGATACCGAACTGCGTGTGTCTATGCGGTGTTATGTATGGCATATTTCGAACGCTTGTCGCAGTGCCGCGACCACGTCGTTTTTTGGCCGGAATTCGTGACCGATAAAACCGTCGTATCCCGCTGCACTGACGGCGCGGCAGATGCCGCGGTAATTGAGTTCCTGGTTGTCGTCAAGATCGTTGCGTCCGGGGCTGCCTGCCGTATGGATATGTCCGATCACGTCTATGTTCGCAATGAGGTTCTGGATTATGTTCCCCTCCATGACCTGCATGTGATAGATGTCGTACAGGAGTTTTACACGTGGGCTGTCGACATGCGAAATGGCCTCCAGACCCCATGCCGTATGGTCGCATTGGTAGCCGGGGTGGTCGACGATGGAATTCAGGAGTTCAAGGTTGAGATTGATCCCCTTTTCCTCGGCGTACGGTGCGACACGAGCCAGGCCGGCTGCGGTGTTTGCAACTGCCTCGTCGTCGCTCATGCCCTCGACACGTGCACCGCTGAAACAAATGAGTCCACGCAACCCGTAGGTGACGGAACAATCGATCGAGTCCCGCAGTTCCGCCTCGATCCGATCGTGGTTTTCCCGTTTGTTGAGACCGCCGTACAGTGACGTGTGCCCGATCATGCTGACCATCTGCAGGCCGTGTCGTGATGCTGTTTCGCAGAGGTCCGGGAAGTTGTCGTCGCGTTCCCAGATCTCCACGGCATGATAGCCGATGGCGGCGATCTCACGAAACAGTTCATCCGGTTCCATGTCCGGCAAAATCGAGAGACACACCGATTGTCTGGTCGCCATAATGCTACATTCCCCGCCAATCGAAGACGACGCCGAGAGTATCGGCCCTGTCGTTCATGAGTTTCGCGTACACCGCCGGTGCTTCGTCGGGCGTGTGCCGCGAGGTAATGAGATCCGCGACCCGCATCTGGTCACGCTGCAGATAGGTATAAAACAGCTTGATCTGTCGAGCCCGGTCCCAGCTTGAGATCCCCGGTTCGAGGTTTTCGTTGGATGTGCCGCGAATACTGATCTGTCGGGTAATGATGTCGGGGGTCAGAACCTGCCTGCTCGGCGTGGGTGAATCTCCGATCAGCATCAGCGTGCCGAATTTGCGGACGAGCGGCAGGGCCATGGGAAGAACCGCATAGTGCCCGGTCGCCTCGAACACGACATCGGCCAGCTCGCCATTCGTGTGGTCGCCCACGAACGTTGCTGCATCTGCTGCACTGCCGCAGAAAACGTCTGTGGCACCATGCGCCTGAGCCATTGCCAGGCGGCTTTCGATTGTGTCGACGACGAGGATTTGCCGCGCGCCCATAACCCGGACGTATTGTGTCAGCAGCTGTCCCAGCGGACCGGCGCCGATGATAACGACATTCGCTCCCATGGCCAGTTCGGCGCGCCGGACACCTGTCTGTGCGATCGTTGTCAGCTTCGACCAGGCGGCAGCCTCGTCGCTGATGTCGTCCGGAATCCTGTGGGCCTGGTTAGCGTTCACCAGGAGCAACTGGTGATGCGGCGATTCGCTGAAGATGCGGTCGCCGATTTCGAAGCCTGCGACTCCGTCCCCGATTGTTTCAACTTTCGCCACGTTGCTATATCCGAGGTAGAACGGATGCTGCACCCAATTATGCCAGTGGGAGCCGTCGTCCATTTCGCCGCGATAACAGATTGATTCAGTGCCGGTGCTGATCAGGCTTACTTGTGTGCGAGCCAACAATCTGCCAGGTGAAAGCGCCGGCACATCCTCGCTGCGCAGTTCCACCTGCTGTTTGCCGGTCAGCACGATGTTTGTTGATGTCATGTTGTATCTCCGTTTTGATTCCAGAATCGTTCCAGTTGTTTTTTCGCAGTGAGGATGACATGATCGCGGATATCCGTGATCCCGTCGGCGTTTTCTTTCAAGGTGATCACAGCCCCGGGCATGCGATCGAAAACCGGGGTTAGCTTGGTGTTGCCTTCGGCAGCGGTGCCGTAGCGGTATTGGTTTGGCGGACTGTACGGGATCGATCCGATTTGCGCCGAGGAAATGCCTTCCTCTTTCATCATGTTGAGGTAGTATCCGAGAATGTAATCGAGGGCCCGCAGGTCGGTCTCGATAATCGCGTTGCCGTCGTACCCGGTCTGGCGCACCAGTCCCATTACCTCGTCCCAATCTATCGTGCATCGGCCGGGAATGCCGCCGTGGGCAATGAAGCCATCGCCGTCCGGCACGTGCATGTGTGCGAGCTTGTCACCGACGGCCTCGAAGTATTCCGGGTAGGTCCATTGCCCGGGGCGAAAGGCATGCTGTACGTCGATTGCCCACGACAGGCCTTCGACTTCGTCGAACAGCCGCTTCAGCGCTTCGGGGCGTGTGAGGTCCTGCAGGCCGGAGCCGGTTTCGATGGTAAGCTGCACGCCGTACTTGGCGGCAACATCACGGAGCTTTTTGAGACTGCCGACGATGGCGTCCCACATCGGTTGATTGGCACCTTCCTGGAATTCACCGAGCTTGCCATTGCCGGCGTGGTGCAGCAGCAGGTTGATGCCGAGTTTCTGCATGCGGGCGAGCAGTGCTTCGTAGATGAAGAAGTTGTCGTCGAAGTCCGGATCGCCGAGCTTGATCCCGGGCGGCGGTGCGTGAAGGCAACAGATCGACACACCGGTGTCGGCTGCTGCCTGGCCGATGTCATCGATCAGCGACCAGTCGTCGAGGTGCGATTGCAGCACCGCACGGCCGCCGTCGAACTTGTCGCGCTTCAACAGCGACCAGGCCCCTGTTTCATAGGTGCCAAAGCCCAAGGCACGGGATTTTTCCAGGTTCTGAGCGACCGACAGCTCGCCGTATAGTGCGTTACAGAAACCAAAATTCATTGGGATGGATACCGGTGAGGGCTCATGATACGCTGATGGGGTCACCGACACGATAGCGTTCGATTGCATCGTTGTCGACATCGATGCCGAGGCCGGGACCGTCCGGGCAAAAGGCCTGGCCGCCGGCAAGCGTTGGCTCGCCCGTGAGCAGATTGTGCTCACGCAGAAAATTGGCGGAAAAGTCGGCACCGAGATTATACATCGGCTGGGTGACCCCGAAATGGATGTTGGCCAGCGTGTCCAGGCCACTCTGTAAGGAACACCCGACCCAGAACGGGAGTTGTCGTGCTGTTGCTTCGGCGGCCAGTTCGATCATGTCCGGCCAGGTGCCATTGAGATTGAAACAGTCGGCAGCGTCATGCTCGAGGGTGTCGTGCATGTCGGCGGCGCAGCTCACGGTTTTGATTGTCGTGATACCGCTCTGGCGCCGTACGGTGGCCAACGCCTCGTTGTCGCCGTAAATCGGATCTTCGAGCTTGGCATTGGGGTTGGCGCGCATCATGGCGTGGGCGTGGGGTAGTGTCGTTTCCACCGTTTCCCAGCGACCGTTCGGATCGATCACAACGTTGAAGTCGTTGCCGCAGGCGGTTGCAATTGCCTCGACAGTAGCGCCGGCTTCAGTGATTTCGCCCGCTTTAAGTTTCATGCCCTTGTACCCATCGGCGACCGCGATCTTTGCGATCTCCGCAGCACCGGCCGGCGTGCGAAAGCCGGACCAACGATCAATCGGTATGCTGTCGCGTACCTGTGGCCCGATCAATTGATGCACAGGTATTTCGCGGGCGCGGGCTGCCCAGTCGAGTGCAGCGGTATGGATGCCGCGAAGACCGAGGTTGCCGGTGATCGCCAGGGTCGGTGTGATTTCGTCGACTGACAGCCCGAGGTAGGGCGCCATTTGCTCTTTCAGCGTTTCGTTGTGCTTGCCGCGCGGTGTATCTCCCCAACCGACAGGCCCGCCGTCTGAGGCCATCTTGACGATGGCGAACGGCATGTCCGCCACCCACTCACCGTCGAAGCCGCCGGTCGGACCGCGGTTGAGTGGTTCATGAAAAAACTCGGGATCGTTGACGGCCGCTATCGGAACCGGGACGACGACGGGAATTGCTGTCACGCGTGTGATCTTCATTCGACGTCGGGGCGCGCCGGGTCATCCCAGTTTCCGAAACGATCTTCACCGCTCACTACGCCGCCTTCCGCGGTCCAACCGAAGTTGCCGGATACGTCGGGCGTGCAGTAGCGCATTGTCAGGCCGCAGCGCCGGCGTTCGGATCGGTTGACGGCGGAGGAATGAAGAAGCATATCTGTATGAATCGAAATCTCTCCGGCTCGGAGTTCGATGTTGACGGGCGTGCCATACTGCTCCGGATCATCGACGGTCTGGTCGAGCACGTTCTGTTCCGACTCGTCGCTCTCGTAAAAGTCGAGATGCCCGAATCGATGTGAGCCCGCCATGAATTGCATGCAGCCATTTTCGACATCGACATCATCGACAGCGAGCCAGACCGTCACCGTTTTTGAGGGGGTCAAAGGCCAGTAGCTGGCATCCTGATGCCAGGCACCTGTCTTGCCGTCGCCAGCCAGCTTGCAAAAGAAGTGCGCACCCCAGGCGATGACGTCCGGCCCTAACAGGTCCCTGATGATTGCAACGACCGCGGGATGACGCTGCAGATCATAGACACGGCCATGTTTAAGATGGGCCGAGACGAGGGAATAGCTGGTGCCGCCCCGCGCCATTTCCGCGGCCAAAACTGCATCGCAATATTGCCGCAAATCATCTGCCTGGTCACGGTCGAAGATGGGCAGGCCATGGAGATAGCCGTGCTCGTTGAACTGCTCGATCTGGTCACGGTTGAGCACCGCTGGTTCCGTGTTGGTGCAAGGGGAAAACTGTAGATCACGGTCTAAGGCCGCCAACTCGGCGTGGCTCGGGTACGTCTTGAACGATGCGGGGAATGGTAGTCCTTGTTTTTTCATGATTCGCTCATTTGTTTTTCAACGGCTGCACCCAGCCGCCGTCGCCTATCAGTCCGAGGCCGACCATGTAGCCGCCATCGATGGGGATCGTAGCCCCGGTTATGTAATCGGCATCGTCGCTGCACAAAAATGCAATAAGCTTGCCAACATCCGCCACGGTGCCGGTTCGTTTCCACGGGATCTTTTTTGTCAATTCAGCCAACCTGGCCGGATCACAAGAGTTCCTGGAGATTTCGGTTTCGATCCAGCCGGGATTGATGATATTGACATTGATGTGGTGTTCTGCGAGCTCTGCCGCCAGTGTTCGGCCCAAGTGGTTGATTGCTGCCTTCGCCATGTTGTATGGCGCGCTGCCCTTGACCGGCAGTTGTTCGTGTATGGAACTCATGATGATGATCTTGCCGCCTGGCGTCTCGCCGGATTGTCCCTGGGCGACCATCTGGCGGGCAGCGAATTGGCAGGTGTGAAAGACCCCGGATTGCGACACATCGATCGTTCGGCTGACCTCTTCCCAGTCGAGCTCCACAACCGGCCCGCGCCCCGAGTACGCGGCATTGGCAACGACGATATCGATATGCCCGAAATGCGCGATCGCGGTGTCGAACATTGCCTCGACCGCGTCACGGTCGCTGACATCGGCCTGAACGATGAGTGCCTCGCGCCCCAGTGCCGAAACAGCATCCGCGGTTTGTTGTGCCTCATCGTCACATCTGCGATTGTTGACGACGATGTCCGCGCCGTGCTCCGCCAGACATATGGCGGTTCCTCGACCAATGCCTCGGGACGCGCCGGTGATCAGTGCCACTTTACCTTCTAGCTTCATATGATAACGTGACATAGGCGGGCTGGTTTGCAACGGTTTTACCGTACCCGTTTGTTGTACAGCATCGGCTGCCCCCGAACAGCATGCCTGTCAGAGCGAGGTTGCCCAATTGATAGCTGAAATCCGACATCATGGAAAACTGCTGCATGAATGCACGCTTCCGGGCGAAACTCGTGCGGACGGCTTCTATCCCGGCCATGCCAATGCGGCGCAGCTCAGTCGCAATCGGTTTCTGATCATTTACTCGACCCGCGGCTGGCGCGGCACGGATGACAACACCAGCATCATCTATCAGCTTCGGCGTGATGCATACGACGGTCCGGTAATCACTGAAGGCATCCTGACCCAGTCGATCGATGACTGGGATCCGCTCGGCAACGGCGAGTGGTGTGTCAAGGCGCATGTACATCCGGTTGTGTTCGGTGTCCCCAGTGGCGCCATGATCAAGGGCAAGCCGGCACCCAGCGCAAATCTGTTCGTTGCAAAATGGGAACGCCTGGGCCGCCGGATCGATCCTGCTACGGGATTTATGCTGAACGTGAAAGAGACCAACCCCTGGTTGCACGCCAGCAGTTCAGCCGTTGAATGGTTGCAGTTCCGGCTCAACGAAGCGACAGACGACATCGAGATCGTGACCCCCCTTGACACCCTGCGCCAGCGCGGGTTCAACGAGGGCTACGCTTTCTGCGACGCACCCGTTCGGTATATGCGGCAGACGATGACTCCGGCGGTGCCGTTTAATGATGACGGTTCGGAGTGGATCGATTACGGTTATTTCGATCACGACGAGATTGCCGCATTGAAATATCGTTACAACGTTGACCGTGGTGTCTACGAGTGGACGCAAACGGGCCCGGTAATTCCGGGTGACTTCACGGAACCGAGTGTGGCCCGATATGGTGACTCGTGGATCGTTGCGGTGCGTTTGTGGTCGAGTATGCGGATCGCCGGCGGTGGACCGGTGACATGGTTTCGGGTCGATGACCCTTTCACCGATGTCCCGGCGCCGGTCTTGCCGGACCAACCACGAACTACCTCGCCGATCACGATTTTCCAGTGTGCCGATGGCGTGGTTCGGTTGGTCACGAACGATCCCAGCATCTCGCCGTATGGGCATCAGCGAGATCCGCTCTATATCTGGGACATCGATCCGGATCGACAGTTCGCTGCGGGTGAGCCGCGGGTGTTGTTTTATAAGCGGGAAGCCGGCATTGCGATCCGGGAAGAGGCCGGAATCGCGGTTGATCAGGGTAAGTTCCTGCCACACAGCGGGGGCAGCAGCCAGACGGTAGTGCATCGGGTTCGTCCCGTTGCGACCAACGATCCAAAGAAACTCGGGGTGCCAGTTGCCGAAGCCGACAAGGAACCGGCTGGGATGTATTACGCGACGGTTGAATATGCGGAATCATGTCCGGGCATGTGGGCCTTTGAGTAGGCTGGTGCAGGTGGTGCAAGGTTTTATGCCTATGGGCATTGGCTGATTCCCTTGAGTTACTATTGGAAACGATTAAAATCATATTCTCACTGGTGCGTTGAAAGCCAGAATAGTGAGGTTGGGATGAAGGCTATCCTCAAGGACAAACAGGAACCGGGCCTTGCTTATGGCGAGCACCCGGTCCGCGACTTGGAGCCGCACGAAGTGTTGCTGCAGGTTCATGCTGCAACGATCTGCGGGACAGATATCCTCATCTACCACTGGCATCCGTTGATCAGGAATTTTATCAAGGACCCGCCATTCATTCCCGGACACGAATGCGGCGCGGTGATTGTAGAATTGGGAACGGAAGTGCGCGGCTTTTCGGTGGGCGACCGGGTTGCGGTGGAAACCCATCTGCCGTGCGGCAACTGTTATCAATGCCGCACCGGCGAACAGCACATTTGCAGGGACATGGTGCTCTTCGGCCACAACTTCAACGGGTGTTTCGCTGAATTTTCGGTGGTTCCTCAACAGATACTGTTCAAAATCGACGACGCATTGAGTCTTGAAAGGGCAGCTTTACTCGAACCGATGGGGGTCTCTTTCCAGGGCGTCGAGAAGGCGCAGGTCGCCGGGGATTCAGTGGCGGTCATCGGGGCCGGCCCGATCGGGCTGTTCGCCATTTACCTGGCAAGAAAAATGGGAGCGACGCGAGTGATTGCGATCGACATCAACAAATTCCGTCTGGACCTGGCTCTTCAGTTGGGTGCCGATACGGTGTTTGATCCGCAACAGTCAAACGTGACCGAAGAGATCCTGGCCTTGACCGATGGCGACGGTGTGGGCCGAATTATCGATGCGGCAGGAGCCAATGAGTCCTTGTCCGAGTCTTTCAGTTATCTGCGCAAAGGGGGGCGGTTGATCCTGGTTGGAAACCCCAAACAAGACCTGGTCATCAAGAACCCGATGGTCAGCCTGGTGCAGAAGGAAATCACGATCAAGGGCGTCCACGGCAGGCGGATGTATGACACGTGGGAGAAAACGCAGAACTTCCTCCTTGAGAAAACGCTGCCCTTGGAGTTGTTCGTATCGCACGAGTTCGAAATGGCCGATTATGACAAGGCTTTTGCGGAAATCGATTCGGGCAGGACCAGCAAAGTAATGCTGAGGAACAAACACGAATGAGCAATGACATGACCGCTATTTCCGGGTTGGGCCGCCGTCAGTTTCCCGGATGTTTTCTTGTCGTTGCTCAGGGTGTCAAAATGCAGACTTCGTAAGGTAGCAGTGTGAGTGTGAGCTCGCCGTCGTGCACCGGCAAGGATTCATTGATCGTTGCCGGGCCGGACGTTGCCGATCTGACACCTGCGGGATGTACCAACTGGGCGATTCGGCTCACCGCAGCGGCAGTGCTATCAGAAAGCTCGACCGTGACGCGTTGGTCCTGTGTGGTTTTGTTGATCAGCCAGATACGGAGACCGTCCGGCTGTTCGACGCCGAAGGCGTCTATCGGGCCGTGGGGGTCGACGGAGGTTGGCGCGATCGGCCTGCCGAGCGTTTCTGCGGCCAGCTCCAGCACCCGTTTAGCGAAGGGACCGTCAACGCAGAACACCGCTTCATCGGCGCCCGCCAGGGCCAGATACTTGACGATACGGGCACACCAGGCGCCGGCGAAAGGTGCGTTGTTGCGCGCATCTGCAACCGGACGCGGGTGGGCTGGCTCCAGCGTGATGGCGTCGATGCGGCACCGCGCCCCGGGTGCGAACGAGCGTAGCGTTTTTACCTCGGGCACCAGTACGGTGACGTTCTCCATGAGCGTATCATCATCCCAAAGGTGCCCGGCAGGCTGGAAACCGAAGGTCACCGTCTCTGCCTCCCGATGCGGGGCCCGGTTGCGGTTCGGCACGGAAAACACGGCTTCCGGTGTGGACTCGCTTGCGGGGTAAAGTCGTGGTACTACGGCGCCTTCATCCGTGGCGCCGACGGTAATTCGCACCGGCTCACCGGCACTGACTTGCGGCGGCGCTGCCGCCTTGACATCGAGCACTGCGCACTGTCTTCCGCGTTGGCCTTTTGTCAGTTCGGCCGAGGTGTATGGATTATGGGTGAATGCCTTGTACGAACTGTCACCGAAATTGCGCTGATCCTCCATCTGGAAGAGCCCGTCGACAAGTCGGCAGCTGACGCTGATCCCGTCCGCTGTCTCGTAGCTCAGGCTGCTGTGATATTCGGCAACAAGTCCCGGTGAGACCAGCTCGGGGAACTCCGATTCACTGGTGCTGCCATCCTCGTTGACAATTGAAAACGTTTGCCGGCCTGCCAGTGAATCGCTCCCGTAGAGAACACATATACCGGTGCGCCGTGATTCGAAATCAGCAAGGACTTCTCCGTCCACGGTGAAGCTAATGGTGCCGTCGGAACCGCCGGCAATGTGTATCTCGCTGCGGAAGCAGGCGCTGTCGTCGCCGTAGGTCGCCCGCATGTTGATTTCGAAGCTGTCGTCTTGCCTGGTGAGCTCGATGAGCTCGAACTGCGGCATCGGCGGTTCCCAGTCAGCCTGGCGAATACAGAAATAAATTCTGCGGACGATTTCCCTGTCGCCAACCTTGAGATAGCGAAGCTCGCCGTCCCTGAAAGTCAACCGTACGGGACCGGCGCGAAGTTCTGAGGCAGTTGCAATGGACTTTGTCATGTTTTCCAAATAAGTATTGTGTTGTATCTGGTTGTCGGAACTTTTGCATATCGCGAACAGGATGGGAATTTCCGATCAACTGAACAGAGTTGCAAGTGATGTTATGACGACCATCCCCGGTACGCGCATAGAGGTGCACTGGACGAGGTTTTTCTCCGGGCAGCGCATCATCCTTGCCACAACGTGACAAGAATTCGCGAATTATTCAGGCTTGGGCATTTCGACCCGGATCATGCGGTCTACCGGGGTGGTGCCGGTCTGCTTTTCACCGTTCGTCCAGGTAACGGTGTACTGCACCTCACTTCCATGGCTGCCGAGGCCGAAGTGGAGTGTAAGATCGTTTTGATTACCCTGGCCGACACCGCCACCTTCGACCTGGCGGGTCAGTGTCTTGGATGCAGATTCTGAGCCTGTCTCGGCAAGCTTGATGCGGACCCTGGCGCCGATCGCGGAGCTGTTGACTTTCCTGCCATCGCCCTGCAGGCGAATCTTCAGCCAGTGATTGTCATTGCCCTTGTTGATAAACAGCTTGCCGGCAGTAACGAGATCAAGGAATCCGTCATTGTTGACGTCGCCCCAGGCCGCCTGATATGTCGGCGCCAGGGTGGCGAGTCCGGCCGCGTCGGTCACGTTGGTAAAATTCCAGTTGCCGTCGTTGCGGTACAGGACGGGGTAGTTACGGATGTTGTACGATGCCGTGCCGTAGACAGTGGTGAAGTAGATGTCGAGGTCACCGTCATTGTCGTAATCACCGAGTGTGGGACTGGCGTACGACTCCTGGTAATGGACACCGCATTCGCCCTTGTCCTCGAACTTGTAGCCCTTGTCCGATCCGAGGTTGCGCAGAAACTTCGAATGGGGCTGGTTATCCCACGGGTGTGCGAAGTTGCCGGCGAACAGGTCGATGTTCCCGTCGTTATCGACGTCGCCCCAGCAGGCGCCAATCGAATGGCCGCGGCCACCCGTTGCGTTAAGTTCGCCGGCGTCGTTGGATAATTTCCATTGGCCGTCGCTGACGATCAGCCAGTTCGGTGTAAGCCAGTAGTTGGAGATGTAGAAATCTGCGTCATTATCTTCGTCAAAGTCGCAAGCGACGACGCTGCGGCAGTATCCCCCGACCCCTGAAAAGGCCTGAGACCACTTGTCTTCAGGGGGTTCAGCTGTCACGGAACTTTCAGGCAGAACTTTTAATTCATAAAGGTCGTTCCAGCTCTTTTCGGTATCGATTGACCACCATGAAGGGCCGCCTCCAAGCGTCATGCGGATGGTCATGTTACGCGT
>CAYWQM010000031.1:39547-44638 GCA_964460215.1 uncultured Lentisphaerales bacterium
GTATGTAAATAAAGCCGTCCTCGCGGCGGATTTCCTGGAATGTGGAACGAACACCTTTGCCGATTATTTTTTCGGTCCAGTAGATTGACGTGGTTTCGCCGTGCTGCCGGAAAGTCCCATCTTCGTATGCGTAACAGGCCACGATCTCGACCCCTGGCCCCTGCCGCCACATCGAGTCCGTATGGCCTGAGCCGCCGCCGTAGTATATGTCGATCAGCCCGTCGTTATTGATATCGCCCCAGCTGGCTGCCATGCACTCACTCCCGAACGGGCCGGGCGGCGGGGTGCCGGCCTTGAAACCTCCCTGGCCATCGCCCAGGAAATGTCCCCCCGGTCCGTGCACCACGGCATAGTCGAGGTGCTCGTCGTTGTTGATATCGCCCCAGATGATCGCACCGCTGGGGCCGCCGCCCGTGAATTTCTTGCCGCCGTCATTAGTCCAGCCGCCGCCGTGCGTGGCAAGATCGACAAACCCGTCATCATTGAAGTCACCAAAGGATGCGCCACCGCCGCCTATGCTGTCCTTGCCGCACCATTCATTGGTCTTGTTCTCGAACCCGGCCCGGGTCGGGTTCGGACACAGTGCCAGGACCAGTGTGATAAAAAAAACGGTGCTCAAGAAACGATGCGCGTAATTCTCGGTGATGATCGGGGACATTGCGGATGACTCCATTGTTCTGCTGTTGCAGTCCATATTAGAGTCGCTGCCTGCGGAAGTCAATCCCAAAAGACGGGAGATTACGTGAGGTGAGCGCCGGGTACGCATGCTGCCGAATGAACCCGTCTACGGAGACGACCACGGTGTTTGGCGGGAAGAATTCAGAGGGTTGGAACCGATGCCGGGCGATCTTTCTTCATTCAATTTCGAGAGATGCTCGGCAACCTGTTTTTACGGCGAGATGCCGGCCGGGTCGGTCTGGATCAGTTCGTTGCGAGTTGGAATGGCCAGTGCATGCACGACCAGTTTTTTCCACTGCCCAAGAAAGGCGCTCGGCGGCTTATTTTCACGCCGGGATGATCCCCATGGAAATGAGCGCAACGTTGAGGTGTGTTTAGAACCTTACTGATTTTTTCTCAACTTCAGGGTTGAGTTTCAGGTTTTCAGTTATGGCTGGAAACTTTGCAGGATAAATGCGGCACAGGTTTCCGGGAACCCCGCACCCGTACTGTCATGCCCACAAATGTCTACGTTGTACAGGTCGCTGTTGGTAAGCAGCGTCTCGAGGAATGCCAGTGCATTGGCAACGCTGGTCTGCTGGTTGACCTGCAGTGCATCGCATGCCTGGGAAACGAAGTCGTCACAGGGCATACAATTGCAGCCGCTCAGAATCTGTGGGGCATAGCCAACGTCCGACTGGAAGCTGGCGCTGGTTTGCGAGACGCCGCCGACACCGCCGATACTGTCATGCAGGATAAAGCTGGCGCTCGAAGTGTTGGTGCCGCCCTGTGACAACGTGTCCGGGCAGACATCGTTGGCATTGACATGAAGGACAAACATGAGGGCCACGCCCAATGCTACCCATACTTTTGCTGTTTGTTTCATCATCTTTCCTCAGTTGTTTGATATACAAACTGGATTTGAGTGTTTCGCGGCGGTTCTCGCCTCCTTCCAATTACTGTAATGTTATATGATTTTATTCACGATATTCCAAGTAAAAAATAACCGCTGCCAGCATCCTATTTATAGGAAATATTATAACTGTCTATTGACATTACTGGTCGAAATTATTCAGCCGATTCACTTGCGTGTGATCTTAAGAAGGTACATCACCATCACATCGGTATCCGCGAAGGTGAAGTGGTACGCATCGGACTGCCGCTCGACGCAACGGATCTGTTCGAGTTGCTCGATAAACGGCCCGCTGAACTCGAAGAAATTATAATCGACCACCTCAGCTGACAATCCGGACTCGGCGAGGAGTTCGGCGGATTTTAGCTGGCCGAGAATGGAAATCTGCATGACATAGGCGATGCCGCCCTCACTGAGCAGATCCGGCAACAGCTTGAACAGGTGGTCCAGGAGGTTGCGTCCCCAGTAATCGACTGAGCGGTGGCTGACGCCTTTGTCAAAGGGGTTGACCGGCATCTGGTAGAGGCTGGCAACGACGATGTCGTAGGTCTTTTCCGGGATGAACGTGTACAGGTCGACGATGTCGGCGGTGACCGTGTCGGCGACGCCGTTCCGGAAAGCGTTCGTCATGGTGTTGGCTGTGGCGGCGTCCTGGATGTCAATCGCCCTGACTGCTGTTGCACCGTTGAGGGCCAACTGCACGCTCAACGAACCGGTGCCGCAGCCGACATCAAGACAACTCTTGTCGCGCCCGACCTCGGAATGGAACAGGTGCTTCCACATGAGGAACGTGCCTTGTGTGGGCTTGAAGACGTCCGGGTCACAGACGATCGCTGGAAAGGGCAGGGGATAGAATGATCGCGCCTTGTCGTCGAGCCATTGTTCCGGGACATTGTCGACCGGGCGTTTGGCGGGGGAAGTCGCCATTTGGTCCTGCAGCTGGTGCTTTGAGCTGCCGGGCTTGCTGCCGTGCAACGACTTTGCCGCGGCTTCGATGTGTGCGGCGGTGACGCCGCAGCAGCCGCCGATGATTTGTGCACCATCATTGCGCCATCCCATGGCCAACGCGGCGTAGTCATCGGGCCCGACCTGGTCGTCAAACTTCCAGCCGGGGTCGAGGTAGTGACCGAGGTTCGGGTAGACGCCGAGGGGCATGTCGGTGAAGTCGCGCAGCCATGGGATCATTCCTGGTATGTGATCGATCGGCAGACAATTGATCAGCAACGCGCCGACGTCCATGCTTTCGAAGCGATGTGCTGCCCGGCCGAACATGTCACCCTCGGGACCGCCCCAATGTTGACCGAAGACGCCACATACACCGTGGCGGCAGCGGCGGAAACTGAGCCACACCGGGATGCCGCTGGCCTGTACCATTTCGATGGCGCCATAGGTGATGTCGTCGCGGATCAATGACAACGTCTCGAGCAGGATCAGGTCCGGAGGGTCTTCCTCGAATACGCGGTTGAGAAGCTCCAGTGTGTCTTTGCGCTGCACGTGCGGATCGTCGCCATTGATACTGAAGGCGACGGCGACGCTCCCCTCGCGGCCGCCTTCACGGACGGCCTGGCGTGCGAGCCGGATACCGAGCCGTGCAGAGTCCATCCAGTGAGCCTGGTCAACTGCAGACGACGGCGACCGCGGATCCGAATCCGGCGGGCTCAGGACCGCCCAGGTATTGGTGGAGATCAAGTCGCACCCGGCATCGACATAGCTGCGATGCACGTCGACTGTCACCTGCGGCGCGTGCGTCAAAGCCCAGGAACCCCACTGCAGTTGATCGCTGACGCGCCAGTCCACCACGCCCGCGCGCTCGATCTCGGTACTCACGCCGCCGTCGAGAATGACGCACTCGGCTTTGGCGATCTTCTTCCGGATGCGTTCGTATTCAGGTGAATGAGTGCTTGGCATGGTGGGGGCTCGACTGCAAGGTCATACATCCAGGTTTGGCAACGGTGAATGTGTCACTGTTCCGGTATTTTAGCAATGCAAAAAGCGATTGGAAAAACGGTCGTGTTCGTTTGACAGTGATCCTCTTATAGGCGTGCCAGTCCGGGTTGTCCTTATTTTTTCATTTCCCAAAACACGTGATGGCTTATGCTTCTTACTCAGTTCCTCGTGTATGTTGCCCTGCCCGAAAAATACAACATCTTCATTGCCTGTGGATGTTGCCGTTCATCATTGTGTTCCTGTTGCTTGAACTTTCGCGAAATCCAACGATTATTTCCTTATCGATGATTTTGTGTTGGGCATGGCTTAGCCGATTTATTGCTATCGTGATCTGCTTCGGTTCGCGTTGGTTTACGATATTGAGCGCTTGCCGGTCTCGGCTTATGATGGGCTACATGGACATAGTGAGGTAACTGATGGCATTGATTCGCGTTGGTCTGATTCGGTGTGACACCCACGGGTTATGGTTCGGGCCGTTGATGGCCGAGCACGATGCCCTGCTTTTTCAGCGCCCCAGGCTGCCGGTCAAAGAGGGACAATATTCGTGGATGAGTGGCGGACTGCACCAGTTCTTCTACAGCAATTATCACGACGTCCTGAAAATGACGGTACCCTCCGTCGAGGGTTTCGAGATCACCAGGGTCTGGGACGAGCACCGGGAAGCTGCGGAACTGGCGGCGACAGTCTTTCTCGGCAAGCCGCAGGTGTGCGAGACGTTTGCAGAGGTGAGCGATGATGTCGATCTGGTTTTCGTCGCAGACTGCAATTACGACGGCAGCGATCATCTCGAGCTAGCCACGCCGGGTCTAGAGAAAGGCGTGCCGACGTTTGTCGACAAACCCTTCGCCGATTCCATTGCCAGTGCGGCTGCTATCCTGGAGTTGAGCCGCAAGCATAATGCCCCGGTCTATTCGCAGTCGATCTGTCGTGTTGAACCGGCCTTCGTGCGATTTCGTAATCGCCTGCCGGAGATTGGAGTGGCGAATTTTGCGACCTTGCACGGTTACGGCACGGCGCCGGCCGGTCTCGTACACACGGTCAGCATCACGCAGTTGCTCTTCGGCTCCGGCATCAAGAAGGTAGAGGTTCTTGAAGCCGAGCGTCATTGTGCGGTGTATCTCGATTACGGCGACCGCCCCGACCGCCCCAGGCATGGCGTCATGATCAACTGTGATGTCGGCGACCGCCCGGTAACCGGGATGACGGTCACGGTGATCGGGACCGTGTCCCAGATTCACACCACGGTTCTTGGGGATTACGCCTACGCCCACGGTACTTGCGAGATTATCAAGACGATCAGGGACATGGTCAGTAGCCGTGAAACGCCGTCATCAATGGGCGAAGTGCTCGAGACCATTGCCGTCATCGAGGCATTCAAGAAGGCGCGCGCAACCGGAGCTGCTGTTGCCGTCGAGGATGTCAGTGATCTACAGCAGTACACACAATGAGATTGACAATGACGCACAGGTCGATCTGTGACTTGGCAACTTTGCTTGGCTGTATAGCTCACTTCAAATCTGCCGGCCACTCCGCCAGGTACACGCCGTGCTTGGGGCCCGGCCAAGCGGCGTTGA
>CAYWQM010000032.1:0-18571 GCA_964460215.1 uncultured Lentisphaerales bacterium
AAACCTTGTGGCCAGCTGAAGCCGCCGTGCTGAAAGCCGTCTCCCGCATTGGTGCGGCATCCCCCCGTGTCATTTGCAGGGACTGCCAGATCCGACGCGCCACCATGACGATTGCCAGTACCCAGATCGCGTGAAAAACCGACGGCTCCGGTGAGCGGCGCTCGATGATCAGAAAGTACAGCAGCACGCCAAGCGGAATAAGAAAATGGAAACCTTGAAACAACACCGTTGCAAAGTTCTTGAGGTTCTCTTTGGCCATCCCCATCAGCCCCAGCTTACAGGCCTCCAGATGGGTGATGTAGAACAACGTCGCATAAGACACCATCGCCGGAATGATCGCTGCCTTCACGACTTCCAGGTACGGCACGTTGATATACTCAGCAATGATGAACGCTGCCGCGCCCATGATCGGCGGCGCCAGCTGGCCGTCGGTGCTCGCCGCCACCTCGACAGCGGCCGCCTTCTTCGCTGGATACCCAACCTTCTTCATCAGCGGAATCGTGAACGTGCCCGTCGTCACGATATTGGCAATACTCGAGCCTGAGATCATACCTGTCAGCCCGCTGCTCAACACCGCCGCCTTCGCAGGGCCGCCGCGATACCGGCCTAACAAGCTTAGCGCCAAGTCGATGAAAAACCGCCCGCCACCTGCTCGATCCAGCATCGCGCCGAACAGCACAAACAGAAACACGACCTTCGCAGACACGTCCAACGGCACACCATAAACGCCCGCGTCCCACAGAGTCATCTGCTCGACGTAACGATAAAGCGAGACGCCCTTGTCAAAGATAAACTCCGGCATATGCTCGGAGGTAAAGACGTAAAACGTGAAGACCAAAGCGATCACCGCAAGGGCGGGACCGATCACCCGCCGCGACGCCTCCAGCAACAGCACCAACAGCACGATCCCAATGACGATATCGCGTACAAATGGTTGCCCCTGGCGCCGCGCCAACCCCTCGTAATCGATCGCCAGATACAGCGCCGCCAGACAGCCCGCGACCGCACAGAAAACATCCCACCACGGCAACCGCCGCATATCC
Organism: uncultured Lentisphaerales bacterium; assembly: GCA_964460215.1. Lineage (GTDB taxonomy): Bacteria > Verrucomicrobiota > Lentisphaeria > JABSQK01 > CAJWLW01 > CAJWLW01. Next base: position 1,044 of record CAYWQM010000032.1, read on the forward strand.
GCCCAGGCCTTAATGCCGAAACGCGGCTTGCGAAACAGCGGATAGTTGAGGAACAGCAGCAGCATCGCAAAACCCAGGTGAATACTGCGGACACGGATCGAATCGAGGCGTTTCTCGAACACCAGGTCCCCAGCAGCAACGGCAATCTGAAACAGCGACCAGGCGATCGCGATCAGCGTAATGCATACCCGCCAGAAACGGCCAGGCTTACGGAGAATGCCGGCCTCGGATGCAGCCAGCGCCTCCGCCTCGGTCTGCGACGCGTCGTCCGTTACCCCGTTACTGTCTGTGTCCGGATCCACGATCCCCCCGGTCTATCGTGTAAAAGCCTTTCTCACAACATTTCAAACATGTCCTGAGAATTCACTAAATAGCTGCAATTACGAATAGTTGTGAAGTTTTACACAATCTTATCCACAACTTATTAACAAGCTGTTAACGAAATTTCGGCTACATCGCAATACGTTGAAAATGAAGGAATTATCTCATATTCATGGGCCCATGGCCGCTGGAATGAACAGGAGGTACGACGTTATGAGTAATTCTGGACATCGGCTGCGGCTTGTGAATCACCCGGATTCAGGCCTTGGCGCAGACCTGCAGGCAAAAATCCTCGATTGCCAGCGGCTCGTCGACGTTGAACCGCAAAGATTCCAGCAGCCCCTCGGTCACGTCCAAGCTGCGGCGAGCCGCTCCCGGATTTAACGGTGGGGGTCCATCATCGCCCAGGCAGCCATACAGCTCGGGATGTGGCAGGTACTCGAGGTCGACGCCGTGCGAACGCAAATACTCCTGGGCGAACCAGCTGTGTACAACACTGAACAGAGATTCGCGCCGCGACAGATACAGCGTTGCAGCTTGCGCCAGGAACTCATCATCCAATCGCTTCTGCACCGATCTGTCCAAGTCGGCCGATTGGTCCGACAAACGCTTGTACTGCTGTTTCACTTCAGCTTCGGCTTCCTTCTTCAACGACTGCAGTGTCGTCACGATGTGCAATGCCGCGTCCACCGCGACGATCGCGCCCTTGCTCTTTGTCATCGACGCTATCACGCGGATCAGCTCGTCCCGTCCGGTGAAGTCGTAGCTCACACGATTTTGTAGAATTGACAATGTCTGACAACGTGAGCGGATGGTTGGCAGCAGGCTCATCGTGTTGCCGGTCAACAACAGCAGCAGCGTGCGCGGCGACGGTTCCTCCAGTGTCTTGAGAAACGCGTTTTGTGACGCTTCATTCATCCGATCGGCGTCATGAATTAGGCCGATCTTGATCTGGCCGTCCGACTTGAGGTGCAGATAGTGCTCCAGCTCACGAATCTGTTCGATAAGGATCTGTCGCGACTTCGATCGCGGCTTAAGCACTTGCTGATACGCATACGTGCCGTTCGCCAGGCGCGTACAAATCTCGCAGTTGCCGCACGCGTCATTGTTGACCGGTGCTCTGCACAGGCACATCTGCGACCAGCCCAGCGCGAATTTCTCGAGCGCCGTCGGGTGATCACCGGTGATCAGATAGGCGTGCGCAATACGGTCACCGCAGCGCGCCTGCCACAACCGTTCGATCAGTGCTGGATATTTATTTCTGAATTCGCCCAAGGGCATGACTGACCTGCTCACGGATCTGGTTTTGGATACTTTGCTGGTCGCCGCCACCGTCGATCACCTTGACTCGGTCCCTTGCGCCCTCGGCAATTTTCAGGTACCCCTCGCGCACGGTCTCGTGGAACCGCCTGGACTCGTCTTCAATGCGGTCCTGGACGAATAACGTTTCCATCCGCATCTGGCCGCGTTCCTGCATGGTCTCGGGATCGATGTCGAGAAGTATCGTCAGGTCCGGCATGCGCCCACACGTGGCCAGTTTATTGATCTGAGCGATCAGCGCCAGATCGAAGCCGCGGCCATAGCCCTGGTAGGCCGTCGTCGAGTCCGCAAAACGATCGCACAGCACGACGCCGCCGCGGGCAAGGCAGGGCATGATTATTTTGCGGGTCAATTGGGCCCGGCTGGCGCCGAAAATCAACAGCTCGGATTCGTCGCAGACAGCGTCCTCGCCGCAAACGTGCTTGACGATGTGCCGCAGTTCCTCCCCGACTCGCGTACCGCCCGGGTCACGCGTCTCCAGCACCTCATGGCCGGCCGCCCGCAGCCACTCGGCCAGCAACCGCGTCTGGGTCGATTTACCGGAGCATTCCGCCCCTTCGAATGTGATGAAAAGGCCCTCGGCCTGCAGTGTGTTTTGAACCATTCGCCAAGTTATTGCCAGATAAACAGAATACCAACGCGAGCCAATGTGGAAGGAACGGCAAAGTAATGTGATGGGCAGAGCCCAGCACAGCGACCACAACCGTCATTCCGGCCGCTGCACCATCTCGGCAAGCCGCTGCCGACGAAACAGGAAACGGAACAGGCACCACAGGACGAGGAGAATCGTCGCAGTCCCCGACATCAACGCAAACCAGTCGCCATGCCGTGTGTAAAAGGTCAACGGCAGTTGCTCCCACACCGGTACGTCATAGACCCGGGCGTCCCGGATAAACCGCGTGTCACGACCATACAGCAAGGACTCGATCCGGCCGTCCGGCAGGATCAGGCAGGTGTCGGTGTTGTTGCCGTTGCGCAGCAGCGGCCGGCAAGTCTCCACCGCACGCAGAACCGAATGCGCCAGATGCTGCCGCGATGCCGACGTCTTGCCGAACCAGGCATCGTTGGTGATCACGATCAGCACGTTGGCGCCCCGTAGCACAGAATTGCGGCTGATCTCCGAAAAAACGTCTTCGAAACAGATATTGATGCCGAACCGGGCACCGTCGCCAAACGGCATGACCGTGTATTCTGTTCCCGGTGTCAGATTGCGGCCCATGCCGATCCACTCGACCAGAAACGGCAAGTACCGATCGAACGGCACATACTCGCCGAAAGGCACGAGATGCATCTTGTCGTACCAGTTGACTACTTTCCCGCTGGCGTCGTAAAGCAGCGCTGAGTTGTAATCAAACGCCTCGCCCTCGACCGGATCATACGGCAGCCGACGGTCGATAGTGCCGGCAAGCAACGGTGTTCCTGTCTGCTCGAAAATTTCCGCCATATAGTCGTGCGCACGGCCACGCAAGGTGACGGGCAGGGCTGTCTCCGGCCAGACAACGAGGTCCGGCTTCTCTCGTGCCACAATGTCGAGCGTCAGTTCGTCATAGACCGACATGGCCTCGGCAAGTTGTGTCTTGGAAAACCTGCGAATCTGCGGGATGTTACCCTGCACGGCAGCAATGCGAAGCGTGCTCCCAGGCGGGGGCAGGTCGTACCTCGGTGCCAGTAGTCCAGCCACTACGATCAACAGCACCGCCAGCAGCAATGGCGAAAAAACCAGTCGTTTCGCGTCTGCCAGGCGCCAGTAGCCGGCAAACCTCTCGGTAGTGTCGCGCCCCGCAAACCAGGAAACAGCTGCAATGTAGACAGCCACATTCGTCAACACGATCAAAAAGCTGATGCCATCGACCCCAGTCACTCGGGTCAACGGCAGCAGCCAGCTATTCTGCCACTGGCTCACGCCGATATTATTCCACGGTGCAAACAAGCCGCGAACCAGTTCGGAACCGCACCAACACAGCGCCAGAGCAACCGCGAGAAAACAGGACCGACCAGGGAAGCATCGTGGATGTATACGCACCAGACTGTCCGTCTGCGGCTTGAGATCTTCCGCCGGCGACAGTCGCACATTGAGCCAAACCTGCTGTGCCAACTTCAGCCAGCAGGCCGGAATCCAGGCATATATCAACGCCACACCGAAGAGCGCCGGCCACTGGAGTTCGCGCAACCAGGCCATCCCCGACATGCACGCTACCATCCCGAAAACCAGCCCGAGACGCCACGCCGCACGCCGCGCCGGCAGCGCCACCACCAGCAACGGCACCAGCCCCACCCACGCGATCCAAGACCATTCCGCAGGTGCGAAAGCCAACGAGGACAACAAACCACTGGCCGCCGCCACCGCTACCCTGAGAATCTGCGGAGTCCGTGACACACGGTCGATCTGATTGAGCGGGCCAGTATTCATCTTATGGATAGATCACGGCTGCATTCTGTTGTATATTCGTCGACTCAACTGCAATGACCTATGGCGGTAATAGCTTAAAGCAGCAAAGCCGCAAACCAAATTCGGTAAGCGGCAGCCCTCCCCTCGGCACTGTGCGCCAACCCGGATAGGTTTGACAAATTTTGTTTGGATAAATAGCCTGTACTCCCAAGTACAGCCTTTGACCCCTTAAACCTTGGATATGGAGACATAAGATGAGAAAAATCGATGCGAGCCGCCTGGCAACCACCTACGAGCAAGCCCGTGAACTCTATGCCGAATACGATGTCGATACCGAAAAAGCCATGGACGCGCTGGTCAAAATACCGATCTCGCTGAATTGCTGGCAGGGCGACGATGTCGGCGGATTCGAATCGGACGCCGGACTCACCGGCGGCGGCATTTTAGCCACCGGCAACTATCCCGGTAAAGCTCGTAATGTCGACCAGCTGCGCGCCGATCTCGAGATGACTTTCCGCATGCTGCCGGGCAAGCATCGGCTTAATCTTCACGCGATGTACGGTGAGTACGATTCCTTTCCCGTCGACCGTTCCAACATTGAGCCGCGCCATTTCTCCGGCTGGGCCGACTGGGCCAAGGTTAACGGCGTCGGTATGGATTTTAATCCGACCGCGTTCTCGCATGAACTGGCAGAAAGCGGTTTCACGCTGGCCAGCTACGACGAGAAGATTCGAGAATTCTGGATCGATCACTGCATTGCCTGCCGCAAAATCGGTGAATACTTCGGTAAGGAGCTGAATAATCCGTGTGTCACCAACATCTGGGTCCCCGACGGCTTCAAGGACCTGACGATCGACCGGCACACGCCGCGGGCACAACTGATCAAATCGCTTGATCGTATCTTCGAGGAGCAGATCGACCCACAACACAACCTCGATGCGATTGAGTGCAAGCTGTTTGGAATCGGCTCGGAAAGTTGCGTCATCGGCAGTCACGAGTTCTATCTCGGCTACGCCATCAGCCGCAGCATGATGCTCTGCCTCGATGCGGGACACTTTCATCCGACCGAAGTGATCTCTGACAAGATCTCGTCAGTCATGCAGTACATCGACGAACTGCTGCTGCACGTCAGCCGCGGTGTGCGCTGGGACAGCGATCATGTGGTCGTGCTTACCGACGAGCTGCAGGCGATCAGCCAGGAGATTATTCGCAACAACTACACCGATCGCGTGCATATCGGCCTCGACTTCTTCGACGCCAGCATCAACCGACTCGCAGCCTGGACCATCGGCACGCGCTGCATGATCAAGTCACTGCTAATGGCGCTACTGGAACCCACGACCATCCTGCGTGATCTGGAAATCTCCGGTGACTACACCGCCCGGCTGGCGTTACTCGAGGAGCTTAAGACGCTGCCGTACGGTGCCGTATGGGATTACTATTGCCAGCGGGAAAGCGTCCCCGTCGGATCGAACTGGCTCGACGAAATCCGCCAGTACGAAACGGACGTGCTCTCGCAACGCTGAGTTTCCCCTGCCGTGTACGCATCGCCAACATGGCCAGGCTCATGGCCGGCATGTACAGCATGCAACAGGTCGTGATGGCAGTCGACCCCTACAAAATCAACCCTTGCTTGAAAGCAACAGCATAAGCACGCAAACTATTGCCACATGCGCGATCTTCTCGACATCCTCGCCGCTGTCCGTGAATTCGATGACCGCGGCAAACCGTACGCTGTAGCCACCGTAGTAAAGGTGGCCGGATCCACGTATCGCCGGCCCGGGGCACGTATGTTTCTGTCCGAGACCGACACAGTTGGTGCCGTCAGTGGCGGGTGTTTGGAAAACGATGTGCGCGAACACGCCCGCCAGGTCATTGCTTCCGGAAAACCGAAGGTCGTGCGCTATGACACCAGCTTCGAAAACGACACGGTCATGGGACTCGGCATCGGCTGCGACGGTATTATCAATGTCCTGATCGAGCGACTGCCCGCCCACGACGACGCACCCGTCTACACCGACTTCCTGGCCCACTGCCTGGCGCAGCACGACCACGGCGTGCTGGCAACAGTGTTCGCCAGCGACCTGCCGGATACACTCATCGGCAGCCGACTGATCCTGCAGTCCGACGGCAAAACAACATCGGATATCGGCGGTGACACTGCCCAGGCAGTTCTCGCCGATGCCGGCAAGGTCATGAATACGCACCAATCGATTGTCGCCGCCTATGAAGACGATCGAGTCGAGGTCTTGATCGAGGCCATCAACCCGCCCTTGCCACTGCTTGTTTTTGGTGCCGGTCACGATGCCATGCCGCTGGTTGCACTGGCCGCCGCCCTCGGCTGGCACGTCACCCTCATCGATCCGCGCACTGCCCTCGCAAATACGACAAGATTCCCCGGTGCCGCTCAGATCATCATTTGTCACCCTGACCAGTTGTCACAACATCTCACCCTTTCATCGCCCGCCGTTGCCGTCGTGATGACTCATAATTACGAGTGGGACACAATTATAGCCTCCGCGTTACTTGCTTCGAGTATCCGTTACGTCGGCATGCTTGGGCCGAAGAAGCGCACCACCCGTCTGCTCAACGCGCTCGAAGATGCTGACGCAATCCCCGCTGGTCGAGGGGATATCCTGCGTTTCCCTGTCGGTCTTGATATCGGTGCGGAGACACCCGAGGAGGTTGCCCTATCCATCATCGCCGAGATCCAGGCAGTGATCCGCGCCCGTTCCGCCGGATTCCTCAAAGACCGCCAAGCGGCAATCCACTGAGCCTCTTGAAAGAGACGTTCCTTAAAACGCCGTGCACGGCCAGGAATGCGCCGCGCCACAGGAGCCATTCGCCTTACTTGTACTCATAACCGCAATCGGCACAGAAGCGGCTACCGGCTGTCTGCCGAGTGCGACCGCAGGACGGGCATTGGCCAACCGCGTGTCGGCGGACAACCCAAACACACGCAACCGCGACCGCAACACTACCGAGAACTTTGAGTAATTTCATTGAACGCACCTAAGGCGGCTGGGCCGCAAGTTGACAGGGTTAAAAGAGGTAGACAGTAAAAAAAAGTATGCATTGTTCTCGTTCACTTTTCGCCTCTTCCACTTTTCTGCGGGCTGGCATCGTACACCTTTTACACTTGAACAACACGCGGATTTCATTCCACCATTCGGACCATGAGCCGCGCAATTCGGCGGTCTACTCGGGACCAGTTTCGCATTAAGCAAAGCGTTTTTACATGTGGCTCCTGTCGCAATTCGACAAACCGCCCATAAGATGGACAATCTTCTCGGCAGTCCGCTCCCCAGCGCAAATTCGAACTTCGACAAAACTTTGAAACCCTTATCGGTCATAACGGATATATACCAGTATCATCAACCGGTTTCGTTTGCACGTCACACGATTTTATAATAGGTTCTGCTGGGGTGAATCCAAGCCTCGGCAACAGACGACATGACAAAACACTCTATCGAATATCCACAAATTTTCCGGGTGCGTCAACATTTTGACGCACCGCGTGTTGACGATGCTTCTAGCACCGTCGAATCACAGTTGGCACAGCTGGCACTTGGCGAGCAGATCAAACCGGGCCAGTCCGTGGCAATTGCCGTCGGCAGCCGTGGCATCGCCAATATCCGGGAGATCATCAAGGCGATCGTCGATCACGTCAAAGCCCTGGGCGCCGAACCGTTCCTGGTGCCGGCCATGGGCAGTCACGGCGGCGGCACAGCAACGGGCCAACAGAAAATCATCGAGTCCTACGGAATCACCGAAGCATACTGTGGATGCCAGATCCGGGCAACTATGGAAACGGTTGTTGTCTGCCGATCGGCCGAAGATTTTCCTGTGCATTTCGACAAGTTCGCGTTCGCCGCTGATCACGTCATTGTGACGAACCGCATCAAGCCGCACTCGCAGTTTTCCGGTGACATCGAGAGCGGGATCTTGAAAATGCTGCTCATCGGGCTGGGCAAACACGAAGGCGCAAAGATCTATCATCGCGCCATCAAGAACTACAGTTTCGCGCAAATCGTACGCAGTGTAGCAAAGGAATTACTTGCCAAGTGCCCGATTACCGCCGGCATTGGGATCGTCGAAAACTGTTACGGCCAGACTGCCTGTATCGAAGCAATTGCACCGGCCCAGTTCGAGGAACGCGAGAAAGTATTGCTGGTCATGGCCCGGGAACTGATGCCGCGGCTGCCGTTCGAGCAGGCGCATATCCTGCTGATTGACGAAGTCGGCAAAAATATCAGCGGTACAGGTTTCGATGTCACTGTCGCTGGTCGCAAGTATATTGATCACCAGGCCGCGGACGATGAGTTTCCAAAGGTCAACATTCTTGCACTGCGCGATCTCACCGAACTCAGCGGCGGCAATGGCGAAGGTATGGGCCTGGCCGAATTCTGCCGTACCCGACTGCTCGACAAGGTGGACATGAATATTACACGAGTCAACGCCTTCACCAGCGGACATTATACCGGCGCGATGACGCCGCTCAATTTCGATACGGACCGTGAGATGCTGCAGGTGATGCTTCGGCAGATCGGCTTGACCGAGCCGCCCGACGCCAAGCTGATGTGGATCCACAACACGAAATCACTGACTGAGGTCGAGTGTGGCGCCGCCTGGTACGAAGAGGCGGCGCGGCGCGATGATCTCGAAATCCTGACAGACTGCCGGCCGCTGCCGTTCGATGCGGATGGCAATCTGCCGGACGATCAATTCAACAGTCATTGAAACGCGCGTCGGCAAACCGCCTATGAGCGAATCCCGCTACATCATCGGCATTGATCTGGGTACGACCAATATCGCCGTCTGCTATATCGATACGGACGAAGGCGAAGACTACGAGATCCAATCTTTTCCGATCCCCCAACTAACGGCCGCCGGCGAAATAGACAGTCGGCCGCTGTTGCCGTCCTTCTGCTATCTCCCTGGACCCTCCGAGCTGCCGAAGGGCGCCCTGGCCCTACCCTGGAGCAAGAAGATGGCTTTCGCTATTGGCGAATTTGCCCGCGAACAGGGAGCCCGGGTGCCACACCGCCTGGTCTCTTCCGCAAAATCATGGTTGGCGCATGCCGGCATCGACCGTACGCGTGCCATCCTGCCGTGGGGCAGCGAGCTCGATGATCAAATGATGTCACCGGTGCAGGTGACCACCGCCTATCTCGACCACATCCGCCAAGCCTGGAACCACCAGTTCAAGCGCCAGAAACCGAAGAAACGTGAAGCACTCCTGCTCGAAAATCAGCAGGTCATCATCACGATCCCCGCAAGCTTCGACGAGACTGCCCGCGAGCTCACGATCAATGCCGCCGCCGCCGCCGGCTACAACGACATCTGCCTGCTCGAGGAACCACTGGCCGCTTTCTATGCCTGGCTGCAAAACCACGAGTGGGACTGGGACAGTGCAATCCGCTGGGGCCAGAAATGTCTGATCGTAGACGTCGGCGGCGGAACCACCGATCTTTCAATTATTCAAATTGATGACGAAGGCTACCTGCACCGCTTTGCAGTAGGCAGTCACCTGCTGCTTGGCGGCGATAACATCGACATGGCACTGGCTCAAATGATGGAAAAAAAGTGGGGAACCAAACTGGTCGCCACCGACTGGACACTCTTGTGCCAGCGCTGTCGCGAAGCCAAAGAAGTCCTGCTCGAGTCACGCCGGGCGAAAACTGACATCACCCTGCTCTCGGCCGGCAGCTCCGTACTAAAAAATATCAAAAAAGCCGAGCTCCGCCGTACTGCCGTCGTCGACCTGTTGGAAGAGGGATTTTACCCGGAAATCCCGGTTGATGAACCCCCGCCACGACGACAGACCGGCATGCGTCAGATGGGCTTGCCGTATGCCGTCGATCCCGCTATCACCCGGTATCTGCTGGAGTTTCTGCATCAGGCTGCGAAGGTCGCAAACGATGAAGAGGACGATCACCCATGCACGTTCCCCGAACGCGTCCTGTTCAATGGCGGCAGCATGAAGACGAAGTTCCTGCGCCGCCGCATTCTCGACGCCATCGCCGGCTGGCGACCGGATCGCGGGCAACCGAAAGAACTCATCGGCGAAGACGTCACGCAGGCAGTTGCCGTCGGTGCCTCTTACTACGGCCGGGTGCGGCGCGGTCATGGGGTCAAAGTCCGCAGCGGACTGGCGCATGCCTGCTATCTCGAAGTCGCGGATGCCGGCAACGACACCCGGCTGGTGACTGTCGTTCCTCGGGATACCAACGAGAATGTGCTGCTCACCGTGCCCGGGGACTTTCTTGTTCAAACGAATCAGAAAGTGTTGTTTAACCTGTACACCAGCGACACGCGCCTCGAGGATAAACCCGGCGATGTCGTGACGCCAGGTGATGACGAGGTCGAAAAAATCGCACCGCTGGTGTCGGTGCTGCCCGATGGCGGTAAAGATTCCGAATCTATCGGCGTCCGCATCACAGCACAGCTCAACGACGTTGGTGCTCTCGAGGTTTCGCTTGAAGCAACTGACGGGAAGCTGCGCTGGCCGCTGCGCTTCGACCTGCGCCCGGTTGCCGAAGCCCCAGAGCCGCCACCATCTGCCGCGCCGGAGAAACCGGCGGTCATCATCGATCCAGAACGCCTGGCAGCAGCAACGGAATTGATCCGTAACCGCTTCAACAGCCCGGCCGACGAATTGCGACCGCTGACACGCGAGCTGGAAGAAGCTCTCGCCACGACAAAAGCCGACTGGCCGCTGCACGCCGTACGTGCAATGGCCGATGTTTTCCTGGAGCTGCGTGATTGCTGCAACCGCAGCCCCTATCACGAGCGACGCTGGCTCAACCTCACAGGGTACTGCATGCGCCCGGGCTTCGGCGACGTCGCCGACGAACTGCGCCTCAGGGAATTTTGGAAGCAGTGGATCGTCGGACCTGTGTACAAGCGCGACAGCGATGTGACCGCCGAGTGGTGGGTTTTCTGGCGACGCATCGTATCCGGGCTCAATGTCGGCCATCAGACCACGATCGGCGTCGAGCTCGTAAAGGAATTGTTTCCAAGCGACAAATATGCCTACTACATTCGTGCCGGCGAACGGGCGCGCCAGGAAATGTGGCGTTGCCTTGGCGCCCTGGAATTACAGCCCGTACACATGAAAATCAAGGCCGGAAACATCATGGTCAATCGAGATGACGACCTGCGCGGTTTCGAATGCTGGGTGCTGGCACGACTCGGTGCACGCCGGCCATTTCACGCACCGGCACATGCAGTGGTACCGGCTGACATCGCGGCACCATGGGTCGAGCGGTTGATGGCGCTGGACAGCGAAGGGCGCAACGACCGCATGCACCTCTTCGCGATTGCCCGCATTGCTGCCATGACCGACGACCGCAACCTTGACCTGCCCGCCGATCTGCTGACACAGGCGCAAGATTTCCTTGCGGACAAGCGTTGCCCGCGCAGTTGGATCGACGGCCTCCACAACGCAGTGCGATTGACGACGGAAGACCAGGCCAAAATTCTCGGGGACACCTTACCGCTCGGATTGACACTGGTCGACAGTGACTCTTGACGCCGGATGATTCATCTCCGTACCCGTCATCCGCGGCAGGCAGGCTGGAGTACGGGCGTGTATGAAAACTCCATCCAGCCGCCGGCAGAGGCCGGTCCGATTAGGTCAGGACTCAAGAAATCATCGGTCGGATCAGCGGATAGCAGCAGCAGTAACGTTTCCAACACATCACGTGCAAATCTGCTTTTAAGCCTGAATCTCTCAGCCAATTCCGTCCACCGGGTTATACCAAGTAAAATGCAGGCAATATACCTGCGCGCCCAGGGACTAATCTTCGCGTCGAAGCCCCCTCACCCGTTTCTTCGACTGAAACTGACAAATGATACCGGCGACGGCGAGCAGCATGATACCCCACCAAGTGCGATCCACGGCATCAGCATAAGCTGACGCAAGTTCCTCGGCGTTAAAAAGATGAAAGTTACTGTTGATCATCTGGATCGACGTCATAACGACAAAGGCACCGATTGTAGCAGTGACGATGATCAGCAGCGGCCGCTGCATAATCACCGCTAACAACCCGGTGACCGTCGCGAACAAAACCGCAATGACCACGCCGGCCAGGCTTTCGGGGGCGGTGAGCAGCGGCACGATCAGGGGCGCCAGGCAGGTCCCGAAAACAAAGCCGACACACCAGATCGCCAGGTTCAGTACAAAACGGACAATCACCCCAGCAATAAGACTGGTGAGTAACGCAATTATCAGAAAAACAATAACGTTGCCCTGGAAATACGCCGAGGCAATCAAATTGGCCAGAGCAATACCTGCCACCACACCGCCCACAGCCAGCAGCAGCTTCAGGAATCGGTATCCAAAAAAACAGTAGACGGCACCGAAACAGATGAAAACGATGTGCTGTAGTGACTCGGCATTCAATTTCTTAACAGCAGGGGCTGGTTGTCTTTCGCCAGGAAGGACGGCGTGCGCTGCCGTCCGGCAGCTTCTTCGTCAGCATCCGAATTGGCGATTGTCGTGCGGATGACGCTGACCAGCAGGCCGATGCCGACCCAGGTCGCAAGCATGCTCGAACCGCCGTAGCTGATCAACGGCGCGGTGATGCCGGTTGTCGGACCGGCGCCACTGACCACGGCAGCGTGAATAAGGGCGTGCAGACCACTCGACAGGCCGATACCCGCAGTCAGCAGCATGCCCTCGCGGTCCAAGGCATTGTTGCTGACCGTCAAGGCCGCACCGAGAATCAGTAGATACATCAGCATGACACCGGCTACAGCGGTAAAACCGAGTTCCTCACCGACGATCGCCAGGATGAAATCCGTATGCGACTCCGGCAGATACCTTTCCTTGAGCCGGCTCTCGTTGAAGCCGACACCAGTCCAATGCCCGGAACCAAGCGCGTACTGCGACATCAGCAACTGGTAGCCGTTGCCGCTCGGTGCGGCTTCGGGATGGCGGAACGAGGTCAGTCGCGAAACGCGCTCCGGGCTGAAAATCACAACCGCAGCAAAAAGAGAAATACCGATTGCAACCAACAGCAGCAGGTAGCGCAAACGGATACCGGCGATGAACATGATTGCCATGACCACCATCCCGGTAATCATCGTGACGCTGAGACTGCCGCCAAGCAGTACCAGGATGACAATCATGCCAACCACCAGCATCGGACGCCAGAAACCTTTGGTAAAGTTTAGAACATTGCGTGGACTGGTGCCGTAGTAATGTGCCAGAAAAATAATCAACGCAGGCTTGGCAAATTCCGACGGCTGCAGCGTGAAGTTGCCGATACGAAGCCAGCGAAAAGCGCCATTGATCGACGCCACGAACGGCAGCTCGGTGACCCAGTCGTAACCGCAGAAGTGCAGCACATGCGCACTGGCCAAATAGACCAAAGGCAGAGCAACCAACAGCAGAATCCACTTACTGGCAGCGCCAATCCGGCGGTAGTCGACAACGCAGATCACCGCGGCAAGCACCATGCCGAGAAAGATCCAAACCGACTGTTTGAGCAGGAAATGCTGGTGTGACGTCGCACTCGTCGTCGAGTACAGCATCACCAGCCCGAAAATAGTCAGCAACACTACCGATGCCAGCAGTGTAGCAGTGGCAAATCTGAGTTTGTGGGTTGCCGCTTTCTGTTCCACCAAGGTCAGTTCTACTTTGTTTTTTTCAGATCAGTGGATGGGCCGTCTGGCGGATTGTAAGCAAGCGTAAAACATTGATGCATTTATACGTTTTGCTTAGCCAATCCGCAAGGCTTCAACACGCCACCACTCTAATTTAACAAAGTCGAATTAGTGGTTATGCAATTCCGGCTGGTAGGAAGGTTGTGCCGTTGCTCTTACGAAGCTGCGGCCTCAGCTTCCTGCGGGATAGGTTCCAACGTCGCGGCTTCCGGTGTGTCTTCCGACAGTGCCTCGTCGGTGACGCCAAGCTTGTCCCCGACTTTCTCGCGGATCGCGGCCAACAGACGCTCTTCGAGTTCCTCGTCGTCCTTGATCGCCTGCTTCGTCTGCTCACGCCCCTGGCCAAGCTGCTCGCTGCCAAAGGAGAACCACGAACCGCGTTTGTCAATCAATTTATTGTCCAGCGCCACGTCCAGGATCGAACCGGCACGGGAGATCCCCTCGGCATACATGATATCAAACTCCGCGATCTGGAACGGCGCCGCGATCTTGTTCTTGACGACCTTGACCCGCACGTGGTTGCCGATCACTTCGCCGGTGGAGTTCTTGATCGCTTCCTTGCGCCGTACGTCCAGACGCACGGAGGCATAAAACTTCAGGGCATTGCCGCCCGGCGTAGTTTCGGGGCTGCCGAACATGACACCGATCTTCTCGCGAATCTGATTGGTGAAAATGACGCAGGTCTTGCTCTTGGCAATGGCACCGGTGAGCTTGCGCAGCGCCTGTGACATCAACCGCGCCTGCAAACCAACAAAGGTATCGCCCATCTGCCCCTCGATCTCGGCGCGCGGCACCAAGGCGGCGACAGAGTCGATGACCAGAACGTCGAGCGAATTGCTGCGCACCAGGGTCTCGGCGATATTCAAGGCATCCTCACCGCAGTCCGGCTGCGACACCAGAATGTCCGCCGTGTCGACGCCAATGATCCGGGCGTAATGCGGATCAAGCGCGTGCTCAGTGTCGATGAAGGCGCACAGACCCCCAGCCTTCTGGGCATTGGCGATAATGTGCGTGCAGATAGTCGTCTTACCGGAAGCCTCCGGACCATAGATTTCGACGATGCGCCCGCGCGGCACACCACCGATACCGAGCGCTACGTCGAGAGACAGGGCACCAGTACTGATCGTCGGGATGTTTACACGCTTATCATCGCCAAGCCGCATGATGGCTCCGTTGCCGAATTCCTTTTCGATCTGGGAAATGGCAATTTCAAGATTTTTGTCTGCCTTTCCGTCCGGCAGGACATACGTTTTTGTGGCTTTTGCCATTTTCCTGGTCCTCGTTATGTGTTTCTCTAAAAAGCCCTGTCATGGCTGGCAGGAGATCGCTGCGGATGCGAAAAACCGCGGTCAACTGCGAATAGTATAGGCGAGTTGAGGGAATTTGTACAATGCAATAATAAAAATTTTAACCAAAAATCCGCAAATTATCCACAAATCTGTCCGGAAATGTAAGGTTGAGAAGGCTTGTCACCTTAGAACGTGCTGTGCTGTCATGGGCGATACCCACCGTTTCTATTTGTGCAGTCTACTGCAATAGAAGTCTTACGTTAATCTGATGGCGGGCCTGTGATCATCCTGGCTGCGCTTCGAATAGAAGCAATTCGGATCGTATCTCATCGCTCACTTCGATCGAAAGACCTTTGGCCATCAGGGCCGAGCCCGCGATTGTCTCTGTGTTGCCCGTATTGTCGAATGTTACAGCGTACTGCCTTTCCGCGTCCAGTCCCCGCGGCCGGAATTGATAGGTCAGCGATCTACTCTCAGGATAGCTGACGATAGTGGCCCACCCTTTCGCGGCATCCGGGGCCATGAACTCCAGCACCAGCCACGAGCCGGAATCCCAGTTGCCCTTGGCGTTGATCGGCTCGTGGTGATACACCTTGCAGGTGGAAAGCAGAGGCCGAATAAAGGTCTTGAACAGTTCTACGTATTTGCGCCACAGCGCCAGTTGATCCCGATTGTTTTCACTTACCTGCGCCGGCAGCTGCGTCCAGTAGACAACCGGGGCGTTTCCAAGGGCAAAGATACAGCGCTTGAGCGTAGTCTTGTCCGGCAGATCTCCCCACATTCCATAGTAGGCTGATTTCATCACCTCCGGCGGCAGATAGACACTGAAGCCTGCCGCCATGTGGTATGCAAGGGGCACCCCGGTCAGATCGCTCTGGAGGCTCTCGTGCCATCGGCCGATGGTCGCCAGATCCAGACGGGCGCCTCCCGCGTGGGCCTGCCACAGAATCAAATTCGGATACTTCTCCTGGATGCGTTCGAAGATCCTGTAGAAGACGTCATGGTGACGCCAGAGGATGCATTCCTGAAAGCCGTCGCGGCTGATTGACAAGGCCCAGTCCGTCGGGCCCTGGTTCCACTGGTCGACGCTTGTGTCGTGTCCGTACAGGTCCAGGCCATGCCTGTCGATCATGTCGCAGACCGCCCTGAACATGCGGAGCCCGTCCGTCGTCAGCATGTTGCGGCCTTCGGTTCGTCCATATAGCCCGAACAGCAGGCCTTTGTCGCGGCAATGGTCACTGACGACCTTGATGCCGTTGGGGAACAAGTCCCTCCTGGCTTCAAGCCAGTCCCAGTCCTCGAGTTCACGCTCCTCCAGTAATTCCAGATCGCCCATGCTGTCATCCCTGGGGAGGGCACTGGGTTCCGCCCAGTACGGACCGTTCACGAAGAACATCTCGGCCCCGACTGCCTCTGCTACGTCTACGCAAGGCAGGAGGTTGCTCTCGTTGAAGTCATCACCCTTGTACAGGCAGTCTCCCGTGTCCCCATTGGCGGCATACTCTATTCGAAAGGATAGCTCCGGATCGCGTTTGGGCAGTACCGAACGGCGGACGTGCTGGTGCATCGCCTGCACGGTCGTGTCGAAATCACCCTTCAAATGGCACAAGTGAACCGCGGGAGTGGCACTCGTCTCGCCAGGCGCTATGACCCGCAACACACTTCCTTCCGGGGTAATGGGAGCAATTCTGAACGCCAGGCCATCCTTCTTGTCAAACTCCATCATGTAAATGGACGGCCAGGCCAGCTGACCGAAAAAATACTCTCCGTTGGATTCGTTCTGCAAAATGAAGTACGGATCGTCATAGCAAGGTTCGCGCGTGGTCCGGATTGTCGTCGCCCCCGGCTCCAGCGATCGCCAGCCAAAAGATCCTGTCCTCTGCTCTGTTGCCACAACAGAGCAACCCAGGGCTATCGAAGCATCCTCGTGCCACAACCGTCCGGCCCAGGGTGCAACGGCCGTAAGTGCCAGCGGCTGGTCCGACGCATTCGTGATCTCCAGCCAGCGAGTCAACACCGCCGTTCCGTCCAGTAAGGTGTGTATCTTCAGCCCTGTGGGGCAGATCGTGTTCGAAAGTTCCACAACGAAATGACGTTTGTCCTTCCCGGCCTGGGGCGCTTCGGATGCAGAGACCCACTGCCAGCCGGCTGACAGTGACCTGCTCGTCTGGGCGTCAGGATCGTCCTGGATCTCGATTTCGAACGCAGGGGCTGCGGACGGCGGGCATTGGGATGGAACATTCCCGTCGGCACTCCAGCAGCGGCCTATCCACTGTCCTTCAATCAGCGCCTCGACATACACTGTCTTGCCCGAAGTGAAACGGATCTGGTGTTCAGAGGTCTTGCCCACTGCAATATCCACGAAACTATCTCCTCGTGTTACTCTTGCACCCCAGCCCGGTTGCCGGAAGCACCTGTCCGTTCTCGTCGGTTGTTCTCAAGCCGAACGTGCGAGTGACTTATCGAGATGAGTGGAGCGAATCGCGATTAGATCGACTCGATTGTTGGCATTGCGTGGGCGGATTTAAGGCAAAATA
>CAYWQM010000032.1:18671-44602 GCA_964460215.1 uncultured Lentisphaerales bacterium
CCACCCCACAGTTGCACACCAGGACAGGCGCATCCGTAGGCTACTTCTTACCCTTCATCGGCCGCAACTGGATGTGCAGCTCGCGCAATTGCCGCTCGTTGATCTCGTTCGGAGCGTTCATCATCAGGTCCTGGGCCGATTGATTCATCGGGAACGCGATGACCTCGCGGATGTTCGGCTGATTGGTCAGCAGCATAACTATGCGATCCAGTCCAGGTGCAATGCCGCCATGCGGCGGTGCACCCAGCGTGAAGGCATTGATCAGGCCGGGAAACTTGTTGTCGACTACGGAAGAATCGTAGCCAGCAATCTCAAACGCCTTGTACATGATCTCCGGCTTGTGATTCCGGATGGCGCCGCTGGAAAGCTCGATGCCGTTGCACACCAGGTCGTATTGGTAGGCTAGAACCTCCAGCGGATCCTTCGTCTCCAGTGCCTCCATCTCGCCCTGCGGCATCGAAAACGGGTTGTGCGAAAACTCGACTTTCCCTGTCGCCTCGTCACGCTCGAACATCGGATAATCGACGATCCAGCAAAAACGGTAGGCGTTGGGTTCCAGCAGCTCAAGGCGCATCCCCAGTTCGTTGCGCACTGCCGCCCCGATCTCACAGGCTTGCTTCTCCTTATCGGCGATGAAGAACAGCACGTCGCTGCTTTCGATGTCCGCCGCCGCCTTCAGCGCGTCAAGTTGCTCGCGGTTGAGAAATTTGGCAATCGGGCTGCGGACTTCTTCATCCTTCCAGCCGATGTAGCCCAACCCTTTCGAACCGACTGACTGTGCAAACTCGATCATATCATCGAAGAACTTGCGTGACTGATCGACAATCCCCTTCACCTTCATCGCCCGCACCACTCCGCCCTTCTTGACGACATTGGTGAAGGCCTTGAACTCGGTGTCCGCAAATATCTCGGTGACGTCAATGATACGGAGCGGATTGCGCAAGTCGGGCTTGTCACAGCCGAAGTCCAGCATCGCCTGCCGGTAGGGAATGCGCTCGAACGGCAGCGGGCTGATTTTCGTGCCGGCATCCGCGAACTCCTCGAACAGTCCGGACATCACCGACTCGACCACTTCGAACACGTCGTCCTGCGTGCAGAACGACATTTCCAAATCAAGTTGATAAAACTCGCCCGGTGAGCGGTCGGCGCGGGAGTCTTCATCGCGGAAGCACGGAGCAATCTGAAAGTATTTGTCGAAGCCGGCAACCATAAGGAGCTGCTTGAAAATCTGCGGCGCCTGCGGCAATGCGTAGAACTTGTGTGGATGCAAACGGCTGGGCACCAGGAAGTCGCGGGCGCCTTCGGGTGAACTGGCAGTCAGAATCGGGGTCTGCACCTCGTTGAAATCAAGCCCGATCATGCGTTGTCGGATGCTGTTGGTGATCATCGAGCGCTACACGAAGGTTACGTGCAGTAGTCCGCGGCGCAGAGCGTGGAAACGGTACCTGAGAAGGGTCGCTTCCGGATAGTCCGGCGCGTCCGCCACGGGGAACGGCAGCGTCTCGGCGCGATTCAGAATCTGCATCTCGTCGGCCATCAACTCGACCTTCCCAGTAGCGAGATTGGCGTTGGCCGTCTCTTCATCACGCCGCACAATCTCGCCGGTGAAGCAAACCGTAGACTCCAGCCGCCAATGGTGGACGTCCTCATAGAAATCACGTTCCGGGTCGACCACCACCTGGGTGATCCCGTAGTGGTCGCGCAGATCAATGAAAACCACGCCGCCATGGTCGCGCACACGGTGGATCCAGCCCGATATCCGGGCCTGCTGCCCGACTTCAGACTCGTTGATTCCGTTGCATGTATGGGTTCGATAAGGATGCATAACGGTCACTCCAAAATCATAAAACAAAGGCGATAATTATACTGCTGTAACGGCAAAATGCCATGCCCATACCCTTGAATGGGCGCAGAGAATCGTCCTCCTTTTCCGGCCGCAATGGGAGGCTGGGAGGGCCTGGTAGTGCATACCTGCTCCAAAGCCAAAAACCGCGGGCGCACGCGCTCAAAACTCAGAGCTTTTCCGGCAACTCGGAGACCTCGTTGCCAAGGTCCTGAAGGCCGTTGGCCACGTCGAGCCAGTATTGCGCCTGCAAGGGATCAGCTGCGGTGCCTATGCCTTCACTGTAACATGTGGCGAGGGCTTTCTGGGCCTTGGGACTGCCCATGGTGGCCGCGGACAGGAAATGCTTGAACGCCTCGCTCTCATCCACCGTCACAGCTGAGCCGTTGGCGTAGCAGACGCCGAGGTTGTAGATCGCCGTCGGGAAGTTCTCGGCCGCCGCCTTCTCGTACCACTTGAACGCTTCTGCCAAGTCCATCGCCACCCCCTTGCCTGTGGCATAGCAATGGCCAATGTTCACCATCGCTTGCAGATGCCCGCGCCCGGCAGCCTTTCGATACCACACCACCGCCGTCGCAGAGTCCTGTGTGACGCCAACCCCGTATTCATAGCAGTATCCCACCTTGGCAATCGCTTCAACCGAATCGTTGTGCACAGCCTGCCACAGGTAATCCTTGACCTTCGTCGGATCGGATTTGACGTTGGGATAGTGGCCGGCGTAGCAATCCGCGAGCAACAGTTGTGACGCCACATCGCCGCGACTGGCGGCCGCCTCAACATACTTCAAGCCTTCATCGGTGTTCTGCAGGTAAAACTCCTCACCCTCCCGGCCCCGGCCCTTGACGCCTTTGATCAGGTATAGGCCGTATTCGCGCATACTGTTTAGATTTCCCTTTTGCGCGGCCTCCCCGAACAACTCTGTCGCCATGCCATGGTCGCCACGCTTACGGTAGAGCAACGCCGCATTGACATGAGCCGCTATCACACCACGCTTGGCAGCCTGCATGTAATATTCGATAGCGGTGTCTTCGTTCTGCGGAACACCGTCGCCGCCCTCGTAGCACAGGCCAAGATTGAACCTTGCCAGCGCAACATCCTGTGCAGCGGCCTGCTCGAACCAGTAAACCGCTTTGACCGGATCCTTTGCGACACCTAGGTCACCAATGTAATACACCGTGGCGAGTTGCATCTGCGCTTCGGCATTGCCTTTGGTCGCCATCTGCGTCAGGGTCTTGACGGGATTGAGCTGTTCGCGACGCTTAGCTCGGTCACCTTCGTAGTCATCGGACTTGGCCCCGTCGCCCTGAGCCACTAAGTTAGAACAGACAAGAACGGCCAGGGCGATGCCCGGGATCAAAAACTTTTTCATCATCAACTCCTCGGATTATGGATTCGCAACAACTCAATGACATCCTGCAACGCCTTGCTGCCGGCGAACTCGACGTGGCCGCGGCCGCCAAAGCACTTAGCAGTCTCGAGACCGCAGATCTCGGTTTCGCACAGATCGATCATCAGCGCGCTGTTCGTTGTGGGTTCTCCGAAGTGATCTACGGTGACGGCAAATCTGCAGATCAGATCGCCGCGATCATTCGAAACTTCCTCGAGAACGCCAGTAACGTCCTCGTGACCCGGCTCAACGACACGGCAGCCACAGTACTCTCGACAGAGTTTCCCCAGGCAGTACACGTTCCGACCGCTGGCCTGTTCGCAGTGTTTCATCACCAGCCGGAAAAGCGCCATGGCCGAGTCGCGGTGCTGTCGGCCGGCACCTCCGACGGCGCAGTGGCCGACGAAGCCAGCGAAACGCTCCGTTTCTTCGGCTTCGAGCCGCGTTGCATTTCAGATGTCGGGGTCGCCGGTCTCCATCGGTTGTTGGCACGACTCGACGAACTCGTCGATTGCCAGGTGATCATTGCCGTTGCTGGCATGGAAGGGGCGCTGCCCAGTGTCGTCGGCGGCCTTGTCCGGGCACCGGTTATCGCGGTACCAACCAGCGTCGGTTACGGCACCAGCTACGACGGCATCACAGCCCTCCTGGCCATGCTCAACAGTTGTGCCAGCGGCGTTACGGTCACCAACATCGACAACGGCTTCGGTGCCGCCTGTGCCGCGATACGCATATTGAACACCACTTGAATGTGTTTCGTTGGCAGGTTTCAGAAATGCCTCTGGCGGACACATGCAGCATCTTTGTAACAAAGGCTGAAACCTCATTCGTATTCCACAGGATCAACCGTGCCGAACTCGGCAAAAGCTTTCAAACGCTCGACACATGCCGGACAGTTGCCGCAAGCCTTTTCCCCACCCCGATAGCAACTCCAGGTGCGTCCATAATCTACACCAAGTTCCTGGCCAATTCGCAGTTCATCGACTTTCCGCATAGTCATGAATGGCGCCTGAATCTGCACCGCATGCCGCCGATTCAGCGAAAGTAAGTGATTGAGACGCTCAAGGAAATCCACCGTGCAGTCCCAGTAGCCGTATTCGTCCTGCGCCTGAGCACCATAAAAAACCGTGCGGCAGCCGCGGCTTTCGCTGTACGCCGCCGCCAGTGACAGCAGAATCATGTTGCGGTTTGGCACGTACGTCGGCGGTTGCGAGAGCTCATCCTCGGTCAATGCCGCGAGCTCCGGCACCTCGATGCTCCGGTCGGTCAATGCCGATGCACCCAGAGTCAGATCTCCAAGCACTGAGACGTCAATCAGCCGCCAGTCCTTGACCTCCACAAGCTGCTCACATTGCCACTTCGCCATCTCCACTTCACGGTCGTGCTTCTGACCGTAGGCGTATGACAACCCGTAGACTTCGTCATATCCAAGCTTCTGCACAACGTAGTATAACAGGGTGGCGGAATCCATGCCGCCGCTGACCAAAACAACTGCCTGCATAGGAAGAGGAGTGAAAAGTTAAAACGTTGAAAGACAAGACACCCGAAAGACCGGTAAATCAGGCTATTAGGTGAACGAGAAACCGACTGTAAAACGCGCCGGTACAAATTACAAGGAGCAACACACCGCCCCGCCGGTACGCCAAGGCCTGTACCAATGCATGCACCGCGCTGACGACCACGTAAACGGCCGGCACCGCAGCTTGCGGCACCGGTGGCTTGAGAAACACCAGCACTGCCGCAAAGGCCACCGATGCCGGCATGTTTTCCGGCAACCGGCAAACCACAGCATACGGGAAAACGATTACGACCTGCGGCTGAAAGATTGCACGGATATCGTCCGGATAATATCCGCTACCTTTCTTTCGCCTGATCCCACAAGGCATCGAGCTCCGCAAGTGTCATATCTTCTATCTGACGACCCTGCTGAGCCGCGGCAGCTTCGATGAAGGTGAACCGATCACGGAACCTGGCGATCGTTTGGCGCAACGCCTCCTCCCCGTTGAAATCGCAGAACCGACTGAGATTGACAATGGTGAACAACAGGTCGCCTGCCTCCGCGGCAATCATCTCGGGGTTCCGCCCGGCGATAGCCGCTTTGAGTTCCGCCACTTCCTCGTCGATCTTGTCTATCACCGGAGCGACATCGGGCCAGTCGAAACCAACCTTGGCCGCCTTTTTCTGCATTTTCTCGGCCTGCAACAACGCCGGCAGGTGGCGCGGCACACCGTCGAGCCGCGAGGTCCTTTCCTTGCCGGCGCCCTCGGCGGCCTTGATCTCCTCCCATTGCCGCACGACACCGTCGGCGTCATCGACGCTGGTGTCACCGAAAACATGCGGATGTCGACGAATGAGCTTCTGGCAGATTGTCCGCGCCACGGTCTGCAAGTCAAAGCGATCGGTCTCGCGCGCTATCTGGCAGTGGAAGACAATCTGCAGCAGGACATCACCCAGTTCGTCGGCCAGATGCTCATCGTCACCCTCGTCGATAGCGTCGATTAACTCATAGGCTTCCTCGATGAGGTAACGCTTGAGCGTCGTATGGTCCTGCTCCAGATCCCAGGGGCAGCCGTCGGCGGCACGCAGGCAGGCCATGATCTGCACCAGCTCGGCAACCCAGTCGTTGACCGGGCGGCCAACGGCGGATGCTGGTCTGTCGAAAGATTCGGGCATCTCAGAACGCGGCCCCCTCGCCGGTAGTAATCGGAGTCTTAACCAAGACGCAAGATTCGGCTCGACCGCTGCAGAAGCCAGGAGTAAAAGCAGTTGCCACTGCGCCGATCCCTCTCTCTGATTTGGGCTTTCCCGACATTGTTCCACCCCCCCTGACAGGGTTGTATGCATTCATCTTATTCTAACGTATATTGCTGGCAAAGCATCCCGATCCTTCCCACACTTTTGTAAGCCCTCGAAGGACTTCAGGTGTATGAAAAGCGAACGGCTCGAACTCAGTAACAACGACGTCAAGCTGGCGGACCAGATCCTGGAATCAATGCCCGGTTCCAGCGAAAAAATGCTCCAGATCACGCAGCGCCTGCTCAATCGTGAACGGCAGCACGGGCGTTACATCGTGCGCGACCAGCTGGCCCGTGGCGGCATGGGTGTGATCTATACCGTCTACGACCAGGATCTGCGCCGCACGACGGCGATGAAGGTTCTGCCGCCACAAATCCTGCACCAAGAGCCAAAAGTCAGCTCATTCATCGAGGAATCCCGGATCACGGCGCAGCTCGAGCATCCCAACATCGTACCGATTCATGAGATCGGCGTGATCGAAGGCAGCTCTCTGCCGTACTACACGATGAAGCTGATTGACGGCGAACCACTCACGAACGTCATCAGGATGGTTGCCCGCGAAGATCCGGAGTATGTGCGGCACTATACCCGCCACCGACTGCTGGACATTTTTCTGAAGGTTTGCAATGCCGTGGCATACGCCCATTCGCACGGCGTCATCCACCGGGACATCAAGCCGGAAAACATCATGGTCGGCAAGTTTGGCGAAGTGCTTCTGATGGACTGGGGCCTGGCCAAATACGTCGATGCAGATGACAACACGGCATTCGAAGAGGCAGAAGACAGCTCGCAGATCATCGAGCATAACCCAAGCCACACCGAGGACGGTGTCATCAAGGGCAGCCTGGCGTACATCGCGCCGGAACAAGTGCTCGGCGACTCGTCGGCGATCGACAAAAAAACCGACATCTTCCTGCTCGGCGGAACGCTATACCAGATTTTTACGCATTTACCGCCGTACGAAGGCGAGAACACGATGGACGTTCTGCAGCGCGCCGAACGCTGCCAGTACGAGGTGCCGTCCAAGCGCAATCCGCGGGCCCAGATTCCGAAAGCTCTGGAACGTATCATCCTGCATGCTATGGCACCGACCAAGGACAAGCGCTACGAAAGCTGCCAGGACCTGATCGACGACGTTGAAGCGTTCCTCGCCGGCAGACGTTCCGGCGGTATTCGGCAGTTCCAAGTCGATCAGGAAATCATCAAGGCCGGCGACGAATCGAAAGAAACGTTCGTCATTATCAGCGGCAAGGCCAAGGTTCATCGCAACGTCAACGGCCGAAACATGACAATTGCCGAAATCGGTGCGGGCGAAATCGTCGGCGAGATGGCCGGAATCGGCCAGAGTGCGCGCACAGCCACAGTCACAGCGACCGAAGACACAGAAGCGCTGATCATCACGTACGAACTAATGTTGGACGAACTGCGCAAGTTGCCGCCGTGGATGGAGAAAATCGTCTTCTCGCTCGCCGATCGTGTGCGCATCAACTCCGGTTACCTGCACCCGCTGCTGTTGGAGAACCGAATTTTTCCGCTGGTCAACCAGCTTTTTTTGATTTATGCCGGCGCCCACGCCCAGGCGGAGCCAGGTACGCCAATTTCGTACCCGCTGAAGGATGTCGTCGATGAAGTTACGATGAATCTCGGTCTCGACATGGCGCGCACTACGAAAGTCATCGATATCCTCGCCGAGGAAGGCCTATGCGTCAATGTTGCCGAGCAACTGTCGATCCCCAGCCTGCAGGACTTCGCATTGTTCAACGACTACTGCCGCTGCAAGATGGACATCAACACGGGCGTCAAGAAGATCAAGGAAATACAGCTGACAGAGGAAAAGGATTTCGCCTTTCACCGAATCGTGAGCCATCTGCACGAAATCGATGTCTGAGCGCTCAACGCTGCTGCAGGACGCGGAAAAAGCCGGAACGCTCTCGACGACGCGGCATGAAATTGCATCACGCGACACATCCATCCCCCCGGGTACTGCAACACGTCTGCTTTCGTGACAATCGGTTTGTAGCGTCGAATTGGCAGCGTAATCCGCAACGAACTGCGGACAAATGTGAAATCTATAGGGAACCCGCTACATTGGGACCTGGGTCTACTACTGCCGAAACAACAGGACAAGGAGTTGAAGAATGTATGTTGGTCGAATCGTTGCCGTGGTTCCCGAACCGCGAAGCAAGGATCCTCGAGAACAGCGTCGCGATCCTGCCGAAACCCGGACACGAAGACGACATTTACAAGAACCCGTACATCGCCTACAATTGCGTCAAGCTGGTTGGTAACCACGCCGTCGTGACCAATGGATCGCACACCGATTTCATCGCCGAGAAAATCGCCGCCGGACTCAGTCCGCGTGACGCGCTTTCGACAGTGCTGCTGGCAATGGACTACGAGCACGACAGCTACAACACACCACGGATAGCCGCCGTGATCGACAATGAGGCGACGGCCTGTCTCGGGATTGTCACCGACCAGTCGCTAATAGTGACGACGATCGATCTGGCACCAGGCACAGCGCACTACGTCGCGACCTACGAACACACCGTCCCGGGACAGTACGGCGACGACGCCTTCGACGCCGCCAACGCCGACGAGGCCTGCCAATACATCATCGGCCAGGGTGTCTTCGCCGAGCTCGAACGTCCAATCACCGCCGCCTGCGCCGTCGCCGACGGCGACAGCTTCCAGATTTCAATTGCGGATGCGTGAGGGGCGCTCCTCCCTATTGATGTTACAGCTCGGGACATCCTTGACCGCCCACACAATACTTCAATTGCATATCAAGCAAGAGTATCCAAATACTTCATCATTACTGCGCCCGTTCCGCCGCCAGACTGATAGCCGGCGCCCCCGCCTTCTTACACACGTCGATGACCGACATCAGGATGTCGTGGCGCGAGGCAGCGTCCGCGATGATCACCACCGGCCGACCAGTAGCACTCACCTGCTGCCGAACCATCGCTCCGAGTGAGGGCAGCCGCAAGGCCTTGCCTTCCATGTACAGATTCCCGTGAGCATCGATTGAGATCACTATGTTCTCGCGTTCCAGGCTGGTCGCCGTCGCCACGACGGCACGATCCACCGTGACGCCGGTCTCCGCTACGAAGCTTGTCGTGACCAGGAAAAAAATCAACAGGATAAACACCATGTCGATCAACGGCGCAACGTTGATCTCCTTAGCCTCTGTGTCGATGGTAATGCGGCTATGACGCAGTGGCATGAGCTTCCCTGATGCAGCGGTTCAACACGAACCGTGTTTCTTCCAGCTTGTCCAGCAGTTCCTGCTCCCGCCGGCGCAAGCGCATTTCCCCGTAAAGCCCGATCACGACAATCAGCAGCCCTGCCTGTGTCGTCAACAGTGCTTTGCCAATACCATCGGCGAGCATGCCGACCTCCGACGTCCCGGCCTGGGAAATGACCATGAAAATCTCGATCATACCCCCCACCGTGCCCAGTAAACCAAGCAACGGCGCGCTTTGGATGAGGGCACAGATGAAATCGCGCGGCGGCGCCAGTTGACGTTGTGACTCGATAATCGCCAATTGCAGATCTCCGGCACGCGACGCCGGTGGGCTGGCAGCAACGCGTTGGAGGATCAGCGCCTGCAGCCCGCGAAAATCGTCACCTCCGTCCGACACGCCTTGACACATCGCCGCACCGGCACATTCCAGAGTCGTGCCGGTCGCGAACCGATGCTCGCGCAGACACAGAAACCGGTAAACCAATGCCGTCGATATAACGACACAGCTCGCAACCAACAGCCACATCACCGAACCGCCCTGATTCATGATGTTCAGAATGTCCGCCATCGTCCCTACACCTTGCCGGCACGCGCCGACAGAACGGTCAGCGCCAGTTGTTCCATCTTTGCGACGATCTTCTTCGCCTGCCGCGACAGGACGGCATGCATCAGCAACACCGGTATGGCGATCGCCAGCCCGACCTGAGTCGTCACCAGTGCCTCAGAAATGCCGTCGGCCAGAAGCCGTGCATTCCCAGTGCCGTGTTGGGTGATCACCTCGAACGTCTTGATCATGCCGCCAACGGTGCCGAGCAACCCGAGCAATGGCGCAATCGCCGCGAAAACCGCCAGGCTGCTTAAGTGCTTCTCGAGCCCCGGCAACTCGGCAATGATCGCCTCCTGCATGGTCTCCTCGACATCGTCGCCGGAGCGTTGCAACGCCTCGGTACCACGCGTCCACAACCGCGCCATCGGGGCCGGCGCCTGCTTGACCGAGACAATGGCTTTCGTGGAACCAGACCTCAACTCGCCGGCGATCGCTCCGCAGGTTCGTGCGTGGCCGCGCAATAGACGGTAGTAAACAATGCCGCGTTCGATCACCATCAACAACGCCAGCAGCGCAATAGCAGCCAGCGGATACATCACAATGCCGCCGGCCTTGAAGAAGTCGCGAAACGTCTTGACACGCTGCAGGCCTTCCAATCCCATGCCACCGGACACGTCCAACACTACGGGCACGGGATCCGCCTGCAACGCATCATCGAGCACCTTGCGATAGGTGCCAGGCAACCGCGACACAATGGTCGGATGTCCGCCCGCCGGGCTCAATTGCAATATGCCGACCTGCCCATCGTCGACCGCAATACCACCAAGCAGACCGACCCGTACACTCTCGACTTCTCTCGGCTCACCGCCCTGGTCATAGGCCTGAAGCTTCGTCCGCACAGCCGCCGTCGCAGCTTTTAAGTATGCACCATAGGCCTGGTGCAAAACCTCACCGCCGCTTTGCAAAGACCCGGCAGCAGCGAACCGTTCCGGCAGCAGCAGCACCGCGGCAGGTCCAGTGACGCCTTGTAGCAAGGGATATAGTTTGCCGAGTTCTCCGAGCTGGTAGTTCAGAATTTCGACAGCCTTTTCGCGTTGCGTCCGCCACTGCTGCAACTCGGCCCGGGCAGTCCTCAAGTCTTCACGACGCTGGTTGACCGCAGACCGGGTGTCCTGATGTGCCGTTGAAACGCGACGCAATTCCCGTCGCAGATTCTGCAGGGATTTGTGGTTCGCCTGCCTGCTTTCGGCCACCTTGTTGCGGTACTCGGCCAGGGCCTGGCGTTCCGTCTCTACCTGGGCCTGTAACCGCTCGATACCCACAGCAACATCGGAAGCGTCGGCATGTGCCAAAACAGCGACCAGGCAACCAAGCAATGCACACCGCAGCTTCATGGCGACAATGGTCCGGTTGGCACGACAATCACCTGCGCCGGCACCTCACGGCGCACCACACGCATCGTCGCAAGCAAATAGGTTGTCCAGTCATCATCGAGCCGCACCCAGACGCCGCTGTTGTCGCGCATCGCGCAGGCACCGTCCGGCGCAACGTAATATTCGTAAACGCCGCCCAGCCGCAAAAGATCAACGCGCCTGGCAACACCGTCCGAGGTGATCTCCGCTTTGCGCACTTCGCAAACCGTGGCGTTTTCAGCGAGCATCAGGTAGTTGTTGAAGAAGACAGCAAGACGCTTCGCCAATGACTCAACGTCCGAAATCGGCGTGATCTCACTGCTGGAGAAAAGGATGGGACAGGCTTCAATGGCCTGGTCGAACGCAACCGTCCAGCTGGACATCGCGAATTCCAGCGTCTCCTGTTCGGCACTGGCTGCCTTTCGTTGCACAGCAAGCTGATCCAGTTCGAGGACAATAGTGGAAAGCTCCTCCTGAACCTCTTCGAGGCTTGCCTGGGACTGCTCCAGTTCCTTCTCGGCTATCTCAACTTCCAGCTCGAGATGCTGCCGCTGCTCATGCCACTGCGAATCGAGCGATTGCCGCTCTGTGCGCAATTGTCGCAACTCCGCCGCCAGTCCGAGCATTCGGTCAACGTCGTTCGCCAACGCCGACAAGCCCAGACAGAGCACCATCGAAATGATCACCAACCGCCCCATCTTCGCTCCTGGCTATTGCAACGCCTCCTTCTGCAACACAAGGATTTCCTCAATCCCCGTCCGTCCCAGGGCCAGCATCTGATCCAGCTCCTGCCGTGAAAACGGATCGGCTTCCGCTGTGCCCTGCACTTCGATGAATTTGCCGCTGCCGGTCATCACAATGTTCATGTCGACATCGGCAGCGGAATCCTCCTCATAGCACAGGTCGAGCAAACCCTCGCCACTGCACAGCCCAACGCTGACAGCGCCGAGCGGTTCGTTGATCGGCAGCGATGAAATATCGCCGGCCGCAAACAGCCGTTTCATGGCCAGTTGCAAAGCGACGCTCGCTCCGTTGATGCTGGCACAGCGAGTGCCGCCGTCTGCGTCGAGAACGTCGCAGTCCACATACAACGTCCGCTGCCCGACCTTCGAAAGATCGACAACAGCCCGCAATGAACGGCCAATCAATCGTTGAATCTCCGTCGCACGGCCGTCCGGCCGGCCGCTATCGCGTGATTTGCGCCGATCACCCGCCGCCGGCAACATGCGATACTCACTGGTCATCCAGCCTCCCGGCACCTTCTGCTCCTTCATCCAGCGCGGCACCTGCCTCACATCGGAAACCGAACAGATCACCCGCGTCTTGCCGCAGGTCACCAGCACCGATGCCAGGGCGTTCACCTGAAAATCCAACTCGAAACTCGTCGGCCGTATCTGATCCGGAGTCCTGCCGTCGCATCTGCTCATAGTCTGTCCTTACTTTTGTCCCGAAACGGTGACGGTGATGGTGCGGCCGGAGGCATGGTCGCGGTGTTCGCAAAGGTAGATGCCCTGCCAGGTACCCATCAGAAAACGGCCATTGCTGACCGGGATCATCAGGGAACTGCCCAAAAGAGCTGCCTTCAAATGCGCCGGCATGTCGTCCGAACCTTCACAGGTATGCCGATAATAGGGCATGTTTTCCGGCACCATGGCGTTGAAATGACTCTCAAAATCGCCACGCACTGTCGGGTCAGCATTTTCGCTCAAGGTCAGGCTCGCAGACGTGTGGTGAATGAACACCTGTGCGATACCGACTTTAAAGTCCCCCAACTCCGGCACCTCCTGCTCGATCTCGCCAGTGACGAGATGGAAACCGCGGTGGTATCGTGACAGGGTAAACGTCTTTTGCAGCCATTCTGTCATTGGTCTGGTTAGAATACGGGATCATCGACCATTTGCAAGCATCCCGGCAAGACCGGGGAAACCGGTCGAAATAGCCGGCACCTGGCACTATTGTTATCTATTATGAACGCCCCAAAAGCCAAGCCGGAAACGCCGTCACGCAACGATGTCTGGCGCATGTTCGATCGCATCGCGCATCGTTACGACCTGCTAAACCACCTCTTGTCGTTGGGTCAGGACATCCTGTGGCGACGCATGGTCGCCCGGCGTCTGGCCAGGATCGGCGGCCGGCACGTACTCGATATCGCCACCGGCACCGGCGACCAGCTGCTCGCCATGTGTAACCGGATGCCGGAAATCGAAACCGCTATCGGCATCGACCGCTCGCCGCAAATGCTGGCCAACGGCAACCAAAAGATCTACAGCCACCCCGATGCCGAAAAAATGGCTTTGGTTCTTGGCGACGCTCTCGAACTGCCGGTGCGCTCGCAGTCAATCTGTCTGGCAACTATCACCTTCGGCATTCGTAACGTCACCGAGACCAGCCGTGGTCTCAGCGAAATCGCCAGAGTCCTGCGACCGGGCGGTCAGGCGGTTATTCTCGAGTTCTCCCTGCCTGCTAACCGGCTGTTACGGCGACTTTATCTTTTCTATTTCAGGCATATTTTACCGAAAATAGGCGGGTTGATCTCCGGAGATTCCCACGCCTATAAATACCTCAATGAAACCGTCGAAACCTTTCCGTACGGCGCCGCCTTTGGCAAGCTGATGACGGACAATGGTTTCAGTTCGGTGACCGCAACGCCTTTGACCTTCGGCGTTGCGACTGTCTACCAGGGCGTCAAATAAACTATGGACCTCGTCCAGGAACCAGTACAGGAAAAATTGCAGCTGGCTGAACGGATTCAGCAGTTGCTCACCAGCGGCGGTGCCAAAGCCACCGCATGCCCCGGCTTGGTGCGCGTCACCGTCGAAATTCGACCAACCGACCCGCTGACCTGGCTCGCGGTCCAGCCGCACGATATCAAAACCTACTGGTGTGACCGTGAGCACCGCCTGGAAGTAGCCGGCATCGGCATCGCTGCCATGGAGCCCACCAGCACCGATACCGACGAACTGCTTCAACGCCTGCGTTCACAACTCACCACCGACAGTGGGGCACGTTGGTTCGGCGGCTTCAGCTTCGACGGTCGCGACGCTACCCAAAACGACACCGACTGGGAATGGTACGGCCGCGGCCGGTTCATTGTGCCACGGTTCGAGGTCATCGCTGAAAATGGCATACAGCATTTCGCCTGCAATCTCCGCTGCGACAGCAATGGCGTCTCCTTCGACGACATCCAGTCGGCTCTCGGCGATCTCGACAACATCCGCCATCCCGCCGCCATGGCAGATATGCGCCTGCCCGCTGTGCTCGACCGTGACGACACACCGGGGCTGAAAGACTGGACGCACAACGTCGAGGCCGCACTCGAGGCCATTTCACGAGGCCATTTCGACAAAGTCGTGCTGGCGCGCCAGACAAGATTGCACCTCGACAGGCCACTGGCTGTACCAGCGCTGCTGCACGGCTTGCGCGAGGACACGCATCACTGCTTCCTCTTCTGCTTCCAGCCACGCCGAGACGTCGCATTTTTCGGTGCCACGCCGGAATTGCTGTATCGCCGCGTCGGTCGTCAGCTTACCTGCGAAGCCATCGCCGGGACGCAGCCGCGCGGTGAATCGCAGAACGAAGACCTGACGCTGGGCCGAGAGTTGCTGGCCTCAGAAAAGGATCGACGCGAGCACCGCTTCGTCGCCGAGCACATCCGCGAACGCCTGATGCTCTTGGGTGAATCCACCGATTTCGATGAACCAACGCTGCTGCGGCTGGCAAGCATTCAGCATCTGCAGCAGCACTTCGACACCGGCCTCGACGCTGCAGTCTCGGACGCCGACATCCTCGCGGCACTGCATCCCACTCCGGCAGTCGGCGGCAGCCCAAGCAATACAGCGCTGTCCTGGATCAAGGAATTCGAACCATTCTGCCGAGGTGCCTACGCCGCACCCGTCGGCTGGATTGATCGTGACAATGCGGAGTTCGCAGTCGGCATCCGATCGGCCCTCTACCAGAACGACGCTCTGTCACTGTTCGCCGGAGCCGGCATTGTCGACGGGTCTGTCGCTGCCAGAGAGTGGGCCGAACTCGACAGCAAAATCGAAACTTTTCGGCGCCTTCTCGCCGCGCCACACTGATGCCGGATACCAGCGAAACTGGTGCCCGCAACCTGCACTGGGCTACCGCACTCCTGAGCGAACTCGCGGCGCACGGGGTCAATTATGCCTGCCTCTCGCCCGGGTCCCGCTGCACACCACTGACTGTCGCCGCCGCTCACAACGAGACGATCGAAACACTCGTGCACTACGATGAACGCGGTGCCGCATTCCACGCCCTGGGCTACGCCCGCGCGACTGGTCGGCCTGCAGTGCTTATTTCCACCTCAGGCACAGCCGTCGCCAATTACCTGCCCGCGGTTGTCGAAGCCTCCGTCGGCCACGTGCCCCTGCTGGTGATCACCTGTGACCGGCCGCCCGAACTGCGGCAGGCTGGGGCCAACCAAACGATTGACCAGGTCAGAATTTTCGGCAATTACACGCGCTGGTATTTCGAACTGCCGTGTCCAACCAGTGACATCGACGTAGACATGGTCCGCGAAACCGCCGCCCAGGCCGTCTACCGCAGCGCTGGCGCGCCAGCCGGACCGGTCCATCTCAACTGCCTGTTCCGTGAACCCTTCCTGCCCGGAAACGTAGACCCGCCAGCAGTAGCGACAGACCCGAAAACAACGTATTACCCACCCGCCCGGTCACCGACACCGGAGGCTCTTGACGCATTGGAAGGACTCATCACAGACAGTACAAGCCGACTGCTTGTCGCCGGTGAACTGCGCCAGGCCGATGTCCCTGCCGTGCGTCGCCTCGCCGAACATCTGCAGTGGCCGCTCTACGCCGACATCACCTCAGGGCTACGCCTCAGTGCACCGCCCTGCCGCGTCACAGCCAAGGCTGCAGCCGCCGCATCACCGGATCTGATCTTGCACGTCGGCGGGAAACTGGTCTCGAAAGAAATACAAAGCACCGTCGCAGCATGCCACGGCACTGTCGTTCAGGCACTGAACCACTGCGAACGCCAGGACCCCGATTGCCGCACCGATCTCAGAATTGAAACAGACATCCCGGCATTGTGCGATGCGATGCTCACGCGCATAACCCAACACACGGATAGCCCCGCCGAAACTGCATCAGACAAAGCCGTCGATGAACTGCTTGACGCCCACGCCGGCGCCAGCGAAGCATCAATAGCAAGAGCTATCGCCCAGAAAATCCCAGCAACAAGCGCACTATTCCTCGGCAACAGCATGCCGATTCGCAACATGGATCTCTTCGCAAATACCGACGGCGCGGCAGTGCCAATCGGCGGCAATCGCGGTGCCAGTGGTATCGATGGACTTATCGCGACCGCCAGCGGCTTCGCCAAAGGCCTGCAGCGACACGTCACCTTGTTGATCGGCGATCTTTCATGCCTTCACGATCTTTCATCACTGGCACTGGCACAGCATCACCAGCTGACAATCGTCATCCTCAACAACGACGGCGGCGGTATCTTCGGTCACCTGCCGATTGCCGAACGCGCGGACGTGTTCGAGAAATACTTTCTGACACCCCATGGCCGACGCTTCGAACACGCCGCAATGATGTTCGAGTTGAACTATGCGCACACCGAAACGACAGAGAACTTTCGTCAAGCCTATGAAGATGCATTGAACAGCGATGCATCAACAATCATCGAAGTGACCATCGAACGTCAGCACAGCATGGACACGCACCGACGCATCGTCGAGTTATAACGCGGCAATGCTGACCCGTGAAACGGTCGTTGAAGGTGCACATCCCCTTTCACGCGCAAAAATGCCGCAGGTAAGCGAAAGGTCACGAATCGTTCGGTCCGGTCCAGACCCCCGTCGCTGTATCCTCTGTCCAACCGCTGCCCGTCACCTCCAGAGGGACGCGCCCAGTCGTCTGCCGCAGTGCCAATGTCGTGTCCCAATCCTCGAGTCCACTTAGAGCGTCCGCCGCCTGGACGTTGAGAGCGCCGACCATGTTGGCAGTCGCTCCCGCATCCTCGACAGAAAATCCACGCAACATGCTGGCAATGAACCCGGCAATCGTCGTGTCACCAGCTCCTGCTGCAGTAGCAAAGTTTTCCACTTC
Organism: uncultured Lentisphaerales bacterium; assembly: GCA_964460215.1. Taxonomy (GTDB): domain Bacteria; phylum Verrucomicrobiota; class Lentisphaeria; order JABSQK01; family CAJWLW01; genus CAJWLW01. The sequence continues at coordinate 35,999 of CAYWQM010000032.1, forward strand.
GTAAACAGGAAACCACAGCTCGCGATCAGCCCAGTTCTCCAGATCCCCGGTGCAGGCATCTGCGATCTTCGCAAGGCGATCGGCGCCGGCCGTGCGGATGTACAATCCGCGACCGCCGAGCTTAACGCCGGCAACCGCCACGTCAAGGTCGAGTAGTTTCCGGCCGAGCACCGTGACTTCATCGCCGCTCAGGTCGTCACCGCGACCAAAATGCGCGCGATCAAGCATGTATAGAAGTTCATCGGCGCTGGGCATGAAAATGTCGAGAGACCCTTTGAGTCCACCAAAGATCCGGACCCAATCAACCTGACCGCTGGGACCATCCGGATCAGGCACGGTCATGTCAAGCGAGGTGGCAGCACCACGTTCCTTGACGCGCTGCATCATCCGGATCAGGTTGGCACCGTCGTTCTCGTACATCTTCTGCATCAGTGTTGGATAGCCGAAATGAAAGATCGCTGCGCCCTCGATCTGGTCGTACGCAAGGTCATCATCGGTGAATGTGTTGTTGGCACCTGGGCAATGCATGAACGTGCGGTCCTGGCCGGGAATGCTGACAACGACCGTATACGACGTAGCCTCTCCCGGTACGACATTCATACCCGCGCCGAGGGTTTCATCGTAGCCGTTGAAAATGTCGATGATGCTGCCGCCGAAACTATCATCGCCAACCTTGCCCATGAGCACCGCGGGAATACCCAGGACGTGCAGGGCCACACCGGTATTCGACACCGCGCCGCCGGTGGCGTTGACTGCCGGGCCAATCTCGACAAGCCGTCCGGGAACCAGCTCGAATCCGCGCTCGATCTGCGGAATAATATCTATGCAGACATGGCCTGCAACGACGACAAAACGCATCAGTTCCCCCTTTGGTAATTCACGATCAAGGTGTGCATGCCTTGAGACTCGCCAACTGTCGGCGCCAGTTTGATTGCCGACTTCGCACCATAAAAATCATTGCTCCGCTCCAGGCTCCCGGCAGCAACGTGGAAGTTCTTGTGATTCCCCGGATCCTTCTTCAGTCGCCGCCGAAAGTCGCCAAAAGTATTTCGATCGATACGGTAGCCTCGGACAATCTCAGCCAACTTGATCGGCGGGTTGACGCCAAGGATCCGATCGCCCTCCCGTATTTCCGGATGCAGAATCAACATCGTCGGCATCTCCGGCACTTCAAGGTGCGCGGCCAGCGCCTGACCAGAGGACGCGGAAAGAAAAAGTAAAAAAAAGAAAAAATCCGCATAAAATTGCTCCGCGACAAATATACTCACGGAATCCTGTATGCGGTAGTAGCAACTGCGTGAGGTCTCTCCATCTGTGGAAGCGACACTCCGCTCCCCGTCAACCGCGGCTGATCATGAAGTCCGGTGCGTCCACAAAGGTCAGACGTTCGGACAGGTCGTTCAACGCCAGACGGGTTCTGTGGAAAGAATCGGCGAGCGTCCGCAGAATATTCGCTACATTATACTTTTCGGCGAGCCGATGATGGCTGGCTACGCCAAAGTTGGTACTGCCGATCGACTCGTAATACTCGAGCTTCGGCGCACCTCGGCGATTGTGTCGATGCAGTAGATGCCTCGGGAAAATACCGGACCAGAACAGCGAAAAGTTGCCGATATGCACCTGAATCACAAACCGGGTATAATCGTCAACACCGTCCATGGCAACGAGCATATCGACGAGATAATCCATTGGCCGCCGCCCGCGGCGAGCTGTGCGTACACGCTCCATCCTCGAAAACTCCACAAGCAGTGCCCCGACGTAGTCGGCAACATCGCGGCAGTGGATATCAACCCGACGCAGAGCGTGACGCGCCAGGATGTAAAAATACAGTTGGCTGGAGATGGAAAGCTGTGTGGGCGATTCAAGAATCACCCGGCGCAGTGCTTCGTCGTCGAGGATGAGATCACGGCATTCCGCGTCCTCAAGAAGCTTCACCAACGACTCCTTTCGAACGTCGCGCGCAAAGGCGGCAACAATAAAATCCAAGTCATCCTCAGTAATCCCGGTACGACATCTTGGCAACACCAATTCCATCGTTTTCACCCGTTTATCAGCATTATTACCCTTACCCCCACGTCCTCCTCCTTCGTATATTAATATAGCAGATTTCGGTCCAGATTGCAAAAATCAGTTAAAAGCAAAGCAACATGAAGTCAATAAGTAAATCCTTAACAAAATTTGCCCTATATAAGCGACGTTAAACTCCGGCTCCAAGATCGATTTGGAACATATTCACGGTACTGCTGGCACCGGAACCGTGACGCGCAGGATTGAAGTGCGCTCATTGTCCAACGGACGTGAATCGGCACTGCCGAGCTCGATGATTTTCGTCCATATCTCGACGTCGCCAGACGCATTGGCAGCCGTGGCATCGACGTTCAACGTCCGACTCACCGACTCACCGACGGCAATATCCCGGAAGTTGTAGAATCTCTCGCTCTCGCCCACCCGCACTGCAAGCGACGCCGTGGCCACCGGTTCTGTACCGCGATTCTGCGCCGAGACCACGATCGTGACAGTCTCGGGATCGTCGTGCGAAGTTACCAGGTAATGACTCGAAATGCTCATGTCATGAATGCCAGACTCCTCACGTTCCATTATCCGCCGAATGTTCAGTACACCGGCACCGAAAACCTCGTCCTCGCCCGGGAAGCCGTTGTCGTCGGCGTATTCGAGAAGAATCGATCGGGCCTCATCTGCAGTCATTCGCTCATCCATCGAAATCATCGCGGCAAGAGTCCCGGTAACAAACGGCACCGCAGTCGACGTACCGCTGAAGCTGATCACGGCATCGTCGGTCCACGCCGCATATACACCGAGGCCGGGCGCGGCAATGTCAACTGCAGCGCCGGTATTGGCAAATCCCGCATGCTCACCGTCGGCGCCAATCGCGGACACCGCCATAACTGTCTTGTAACGCGCCGGATACGTCACGGAAGTGGCGGCGGAATTACCGGTCGATGCAACAATCAGAACATCGTGTTCATCCGCATACGCCACGGCACGCCGCAGGACAGCGGCATCGAAGTCGGTGCCGAGGCTCATATTGATCAGGTCTGCTCCCCGATCTACCGCCAGCACAATCCCTTCGGCAACCGTGAACACGTCACCGCCGCCGGTGCTGTCCATCACAGCGATCGCCAAAAGGTCTATCGCTGGCGAGATACCCTGTAGGTCTTCGCCGTGCCCGACCAACAGTGAGGCAACCGCTGTGCCGTGCCCGACAAAAGCCGACGACGCGTCCGGTACAGGCTCGTCGACCAGGTCGAACCGGGTGACTGCCGTACCAGCCGACGACGGCTGCGACCCCATGGTCGCTGTGTCCAGTACAGCAACCGTAACACCATTGCCCCACGTGCTGATGTCACCATTCACGCCCAGCCAGCGCAGCGCCCGGTGGCCGAAAGCCGACTGGCTGCCCGCCGATACGTCCACCTGCGGCGCGGGAACCCGCACGGCATAGTTCCGCTGGCGCGAAGCCACCGGCAACCCCTCCAGAAGTCGATCAAGCGTGTCGAAGTCACTGCGAACACGTGCCATGTGCCACATATTCAGGGTGCCGACAACTTGCGCTCCCGTGCCACCCGTGCGATCAATGAATACCTGCAAATCCGCTGACGTTTCGAAAGCCACGATGAACTCACGTACAGGGGACAATATGACATGATCAGGAACAGGCGCTGAATCGGCATCCGAATCCGTCAGTGGCGGTGCGGTCGCTTGAACAGCAGCCGCTCTGTCAGTATCCGCAACAGCACGTGGACACGGCTGCAAAGATACGATCGGTGATTCCACAGTCACTGGCTCAGGCAGCACACGTACGTCAGCTGGGCTACGCATCAAGACAGTAAGTACAGCGGCAGTGAGCACGGCGATAATGATGATGACCCAGCACCGCCTCATGGCGCCTTGCAATCGTCGGCGAGCTGCGACAGCTCACCACTTAGATCGAGATGCGGGAAACGCCGCTGCAGAGACTCGGCCAACACTACTGTCGCTCTGGCAAACTCACGATGCGCCAGCGATCCAACCTGCCGCGGTCGATGCGACAAACGCTGGTGCAGATCGGCCACGGCTGCGAAATAGTCGTCGGTGCCGTCGGCAAAACACCAACAGCGGAACTTCTCCCAGATATAGGCTATTGCAACATCGTTCGGGTGTACCATGTCGGCCTCGTAGAAGCGATAGTCTCGCAAGTCGTCCATGACGATTTCGTACGCTGGAAAATAATGCACCGCCGTATACGCCTCTGCCAGAGCCTGAGCTGCAACAATCAGTTGTGCCTTGCTGAGCTGGTTGTCACAGGCATCGTCGCGCAGATGCCGCACCGGGCTGACAGTCAATATGACCGTGAGATCCGGGCGCAGCTCGAGGAGCTGCCCAATCAGCATGTGATAGGCTTCGACGATCTCGGAAGCTCCCACCCCGCGCCGTTCGAACCAGTCGGCCGGCATTCGATGGCAATTCGCGACTGGCTGCCCGCTTCGTCTCAAAAAGTATACGAAAGACGTCCCGAATGTCAGAATCAGTACATCAGTACGCTCAAGATGCAGACGGGCTTGGGCAAATCGCTCGTTTATTCGTAACAGGCAGGAATCGCAGTCAACATCAGAAAACTGACCGTGATGCTCCGGACTGTGCCAGCAACCGTCGAACTCGATCAAGTCGTCACGAGTCCAGGCATTATTATCCAACAGTCGACAAATCGCCGTTGACATCGAATACGGGTTGTATAGAATACCGTTTGCATTAACTAATGCATTGAGTCGACTCTGGATCAGACGCTGACCGATGCGCTCGGCAAAACAGGAACCAATCGCGAGGAAAACATCGGAAGGCTGGCGCTGCAGCGCCGCGCCTGACGGCGTCACTATTGTACGAAACGTTTCCATCCTTCAGCCTCGGAATGTAATGTCGGCCACAGATCGCATCGCCCGGATCATCGTCAATCTCGCACTCGATCAGACGTTCGACTATCGCGTCCCCAAAGATCTCGCCGGGAAAGTCCAGGTCGGCTCCAAGGTTACCATACCATTCGGCAAGAGTTCGCGCGATGGTTATGTCGTGGCTTTGTTGAAAACTTCCGAGTTTGAGGACCTGAAGGAAATCCAGGCAGTTGTCGGTGACCGACCACTGATACCTGAAAAACTGTTGGCGCTGGGTCAATGGATCGCCGACTATTATTGCTGCAGTCGCGAACAGGCTACTCACGCCCTGCTGCCGAGTGTTGTCCGTGGCGGCCGAGTCTCGCCGAAAAAACAGAAATTCGTCAGGCTGTCCGACGATATCGACGTTGCCACCGCCCTCGAAAAACTCGGCACCCGGGCACCTCGACAGGCCGACGTTCTGCGCCTGCTCGCCCGCAACAACAACGTCTCGCTGGCGAATCTGGAAAAAGCGGCAAAAGTCACCGAGTCGCCAATCCGAGCACTCGAAGAGAAAAAGTACATCGTCATCGAGGACCAGGTCCAGACGCGAAACCCCAACGCCTCCGTCGCTGTCCTGCCGACGCAAACTCTGCCGCTTAATGAGGAACAGGCGGACGCACTGCAAATGGTAGCCGACAGCGTCGCGAAAGACCGCCGCGACGTTATCCTTCTCTACGGGGTTACCGGCAGCGGCAAGACCGAAGTGTACCTGCAAGCCATCCAGGCATGTCTCGACCGTGGCGAGGAATCAATTGTGCTCGTCCCGGAAATCGCACTCACGCCACAGACGATCGAGCGGTTCCGTGGCCGCTTCGGCGACGTCGTCAGCATCCTCCACAGCCATCTGAGTGACGGTGAACGCTACGACGAATGGACTCGTATCAATGACGGCAGCGTCAAAATCGCCATCGGCGCCAGGTCTGCCGTGTTCGCACCGTTTCGGAATCCGGGGCTCATCGTTGTAGATGAAGAGCACGAACCGAGCTACAAGCAGGATCGGCTGCCACGCTACAACGCTCGCGACATCGCCGTCATGCGCGGCCAATTCGAAAATGTCACCGTCATGCTGGGTACCGCGACGCCAGCTCTCGAATCGATGTACAACGTCGAACGCGGCAAGTACCGCGTGGCACGTCTCAACAAACGAGCCGACGATGCCCTGATGCCAACGATGGAAATCGTCGATATGGCAGAGGTCGCGATGAAAGAAGGCCGACCGCAAATCTTCTCACGACGCCTGACTACTGCCTTGCAGAACGTACTCGAGGAAGGCGAACAGGCCATGCTGTTTCTAAACCGCCGCGGGTACGCCACCCACATGCAGTGCCTGAAATGTGGATACACGGCAAGCTGCGATGACTGCACGGTCAGGTTCACCTACCACCGCCAGGTCGATCGGCTGGTCTGCCACATGTGCGGCGAGACGCGGACCGCACCGCAAACCTGTCCGGAATGCAACGACGACAACATTAAGTACAGCGGGCTCGGCACCGAAAAGCTGGAAAGCGCCATCAAGGGGATTCTGCCACACGCCCGCGTTCTGCGCATGGACTCCGACACCATGACCCGCAAAAACTCTTACCGTGAGGCACTCACCGCTTTCCGTGCTGGTGATTACGATATCCTCGTAGGGACACAGATGATCGCCAAAGGCCTGCATTTCCCGAACGTTACGCTGGTGGGAATTGTGTTCGCCGACCTGACGTTGAATTTGCCCGATTTCCGCGCCGGCGAACGAACCTTTCAACTGCTTGTTCAGGTGGCGGGACGTGCCGGTCGCGGCGAACTGCCAGGCCATGTCATCGTCCAGACCTATACACCGTTTCATCCAGCCCTGTTGTCAGCGGCTAAACAGGATTATGACGAATTCTACGAAAACGAAATCGACGCCCGCCGACTGCTAAGCTTCCCGCCATGTGCCCATCTTCTGCTTGCACAGTTTCGCGGGGAACAGGAACAGGCGGTCGCCAGCACGGCAGATGCTTTTTTTCAGTTCCTGACGGCGCACCTGCCTGACTCGGTCCAGATGACGCCACCGATACCATGCGCTATTCTAAAGAAGCGAGGATCTTTTCACTATCAGATCCTGTTCACGACCGACCGCATCGTTTCGCTATCACGCTATATCAAGCAGGTCCTGCGAAAATTCAAAAAGCCCAAAGACATCTTTATCAGCATCGACGTCGACCCGATGTCCGTGCTATAGAGAAACACTGGCAGCGCTCAGCGCTTGCAGGTCGCCGAAGGTACACTCAGCGGATGGATATCTCGATACTGTGCTTTTCCATCAGCGTCGCCGCGTAGCGTTGACGCGCCTCATCCGCACGACTCTGCCTTAGAACGTCACGAGCCAGACGGCGAAGATGCACGTTGATCTCGCGATCCCGATTGTGGTTGCTCTCAGTGATGAACTGGTCAATTTCATCTTTGGTAGGTTCGAATGCGGTAGCATCGATCTCGGTAGACGCCAGTTGTAGGCGCTCAAGAATCAGAGATTCAACGAACATTTCCTCATCCAAAGACGAGCCGCGTGTGCTCGACTGCAGCCTCCGCTCCCTGGCCTCATGCGCCAGTATATTGTTCCAGACAATCTCTGCAAATAGATCAGGCTCCAGATCTTTCGCAGACCCGAGCAATATCGGTGGAATAGATCGACCGTCGATCAAAACCTCAGGCGGTTCGTCCGAGTAACCGATTATCTCTTTGAGTTCTTCCAGACTGGTCTCAAGACTTCCACGGTAATTCGTGTCGCTGGCCCAGCGCTCACGAATTGCGCAGTCCATAAGCACATACCCCACCTTCTCGCGATTGACTTTGACCGTCTTCTTCAGCCTTGCCAGTGTCAGGGCTTTCCATTGAGCTTCTGTTCGTTGCTCTTTCCTGCGTGTAACAATCCTCTTCGCAGCACGGGTCGCCTCGAGATCCGTCATGCCTTCAAAATCCATGGGATTGGATTTGATATAAGTCTCGACTTCAACCAAAGTCACAGTGACTGTCGGTACAGAAAATTCGGAATCGGCCTGGCCGAGTTGAATGGCAAGTTGAGAATCAGCTGCCCGCAGTCTTGCTCGAAGATCACGCTCCATTTGTGCCCGGAAATGCTCCGTCACGTGCAAATCATTCTCCTTAGCCTCAAGAACGATCGCCAGCCGTTCGACACCACGCAGTATCTGGCGCCGTGTGTACCGTTGACGGTTACCAAGAGAAAGAACGTTGGCACCGAGCAGATTGGCAACCTCCAGCAAAGTAACATCACGCTCACCAACAGTCGCCACAATCACATCGCCCGGATCTGGCGCCGACGCTTGCAGACTCGGTACAACGATGGCCTCCTCCCGATTATCGACCGGTATAGATGCCGGAACCGACGGGCGACGGGATAAATAGAGTGCAGCGCCAGCAGCAACAGCAACAAAAATAATCACAGAAACAAGGCGTTTGCTGGGTACGGTCATCGTTGAATAATTTCCCCCGTCGCCGGAGTGCCGGAGAGAGAGAAATAAGTTGGGTTTGGGGTACTAAGAGTTATATAACCGAAACAAAACGAACATGTAACACTTATCCGAGGGATCTTAGTAATATATCTTTTAAAGGAAAATTATCAATAGGTCTGAAGCTGACGAATACACAAAAAGCCCGGGACGCATCATAGCAACCCGGGCTTTTTATTATTCAG
>CAYWQM010000033.1:0-8024 GCA_964460215.1 uncultured Lentisphaerales bacterium
GTGGTTGCTATCTGGATCGCCCTCGACGACGCCACCATCCAGAACGGCTGCATGCGTGTATTGTCCGGCGGGCACCGGCTCGGTCCGGTCCTTCACTTTCAGCGGCGTGACTGGCAGATCTGTGACAAGGATGCCTATCGAATTCACTATTCTGAACATCCTGTAACTGCTGTGCCGCTACCCGTCGGCGGCTGCCTGTTTTTCTCCGGCCTGTTACCACACGGCACACCACACAACCATACAGACATGCACCGACGGGCGCTGCAGTTTCATTACTACCCGGAAACCACCAAGGACACAACAGCCGAAGAGCGTCTTGCTATTTTCGGCACTGAAGGAAAGGATGTAACTTGTTGAAACGCTATTCCAGCCCCCTTGCTGTTCTCCTGTGCTGCAGCAGTGTCGTCCTCCTGAGTAGCTGTTTGACGGTCGGCTGGGAGCACGACAAGCCCGAGACCAAGCCGAAATTCACGCCGCAGGACATCGTCCAAATCCGCTTGCACTATATGCGCAACAACACAGCCGAGTTCGACATGGCCCGACCGCCGGCGCCCTTGGAACGGATTCGTCGACCGGGCTATCTGTCGCCGGACATCCGGGGCATGCTCCTGCCACTGTCACTCGAGGAACAGTTATCCGAATTGCCGCGGGGCTACGTGCGGAAGCGGATCGACACGACCATTGTCATCATCCGCAAAAAAAACCGTGAAGTCATGGACGTCATCTACGAGGTGGGAATCTGATGGACGCAGGTAAAGCTGCCACCTGGTTCCTGGCGCTCACCATGCTGACTGCCGGCTGCTCCGTGCTGCAGCCAGTCAAGCGCAATCCGACGTCGGCCGAGCTTGCCGGCATCGAGATTCGCGACGTCCATGTGCGGTTCACGCCCGAAGATGCCGAGACGATTCGCCTGTTTTACATTCGTGACCGCGCCACATCCCTGCCGATCACGTTGGCCTGGGAACCACTGCCGCTGGAAATCGAGCGCCAAGTCAAGAAGGGCTACGTCGTGCCGAAAAAAGCGAGAACCCGATCGCTGCCGGGCAAACTTGAACGCCAGTTGTCCCACTTGCCAAAAGGCTACAAACGGCTGAAAGCCGGTACCGATATCATTATTGTAAATACCAAGACGCAGATCATCGTCGACCACATCAGGGAACCCTGGCGCTGAGAAGAGAGAGAAAAAGAAAGGCGAGAAATACCGGTAGTAATTATTGACGCCTAAGATATCCGATAAAAAATCCAAAACCGGCAATCAATCCCCTTCCCTCGCCCCTGACGGATTCGCCCACAAGGTGTCAGGGCGCATCCAGCAACCCGCGTACGGTGCACATCAACTTCTGCGGTGAAAACGGCTTCTTGAGCAGCGGCGAACCTTCAGGCTTCAGATTGCCGAGGGGCAAAACGTTCTCGTCGATGCAGCCGGACATGTACAAAATCTTCAAGTCCGGTCGATCTTCGACAGCATGCCCGACGAACTCGGCGCCGTTCATTCGCGGCATGGTGTAATCGGTGAGAATCATCTCAATTGCTTCATTGCCGCCCTGCACAATGCTCAATGCCTCGAGGCCATCCACCGCCTCGACGACGGTATAGCCGTGGCGCGTCAGGATGCGTGAGACATAGTGACGGACATCGCTTTCGTCCTCGACCAGCAGAATCGTTTCGTTACCGGTCGTGATTGTCTCCTGGTCCGTCGGCTTTGGGCTGATTGCTTCGACGCTCCGAGCCCGGGGAAAATCAATCGTGACGGTTGTGCCAAAGTCGATCTCACTTTCCACTTCGATCGAACCGTTGAGCTGCCCGACGATTTGCTTCACCGCATACAGCCCGAGACCTGTTCCCTTCCCGCGATCCTTCGTCGTGAAATAGGGGTCGAAGATTTGCAGAAGCGTTTCATCGTTCATCCCGGTACCGGTATCGCTCACCGACAAACGCACGAAAGACGCCTTGGCACCGGGCTCCGTCGAGCGATCAACGTTCTCTGTCATCAACGTGATCTGGCCGCCTTCGACTATCGCATCATCGGCATTGAGGACGAGGTTGACGATCACCTGCTCGAGCTGATCACGGTCACAGGTCAATGATCCAGTCTCCCCGCCAGCAATCACATCGAGCGTCACGTTTTCGCTGATCAAGCGACGCAACACACTGTCGAGGTCGGTGACAATCTGGTTGAGATTGTAAATGGCAAGTGCCGAGTCGTCAAGGTTGCTGAACACTTTGAGTTGATCGGCAAGTTCGACGGCACGATTGGCAGATTGGGTGATTTCCTCGGCAAAGGATTGCAGCTGGGCATCGGTTTTGAGCTCTGCTCCCAGAAGCTGTGAAAATCCAACGATGGCGGTCAGGGCATTATTCAAATCATGTGCGACACAACCGGCGAATCTGCCGAGGGACTCCAGATTCTGGACGTAACGGGACTGCTCCTGCAGTCGCTTGGCGACATCGATGACCTGAATCTGCAGCAGCAGCGCATTGGGTTGGTCGTCGGCATTAGGCACCAGCGACACCTCCACCAGAGCGCGCAGATCGGTGCCCGCTTTGTCAATGAGCCGCTTCTCTACCTGGTACGGACGAATGTCACACGTCTTGAGGTTGGCCAGTTTATCATCGACATTGTCTTGATCTTCCGGATGGGTGATGTCGCTCAGAGTCGTGGCCAAGAGTTCCGATTCAGTGAAGCCGAGCATCGCACACAAAGTCTCGTTGACCCTGATGAAACGCCCGTCGAGAAAAGTCAATGCAACGCCAAGCTGATTCGCATTCTCCGAATTCAGCAAGCTGGCGGCACACTCCTGAAAAACGGTATCGATCTTTTCCAGCACCTCGATATGGCACTTGAACCGAGGCTGGTTTTGTTGGCCGCTGCTCATCTGATTATACCTTGTGAAATTGAAGGCGAAGTGACACACCCGCAGGTATTAGGCGGAAAGAATAACCGGCGCACAGATCCCCACACCGCTGTTCGAGCTTTAGTACATGGATTTCACATGATACACGCGGCCCTCAGCTCGCTTCGGCGGTACGGAATACAGCGACTCCGGTGGCTTATTCGGTCGCATGAAGCATTCCACACTAGGTCGCTGGATCACCGAATTTTCGATATACAGATACCGGGATCCGGAAGACCGTTTCCCGGCGGATTATGTTTTTTTTCTGTTGTTCCCCTCTTGATCTCTTTCGTCTCCACAAACGGGTGTGCCGTTGCTGGCATCATGCAGAAAGGAACCATCCCCGGTGTCGCGTAATTGATCGAGCCGGCATGACCGGTACATCAAGGCACACCATGTCGAAAAACGCAGATTTTTTGCCGCGCAGAAACGTAAATTCTGTGTTACGATATCCACTTGCGGCCCATTCCTACGGGATGCTTGACGAACGGCAATCCTGATCAACCTTTGTAAAGCGATTCCTGGCAGGAATCATTCAGGCTAAAACAAAAAGCGGGAAAATCATGAAACTTGAGAACCGAGTCGCCTTAATCACCGGATCGAATCGCGGCATTGGCCATGGGATCGCACTGGCATTCGCGCGTGAAGGTGCTGATATCGTCATCAATTATCGTTCTCACGCCGATGAAGCCCAAGCAGTCGCCGAAGAAATCCGGACACTCGGCCGCCGAGCGATTGTCTGTCAGGCGGATGTCGCCGATCGCCAGGCCGTCGATGCCATGGTGCAGGCAACGGTAGACGAATTCGGACGTATCGACATCGCCGTAGCTAATGCGGCAATATCGATACGAAAACCGTTTTTGGAACTGACCAATGATGACATGGAAACTGTGATCTCTGTGTCACTGATGGGCGTCTTCAACGTCACCCAGGCATGCGCCGGGGTGATGGCCGATACAAAAACAGCGGGCAACCTGCTGGTGATCAGTTCGTCACACGCTGCCATTCCGTTTGCTACGTCGGTGCCCTACAACACCTGCAAGGCCGGAATCAATCATATGGCACACACCATCGCCGATGAACTGCGCACCGCGAAGATCCGGGTCAATGTCATCGAACCGGGCTGGATCGATACTCCGGGGGAACGGGAGTATTCTTCCGTCAAGGAAATCGAGGAAAACGCCGAAAATCTACCGTGGGGCCGTCTCGGTACTATCGATGAACTCGGCGCCGCGGCAGTGTTCATCTGCAGTGACGACGCCTCCTATGTGACGGCAGCGACGCTGCGGGTAGACGGTGGTTTCTGGCTGCCAAGTCGCGGCCGTACATCCCTCTGACTGTGCGTCGTTGAACTAAGGGCCAAAACCCACAGCTTCATTCAACCAAATCCGGCTTGAATTACCCCGGGCTTAACCAAGTCATCACCATACCCAACCCCACTGTCGCCCGAACAGTTCCGCTACAGCGTGGCGCCCAGTGCCTCGATCACGACCTTCCTCTCCTCCGGTAACACCACCGTGATACGCACACAGCGATCAAGCGGAGCCAGGGCCGGCTGGCGCACGAAAATGTCGCGCGCCAGCAGGGCGGCCATCAGGGCCTCGGCGCGCTTGCTGGAACCAGCATCCAAAGCCACGAAATTCGTCGCCGAAGGGATGGCACGGAGTCCGACCGCCGCCGCCGCCGCCGCATACTCATCGCGGCCAACGGCAACCTGGCGCACCACATCCTGTACAAACCCAACATCCTGCAACGCCGCCAAAGCCCCAGCCTGAGCAATACGGTTGACGCCAAAGTGATTGCGGATCTTGTCGAGCATTGCCACAATGTCGCGATGGGCGATGGCGTAACCGATTCGCGAGCCGGCCATGCCGTAAACTTTCGAGAACGTTCTCAATCGCACGACGCGTGGATTCGACGGATCGACTGGCGGGATATCGGCCGGGGGCGCCAGGTCGACGTATGCCTCGTCCAGCAGCAAAACGCAATGCGCCGGCATCGAGGCCATCAGCACACTCAGCGTTTCCTGGCGCTGCCAGGTGCCCATCGGATTGTCCGGATTCGCCAAATACAGCAGCGATGCCCCAGCCGATGCTGCCGCATCCAGCAGCGCTGGTGCATCCTCATGGTCATCGCGGTACGGAACAGTCTTCAACTCACTGCCGTATCCGGCAACATGATAGTTGAATGTCGGATAAGCTCCGAACGAGGTCACAGCGCAATCCCCCGGACCTGCAAAGGCCCGCACGAAAAGCCCCAGCAAATCGTCGATACCGCTGCCAAGCGCAATCTCTGCAACATCGACTCCATGCTTCGCAGCCAGCGCACACCGCAATTCGTAGCCGTCTGGATCGTTATAGCAGTGGACACTGTCGAGCGCCGCCGTCATCGCGGCACGGACCGCCGGTGAAATACCGAAACTACTTTCGTTGGCGCCGGCTCGAACACGAAACGCCCGGCCCCGCTGACGCTCCAGTGTCTCCGGCCCGACAAAAGGCACGTTGGACGGGAGCCGTCTGATCAGGTCGAGCAACGGCAGATCTGCGGGATACTCAGGCATGGTGGTTGAACTGTGGCAGCAACGGATGTAAGTAAGGCATGAGGTAGAACTGTACAGTACAAACGTGGATACCGCGACGGGAATTTGTACTGCAGTGTCACTCCAGCGGCAAAAAGGGCCGTTCACAGCAAGCCACGAACACCACAGAACGTGTACACGGCAAGCCAAAAAAATCAGATGCTTAACCAGACAGTCATCGGAACCGTCCGCGAGGCCGTCAGAAAAAATGGCCGTATCGTAATTCTGACCGGAGCAGGGATCTCCGCTGAGAGCGGAGTCCCGACTTTTCGCGGTCCGGAAGGCTACTGGACAATCGGCTCAGAGGTATACCAGCCGCAGGAGATGGCAACGCTGCAGATGTTCCAACGCCATCCGGAGGCAATATGGGGCTGGTACCTTCATCGCGCCACGGTCTGTCACGACGCCGTCCCGAATCAGGGACACAAAGCGCTTGTCGATCTGGAAAATCTGCTCGGTGATCGCTTCACGCTGATCACACAGAACGTTGACAATCTGCATATCCGAGCCGGCAGCAGCGACGCGCGCACGTTGCAAATCCACGGGAATCTGTTCTGCATGCGATGCATCGGCGGATGCGTCCGAACCGTGTATCCCCTGCCGGAGCAATTGCTCGGCAAGAAGCGGAACGAAGCACTGTCGCCGTCCGAACGAAGTCTGCTCAAGTGCCAGGACTGCGGCGGCGCGGCAAGACCACATGTGCTGTGGTTCGACGAGTATTACAACGAAGAATGGTATCGATGCGATTCCGCCATGCAGGCAGCCGACGAAGCACAGCTGCTGATCGTCGCGGGCACGTCCGGTGCGACTTCGCTGCCGATGCAGGTGGCGCAGCGGGTATTCGAGAATGACCACGCAATCATCGACATCAACATTGCACCGAATCCGTTCTCGGATCTGGCTCAACGAAGCAACGGTGGCGCCTTCATACAATCAACGGGCGCCACAGCTCTACCGGTACTCGTGGAGAGTATCAGCGCAGCGGTGATTTGATCGAACTGTTGTTCAGCTGCAAAGCGCTGCAACGGCAACGGCGGGCACTGCATCGAAGTAAGCGTCTTCGAACAGGTCCACGTCGCTGCGACGCGTGAGTTCATGATCGACTTCAACATTGAATTGAGGCGCACTGAAAACATCCAGCAACAGGAGTTGCTCGCCCGATAAGTTCTGCAAGTCTGTAGTCTGATTCATCTCTGAATCTCCGTCGTAATGGGTTGGTTTTGGGTGGGTGAATTAAACGACTGGGTTCCTTTATCGCATAATCCGTTCCAGTTTTTAACAAAATTGAAAAAAAAATGACTTTTTTATCGGAAAGAAAAAAAACGGATAGGCCAAAATCTTCCCAAAACCCTATGGTACAGGGCTTTGTGCTGCATGTATTCCACCAAACAAGTGCCGGTTATACCAACGTGCACGCGATCGGAAAACTCGAATCCGGTGAAACATTCGAGATTATCGACAACCGCATGCAGCCACATTTTTTCGTCCGCTCAACAGACGCCGAACGCTGCCGGGACAAGGTGCTGGCACACAACGGCTCGATCTCCGATGCCGGACTGGTGACGATGGACCGGGCAGCAGTATCTCGCATCGACCTGCCCCGTACATCCGAACAAAGGCAACTCGCCGAGAATCTGGCGGCAGCTGGTGTGCGAACTTATGAAGCAGACTTTAATTTCAGCCTGCGTTACCTGATGCAGCACAATATCAGCGGCAGCTTCGCGATTCAGGGCAACTGGGAGCCGTCAGCCACGGTCAACAGGCGCTATGTGAACCCGACAATCACACCGGCAAAGTGGGAACCCGTGCTGCAGGTGCTGTCGCTCGACATCGAAACCAACGCCGACGCCTCCACAGTTTACGGTGTATCACTGGTGACGGCTGATTCGACACCGGTTGAGGAGATGCACTTGGTCGGCGAACCAACCGCTGATGACCCGACCTTCGCCATCTGTTACCCGACAGAAAAGGACATGCTTACCGGTGTGATTGCCCGCATCCGATCCTTGGATCCGGACATAGTGACGGGCTGGAATCTCGTCGATTTCGACCTGCCCACGCTGCTGCGCAGATGCAAGGCACTACGGCTGAAGTTCGCTATCGGCCGGTCGCATCTCGAAGTGTGGTATCGCGAAGGTTCGTCCTGGGGCGGCAGCCGTGTGTTCGTGCCGGGCCGCCAGGTTCTCGACGGCATGCACCTGATGCGCGCCACTATGCAGAGGTTCGAGGACTACAGCCTGGAAACGGTTGCCGAGGCGGTACTTGGTCGCGGCAAAGTCCTGGGCAGCGACGAAGGTTCCCGAGTCAAGGCGATCACCGACAGCTTCCACAACGATCGGCGCACATTTTGTGAATACTGCGTTGAGGACTCCCGCCTGGTGCGCGACATTCTCAATGACCGGGGACTGATCACCCTGTCTATCCGCCGTACGCTGTTGACCGGATTGCCGCTGGAACGAGCCTGGGGCAGCGTCGCGCCGTTCGAGTTTCTGTATATTCGCGAACTGCATCGACTCGGCATGGTCGCACCGACCCTGGGGATCGATCAGGAA
>CAYWQM010000033.1:8034-8654 GCA_964460215.1 uncultured Lentisphaerales bacterium
CCCGGCGGCGCTCCGGGCGGACTGGTTATGACCCCGTATCCAGGCCTGTATCGGCACGTCTTCGTAATGGATATCAAGAGCCTGTACCCGACGATCATTCGCACATTCAACCTCGATCCGCTGGCACATGTACAGGGCCGGACGGCGACGGATCCGATTATCGCGCCGAACGGTGCGAAATTCGACCGCCGCCCCGGGGTACTGCCGATGCTGCTTGAGCGTTTTTTCGAGAGCCGAGCCGAGGCCAGAGCCGAGGGCAATGACGTCGCAGCCTATGCTTACAAGATCATCATGAATTCGTTTTACGGCGTGCTGGGATCCAGCGCTTGCCGGTTCGCCGCAACCGAGCTCGCCGGTGCCATCACCGGGTTCGGTCACCACCTGCTGCGCTGGACACGCCGCTGGCTCGAGGACCAGGGCTACAACGTACTCTACGGCGATACCGATTCACTATTCGTCGAGCCACGGCTCGCCGACTATTCCGACACTGCAGCACCGCTTGCATTTGGACAGGAACTGTCGGCAGCAGTCAACGAAACGTTGGCCCGTTATGTCAAATCGACCTATGGCGTGGAATCACATCTCGACTTTGAGTTCGAGAAATATTATCGCCGCTTTTT
>CAYWQM010000033.1:8704-38823 GCA_964460215.1 uncultured Lentisphaerales bacterium
GAGGATGGCGAGGAACTGGAAATAGTCGGCATGGAAGCCGTGCGCAGCGACTGGCCCGCCATTGCCCACGCGGTGCAGCGGCGACTTCTGGAGATGGTTTTCGACAACGCCTCGGCTGACGAACTCGATAAGTACCTGGCAACGCTCGTCAGCAGCGTCAAGTCAGGCGATCGCGACGAGGACTTGGTATATCGCAAACGACTGCGCAAGCCTGTCGACCAGTACACGCGAACAACACCTCCGCACGTCAAAGCCGCCCGACTGCTCCCGGATCCACACGGCATGATACGCTATCTCGTCACAACGGACGGACCGCAGCCACTGGGCTATGTCACGGCCCCCCTGGACTACAAGCATTACATCGAAAAACAGATCCGCCCCGTGGCAACGGCAATCGGAGAACTTGCCGGCGTCGATTTCCTGCCGGCACTCACTGGCGAGCAATGGCTGTTTGAGATGTAAAGACGGTTTCAGGCAGCAGCAGATTGAAGAGTTAAGAGAGGGGCTTGTGTTAGTGCTCAGGTTTACGTGCCTGTGCCCGAATCTGGCTTCTCCAGCAAGGCCTTCTCATTCACCGGGACCTGCGACCTTCGTCAACCCTGTCACACGCCTCTCAATCGTATTGTCTCGATGACCGACGAGACGATCGCTCTGATTATCTTGAGCTTACGGATCGATACCGTGCCGGTCTTACGGGTCCGGTATCGTACTGGAATCTCCAGACGGCGCAGGCTCGACGCCGCCGCGTAGCCGGCAACAACAAGGTTAGGTGAGAAGGTGTCGTCCGGGATAGCCCGATACAGGTCGCGAAAAACTTCTGCGCGCATGAGCCGGTACGGGCAATTGACGTCGTGTACACCCTCGCCGAAAATCAAGCGAACAATCATGGCAGCACCAGTGCTCATGATACGGCGGATCAGCGGCCGCTGCTCGCCGACCCGCCGGCCGATGATGAAGTCGTAGCCCTGCCGCTGCTCCCAGAACTGCGGGAACATGGCGGCCTGAACCTCATTGTCCGAGTCAACTTGAAACAACCACGGTGCCGCGTCACAGAATTCCTTATACCCCTTGAGCACTGTGGGGCCGTGTCCGGCATTCGCCTTGTCGTGAACCTGCAAACGTGTACAGCGACCGGCATAGCCCTGCAGGATACTCAGCGAGTCGTCCGTAGACCCGTCGTTGAAGGCATGCACGACATAATCGCAGTCGAGTGTGTCGAGAACGGCGATCCAGTCGTCAAGAACCGTCTCAATGATTTCGGCTTCATTATAAACCGGCATCACAATGACGAGTTCAGTTTTTTTTACTGACGCAGTGTTGTTCAATGCATCTCTCGGGATCGGGGTCTGGTGCATAATCCTCGCAGGCGGATAATGTAACGCATACTACACAATGACAAGGTTGTCCGACCATGAGCGGGTGGTGGAACTACCCCGTCTGACAGGGATACCGCAGAGTCTCTGGAACAACTGCGAAACCTCGTCTATACGGGCTATGCAGAACCATGAGCTATATTGTCCGGTCGTAAGACACCATTGCAACCAACTAACTGTTACCTGACAATGCAATCACACACAATTGATTTGGAAGTCGGCCCGACCGGCAGCCTCGAGATGCTGTCGCAATTCGAAGTGAGCCAACTGCATGAAGCAGATCGCGGCGCCGACCATGAACTGTTTCGCCGGTGCGCTCTGGCGGTGCTCAATTCCGGCAGCGTAAGCGACGATGCGGAAACTATTTTCCGAAGCTACGAGGATTTCGAGATCCATATCCTGCAGCGAGCGCGCGGCATCCGCCTGGCAATCGCCAACGCACCGGCGGGCGCCTTCGTCGGCGGGAATATGATCACCGGCATCAAGGACCACCTGTTCGCGGCTCTGCGTGATATTGTCTTCATCAAGACGGAAATCGAGCGCAGCCATAAATTCGACCTCAGCAAACCAGCCAGCATTACCGACGCAGTCTTCCACATCGTCCGCAACGCCCGCATTCTCCAGGCCGGGCGTCCGCCGGATCTCATCGTATGCTGGGGCGGCCACTCGATAGATCGGCTGGAATACGACTACACCAAGAATGTCGGCTATGAGCTCGGGCTGCGCAGCCTGCACATCTGTACCGGCTGCGGGCCTGGTGCCATGAAAGGGCCAATGAAAGGCGCCGCCATTGCCCACGCGAAGCAGCGAATTCCAGACGGTCGGTACATCGGCATGACCGAGCCGGGCATCATCGCAGCAGAACCGCCCAATCCGATTGTCAATCATCTGGTGATCATGCCGGACATCGAAAAGCGGCGCGAGGCATTTGTCCGTGTCGGACACGGCATCATTGTGTTTCCGGGCGGCGTCGGCACGACGGAGGAGATCCTCTTCCTGACAGGTCTGCTGCTGCATCCGAAAAACCGGAATCACCGTATCCCGCTGATCTTCACGGGTCCTCAACAGAGTAAAGCGTATTTCGAGCAGATCGATCGCCTGATCGGCGCAACCCTGGGCGATGAGGCGAAGAGCTTGTACAAAGTCATCATCGATGACCCGGCCGAAGTGGCACGCTCGATGGCAGCGAGCATGGACGATGTTCTGCGGATTCGCCGGGATACGGAGGACGCCTACTACTTCAACTGGCTACTGCACGTGCCGGAAGAAATGCAGCAACCGTTCGATCCTACGCATGAGAATATGGCGGCGCTACAGTTGAATCGCGACCAACCACCCTACCTGCTGGCGGCACAGTTGCGTCGGGTGTTCTCGGGAATCGTCGCCGGCAATGTAAAAGAGAACGGCGTCCGCGCGATCAAGGAAAACGGGCCGTTCAAAATCAACGGAGAACCCGCAATCATGAAGCCCATCGACGAGCTTTTACGGGCTTTCGTCGACCAGCACCGCATGAAGCTGCCGGGTCCGGCATACCAGCCATGTTATGAACTGGTGATGTAGCGGTCCGCACACACACGCGGAAATGCGGACCTCTTTGATGCCAAGTACCGGGTTATACTGCGTACAGCATCTGGCGCTCAGCTTCATGTCCTGGCATTTGCTGTACTTCGAGGAACTCTGGCATCAAGCAACTCCCACAGCTCTGAGCCTGGGAATGTTCAGCAAGTCAGAAGCTGGAAAGCCGCCTCCGTGTTTTCGGCTGTCAATACAGCACGCCGGAATTCATCATTTTTCAGGCGGGCCGTGATCGACGCCAGCAGGCGAAGATATTCGGCATGCTGCTTCGGGCTCGCCGCAATCAGCAGGATCAATTCAACCGGGCCACCGTC
This sequence comes from uncultured Lentisphaerales bacterium, assembly GCA_964460215.1. GTDB lineage: Bacteria > Verrucomicrobiota > Lentisphaeria > JABSQK01 > CAJWLW01 > CAJWLW01. The sequence continues at coordinate 11,967 of CAYWQM010000033.1, forward strand.
AAGACCGACATAGTCGAGCAGCGGTTGCCGGCACCATCCCACAGCAACAACCATATCAGTGATCGATTCAAGGCGCGCATGTGGAACGCCGATGCCCAGCCCTAAACCGGTGCTCATAAGCGATTCTCGACTAAGAATTGCTTCGCGAAAGGCCGCCGCATCGGTAACCTGCGGTGTGCGGACCAGGCAATCAATCAGGGTGTCCAGTGCTGCGGTTTTCGAGTCGCATTCCAGAAACAGCACACGTTCGGGTGTCAAAAAAGCCGCCAGTTGCTGTGGTTTATCAGATTCTCGGCTCATTAAGGATTCCACTATGTAAGGATGGTCAGGGGGGATGAGATCGACATCAACGGTTTTTCTATCGGGGACAGCCGCAGCCTGACAATCTCATTCGAGGCCGGCTGTCAGCTCACACCTGAACATAAGACATCCGCTTATTGCGATTACAAGCTGACGTGCTGGCCGCGGAAGGTTATGAGTCACTTCTCCAGAACGGAATATTCTGTATTATTGAACCGCGGGGCACCCTCCAGAACTGAATATGAAGAAGGCTTCAGCCTCAGTGGCAACAAGCTGGACCGGGCTGCAAGGTGGCGTAATGCCACACAAAAGGTAGAGTATACGACACTCGTTTCACGCGCATTAGCCAAAAATTCATACCATCATCACAGCGAAGTTACGAACGCGGATATTTCAACTGAGCTGGACACACAATGAAAATAGTAATCATGGGTGCGGGGCGCGTCGGCAGAGAGCTTGCCCGCGTGCTGTCCTTTCGCACTAACGACGTCGTCGTGATCGATATGGACGAGCTGCGTCTTCGCGAACTCCGCGAGGGGCTCGACATCATGACCTTTGTCGGCAACGGTGCGTCCCCTCACGTGCTGAAACAGGTCGATATCGAGAAGGCTGAGATGCTGTTGGCCGTCAGCAATAACTCTGAAGCCAATATTATCTCCTGCTCTCTGGCCAAGCAGTTTGACGTGCCCCTGAAGATCGCGCGTATGCGGCGGCGAGATCACTTTCTCGATGTGCCGGGAATGGATGCAGCAACGTTTGGTGTCGATCACGCCATCATTCCTGAATACGAATGTGCTTCAGACATTACTAATGCGATTATGAACCCGGCAGTTCTTGAGCGCGTGACGTTCAGCTCTTCCGGCGCTCAGATCTCGAACTTCAAACTTCGACCGGGATCCCCATTATTGGGCAGTCGCATGTCGAAATTCCCGCGACCGGAATTGCTGGAGAAACTGCGAATCTGCGCCATCATGCGACACGGCCATCTGCATATCCCGCGTGGCAACACCAGTTTTGTCGCATTCGATGAAGTCTACGTCGCCGGGTCGCAAGACGACGTTGCGGAACTCATCGACTGGGCCTCTCCACACGATCGATCTATTTCAGGCGTGATAATTGGCGGTGCCACACCGCTGGGGTGCATGCTGGCACAGATGCTCAGTGTCGTGGACTATCCGGTACGGATTATTGAGTCCGATCCGCACGCCGCCGAATCCGCTGCAGATACGCTTGGGTCGCAGGTTGTGATCATCAAGGGCGAAAGTACAGATCGTGCCATTCTGGAGGAAGCCGGCATCGACCATCAGCATGCCTACGTTGCGGCCCACGGAGATAATGAGAAAAATATCCTGAGCTGTATCCTTGCCAAGCGATGTGACGCAGTCAAGGTCATCGCAGTGACCAAGATCCCGGAGTACATCCGCATCATTGCGAGCATGAGCATGATTGATTGTTGTTTCAGCCCGCTCGTTGCTTCGATAAATATGTTGCTCAAGTTCGTCAGCAGTGACGCTGGTAGAAATATCGCAATCTTCAATCGTATACCCGCAGAAGTGATTGAAATGAGCGTGGAGGGAAAGTCACAAGTTGCAGGCCAACGGATCTCGGAGACCAAGTGTCCGCCGGACGCCGTGTTTGCTGCCATCATCCGCAACGACCAATTGGTACCAGCCGTCGGATCTGCAGAACTGTTGCCCGGGGATCGTGTGATTATGTTGTCGAAAACTGAAGCAGTCGCCCAGGCAGAAACCTTGTTTCGCGTACATGCTTAGATGAATACCAAGGTCGTTTTACGAGTTGTGTCGGCAATACTGATGATCGTCGGCATTGCGATGCTGACGTCCGTGCCGGTTTCGTGGCTGATGGGGGATGAGGGTCATGTCACCACCGGCCTCTTGTGGTCTTCGCTGATCACGATCGCCGCCGGCGGCCTGGGCTCACTGGTGCACCGCGGTAAAGAAACCGTGCGTATCCGCGAAGGCTTCGGGATTGTGACGTTCAGCTGGCTGGCGGCGGCGATCTTCGGCGCCATCCCGTTTTGCTGGATCACCGATCTGTCGGTCGTCGACGCAGTCTTCGAAACCATGTCCGGCTTTACCACGACCGGGGCAACGATTCTCAACAATATCGAAGACCAGCCCAAGGGACTGCTGTACTGGCGCAGCCTTACCCAGTGGCTCGGCGGCATGGGAATCGTCGTCCTGTCACTGGCCGTCCTGCCGATTCTCGGTATCGGCGGCATGCAGCTCTACCGGGCAGAAGCACCAGGTCCCACTGCCGATCAATTGACCCCGAGAATCGCGACCGCCGCGAAGATGATGTGGGGCATTTACGTGCTGCTTTCCCTAATAGAGACCGTACTGCTCATGTTCGGCGGCATGACGCTGTTTGATGCATGGTGCCATACCTGCGGCACCATGTCGACCGGTGGATTCTCGACCCAACAGGCAAGCATCAAAGCCTTCGACAGCGCTTACATCGACGTCGTCATTACCTTGTTCATGTTCCTCGCCGGCTGCAATTTCGTCTTGCATCTGAGATGTCTGCGAGGCCAGCCGGCGACATACTTGAAGAACGAGGAATTCCGATTCTATGCCGGGCTCTGCCTGTTCGCCATCGTTACGATGGCGAGCATCCAGTTTTTCAGTGGGTTGCAAGGTCAGAACCTGGAACAGATAATTCGCCAGAGCAGTTTCACGGTCGTTTCGATTCTCACAACCACCGGTTTCTGTACCGAGGACTACAATCTGTGGCCCAGCTATGCGCGGATGTTCCTGCTTTGCCTCATGTTCATCGGTGCCTGCGGCGGCTCCACAGGCGGCGGCATGAAAGTGTCGCGATTGATGATTTTGATCAAGTTCGCGCAAGCCCAGATCTACAGGTGCTTTTACCCCCACGCCGTAACCAACGTGCGGTTGGACGATCACCGTGTATCCGATGACATCATCACCCGCATACTGGGATTCTTCTTCATCTATCTGATCCTGTTTGTCGCCGTCTGCCTGCTGATCTGCCTGATCGAACCCGGGCTCGCAACGATGTCGGCAGCAGGTGCCGCCGAGACCGCAATCACTGCATCGATTGCTACGCTCTCAAACATAGGCCCCGGGCTCTCCGGTATCGGACCGGACGCGACCTATGCCTGGATGGCACCGCAAACAAAGCTCCTGCTTACATTCAGCATGCTGACTGGCCGTCTCGAAGTATATACAGTGATCGTCCTGCTGCTTCCCAATTTCTGGAAACGATGACGTCACCGGCTTCTGACAAGGCCGTTCTGCAGGCAGCCCCACGTCGCCAACGCCTTCGTGGCGCCTACCTCAATGTTCATGCCCATGATTGTGCACCGGCGTGTGGTCGTGATACACGCCTTCGTTGTGCATACGCTGGTGCATCCGGTTGTAGGCGGATTCCAGCGTCAACTGCATTTTGCGGAATCGATCGGCGTCCGGGCGCGCGGCGATCGTATCGATGTACGCCATAGCACCTTCGATCTGGCGCAACATCGCAACCGCGTCTTCCTGACGATACACCGGTTTGTCGCCGCACAGCAACTGCACGGCACTGGTGTGCGCCGCGATATCGTCATTGGGCCCGACCGAGACCATACCGCGCACGCGGACCGCGACCCAGGACGAATCACTGACCGCGATTTCCGTCGTACCGCTCGCCGCCATGGCCTTGTCGAAACGCTCCTCGGATACCGTGCGGCCACCGACGACAACCTCTACGGCATCGATCGGCACCTGTACGGACTCGACGCGCCACTCGACCGTCAGGGTGCCACCGGTCTCTGACAACTTGATCTTGCCGCCCGGGGCGGTTCCATCAACATGCATTTCCACCAGCGGACCGACGGTGACAAAGGTGTTGCCGGCTTTCGTAGCCGCCATCCAGTTCTCATAGGTCAGCTCGCGATCACCAAGCTGCGTGTACGTCCGCAACCCACCGAGCTGCGAGGCTGCGGACATCTTGTCTGAACCGCCGGTAAGCGGCAGGTGATATCCCATGTTCTGGAAGCGGTACCAGTCGGCGACTGCGGCCGGGCTCAGCTGCACGTCCCGCCGGTTGAATGACATGAACTCGATGGCATGCACCAGATCAAGAACCACATCGGCAACACGCTCACACTGCGGGTTCGGTGCATGCGGCATGACGACCAGACCGTTCTGATCAATACATCGCTGTGCCCAGTCGGCCATCGTCACTTCCTGGAAATCGCCCAAAGCTGACTCCGACAAGCCACCTGAACACAGTGGATGAATCATCTCTCCGCTGTAACCGAGCAACGAGATGTGTCCGAGTACCTGCATGCGGTTCTCGGTGCCAACGCGCGCCAGGAATTCACCGTCGTTGCCGGCGAGCGTATTCGAGTGTGTCGTGCAGCCATCGAAGTCACTGACGTTGGTGAACAGTTCTCCCCACTGGCTGGCCAGCAGGTTGACGACATTGACGTCTTCCGCCTCGCCTTCCAGTACCGCTGTCGATGGCGTCAGAAAATGAACGTGTGTGTCCGCCGTCACCCAGCCTCGGCCGCGCCAGTCAAGTACCCGTTCGAGTTCGAAGGTCACCTCATCTGTGTCCGCTCCGACCTCGAACGATTCACGGATCGGGGTCACTTCGTAGCCCCGGCTGATCTCGATGTACACAGTCCCCAGCGGCAGGTCGACAATACATTCGCCACGGATATACGCGTACTGATTCATGCCATTGACGAACTCGCCATAGTTATCTTCAAACCAGGTGCCGTTGACCTTGCGATGGTAACCTTTCGGCGGCAGATACTCGCCGGCAGCACCGTGGAAATGGATCCGTACGCCGACAGGTGCCCGGCTCGCTTTATCGACCACCTTCACTTTCACGGGCCGATACGCCGGCATAATTTCGGTGACGCCGCCGGACATTTTACTCAGATCGTAGACAGCTGACCCAACATGCAGCTTGGCGGCTGGATGTGCCGAATACTCAACGACCAGCTTGTCCTCAGCCAATTCCGGTTGCAGATCAACGACATTGAGATTCCAGCAACTGTGGTCGTAGGTCATCTGTCGGCGCGCCGAAATCACCCAGCCGAGGTCGATGTTGATTTCATCGATCTCGTCGATCGCATTGAAACCAACGCCGTCCGGCAGCGTCAGCAGCAATTTGCGACGCGGCTGGAAGCGCAGTGGATGATCGGGCAGTTCCGTAGTTGTCAGCCCGTAGATAACCGAGCGCTCGGCCTGGGGTTCAAGGCGCAGGGCCTGCAACTCACGGTCGGGGTGCGGATTCGGCAGCGCGTAGAGCCAAAGGTTCTCCGGAAGGTTCCGGTCCCGGCTGCTGCGACTGCGCCCCTCACCACTACCGTACGTTAAGGGAGGAACACGTTCGAGCGCGACATCCTCATAATTGGCGCGAACAACCCTTTCGTCATCGATCGGGACACCGGCAAAGGGGCTGGCACCCCAACAATGATGCCCCTGTTGGATGGCAAAGCGCCGCTCGATCGGTGCGGTCGCAGTCGTACCATCGGTGTACTCAAGGACGTAGTCCGAGACACGACCACCCGATATGTTGCCTTCGTCTCCCTGTCCTGCGGAAACGACTGACGGGATATTCTCGACAGCATGTGCGAAAACCAGGTAGGTCGCCCGCCGGCCGTCGAGTCCGACAGTAACGGAGTCTCTGTGCAGAAGGACAACATTGTTGCCGGCCTCTGATCCGAGATCAAACGGAATACCGCGAAATTGCGTTTCGCCGAAACTCCCGGCGGCTGGTTTCGGCGTCGCCAATTCAGCGGGCAGCTCACCACGGTTGATATTGTAAACGGCCCCCAGGGGAACCGGGGTGAAATGGGCAGAAGGCGGAATCTTCATGATTAGCTCTCCGGGATATGTTCCTTTTCACCAGTTTGCGCTGAGCGTAGGCTTACCTGTTGATCTCATCCCAGGTGGCACGCAACCACTTGACAGCAGCAACGGAGTTTTCAAAGATCGAGTACCCCGCACCGGCACCGTAGTCGACAGCAGGGATGAACTCCGTCGAAATTTGGCCGAGCTTGCTGTCAGGGTGAGTGGCGTGATGCTTCATCAGGTGGCGCAGAACTTCTTTCCAGGGCTCAAGATTACTTTCGTCCCAGTCACTGTGCCACTCGCCTTCCTGCGGCCGGATAAAGGGATACTGGATGCCACGGCCGAAGGAGCCATCTTCGTGCTTGGCCCAGACGTTGACCGGATTATTCGGCGCCGCAGCTCGGGCATGGGTGTGCCAGACAAAACCACGCTCGATCCATTCGTCACTGACGTTGCCGGGCGTGAACGGATCGAGGATCAGTGCGCCCGACTCGACATCACCGCGGATGTCGAGCACTTCCTGTTCCTTCGGATTATCCATCTTGAAGACGACATGCGAGTGGTCGAGGGTCATCCGGAAAGGCACGCCGCGGGCTTCGACGAGATCGGCAACCTTGCTGACCTGCCGGAAATCCTCTGACCACATGTTGACATGTATCTCGAAGGTCGATTTGCAGCCACACGCCTCGCCCCACTCGTAGGCGCGCATGTAGACCTCGGCAACTTCTTCGTTGGTGATCAGGTGACCGTCGTCGTGGTACATGCTGATCTGCGTATTGTGTACGACGCTGCCGAGGCGGGCACCGAGCTCGAGGTTCTTCTTGAGCATCTCCTCGTCGCGCCCGAGTGTGTAGTACCAGCCCCCGGCGCGGATCGGCAGCCCGTATTCCTCACTGCAACGAATGTAGTCGGCTTCCTGATCGGCCGGCGGTGTCTTGTCTAAGTAATCGTAGACCCCGGACTCCTTGACCATGCGGAACTTGGTGTCGAGGTCGAGGGGTTCGTCGGCGTCGGTGTGAATGACACCGCTCTCCGTGATACCGAATAACAGGTTTGCCATGGTGGTTTTCCTTTTGGGGAAGGTTGCAGGTTTTCAAGTGGACCAGTATACGATGCAACGTATGCTTTGTTACTCTGGCGCCCCGAATCTCATTTCACTTTCACTGGCTTACCGGTGCGGACGCTTTCATAGATGGCACAGATGAGCTTGACACTGCGGATGCCTTCCTGGCCGTCGCAGGGCAGCCGATCCTTCTTGCCTTTCAGCACGTCGACAAGTTCCTGGAACTGGCGACGATGGCCGTCGAAAGAAATAGCAAGCGGATCGGCAGCACCGCCGGACGTGCCGGTCTTGACTGAAAATTTCTTCAGCGTTCGTACATCGCTTGCCAGCGGTTTCGCGAAACCCCAGAAATCGAGATCGTCTTCGGTGCACGACATGGTGCCATCGGTACCGCTGATCTGCATAGCCTTCGCGAAGCCGGGATACACCTCGGTCGATGCCTCAATCACCCCAATCGCGCCGCTCTTGAATTTCAGCGTCGCGACAAGGTTGGTCTCGACCTCGATCCGCTTGCGGCTCGGTCGAGTGGCGTAGGCGAAGACCTCACGCACGTCCCCCATCAGGTGAATCAGCATGTCGACGTTGTGAATGGCCTGATTCATCAGGCAACCACCACCGTCGAGCTTCCAGGTGCCGCGCCAGGCACCGGAGTCGTAGTAGGCCTGGTCGCGGAACCACTTTATGTAGGCACTGCCATTTACCGGTTTTCCCAGACGCCCCGCGTCCATCGCCTTTTTCATGGCAATACTGACGTCCTTGAAGCGCGTTGGGAAGATGGTCACGAGTTCGACCTTGTGACGCTTGCAGGCACTTATGATCCTGCGGCAGCGGGCAGGGTTGACTTCCAGCGGTTTCTCGCAGACCACGTGCTTGCCGGCGCGGGCCGCCGCGATCGCCGGTTCCAAATGGGCCCCCGACGGCGTCGCGATCGTGACGATGTCGAGCTCGGGATCCTGTAGAAACATCTCGAAATCGGAATACGCCCGGCACTTGTGCTTCGCGGCAAAAGCTGCGGCCTTCTCAGGCGAGCGGCTGTAGCAGGCATACATTGTGCCGCCGCGCACCGCATTGGCCGCATCGGCGTGAAAGTCCGAAATATTGCCGAGTCCAACGACACCGAAGGCCCAGCGTTTTGTCTTTGTAGCCATGTCAATCTCCGGGTTTAACAAGGATCACAGGGATAAAGATGAGTGCGGAGAGCAATATTAGCACACAATCATTTTCTCCCAAGCCGTTCCGCAAAATTACTCGGCCGGTACAATAGGTTGACAACGATTTTACGTCCCCATACATTCACTTCAGTCGATGCGTTAATTATTGGAGGGTGCAGAATGCCAAAGTCACAGTATACGTCCCTTGGAGAGATGAAGAAATCCTCTTTCTTCTACACTCGGATCGCGTTGTTCGTCGAGCGCTTGGAAGACCGTGAATCCCTGCCCGAGCTGCAGCCGGATAGTGCCTGGGATACGGATTTGACGGACGAAATCACAGAGTGTTCACCGATCGACCTTTTCATGCCGGTCGCAGTCAAGAACGAAAAAGCAGCGCAGGCAGTGAAGGCGGGCGTACTGCTGTGGAACGATGAGCTGTCGCTCTCACACGATATCTGTCAGGGCCTGAAGACACCGGAAAGCAGTTACATCCATGGCGTCATGCACCGGCGCGAAGGCGACTATTCCAATGCTAAACACTGGTTTGCCAAGGCCAAAAATCATCCGGTAGCTACCAAGCTGTTCGAGAAATCCACGCAGATCGGCGATGATATCGTGCCGGCGACCGACCAGCTCAGCCACTATACCAGTGACCTGAAAGGCATCGGTCACTGGTCCCCGGATAGTTTCGTCGATTGGTGCGAGAGCGCTTCACAAGGCAATGTCGACAGCACCTGCTTGTACTTCTTCAAGAAGTTACAAATAGAGGAAATCCGGCTTCTCATCGATCACTGCTATCAGCTTTCGATCGGCCGGCCAGGAAGCTGATGCGGTACTATTACCTTGCCGGAGCGCCGGTGATCCCTCGCCCGGAAACAATCACACAGCCGCCGCCGCGGTCTCGCGGAAGCGTTTGATGTGCACTTGCAGCAACGCAATCTCCGCCGGCGTCACGCCATCGATGCGGGCCGCCTGCGCCAGTGTATCGGGCTTGATGCGCTGCAGCTTCATCCGCGATTCATTCCGCAATCCCGGCATGTCGTAGTCAAACCCTGACGGGATCTTCCACTCCGCCAGTTTCTGCAGGGATATCGCCTGGTGCTTTTCCTGCTCGATGTAACCTTCGTAATGCGCTTCGATCTCAAGTTGACGACGGACCTCTGTGCCATAGCCACGTAGTTCGTCAATCTCATCAAGCTGCAGCTCCTTCGTGCGCAGCCGCCGCCATAGGCTTTCCCCGGAAGCTTTCGTATTGTCGAGAAAGTCGCGGGCCTCGAGTAGTTGTCGTTCCAACTCGCCGACCTGGCAGTAGTGCCGCTCCGGCAGCAACCCGATGTCGTAGCCGATCTTCGACAGGCGACGACAAGCATTGTCCTGACGCAACAGCAGCCGGTATTCGGCACGGCTGGTGAACAACCGGTACGGCTCGGTGATGTCTTTGGTCACCAGATCATCAATGAGCACGCCGATGTAGGCCTGGTCACGGCCGAGCACAACCGGAGAGCAATCACCGGCCGCCAGTTGCGCCGCGTTGATTCCAGCAACGATACCCTGGCCGCCAGCCTCTTCATAACCGGTCGTGCCGTTGATCTGGCCGGCAAGAAACAAGTTCGGCCATTTCATGACTGCCAGCGAATTATGCAACTGGTGCGGCAGCACGAAATCGTACTCCACAGCATAGGCATACCGCGACAGCATCGCGTTCTCCAGACCGGGCAGCGAGCGCACCATTTGCCACTGTACATCGGTAGGCAGACTTGTGGAGATACCGTTGAGGTAATACTCGTCGGTAAAGGCTCCTTCCGGCTCAAGGTAAATGCTATGCGTTTCATGATGCGGAAAGCGCATCACTTTGTCTTCGAACGACGGACAGTAACGCGTGCCAATCGCCTGAATACGGCCGTTGTACATGGGCGACTGCTCGATGTTGTCGAGCACGATCTGCCGTGGCGTCGTCGTAGAACTGATCTGCCAGCAGGGCTTCTGCGGCAAATCCCGCGGCGCGATCGTGCGGACAGCGTGCACGTCGTCGGGCCAATGGCTGCACTGCAACGAGTTGTCACTGACCTGCTCAGACATCTGTGAAAAGTCGATGGTATTGCCCATCACCCGTGGCGGTGTGCCGGTTTTCAGGCGGCCGAGCTCGAGTTCGAGCGTGTTGAGCAGCGACGCCGAAAGTGCTTCGGCCGCAACGTCTCCAGCGCGACCGCCGGGAAAAGACTTGCCGCCATAGTGACAGACGCCGCGCAGGAATGTGCCAGTACAGACGACGACCGCCCGGGCCTGCCAGGATTCGCTGAAATCGGTGGTAATGCCAACGATCCGGTCGCCGCTCGTGAGAAACTTGACTGCCTGCGCCTGGTGCACGAAAATGTTCGGCTCCCGCTCGACCATGAGCTTCATGCGCCGCTGATACAGCACCTTATCGCACTGTGCCCGTGGCGACCAGACCGCCGGGCCTTTCGAGCGATTGAGCATCCGGAACTGGATCGCACTGGCATCGGTGTTCTTACCCATCTCACCACCGAGCGCGTCGATCTCGCGCACGACCTGTCCCTTGGCAATACCCCCAATTGCCGGGTTACACGACATCTGGGCGATATGATCGAGGTTGATCGTCAGCAGCATGGTGCGCGCGCCCATGCGTCCGGCAGCCAGCGCTGCCTCACAGCCGGCGTGGCCACCGCCGATAACGATAACGTCGAATTGGTTGTATCGAGTGTTCATGGACCCCATGGGTATTTTCACTATGGCACGGACAAACCACATAATCTATTAGAATTCGGCCGCTCAGTCAATGGCCACAACTTTTTCCGGATATTCGGAAAATTGGAAAAACCGGCATTCGCCTTGAAAATCTGTTATAGCTGTCTATCTTCCAACGAATTACCAAACAACACTGCCACCGGTGGAAAACTGGCGACACCACGGGTTTTGTGCCTGAATCGATGAACCTGCAATATTTGGAAGGAAAGAAATTCTGCGTTGTATTCGTCAAGCAGGCGGATGAAAATGATCCGGCCAGTCAGATCAGTCTAAAATGCCTGCACGGTCGCGCTAATATCGATCGGCACGGCAAGCTGAATGTTGAAGGCCCGGAGTTCAGTTTTCCCGTCCCGGCAACCGCCACCAAACAAATCATGCCCAGTGACGGCACAGCTATGTTAAAGGACGCGGAATACTTTGTCATGTGCAAAGTTTCCGGCATGGATCTCTGATACAGCAACACTCGAAGCAGCAACCCACAGGAGGACACCAATGAACGAGTTTACGTTCGATGTCACAGGACTCAAGGAACAGACCTTTGAAAAAGGCGAGCACGTTCTCGAGGAAGGCAAAGACAGCCAAAATGTCTTTATCCTCAAGGAGGGCAACGTCGTTGTAACTGCCGATGGCAACGAGTTGTGCAAAGCCAACGCGCCCGGTACGATTTTCGGTGAGATCTCCGTGCTGCTCGACAGCAATCATACCGCCTCGGTGACCGCGGAAGAGCAGACGACCTTTTATGTTGTTGATGACTTGTTGCAGTACTTCGATAGCAATCCGAAGGCCTGCCTCAAAGTTGCTCAGACCTTGGCGACTCGCGTCATGAACATGAACAACCACTTCCTTGAGATCAAGCACGAAGTCCTGCAGGCGCGGGAAAGCGCTTCGGCCAATCAAGGCAGCAGCAAGCTTTTGGCCTTGGTTGAGAAGATGGATCAATTCTGGGGCCAGGATATCCTGTAACCAAGCCATCGTATTTCAAAAGCCCGGGGATGTTCGCGTCCCCGGGCTTTTTTTTGCCCGAATGATGGACAAACTCGCAATCAATTACAAAAGACGACGACGGTACACCTGCTCACCAAAACGTGCCAGGTCCTCGCGCAGAAACACCATGCCACCGCAACGCAACGGCGTGCCGCCGCAATAAAGGTCCAGAAGCGCACGCTGTAACCGCGTCTCGCGAGGCGCCTGCATCCAGTCGTCATAGTCACGGCAGAAGATAAAGAGAAGACCGTCGTCACCACTCGACATGACCGGAAACAGATACACCTCACGCATGAAACTGGCGAGGTTTGAATCCGCCAGGCGCGTTTCGAGCTGGGTATTAAAAATCCATGAATGGCATTGTACCGCCAACGGACGAACGTCCGGAAAGCACTTGTCGAAGAACTTGAACGCAGCGCGCAGCGATTCGCCAACGACTGCCGGCGTCATACCGCCACCCTCCGGAATATGCAGGTCGAGGACGTAGTCTTCCGGCCCCAGAACCCGGCGCCAGGCAGACTTCTCAATCGTCGTCACTGGATTCACCGCCATCCCCAACGGCGATGCAACAGTCCCACAGATTGTCGAATCGTCTTCGACCAGTGTACTCTGCCAACATGCCTGACCGCTGTCCGCTGGCACAACAAAACCAGCGTCGTCGAATAATACGTCGGGCGGCATAAACAACAGCGTCTCGCCAGTTTCGTCGTGGCGCCAGCATTGGACCTGCGCTCGTTGAGGAATGAGCTTGAACTCAAAGCGACCAAGTCGGAATATTTCCCCACGAGGATGCTGACGCAGCCACGCCAGCTTACCTACCGGAGTGCCCGGCAACCCATCATACCTGACTTTGTACGCTTCGTTGAAAGCCCGGATCTGGAGACAGGTGTCGCGCGATATCGCCGGAGGGATTTTCATTGCCGCGTGGATCTCCTGCACCGCCGGGATCATAGCAAGCACGCAAAGCATAAACAACAGACCAGAGTCATCGCCGAGGCATGGAATACGCTCCGGCCATCTGTCGACGGGCGCGTCGTACAAAAAAATACAATGGTGCAGGTGCCAACACAGCAACCGCAGCAGCGGATCACCGTCGATCCGTGTTGCCAGCCCCACCAACGGCTCCTGCAATTCGTCCGACAAGCAGGCGTACTGATGATAAAGCCGAACGGTCGCCGGTTCAAGAAACTCTATCGGCCCCTCCGGCAGCGTCACAACCGAATCCGCTGCGTGAACCGACATCGTCTCATGAAACTCCGGCGGTATCTCCAACCGCTTCAGCGATTCGTCGAAATTCATCCACTACCTCTCCGGAATCAGATCCATCCCGCAAAATACGCCTCGATAACTTCCTGACAAGACTGACTGTCACAGGTTGCGATCAAGCCAGACAGGCAATATCTTGCCATCTGAGACAACATGACCCATAAAACATGGCAGACTTAATCGCATGCCAACTACAACTTCGTTCGTCGATCGCCTCATTGAACGCCTGGACCGGCTGGACCCGTCCAGTGTGCAGGGCTACATCCTGCGCCTGGTGCGGGAAAAAGAACTGCTCGAAACGGTCTTCCAGACGGTGCGTGAAGGCGTCATTATTGTCGATGACAAATTGCACATAAAATACGTCAACCACGCCGCCATTAACCTTCTGGGACTGCCGGCAGACTGCACCGACCAACCCATCGAACGCTACCTGCGAGAACTCGACTGGTCGCAGCTGAAAGCCGGCGATGCAGATGCCTGGGCCCGCGTGTCACGGCAGGAGATCGAGGTGTTCTATCCTCAGCACCGCTATTTGCTTTGCCGTTTCCTGCCATATGAATCCGGTATCCGTTCGAAAGATCTCGCTGAGGAGACTGCAGCCGAGTTGGAAGCGGACGGCACGCCGCAGTTGATAGACGCTATCACGACAGGCGACGAGCCGATGATTACCCTGACGCTGGACGACGTTACCGAGATACGAGAACGCGCTGCCTCAACGATCGAGTCGGAACGGCTCGCTGCGATCACCATGCTGGCCGCCGGCGTTGCCCACGAGATTGGCAACCCGCTCAACAGCCTGACCATTCATCTGCAGTTGCTCGACCGCCAGCTGGCCGCGCTGAGCAGTGACGGCACAGACAACGCAAAGGAGCTGGTCGACGTCTCTCTCCAAGAGGTGAGCCGGCTTGATGACATCATCAACCAGTTTCTCAAGGCCGTGCGTCCGTCGGTTTTCGAGTCTGAAGCCGTAGCGCTCCACGAACTGATCGCCAAAACTCTGGCTTTCATGAAGCATGAGATCGAGGACCGCGGCGTGCTGGTGCAGGGTGAGTGGCCGGATGAGATTCCAAAAATCATGGGCGATGAAACACAATTGCAGCAGGCCTTGTACAACATCATCAAAAACGGCATTCAGGCGATGGAGTCCGGAGGCATCCTGGTCATCAAACTGTCAACAACCGATGATTTTGTGGTGCTCAGCGTTGCTGATTCCGGCAAAGGCATCGATCGCGAACAACTCGGTGATATATTCGACCCCTATTACACCACCAAACCAGACGGTACCGGCCTCGGACTCGTCATTGTCGAGCGCATTATGCGCGAACACGGTGCCGAGTTCGGGATCGACAGCGAAGTCGACCGCGGCACGGTTATCACTATGCGCTTCCCACTGCCCGCCCGACGACAGCGGCTTCTGACGGCAAAACCGACATCTACCAGCAGTACCAAAGATGAGTAAACCACGAATCCTGGTTATCGACGACGAACGCAACACCCGCGAAGGCCTCGGGCGTGCACTCAAACCAAAATACGACGTCAGCCTAGCCGAAAGCGGTGAAGCCGGTTACAAAAAGCTTACGCAACAGGGGTTCGATCTCATCCTCACCGACCTGCGCATGCCTGGGCTCGACGGACTCTCTTTCATCCGCCGCGTCAACACCATGGATACACCGCCCACCTGCATCATGCTGACTGCTTATGGCAGCGTGGAAAATGCGGTTGAAGCGATGAAAGCCGGCGCCTACGACTACCTCACCAAGCCGGTGAACCTTGACAATCTCGAAATGCTGGTCGAACGCGCCCTCGAGTCCCGTGAGCTCAAGCAGGAAAACCGGCGCCTCAAGGAGGAACTCGCCGACCGCTACGCCTTCGAGAATATGATCGGCGAGTCGACTGCCATGCAGCATGTTTTCCACAGCCTCAAGCAGGCAGCCCCGGCCCGGTCCACCGTACTGCTGACCGGCGAAAACGGCACCGGCAAGGAACTGGCCGCACGCGCCCTGCACAACCTCAGCCCGCGTGCCGATAAACCGTTCGTCATCGTCAACTGCGCGGCACTCTCACGCAACCTGCTCGAAAGCGAACTGTTCGGTCACGAGAAAGACGCCTTCACCAATGCCAATGACCGGCGAATCGGCCGGTTCGAAGCCGCGAACGGCGGCTCTTTCTTCCTCGACGAGATCAGCGAAATCGACGCCGCTGTGCAGGTGAAGCTGCTGCGCGTGCTCGAAACACGCGCTTTCGAACGCGTCGGGGGCAACGAATCGATCGAGGTTGATATCCGCCTGATCGCCGCCACCAACTCCGACCTCAAGGCCATGGTCAATGCCGGAAAGTTTCGCCAGGACCTCTATTTCCGGTTGCACGTCCTACATATCGACATGCCGCCCTTGCGCCAACGCCGCGAAGACATTCCGCTGCTGATCAAACATCACCTGGACCTGTTCAATGCGGAAAACGATACGAACGTCACCGGCGTGGCACCCGAGGTGCTCGATACACTCACGACCTACGACTGGCCGGGCAACGTCCGCGAACTCCGCAATTGTATCGAACGTATGGTCGTCATGACGCAGGAAAGCACCCTGACCATCGCCGATGTGCCGCACGAAATCCGTGATGCCGCCGGTACCGTTCTGGTACCGGTCACCACGCTGCCAACCGCCAGCGTGCTCGACATGGAAACCAACGAGCGTAATCTCATCGTCCAGGCCCTGCGCAACTGCAACGGCAACCGCAGCGCTGCCGCTCGTGAGCTTGGGATCAGCCGACGCACGCTGCACCGCAAGATCAATCAGTTCAACTTGCGCGACCTGTAATGGGGACAGCATACCTCGGCCATGCGCGCCACGCGTCAAGGCGTCTATTCTGAAGGGAGAAGGCATGCGCGCACTACTGCAACGGGTCACCAGCGGATCAGTCACGGTCGACGGCGACGTTGTCGGTGCCATTGGCCCTGGCCTGGTCATCCTGCTCGGGGTAAAAACCGGCAACACCAGCGCCGACGTCAAGTGGCTGGCTGACAAGTGCGTCAACCTGCGCATTTTTTCCGATGCCGACGGCAAGTTCAACCTCTCGGCCCTGGACATCGGTGCCGAGGTCCTCGTCGTATCGCAGTTCACGCTGTACGGCGACTGCCGCAAGGGGCGCCGTCCAAGCTTCGTCACGGCGGCACCACCGGAGATTTCCAAGCCGTTGTACGAAGAATTCATTGCCACGGTGCGGTCGCATGGCCTGCAGACGCAAACTGGCCGCTTCGGCGCCATGATGCACGTTGAGATACAAAACGACGGACCGGTGACGCTGATGGTGGATACTGAGTAATTCGAAGTTTTCCGGACAAGCGCTTTTCGAACGCGCTGTCAGACAGAAAACCTATTCTTTACGGATAATATCGATTTCGTATTTGACGTTCTTGCCGGTGAATTTGAGTGTCTGATAATCGGAAGGCTGCGGTTCGCTCGGGCTGAGCAGATTAAATTTCAGCGCATCAAAGCGGTTCACCAGCGATTGCAGATCCTTGTCGCTCAGCATCATCTGCAGAAGATACCGATCGGAATCGCGGGCGATCAATTGGTCCAGCAGCTCATCGTCCGACTCGGTATACATCTTCAGCGCGTTCAGCGGACTCTCAGTATCGTCGACGAGCCAGACATGTCGAACGAAGTTGCCAACGTTGCGTTGCCGGTCTATTTGCCGATTGGCGATCCCCACCTGCTTGCGGTTGCTCGGCTTGAAGTTGAGGTTCTCAGTCCAGACACCGGCATTCGGAGTGCTGCCGGAGTTTTCCATGCTCATCAATTCGATGCGGCCCCTGCCACCGGTCGAGTGCACTAGTACTGGCGGATTGTTGTTGAAGACCCGGCCATGGGGGCTCGCTGGCGCGAAGGTGTTCCGGGTTTCCCCGACTATCGGCACCTTCGGCAGCCCCGCTGGCTTGGCAGCAACTTCCGGCGCTGTCGTCGCGGTGACGGCGACAGTATCAGTTTCGGTTGCGGTCACATCGACAGCGGCCGGGGTAAGGGGCTTGGCTGCAACACTGTCCTCCGGCAACTTGTTGATCGTGACAACCAGCGTCGTTGCGATAATCGCAAGGCCGGCAACAAAGCTCAACTTGTACATCGGGAAGCGCAGGAGCAACGGCCGCTTCGACTTATCCAGGACGTTACCAATGATGACTTCGCTGCGCCCCTGGCCCAGGTTACTCGACAACATGTTGTCGAGGGAATGATAGGCCGCGATAACACGCCGACACTCATCGCAGGTTGCGACATGCTCATCGATACTGCAATCACGCAGTTCCCGGTCGTACCAGGAACTGAGCGACTCCGATGAGGGGCACTCGGTACAAGGCGTCTTGGCGGATTTCATTGGAAAGGCTTCCTCAGCGCAGACGGCGCCGGAGTTCTTCACGGGCCCTGGCAATGCGGGACTTGATCGTCCCCACCTTGACGTCCAGGAGCTCGGCAATTTGTTCGTATGAAAGGTTCTTGACGTTCCTGAGCAGGAGCGCCTCGCGGTTGACCGGCGGCAGCTTCTTGATCTCCTGGGCGATTTCACTCTCGAACTCCCACTGCATCAGCGTGTCGTCCGGAGTTTTGCCCCTGTCGGGCAGATCCATCGTCAGCTTGCCAACGTTCTGATTTTCGAATTCCTGATTGATACTGACATTGACATGGGCACCGCGCCGCTTGTTCCAGCGGTACTTGTTGCGAGCCTGGTTGACGACAATCCGATACATCCAGGTAGTAAACTCCGATTCGCCTCGGAACTTCGGCAACGCACGGTAAATCCGCAGAAACGCATCCTGCGTAACCTCTTCAGCATCACTTCTTTGTCCAAGAATGCCATAGGCAACCTGGAACGCCTTATCAACATGGCGGGACATCAATTCTTCCCAGGCGTCGATATCGTCCACCGTCTTGATGCGCCCGATGAGGTCGCGGTCAGTCAGGCTACGCAGCTCTTCCTGTTTCGTCATTTTCGGCGGCAGCTGGTTTCGGGACCTCTTGGCAGACGCACCATCCCGTGATTCAACGATATCAAGGGAAGATTCAGGCACAGCAAATCGTTGGGAACTTAGAGCAATGTTCATGTTTTTCACAACAAGGCAATCGTTTGAAAGTGCATCTCATCTGGCCGATAATAGTTCGACAGGGACCGGCGCCAAAAGTTCCATCCAAACCCCGGCTTCCGGACATATTTTGTAACGCAGCATGAGAAACTATGACGAGCTCCAGTCCGGCAGAGAAATATCGATCGATCGCGTGCCCTGCTCCATTTCGGCATCTATATCGTCAAACTCATCGTCGATAAATGGTCCCAGACCTACTTCCAGCCACATCTCGCGCAGTTGCATCTGGTTCTGGCGCGGTGCGCGGTGATACCAGGCGATGAGGTCCTGAGCACTGGCACGGGCGTCGAGGCGGTCATTGCTCTTGAGAAAACCAAGGATGCTCTTCATATAGCAGCGTCCGCACTCCTCATACTGCTCTTCGAGCCCCGCAAGTCCGGCAAGCTTGCCAAAGACGTCGGCCATCTCGATGTCGCTGCCATGCGCTTCGGCCAGCTCCAGCGCCCGTACATACAGCCGGCGTGCCGTGTCGTAGTCGCCGTTCTCAACAGCCACAGCACCGAGCTCGCCGAAGACACAGGCACCGAGGCGGCCGGTGCCGTTCTGAGCGTCAAGCTCCAGCGCCTTGTTGTAGGCAATCTCTGCCTTCCCGATGTCCCCTTCGGCCATCGACAGTTGCCCGAGCTGATAACAACTGCTGGCGGCCGGCGCCTTGAGCCCAGCGCCAGCACACAAGTCGATAGACTTCTGATACCATTCTGCAGCAACGACATAATCGGCGCGGCTCTGGTGAACCATGCCCAGTTGATGGCAAGTGCACGCCGTGCTGCCATAATTTTCCAACTGTTCCTTGACCGAAAGTGCCTCGCGGTACCATGTTTCGGCGCTGTCGAGGTCGAGCAGTTCCTGGGCGTTGCGGCCGAGCTGGTGACAGACGACGGCAATCTGGTCGGGGACTTCGTTGGAGACAGCAATCTCAAGAGACTGTCGCAGCCATTGTTCAGCCGCATCAAAGTCGCCTTCGTGTTGGGCGATCATCGCGAGCTGATGATAGGCAACAGCCGTGTTGCGGTCCTGGTCCTGGAGCGCTGTCAAACCCTTACGGCACCAGCCGTCGGCAGCTTCGTAATCCTGCAGGGAGTAGTCCAGCCGGAAATTCAAGGACCACCAAAGCGGCAGGCGTGGCTCTGGTATCGCGCTCTCGTCGACATCCCGCCGAATTTCATCGGCACGCTGCAGATCATTGAGGGCAATCGCCGCGTTGAACGACGGCAGGTAGCATTCGACGGCGCCCTCGCCGTCAGACGCATTACGCGTGCGCGCAGCGACCAGTTCGGCGCTGAATTCCGCCAGGATCTGGTGCGCCTCTGCCGCCGACGACGGCAATGCCCCACAGACCAAATGTTCATCGAGTTGTAACTGCACAACCACCCTCCGGATGACGTCTTAACAAGAAAATAGCCTCAGACCGCACAATTGTCGACTGTTGCACCGTAGAAGCCTCATGTCACCCCGAAAGATTCATTCCAGTCTGCAATAACCTTGTGTATTTACACCGGGCTTCTGTCCCTGCTAATGCTTGCCGAATCCTGGTAGACGTAGGGATACCCGAACGATCGGGGATTGCCTACCAGTCCACCCTGCATGGAAGACCGTGTCAACTTTCCAAAACATCTGCGAACTGCTCGACGATAGCATCCAACGTTTTGGCCTGTTATCCACTGTCGCAACCCCCTGCGTACTCACTTTCACAACCTTTGCAAGGCTAATTCAACGCAACTCCAGTTCAACCAGATGTCGATAAGGACCGCTACCCGCCAACAACTCGGCATGGGTACCCTGCTCGACGATTTCACCGTTGTCTATTACAAAAATCCGGTCGGCATCGCGGACAGTGCTGAGCCGATGAGCAATCGCGAAAACAGTGCGATGTTCCATTAACCGCGACAACTCCTCGTGGACCGACTGCTCAGTCGCAGTATCGAGCGCACTCGTCGCCTCGTCAAGAATGAGAATTTGCGGATTTCGTAAAATAGCTCGAGCAATGGCAATACGTTGGCGCTGACCGCCGCTGAGTCGAGCACCCTTGTCGCCAACGATGGTGTCGTAGCCATCTGGCTCGCCGACTATAAAATCATGAATGTTCGCCTGCCGTGCCGCCGCCTCGATAGCATCGGGTTTTGCATCCGGTGTACCGTAGGAAATGTTGCTGGCAATCGACTCATTGAACAAAATCGTCTCCTGTCCGACGATACCGATAAGCCGCCGCAATGAGACTGTCTCCACGTCACGTAAGTCAACGCCATCAATGGTAATACACCCGGCCGTCGGGTCATAAAAACGAGCCAGCAGATTGGCCAGAGTAGTTTTTCCGGAGCCGGTTTCCCCGACAAAGGCAACAATATTTCCCTTGGTAATTTCGATATCGATATCCTTCAACAGCGGCGTATCGTCGAACGAAAACGAGACATGGTCGAACTGGATGCGATCACGGAACTCGGACACAGTGACCGGGTCGGCCGGCTCAGGGACGATGTCATCGAGCTCCAACAGTTCGAAAATTCGTTCGGCCGCTGCACTGCTGCGCTGCAGCTCATTGTTAATCTTCGCCAGTCGCTTCATCGGCTGATACGCCATCAGCGCCGCGGCGCCCATCGGAATTATCTCAGACAACCGGATCCCCTGGGCGAAACAAAAGACAAGAAACACGCAGACGCAGATGATTCCAACGAATTCCATGAGTGGAGTCATCAGCAGCTCGGCACGCAGGGCTTTGATCACCTTACGAAAGTAGTCGCGGTTCTCACGACGAAAGCGTTCCTCCTCCTGCGACTCGGTGTGAAACGCCTTGATCACCCGGATACCGGTCAGCGACTCGTGCATACGATTGACCAGATCGGATACTCGGCTGAGATAGTAAAGCGTGTATTTCTTAACACGCCGGCCGAGCACCAGGACGGGCACGACGCAGAGCGGCATGACGATGAACAGTGCCACCGTCAAGACCAATATCTCCTGCTGCACCGAGTAAACGATAACGAACGCACTGAGCGCCAGCAACTCGGCTGGAGCGCGCGTCAGGTCAGCAATCGACTTCGACACGGCACTCTCGATGGCATTCGTATCGTTGACGCTGCGGCTGATGACCTGGCCAATCTCACAGCGGCCGAAATATTTGAGCGACTGTTTCTGAAGGGTCGCGAATATAACGTTGCGTATATCCGTCACAACCCGGGCACCGACCCAACGCATGTAATAGCGGTTGATATAGGTGAAAAAGGCCTTGGCAAAACAACAAATCATCAGACCGGACATCGACACCAGCATAAACTGCCAAGTCATTGTGCCACCAGCCTCGGTCACTTCGATACCGAACCGCTTGGCGATCGACACGTACAGTTCCTCTCCATCGCCGGTATCACCGGCATCGCCCGAGCCTGAACCGGTGTCGGCCCCCAACTCGAAGGGAGCGATGAGCAGATGGACCGAACGGAAGATCAGAAACAGCGTACCACCGGAGATCAGGCCAGCAACGACACCGATACAGAGGCGCGCTTTGTACTGCCTGGCAAAAGCCAGCAGCCGGATGTAGGTCCGTAAGACATTCATAACAGGAGTCGGGTGACGGACCACAGTGGCCCGATTCAGTTACACAACCGCCACAATTTGATCGACAACATATTGAATCTGTTCCTCGGTGAGCCCAGGAAAGATCGGCAAGGCCAGGACCTCGCCGGTAGCTTTGAGGCTCTCCGGACAGTCATCCGGGGCAATGCCGAGATAACTGAAACAGGCCTGACAGTGCAACGCGACAGGATAGTAAACTTCGGTGCCGACGCCAGCGGCGCCAAGCGCCGAGCGCACCTCGTCGCGGCGACCGCCGGTGATGCGTACGGTGTAAACATTCCAAGCGTGCCGGGTGGTGTTCTCATGGAGCTCGGGCACAACAACGACATCGTCCAGCCGCGCCGCCGCAAAAGCAGCGCGGTAACGTTCGCTGTTCATTTGCCGCTGTGCAGTCCAGTCGTCGAGGTGCCTAAGTTTGACTGAAACAATGGCCGCCTGCAGCTCGTCGAGCCGGAAGTTGCCGCCGATTAACTTATGATAATACTTCGGCTGTGCTCCGTGTCCGCGCAACGTCACCAGTTGCTGGTGACGCTCGGCAGTGTCGCAGGTGACAATACCGCCGTCGCCGAAGGCGCCGAGATTCTTGCTCGGGAAAAAAGAGAAGCAGCCATAGTGGCCGATGCTGCCGGTGCGACGCCCCCTGTACTCAGCACCGATCGCCTGAGCCGCGTCCTCTATGACAATGAGGTCATAGCGCCGCGCGATCTCCAGAATCGGATCCATGTCCGCCGGCTGCCCAAACAAATGCACCGGGATGATCGCTTTGGTCGATGACGTGACGCGGTCTTCGATGCGGGACGGATCGATGTTATAGGTGCCCGGCTCGATATCGACAAACACCGGTGTCGCACCAACCCGTGCAACCGCGCCGGCAGTGGCAAAAAAAGTAAAAGGCGTGGTAATCACTTCGTCGCCCTGGCCGATACCCTCAGCCATCAACGCAATAAGCAGGGCATCGGATCCGGACGTCACACCGCAGGCGTGGGACACGTTGCAATATGCGGCGATCTCCGTTTCAAGCGCTTCAACTTTGGGACCAAGGATGAAGCGCTGCGTGTCGCAAACCTCATCAATCGCCGCGTCAATCTCGTCACGGATCTCATTGTGGATACACTGCAGGTCCAGTAGTGGGATATTCATCGGCAGATCCGGTGTTCGCAGGCTCGCAAGGACTTCTCAGATACCGGTGCTCAGACGAGAGTCCGGAAATGCGTTGAGATAGAGCAGCAGAGAAACCGACAGGTCACCGACGTCCTTCTCGACACGGAGGGCGGTGGTCCAGCAGTGCATCTCTCGGCTCAATTCGTATTCGTGGCGCAGCAGACCGCCTTCGTCGAGATCGAAGTAATACTCGGCACTAAACCGAGTCCGGCTGTCGAGCGGCACGTTTACCCGAAGATTGATGTTGTGATTGACCTCGTAGCCCACCGGGAACAGGTCCGTCGAAAAAATGCGTCGGTATTCGGCAGCCATCGAATGATTAAAGCGAGACACAAACTCGTCACGGTAGAGGTAGCTGATATTGGCGCGCAACCGGTCGGGCGCCCCGATCTGCGCCCCGACGTTGACCACCTTCGTGTTCCATCGAGCGGCGTCGATCAGGACTTTATACCATAGCGACAATTCGTCGTTGACAGTCAAACGGCCAACCTCGCCGACGTCGCCGGACCGATGGTCGTCGTCTTCCGGCGACGGGTAGAGGTCGAAAAAGGTATCGCTGTAGAAGACTCGATGCATACCTGCGTCGCGGCGCGTGAACAGGTCATTGCGCAAGCCGAAGCGTACGACGTTGAGGTGGTCGAGTCGATCGATGGTGTCGAAGTAATAGAGGTTCTCTTTGTCGACGTTCGGATCGCTGATGTGCGTGATATTGACATACGGCATCGCGACATGTCGCAGACCGTCGATTTCCAGCGGTTCGTACTCCATATCGGACCAGGTGGCTACAGTCTTGAACGACAGTTCGAGACCAATCTCGTACAACCAGCGTGTACGGGCGCCGCCATCGTCGTCATAGTCACTGACCAACGCCGTGGCATCCGGCCGGCCGAGGGGGTCGTCCGCCGCCAAGTTACCATTAAACTGTGCATCGGTAACAGCGGTATCGCTGCTCCGCCCATACCAGGTGACACGGCCACCGGCACGCGGTACGACATTGAGCCAGTCCAGGCGCAGCGGAAGCAATAGCATGTGCATCGAATCGAACCGCGCTGTGGCGTAGTCCGACGGATCGGGCAAGATGTCGTCGCGCAACCGGTCGTACGATCGCCAGTTGGTGCGCAGGCTGGCAAACGATGTCTCGCTCTGATAATGAAGCATGCTGTAGCCAAGTTGTTGACGAGGCAGATCAAGACGGAGCTCCGGCAAACGCTCGATGACCGATTCGAAATCATTCATCGACGGGTGGAAATCAAACGACAGCGACAAGCGGTCGCCGAAGTATCCGAAATTGACGAAGTTCGACGGCTGCGAGTTTCGGTAATACTCGCGACGATAAAAGTCGACCAGCATGTCGGGATCGCTGCGGTAGTCGATAGCGCCGCGCAAAATCAACTCGTCCGTGAAATCTGATCGATGTTTCAGACCAAAGCGAAACCGGTCTTCCTCCACCGCAAAGCGACCGTTAAAGTCCTCGCCGGCAATCGTCTCATCGTTAGGCGGATCGGAATCGTGAATGGCGAAAACATTCACACCCGTAGTGCCGTGTATATGTTCCTGCTGCAGTTCCAGTCCCACCGAGGGCCCACGTTTGAGGCGGTAGCCGACCCCCAGACGCAACTCCAGATCCTCGTTTATATCAAAGGCTCGCGACACATCGGCATACGGCCCCCAGGCACTCGTATACCCCGGGCGGATGAGCAGATTGCCAATCTCGGTGCGGGCGCTGCCGGTGGCGTACGGCAGATACATAACGGGAACATTGCCAATGCGGTACACGACGTTGCGGGCTGACCAGTCGCCATCGGCAGAATACTGCAACTGAGCAGCATCCAATCGCCAGTGAGCCTGCCCGTCAGCGAGATATGCGCAGGTAGAGACAGAGGAATTTGTCGTCGTCACTATGCCGTCGATCGTGCCGGAGCTAGCACCTCCCGTCACGTGCCATGGATCAAGAAATGATTTGTGCTCGGGAAAGGTAAAGGTGTTGGTGCGGATATTGCCGTCAATACTGTCACCCGCCCAAAGACTTTCTCCGCGGGCGAGCCGGACATTGCCGCGGGCCGAAAGTTCGCCAGTTTCGCGCTCGAGGGTCACTTCATCGGCGAAAATCGTGACATCCTCGTAGGCAATGCGGACATCGCCTTTACCAAGCAACAGGTTGGTGTCCGGGTCGAAGGAAGTTTCACGGGCATAAACGTCAATCTCCGTCGCCATCGCCCGGGCACCGAGCAGGAAAAGAAGAGTGGAAGTAAAAAAAATACGGAGGATACAAGTCATGTAAAAATCAGTCCGCACGTTTTACGGACGTCTAGCGGTAAACAGAAAAGCTGAAGAAATAGTCACTCAACGACCGATTACAGCCTCAGCTGCGATTATGGGAGGCGCTGCCATTGCCCTACATAAACATCTTCCAGGCAAAGTAACCACCAACGGCGATCACCAACACGACCACGACTGTAACAATAAGAACCGTCTTGTTGCGTCCTTTCCCGGCACTCTTGACAGCTGTCTCCAAGGCCGCGTCAGGTTCCGGCGAAGCATCAGGTTCCGGCGGTGTAGCAGGCTCAGTTGGCGGAGCCGGAACCCCAGTCACTCCCGGCGGTCGCGGTGCCGACGGCGGTCGCGCTTCAGCACTTGCAGGCGACGCTGAAGGCGGCTTGAGCTTGGACTCGGAAGGTGCCGGTCTATCAAGTTTGGAAGTGTCCGTCTTGCCAGAGCCAGCAGACTGATCAGGAGGCGCGACAGGCGGCTTGATCACAAACTCGCATTGGCATTTCGGACATTCTGCGAGAGCCTCGAAAAACTCTGGTGAAATCTTGAACCGGTCCTGACACTGAGGACAGCCAACGTCTGTGGCGGTCGCCACGGAGTAAATCTCCTGGCTGCCAATGTCTGGCGGTGGCGCTGCTGGCGGTGGCGGTGGCGCTGCTGGCAGTGGCGGTGGCGCTGCTGGCAGTGGCGGTGGCGCTGCTGGCAGTGGCGGTGGAGGCGACGCTGCTGGCGGTGGCGGTGGCGACGACGACGGCGACGGCGCTGTAGCCTCTGCTGCTTTTTTCTCGGTGGGCGTCATGCCCATTCCCTTGCAGGACAACCGCGCGGTCGGCGTCTTCGTCAACTGCTCAGGGCCGTCGTCCGCTACATGAGTTGCGCTCATCGTACTTTGTTCTGGTGGCTGATCTGCCATAAAACCTCTCCTGGGCTGGTGGAGAAGGAACGGGTCCGGCCTTGCCTGAGTCCAGGGAAAGGTCGAGACTCCTGCCATTGTTCCCGATTAATTAATTGCTTAAGGTACCTGTTTGGGCAGGTCGTTGCAAATAAATTTAGGTCGAAACTGGTATTTGCATCAATCTGAATCTATCGTTCGTAATTGTCGCCCAAACGTCCTCGCGCCCGCGCCGTAGCCACCGGCACGGGTGCATCCATACCCGATTCACACGAAGCTTTGCAGCGATATGACGTCGCCGTTTTATGCCTTCGAACAGAGCGATACTTTCGGACGCCTCATCGTCCTGCTCCTGTTCGTCTGTAGTGTGATGGCCTGGACCATCATTGTCGAGAAGTGGCTGAGCCTGCGCCACATCAGCAGGCGTCTACATGCCGCCCACAAACGTATCGACCGACTGACCTCTGCAGA
>CAYWQM010000033.1:38833-44509 GCA_964460215.1 uncultured Lentisphaerales bacterium
CATTCAGGGCCCACTGCGGACTGTCGCAGGTGAGGCAGTCATGGTAGTGGCCCGGATGCAGGGACTGCAGGCAGAACCGCTGATGACCGGAAAGAAGAATCTTGCCAAAATTTCTGTACACAGCTTCGACCAGATAGAAGCGCATGTGGAACGTGTTGTCGACAAGGAGATTATGAGCATGGAGGAGCGCCTGGGACTGCTCGGGTCCATCGTCAGCGCGGCGCCTTTCCTAGGCCTGCTCGGCACCGTTTGGGGCGTTATGATAGCGTTCTGCGGCATGGCCGCCCAGGGCAAGGCGAATATCAACGCCATTGCACCCGGCGTCAGCGGCGCACTGCTCACGACCGTCGTCGGCTTGCTCGTCGCGATTCCCGCCCTCATCGGGTTTAACCTTCTGACCAACAAGATCAAGAAACTCTCCATCGATCTCGACAACACTGCCGAACAGCTTCTCGGACTATTAAAGTCGTCACTGGTGTCCTGAACCGGATACAAACTACACATGAGCCGTCACCGTAAGGAAAATCGACTACAATCGATCACGTCCATTAATGTGACCCCGTTGATGGACCTTACTTTTCTGCTGCTCATTGTCTTCATGATCACTGCGCCGGTTCTCGAGTACGCCGTCGATGTCACGCCGCCGTCACTCAATGCCGAACCGGTCGTCGATACCGTTCACAAAATCATCAACCTCACCCGTGGAGGAGACATTCGTATCGACGAAAAGACGCTATCACTGGCAGAACTGGAAAACTTTGTGCACAGGCTCAAGCAAGCGTCGCCGGACACCCGGTATCACATCCGCGCCGACGAATCCAGACCGTACGGAGAAGTCATTACCATTATGCGTACCATCAAAAATGTCGGTATTACGGACGTGTCGCTGTTGACGCTGATCGAAGAATGACCGGCCGCCGCATCACGACCATAGTCATCGCCGTGCACCTTGTTGTGGTTGTTGCTGCGTGGGGTATTTACCGAATAGCTGACACACCGCGGCAACCCAACGAAGCGATTCAGGTTAGCCTGCGTACCCTCGACACACCGGCGCCGGATATTACGGAACCCGGCCCCGTGCCGCCTGTACAAGCACCGCTCCCCCCTGCAAAACGGTTGTCACCGGTTCCCGAACCACCAACAGAGCCTGGTGCGCTGCCCCCCACGGAACCTGCCCCGAAGGCTTATAACACGGCCAAAGAAATCCGACAGCGTGCAGGCCTTAATGAACGGCCGTTGCCCCGCCCCGCACTGCCGCCAGCCAAGCCGTTCATCGACACCGATGCGCTGCACCGACAGCTTCTCAAAGATTTCGCCAAGCCCAATGCTAAACCTCCGGATCGCCAAGCCGTCGCCGTCAAGGTCAGCGAGCAATACCTCGGCCGTGTCCGAGCCCAACTCTACGAAACCTGGAACGAGCCGCACCGGACAATGGTCGGCAATCAGCCGCTCCGAGTCACCGTCGCGCTGAACATCCGGGCCGATGGCAGTATCGCCACGAGACGCATTGTCAAGCGCAGCAGCAACGACATGATGAACCAGTCTGTCGAGGCCTGCCTACAAAATCTCACCAATCTGCCGCCAATACCCGCGGAACTGCAAAAAGCCGCGATCGATATCAAAATAATCATGCACCTCTGAGTACATATTTACGGCCTGCCACATTGCTGCCCGTGAAATAGAATCCCCGGGTACCGATCCATCGTTCACCTGCAGGACAGGGAACTCCTCCCAAGCTCCATATGCCACAAAACCGCAGTTTCGGCGAAACGTGTGCTACATTACGGTCCGAGGCTTGAGGTGATTCAGGAAAGCAGGACAATCGACCGATGCCTGACACACAACGAAAAATCGACGTCGCCGCGGCCGTCCCCTTAAAGGGGGGCAAGATACCGATGGCTACACCCGTGCCAGCATCCACGAAGAATGAAGTGGATGAAGAAGTCACTGTCGATCGTGAATCCTACAACGAGCTGCGGGCCGAGAATATCAAACTTGCGAACCGCAATCGTAAGCTGCAGAACACGATCGAGGCTCTCCCCACCACCGCCGACAGCGCCTCCGAGCAACATGCCACCGAGATTACCGCGCTCAAGCACGGCCGGGCCCAGGCAGACAAGCTCGCCAAAGAACTCGAAGAAAAATCCGTAGAACTGCGAGAAAGTAACGCCAGGCTCAAAGCAGATGTCAGCAAGCTGGCCAGCCAGAACGCCGAGTTGAGCATCAAGGGACGTCAGGACTACATCGCTACCCAGAATGAAAAACAAAAGCTCGAGGCGGAGAACGAGAAGCACGCCGACGAAACGAAAGCAATCAGGGAGAAGCTCGAAAAAACCGTGGACCGAAGGAACGCAGAGCAGGAAGAGCACACCAAATTGGCCGCAAAACTAAAAGCTGAAAACAAGTTCCTCGGCGAGAAACTCAAAACACAAAGTTCGACAGCCACCGGCAAAATCAAGGAAGTCCGGATCAAACTGGAATCTACACAAAAACGCCTTCAACAACTTGAGAAAGAGGCCGCAGAGTCTAACGCGAAACTGAAAGACGAAAGCGATTCTCTACGGGAGCAGCTCAAAAAGCAAACCACGGAAGCCGCCGACACGGTCAGGGATATCCAGAAAGAGCTGGAAGCAGCGCAGAACCGCATTCGCGAGTTCGAAGGACAGGGTGAGGGCTCGGAGGCAAGACCGAGAATCGAAAACGATAATCTACAAGAGGGGATGGATCAGGCGCCGGACCCAATGGTATCTGCCCAGCAAAAAGTGGAATCATCCGACCCGGCCAGTGATGACCCCCTCATCAGGCTCCGTATCGAAAACCAGATTCTGCACAGCAAGATTTCAGAACTGCTCAAAGAAAAGTCCGGATAAGTAGCGCCAAGTTCTCCGCGCACCCCGCCAGTGAAACCGCCCATGAGCGATCCAGCAACGCCTCGACCGGACCGACTATGGTGCCTCAGCGCACCTGTCATACTTTTTCTTTATCTCGTCATCATCCTTTTCACCTGGCGTGACTACGGTGTCACCTGGGATGAGAATGTGCAATCGCGTTATGGCGAGCTGGTCCTGCAGTATTTCGACAGCGGCGGAGAGGATCGCAGCTGCAACAGCTATTTCGACCTCAGGTACTACGGACCCGTTTTCGAGCTCGTCTGCGCCGCTTTGTATCAGTCCGCGGGGGATTTGAAGGTCGAAATACGTCACATCTGCATCGCGCTCTGCGCTGTAATGACAGTAGTTGGCATCGCACTGTTCGGCCGCAGCTTTGGCGGGCTTGTCATGGTGTTCGGCATGCTGGCGCTGATCATGGTGCCGCGCTTCTATGGACACAGCTTCAACAACTCCAAGGACATACCGTTCGCCTGCGCGTTCGCCTGGTCCATGCTCGCGCTGGCTTACGCCGTACGCGCCGAAACCATCGGCTGGCGACACGCTCTCACCTGCGGCACCGCTGTCGGGCTACTGCTGGCGACACGTGCCGGGGGCGTCTTCGTTTTCGGCATCGCCGGGGTCACCGCAATCCATGCGTGGTTAGCCCGACGCGGCCGGCCGACAGAAACCGACAAGCACTGGCCCGCCGTTGTCCTTCCCTG
Source organism: uncultured Lentisphaerales bacterium (assembly GCA_964460215.1). GTDB lineage: Bacteria > Verrucomicrobiota > Lentisphaeria > JABSQK01 > CAJWLW01 > CAJWLW01. The sequence continues at coordinate 42,426 of CAYWQM010000033.1, forward strand.
GATCGCCGCACTAGTGCTGTGCTGGGTGCTGATGGTCGCCGTCTGGCCATGGGCTCATGAAAATCCGCTGCGCAACCCGCTGCGTGCATTCGGTGCAGCAACATCGTTCCCCCAGAAATACGACGTCCTGTTCGAAGGCCGAATCGTCAAAAGTGATGCCCTGCCCTGGTACTATCTGATCAAGTACATCGTCATCACGACACCGTTGGCACTGCTCGCCATGAGCCTCATCGGCATCGCATGCAGCGTCGCTCTGCAGCGTCGGGATTGGCGTAGCAGCAAGGCGGTACTTTGCAGCCTGCTGCAACTGTGGCTCGCCGTTCCGCTGCTGATCTGCCTGATCAAACGCCCGAACATCTACGACGGGCTGCGCCACTTTCTATTCGTACTGCCGGCACTGGCGCTCTTCGCGGGGCTCGCGATCAGTTGGGTGGCGCAGCGGACGAAACGAAAATATCTGATCCCGGCAATCGCCGCTGCAGCACTGCTGGTGCCGGCCGTGAAGATGTACAAACTGCATCCCTATCAGGCTTCCTATTTCAATTTCATCGCCGGCAAGCAGCCGTCCCAGCGCTACGACACCGACTATTGGGTGTCGAGCTACAAGGAAGCGATAGAATGGGTCAACAGCGCATCGACCGAGCGTACCCTGGTCCTGGTCGGAGGCAACGAGCAGGCGCTGGCGTGCGCCACGCCGTTTGCGGCTTCACATGTAGAGCTTCTCGGCATCAACCACGTCGGCGTGCAGGCGGAGTTGAGCTTGCCCGATCACTTCATGCCGGGGTCTATCCAGCATCTGTATTATGTCGGGCACATACGCTTCGGTTTCGATGACAACTTTCCCGACAGCCCGATCGTGCATCGTGTCGGCCGCCTCGACGATGTCTACACCGTCATCCGCGCCGCCCAGCCATAGTCCACTTCTTACGTTCCACGGAAGAAACAGAATTGCCGATCACACAAGGCCTGCTCAACCACGCTACGATTGCCGCTTCGACTCGTCGCGCAGCCGCGCCAAGTAGGCTTGCCATTCCGCGGGCACCAGGCTTTGTTTGCTGCTGTTGCAGGTCGCACAGCACGGTACGACGTTGCTTTTCGTGGTCCGACCGCCGCGGATGATCGGCACGACATGGTCCATCGTCAGATCGGCCGGCATCACCGCCTCATCGCAATAATGGCAGCGGCCACGGCCGCGAATATTCTTCCACCACTGCGACTGTCGCAACTCCCGGGCTTTGGCGCGTTCACGGCGGACATGCTCGTCATCGGCTGGGATGAAAAACAGGTCATCACCGAGATTGATGTCTGGCGTACGTTGATCGTCATCGGTCATGGTGATTCCGCGGGTATCGCTGCAATGTCAAGATTCTCTGCCCCATCACGAGTGGCCAGCATCAGTATAATCAGGCCTGTAGCGAACAAAACGATATACATCGACATCACCGTCCAGCGCACCTCCGTACCCTGCCACGGAATCGGCAGGAAAAACGACGGGGCATCCACCTGCGGCCCATCCGCGGGCGCCTGCTCCAACATGTTGTGTTTCGACACCATCAGCAGCGTTGCGTTGTTGATCACATGGAGCAGGACACCGGTCCAGATGCTCCGGGTCTGATAGGCCACCAGTGTCACCACGAAACCAATGACCATCGCCGGCAGGATACGGTAAAGACTGATGTGAAAAATACCAAACATCAGCGACACCAGAAAAATCGTCGACCAACGTTTCAGGACGGGGCGCAGTCCGGACATGATCAGGCCGCGGAACAGGAACTCCTCGCAAATCCCGGGAGAAACCGAAAAAGCCAGCAGCAGCAGATAGTCCGGATAATCGGCGTCGGTCAAGCCAAGCGCCTTTTCCATCATCTGTTGAAACGCCGCAGGCACGGGCAGCACCAGATTCTGTAGCCAGCTTGTGAAGGTGCCGAGCACTGCCCATGAGGTCAACCCCAGGAGAATCGCCGCAACCCAGCCCCACAGCGACGGCAGGCGCAGCATGAGAGTCTCGCGGACGTCCAGCTTCAATGCCATCACCAACACTAAAACAGGCACCAAAAGCAGCCCCCATTGCGTCACTACCATGC
>CAYWQM010000034.1:0-7270 GCA_964460215.1 uncultured Lentisphaerales bacterium
GGTGTTGATCCACTTCTCGCAAACGCTGCGCGTCTATATCTTCGAGGCTTTGTTCGCTGTCCTCCTCTGCTGGTGGCTGCAGCTGCACGAGCTGCGACTTCGCCGGCAGGCAGCCTGGTGCCTCGGACTGGCGATACTGACCGTGCTGCTGCAGCTCTCGGTCATCACAGCGGTGTTGATCTGGGCACCGCTGTTCGCCTGGCTGACAATCGGGCAGCTGTTCCACATACGCCAGGGCAGGATCGCGTGGCGTTCACTGCTCCCGGCCTTTGTCACTATGGTTTTGCTGTCGCTGGCCTTTCTGTTTTGGTTGCTCAAGATCAGATCCGGCCTCACCCATTCCATCGGACTGGGCTCACCCGCGGAAGTCGCGGAACGCTTTTTGCTACCGCTCAATCTGGTGCAGGGATTGACGTTGCCGGCGCTGACTGTAGCGACCGCACTCGCAGTGATCTGTCTGATTCGCCGAACCGTGGTTCACCTGGCTGTGCTGCTGCTCTGCACCGCTGCCGCGTTTACCTGGGTCACCGGCTCGGTCGGACCGATGCGCGTGTACAGCTACCTCGTGCCTTTCATTCTGCTGCCGGTTGCAGTTGCGGTCGATGCCCTGTTGCGCCGTCTTCGTGGCGGCGGCGGGCTACCGCAGCTCACCGGAATGACGGCGGCACTACTAGTTGTCGGTTGCATCTTCCTGGCTCCGGATCGGAGCCGCTGGGAACAACTGGACATACGCGCCCTTATCCCAGTACTGCTCGAGCAGGATGCCTACCTGGTTTTCGCCGCCGGCACTGGACGGTTGGTCAATACGTATGTAAAAACAGAAGTCGTGCAACACAATTTCATGCATATGTTCCGCCCGGCAGAAATCCAGTCAATGCTGCTGGTCAACTGTTCCTTACAAGGCATGGCGCTGGGCGCCTACAGTCTGCGCGGCGACAAGGAATGTGCGCTGGCGCTGACACCGGAAACGGCTGGCGAACCGTTCAGTCCAGGCAACGTGTCCTGCGTACAAATCGATGTCCGCACGGCCCGGGCTGAGGACTCGAACGGGATCCTCTTCGCCGTTGTTGTCCAGCCAAGCAGCACCTTCGCCGAATGGGAGGCAGCCACTTTCGACGACGGCGGCGCCAGCCGCTGGTGCATCCTCAATCCCTGGCTTACACGTGCCGTCTTCGTCGCTTCGCGTGAGCAACAGGCCGAACCCGAGAAGTACATCAACGCGGTGTTCTGCACTTCTGTCGATTCGGTCGACAGCGGTGCTGCCGCACGCGGCATGCTTGCCGATGCCGATCCTACCTTTTACTGGCTGCAGCAATAGCGGCTGCTCCACTTTCGACTTTTCAAGCTATATTCACGGAACGCATTTGTGTCTCCGCAACTCGAAACTTAGAAGGTCCGACCGGTGCTACGCTATACACATCTCGTGCTGATTGCCACATTGCTGACATCCATCATTGCCTGCAGCTCGGACACCAGGGAGTCAACAACGGAAACGACCAAACCGGCGACGACAGCAACCGCAGCAACCGCAGGGAGTGGTGCGGCGAAACTCTTTCCCGACGGCCTGGTCGACAGCGAAAACCAACCGGTCGACATCGGTTATCTCGATGGCAAACTGGTCGCTCTCTATTTCTCCGCCAAATGGTGCGGGCCCTGCCGTAGATTCACTCCGCTGCTGATCAAGTATCACAGCGAGAACAAGGATGATTTCGAGGTTGTCTTTGTCAGCAGCGACCGCAAAGTCGAACAGCAGCAGGAGTACATGAAGAAGGCGAGCATGCCCTGGCCGGCTGTCCCCTTTAATTCGCCGGCGGCAAACAAGCTGAAGGAGCTGAATACGAAGCGCAGTATCCCAACGTTGATTATCATGGATAAAAACGGTGAGCAGATCACCAGCACCGGCCGCAATCTGGTCACCAATAACGTTGACGTGGACAGGATCAAGACCGGCACGATGGAGAAGGAAAATTACACCTGCGACAAGTGCACCAAGATTCACGTCCGAAAGAAGTTCAAACTGGGCCGAAAAAAATAATCAGCCAACCTGGCCGCGGATGCACATCATGAGCTGCGCCACGCCGGCAATACAGATGCCGACATGCGCCAGGCACAGCAGGACGACGATGCAGAACCAGGCAATCGTCAGCGGCTTGATCTCAGCCCGGTTCAGAGTCCACAGCACGCCCCAGTCAAGCAGCAGCACCAACGGCAGCAGCCACACCCAGGCAGCCACGAGCAGTTCAACGTGCCTCATCGCCTGCACAGAGATTTCGGGCACCAACGTGCCCGGCTCGACCCGCAGCATCAGTTGCCGGCATACCGGCCGGAACACGGTCCCCGTCAGCAGCATTGACATGCCGATAAAAAACAGGTGCACGTAAGCCTGAAAGAACAGAACGCCTTCGCGGCGTTTCACGGGTTCGTCCGGTTGTTCGGGATCTGGCATGGGTGTGTGGGAGGTTTCAGGTGTCCGACAACCGAGTGATCATCTGCTGAACGACAACCACTTCTTTATCAGCCCTGCCACCCGTGGCGTCAGCTTCGTCCGCTTGTAGAGGCCGGCGCATTTCTTGATTGCTTCCGCCTGGGTCGGGTACGGATGGATGACGCTGGCGATCTTGCCCAGCCCGATGCCGTGCACGATGCACGTGGTGATTTCGCTGATCATCTCGCCGGCATGGCTCGCGACAATCGTCGCACCGACGATTTTGTCGGTGCCCCGGCGGCAGTGGATTTTCACGAAGCCCTCCTCTTCCCCTTCCGCAATCGCCCGATGGACGTCGTCGAACGGTGCCGTGTAGGTGTCCAGTTCGATGCCTTGTGCTTTTGCATCGGCTTCGTACATGCCGACGTGGGCGATCTCCGGATCCGTGTATGTCGCCCACGGAATAACCAGTCTCGAGAATTTACTGCGCCCCATGAACAGGGCGTTGGCAACGACAATCTGTGCCGCGGCGTCGGCCGTGTGCGTAAATTTGTAGGGCGTACAGATGTCACCGGCCGCAAAAATATTCCGGTTCGTCGTTCGCAGCTTGTCATCGACCTTGACGCCGGTACCCTCGTCGTACTCGACGCCGACCGTTTCGAGTCCGAGCCCCTGCACGTTGGGCGCCCGTCCGGCACCCGCCAGGACAGCATCGACCTCGACGGCCTGCGCCTTGCCGTCGATGGTGAAATGAATGACCTTGCCGCTGGCGCCGGACTCGATCCTCTCGACCTTCGCATTCAACGCCAGGTGCACGCCTTCCCGCTCCAATGCCCGCCGCAGGATGTCCGCCGCGTCCGGGTCTTCGCGAACGAGGAACTGCGGCATCATCTCGAGAATCGTCACTTCGCTGCCGAAGCGCCGAAACGACTGTGCCAGCTCACAGCCGACCGGCCCGCCGCCGATGACCGCCAGACGTTTCGGCAGCTCGGTCAGGTTGAATACCGTTTCGTTGGTCAGGTAGCCGGCTTCCTCGATGCCGGGGATCGGCGGGCAGATGGCGCGGGCACCGGTCGCGATCACGGCTTTCCTGAACTTCAGCCTGGCACCGCCGACCTCGACCGTGTTGTTGTCGACAAACCTGCCGTCGCCGATAAAGACGTCGACACCGTGGTCGGTGTAGCGTTGTGCCGAGTCGTCGTCGCTGATGGTCGCACGGATACGGCGCATTCTCTCCATCACCGCGGCGAAATCGACCTCGACCCCGTCGACCGGCCGCCATCCCAGTTCGCGGGCCCGCAGCATGTCCGAGCGAAACCGCGCCGAGCGGATCACCGCTTTCGACGGCACGCACCCCACATTGAGGCAGTCGCCCCCCATCAGATTGCGCTCGATCAATGCCACCTTGCCGCCGAGACCGGCGGTGACGATCGACACGATCAATCCGGCAGCACCGCCGCCGATCACCACAAGGTTGTACTTGTCCGCCGGCGTCGGGTTCCGCCAATCAGGCGGATGCACGTTGTTCAGCAGCGCCTGATTGTGTTCGTCGAGCGGTGTGACTTCGAATGACATGGCAAAGGCTTCAGGTGTCCCGGCCGGCGTCGGGCAAGCCGACCAGCTCACCGGTTGTGGTGCTATTCATCGAAACCATCGCGTTGCAGATTGATCTGTTCGTACGCCGCCTCGAATTCAGGGTCGCTGCCCCGCCATCGGGCTACGGTCGCTCTACTGCCACTTCTGTGACCCATTTGCCTTAGCGCTGCCTTATCACTTATGCCGTTGCTGACCAGTTCGATAAACTCCCGCTTTTTCTCCGCCGTGCCCATTTTAGCCTTTGCCGCGGGAGCAGGGGGTCTGACAACGTGCTTGATCATTATCTCAGTCTCGTCAAGCCTGCCCTTTGCCGCGGGAGCAGGATCCGACATTATCTCGGTATCATCAAGCCTGCTCCTTGCGGGGGGAGCAGGGGCCGAAGACGTAGTAAAAAGGGGCTTGTCGTCGGCCGGCGCGGCCGGCGCGGCCGGCGCGTCCGGGGGTTGATCCAAAACGCCGCTGCTGTCGATCCATTCCTTCAGGGCATCCCTGCCGAATCGGATCACCTTCGGAGTCAGGCGTCGATGGGGGATCGCACCTTCCCTCAGCAGCTCAAAAAGCGCCGTCCTGCCTATCCCTAAGTAATCCGCCGCCTGATCAGGGTCCAGCACATCCGGATAATCCCGGGGTTTTAGATCGCCTTCGTTCGGTTCACCTTGTTTCACGTTCGGCCCCCGCTGTTCTGCGTTCGTTATCAGGGTGATTATTCATCTAATGAAAATATGCCCTGGGAATACGTCCGTACAAGTCCACCTGAGGTGGAAAGCGCCAGTAATAAGTTCGTATACGTCGTATAATGCTAAAATATATGGTTTTTTGAAATCGCCTGAAAGCCTTGTAGAGCATGGGGTTCCCCCGTTTTTTGGGGGTGCGTCGGCCTTGTACCCGGCATGGCTCCGGTAAACCAGCCAACGGCGAAGCTGGCGGCAACGGCGAAAACCATGGCGGGTTCATGGGCAACGCTCCTGTGGCCAATTGCTTTTACGTCGCCAGAAAAGTTGAACATAGGCTGAAAGCGACTAACGAGGCGAAATACTTATTTGTCGTATAAAAAGAACAACCCCTTGAGTTTCAAGGGGTTGTTTTGGTACACTCGCTCGGACTCGAACCGAGGACCCGCTGATTAAGAGTCAGCTGCTCTAACCAACTGAGCTACGAGTGCATATAACTGGGCAGGCAAGCGGGGAATATAGGTAGGGTTCGGTGACTGTCAAATACTTCGGTACCACGGCCTACACGGAAACTGTTGATTTCGTTTCGGGGTATCCAGCTATTTGTTCTCGAACACATCCGGCGAGTAGAAAAACATTGAGTACGAGCAGCAGCAAGTTTGACACGTTGGCCACATTCCGGCCTGCTTCGCTTCCTTCGTGCCCTGGTGGTGAAAACGCTCGTCAACCGACCGGCAAACTGACGTCGTCGAAGTTGTCCATGATCCGCTCGGCGTTCATGCGCTTGACGGTGTCGACGGCAGTGTCGAGCGCCATGGACTCCTGTTCCTGAACAGCATAGCGGCGCCAGGTGATGCTGCGTTCCTCGAGCTCCCTGCCGCCGAGGATCCACATGTTCGGCGTCTTCGACGTCACGGCCTTGCGGATCTTCTTGTTAAACGAATCACTGCTGTCATCGATGTCGGCGCGGATGAGATTCTGCACCAGCAGGTCCTTGATTTCTTCGGCATATTCCTGGACATGATCGGCGACCGGGATGAGTTGTACCTGCAGCGGCGCCAGCCATGTCGGAAACGCAGCACCATAGGACTCGATGAGGAACGACACGATGCGCTCGTGCGTACTCAGCGGGGCGCGGTGGATGATGTACGGGCGTTGATCGCTGCCGTCACGATCGACATAGGTCAGGTCAAAGCGTTCGGCCACGGCGAAGTCGAGCTGGCAGGTCGACACTGTTTCCTCGCGGCCAAGGATATTGGCCAGCTGGATATCGATCTTCGGCCCGTAGAACGCAGCTTCTCCGGGGGCTTCTTCGAAGTCGATGTTGTTGTTCTTGAGGATGTCGCGGACGATCACTTCGCTGCGCTGCCATTCCGGCTCGTTGTCGACGAATTTGTCCTTGCTCCCGTCGTGCAGCGACAGGCGCACGCGAAAATCGCCGATACGCAGGTGCGAGTAGTACATGCGGTACATGTTCATGACCGCGTTGAACTCTCCCTCGACCTGGTCGTTCTCGCAATAGATATGCGCGTCGTTCATGCACATGGCACGCACGCGCAGCAGGCCACTGAGCGAGCCGTGGCGTTCGTAGCGAAAGTCGTCGCCGTACTCGGCAAGTCGCAGCGGCAGGTCACGGTAGCTGCGGCTTTCGCTGGCGTAAACCTTGTGGTGATGCGGGCAGTTCATCGGCCGCAGGTAATACTCATCGTCCTCGTCGAGCTGCATGGGCGGGAACATATCTTCCGCGAAGTACGGCAGGTGTCCGCTGCGATAAAAGAGTTGTGAGCGCGTGATGCACGGCGTCGAGACGCGTTGGTACCCGGCCTTGAACTCTTCTTCCCGGGCCCACTGCTCGAGGCTGTCGCGAATGACCGTTCCTTTCGGCAGCCACAGCGGCAGGCCGACACCGACTTCCTCGTCGATGGTGTACAGGTGCAGTTCACGTCCGAGCTTGCGATGGTCGCGCTGCCGAGCCAGCTCGCGGCGCGCCTTATATTCCTTCAGCGCATCGGGCGACTCGAAGCAGAGGCCGTAGATGCGCGTGAGCATCGGGTTCTTCTCGTCACCGCGCCAGTAGCTGCCCGCGATGTTGTCGAGGGAGAAACAGGCCTTGGGCACTTGCCCGGTGTGTTCGAGGTGCGGCCCCTCGCACATGTCTACAAACGGGCCGTTCTGGTAGAATCCAAGCTGACCGTCGGCGGCCTTGCCGGTGTCGACCAGCTCGCGGGCGTACTCGACTTTGTACGTCTGCCGGCTGGCTTCGAGCAGTTCGACAGCCTCATCGAGGCTTTTCGTGTCGTTCTCAAACGGCTGCTTCTCCTTGATAATCTTCTGCATGCGCTTGGTCAGGTCCTTGAGATCATCGGCAGTCACCGGTTCGTCGCCGAAATCGAAATCGTAGTAGAATCCGGTATCAACCGGCGGACCGAACCCAAGTTGCGCCTGCGGGCGAATTTGCAGGACTGCCTGGGCGAGGATGTGCGCCAGGGAATGGCGAAGGCGATAGAGTTGATCAGGTGATGATTCTGGTGACATAGTTGTACTGCTGTTGCTGGTTTTAGGAAAAGGTCGGATCAGA
>CAYWQM010000034.1:7370-44392 GCA_964460215.1 uncultured Lentisphaerales bacterium
GGATCGACTACTTCAGGATCGACTGGCTCGGGATCGACTGGCACCGCCGTCTTCACCTTGATGTACACGGGGACCTGGCGATGTGTTCGGCGATGGTTATAATCGGTCTTGAACACCACCCGCGGAGTCACCGATTTCTCCGGCTGGTACGCCGGATCAACACCGATCGTGTAAAGTTGTTCCTGGCCGGGTTCCAACTCGAGCTCAGTAGGGCCATCGATAGTGATGTTGGTATCCCGCACGCCGACCCCGTAAATCTTCAAGACGTGGTCACCGCTATTAGTCACCTTGACCTCACTCGAGGTCAGGTCATATACGCCGTCGGTCAGCGTAAACGTGAGGCGACGCGGAACGAAATCCCAGCTCGGCGTGATATCGGCCTTGATGATCATGACCTGGGTCGGATTGACAACGTCGTTGGTATTGAAGGTAATCGACTTGCGCACCGTGCTCATCTTTCCTTTCGGATCAAAAGTGATGGCGAGCACCGTAGTTTCGCCGGGTTCGAGCACGTCGCTTTCGAGCACGCCCGTGGTGCAGCCGCAGCCCGGTTTCACCGATTCAATTTTCAGCGTCTTACGTCCGCGGTTGCGCAAGGTGATGTCTGTGCTCACCTTTTCCTTGTCGCTGATCTTTCCAAAGTTGTATTCCTTGGCCATCGACAGCTTCTGAGCAGAAGCTGGTCCGACAGCAAAGATCAGCAATATAATAAGGGTAAGACGCATGATTCCGCTGGAGTTGGTTTCCAGTTCTACGGGCTTTGCTTGTGCAAAATTCCGGTTTGATACTATAGGCGCAGGTTAGGTACCTGTACAACTGCCGCGCCCCATCCGACCAGCCCAACAGTCCGTGGCGAATGCCGCCGCCAGTCACGGCGATATTGAGTTCGAGAGACAGCAGCGGGAACAGGTTCATTTCATTGCGCACTTGTATTGCGACGATTCCCATGGGAATATAGCGGCCGTGTGACAACGCACCGGGGCACAGCAGACGAGAGCGAACATGTCTACCGAATCTTCGACCACGACTGAGACCCCCGACCGCCGGTCCGTGTTCAGTTGGGCTATGTACGACTGGGCCAACTCCGCGTACGCCACCAGCGTGATGGTGGTATTTGCGCCGATCCTCTTCACCGGTGTCTGGGCGGCCGAGTTCGGAAAAACCGACAGCACATTCCGCTGGGGTATGATCAGTTCCGTCACCTCGGCAATCGTTGCGGTGCTCGCCCCCCTCCTCGGCGCCGTTGCGGACCGCTGCGGCAGGCGTAAAGGGTTGCTGCTGACCTTCGCATTCATCGGCGCCACGGCGACAATCGCCCTGAGCTTCATCGCCCACGGTCATTGGCAGCTCGCCGCTGTCGTGTACATCATCTCCGGTATCGGCTTCTCCGGCGCCAATGTGTTTTACGATTCACTGATCATCAGCGTTGCACCGGCATCGGCCCGTGACCGGGTGTCAGCCCTGGGCTACGCGCTCGGATATCTCGGCGGCGGGCTGATGCTGGCAGCACACGTGTTTCTGGTACTGAGACACGACAGCTTCCACCTCACGGAGATAGCGGCACAACGCGTCTGCATCATCACGGCGGCGCTATGGTGGATCCTGTTTTGTATTCCACTGAGGCGATACGTACGCGAAACACCAGTCCCGCACAGTGGCATCACCGAAGCCGTACGCCGTTCCTTCGGTGAAGTGCTCGGCACCGTACGGCAATTGCGACAGCATCGGCCGGTGCTCATCTTTCTATTGGCATACTGGCTGTACATCGATGGCGTCGACACGATCATCCGCATGGCTGTCCCCTATGGCAAGAACATCGGGGTCGGCGATGCCGATCTGATCAAGGCGATCCTGCTGACGCAATTCATTGCCTTTCCGGCAGCCATCGTCTTCGGCCGGCTGGGCGAGAGGCTTGGCACGCGCCGATCGATTCTGTTCGCCATCGGCTGTTACATCGCGATCACCGGTTGGGCCGCGAGCATGAAGGTGGCTTGGGAATTCTATGTGCTGGCAGCCGCCGTCGGTATGGTGCAAGGGGGTATTCAGTCGCTGAGCCGTTCAATGTACAGCCGGCTGATACCGCCGGAGAAGGCGTCGGAATACTTCGGCCTGTACAATCTGCTCGGAAAGTCCGCCGCCGTAGTCGGCCCGCTACTGATGGGTGGGATCGCCGTGGCAACGGACAACGACCGCATCGGCATCCTGTCGATCCTGGTCCTGTTCATCGCCGGCGGAGCGCTGTTATTGCAAGTTCGCGAGGATGCTCAATAATCGTACCGCAAGCTTCCTCGCTGGCAATTGCCCGTAAGCGCCCAGGCTCTTCCTTGATCTTCCACTTTAATCCTACCCTCTCGATTCGTTGGGGGATCGCGGGGATCAAGGCGGAAGCGATATTTGTCCCCGACTATTCCGGTACCGGGCCATCTTTTGTGATGCGCACGCGCTGCATCCGTGGGCAGGACGATTCGTCACCCCTGCGGCCTGGACAAAAATAGAAAATCAGCACCACATCAGGTTCCGCTTCGACCATGAAGCCATTGAACCAGCAATCGTGATCGAGCAGTGTACCCGCGTCCCAGTTGACGCCGCCATCGACGCTCGTGTGCAACCCCAAACCGGTTTCGCGACTGACAACCGCCAGGTACCCCGATTGCGTGGCAACCATCTGCGGGCCGCCGGAAGGCGAAAACGGCAGGTAGGTGCAGCATTGCCAGGTACGACCACCGTCGTCCGAGTGAGTTTGCCAGCCATACGGCGACCGGTACGGCCGGCAGACGGCGACGATACGGCCGGACGGCAATTCCGCGAACGCCGTCTCCGACCAACCACCATGCGGGCTGTCCGGTTCGTTGCCATCGAACAATGCGGCGTTGTCCATGGGTACCGGCACCTGCCATGTCAATCCGTTGTCTTCGCTTCGTGAGACATAGGGCTGGGAAATATTTGTGCCCCAGGTTCCTTCACCCAGCTTGCGGATACGTTTGTATTCGTTTGAATAATGATGCAGAAAAAGGGTCAGCAGGGTGCCGTCGCGCAATTGCGTGAAACCATAGACGTGATTATGACAACCGGTGCGGTAGATCTCCTTGCTCCAGTTCCCCACCAACTCTGCCGGCTGCGGCACCGTCCAGGTCAGCCCTTGGTCGTACGAGTCCCGGTAGGAGAGGATATCCTCCGGCTTCTCAATGTCCTTCAACCGCTCGATAGCACTCTTCACCGCAGGCCCGTGGCAAAAGGCGCGAATCACGCCGGGTTTCGGCTCGAACCAGCGAATCCCCCACGGCATGTTGTACGGCACCTGCTGAGCCGGCGGCGCCACGGTCGCAGGTGCCGGCAGGGCATCGCCGTGACGTTGCCAACTGCGGCCGGCATCTGGCGACAGATACAACCGGACCTGGGCATGCTTGTCGCCTTCCCATGCAAAGAAGGAGGCATCCTGGCTGCAGATACCGGCGAGAAGATCACCGTTGTGCAGGTTCAGCAAACTGAAAGTCTGCCGAACCTTGCCGTAACCGGTGTCGGTGTCAGGCTGAAACCACACCTGCTTGCGCTCGCCGGCCGCCGGCCAGCTGCGGCTCTCGTCCTCGGTACCGGCAAGCTGCAGGCTGGTCACCCGGTAGTCGGTATGGCCACTGACTCCGGCCCAACCGGCGCCGTACGTATCATCGATCGCAAACGGCCCCTTGACGCCATTCAGATACATCTGAATTTGATCGCCACGTCGCACGACTTTCATCGAAAGCCGGGCGTTCCAATGGGGCGGCACACCGGGCATCAACATCAGCGCAACATTGCGCGCGTAGCCGGTACCGTCGACTCGGGCGATGGCCGCGTAAACCGCCCGAGCCCGCCAGTTCTGCCCCCAACGCGGCAGATATGCCCAGTAATAATGACCCCGGTCCTGGGCACCGAACACCAGGCCGAACTGCCCCTCCGGCGAATGAAGGATAAAGTCGCATTCGACGGTCTCGTCGGCGAGGCAGAGATCGGTTCGGATCGCCATGCTCGACTCTGCGAGGTTGCGTGGCGCCAGCATCAGGCCCAACTCAGGCGTGACTTCCCAGCGCTGACGATTACGGGTTGCCGCCACGGCTTCCCGCGCATTGAGATAACCCGCCCGCAAAACCCAGCTCTGTTGGCGTGACGACGGTGAACCACCGGGACCGCTGAAGCTGCGCACAACGATCAGATGCGTGCCCGGCTCGAAGCGGTAGTTGAATCCAAAGTCCGTCTTGCTCCACTCAAACGAATCGTTGCCGCCGCGCAGGGTACTCAGCACTTCTTTGCCATCAACCCACCATTGCATCCAATAGTCGCTGCCGGTGCCGATCGTCACCTCGGTAGGTTTGTCGAACGTGACCTCGGCCATTGCATACGCGTTATACCCGCGCGCCTTCCTGGTGAGCTTGTACAGCGCGCCGAAATCGAGGGAATCTCGTCGCCGTTTCAGGTCCCGGCCTTCAAACACTTGGTCGCCGATGGTGAGCCGATCCGGTATCGCCGTCAGATCGGCAATATCGGCGCTGATGTTGGGCTCGCACAATGAGCCACCCACCTCGCCTCCACCGTCGACAAAGGTTACGGTCTCCGGCATCAGCGGACCGAAAGTTCGCCAGTTGCGGGGGAAGTTGGTGGTCGTATCCGGTTTTCTACCGACGGAACGGAGCACACCGTCGGCTCCGCAAAAATCCCAGGGATATGTATCTTCAGTGAGCATTTGATCGTCCTTAAAATGATTCAGTTTACACCGCTCTCCCAGGACAGGGCGAAACGACGACATTCGAATGAGTTCGGAACCGGTCGTCCGACCGGCGGAACGGCGACCGTATCCTCCGCCTACCCCGTTGCAGAAAAGTTAATGACTTGTCCCCAACGCACCCGGTTTTCATCTGTCTTCTCGTCGTGAGCAATATTGGTGCGACGATCTGGGGCGCGTTACTCGCAATATAGGTGAGACTCTTTGCTTTTAAATTCTGCCTTGCGCCTACGGGATCCGTTTCTTGTCGTCTTTTTCTTTGGCTTCGAACTTGGCGCATTGATCGTCGGCACCGGCGATCGACCGCGAGGTCAGCCACCCGGTGAAGCGGAGCAAAAAGTTCACGGGTGCTCTTTTACCAGTCCGCACGCACCTGGACGGCCCACTGCTCGGGCGTGTAATAGACGACGTGTCCATCCAGGAACACGAGATGTTTCCCATCCAGAAACTGCATGGCAGCCGGGTCCTGGAAATGCACGGTATCCCTGCCCCCATGGGCGTTGGTGTGCATCCAGCCGATGCCGGGATCGTAGGTCTTGTACATTGAATCTCCCAGAAACGATCCCTTCGGCGCCTTGTCATAGTAGGCGGGATTCGTTTCATAGCCGCCGCCGCCGACGGAAGGGGAATTGTATGCCCAGCTGCCCCTCACGTCCGCGTCCATGTCAAGGCGACCGTATATCTGGCCGCGATAGGCGGCGCGCTCAACACCGAACCCGGTGTTGTTGAGGATGGCAGCCTCGACCTCCGGATAGACCCCGTCCCATGAGATAAAGAAACGCTCAAGGCTGCCGCCGAGGTAATCAACAGCGACGTGGTAGTGAAGCCACGACATGTCGGCCCAGTTTGTGCCCGTCGCAGGGTTCAGCACATCGTGCTCGGCTTGATGGCCGTAGAGCGTTTTTTCCTGGGAGGCGTATTCACTGACGCCCACGACGCCGGTGTGCGCCGGATGGAAAAGAAGGAACTTACCGGGTGTCGGAAACCATGTGTCGTTGTCCACCGTGTAAGTGAACCACCCTACGTACACCTGATCGAGATCATTGCTGCACACCGCCTTCTGTGCCGCCAACTTGGCGTTGTGCAAGGCCGGCAGAAGCATCGCGGCAAGGATCGCGATGATCACAATGACGATGAGCAGCTCGATCAGGGTAAATACGGGATGCGAGGTGCGGGATGCTCGATACGCTATACGTGGCTTAAGCCCGGCGCCCTTGAGCCACACTCTGGCCGCTGTTGCTTCAGCACCTTTGTGCGGTGCTTGTCTGACGGATTCTACGCGTCTGCTCGGAGTGGATATTCGGCGTGTCATGAATAAAAGCTTTCCCCATTCCTCAAAGCTTGGTGCCCTCGAACAAGTAGAATATAGGCCCCTCAGCCCCCTTCATAAACGAGTCGACACGGAATGCAGAAAAGAGTGACGCATATCTTGATTCTACCTCCTCAGCACTTGAGAAATGCCTGACGTGGGAAGCGCTTGGAAAATTTGGCACGGTGCCGAGGAACTTGGTGCCTGCCTTGACCTGTTGCAAAACTTTCAGGTCCTCTTCCACATGTTCCAGAAACTCCATGGCGAGTAGACAGTCGTAATCTCGGGACTCTAACAAATTTGTTTCTAAAACATTCGCCACGATGAACTCAAAGGAGGGGCACGCCTGCTTGGCAAGCTCGACGCATTCCGAGCTGAAGTCCACCCCGCAATACTGTCGGAATCCTTTTTCGTAAAGCAGGGCCCCGAACTGACCGGGACCACATCCCAAATCAAGCACCCTGTCCCCACAGTGGCGTATCATGCGGTCAGCCATCACTGTCCACAAAAAGTAATACGCACTCTGGGTATAATGCTTACGGTACTCAACGCTGTCCCCGTACACATCATCGTACCACTCCGCGGACTTTTCGCCCCAGGACTTCATTTCCCTTTTTTTCTTTTTGTCGGGAAATAGCAAGTGAAACAGTGATCGCAATCCACGGAAAATGAACGGCGGGGTTGTCTCTCTCACAAAGGACTTAAGCAATTTGTTCATAAGCATTCCTGCAAGCCGGCGAAAAAAAGGAGGCGATCATCTTTCGTCTCCTGTCATACGCAAGTGTACAGGTATAGCTTGATCTGCCTGACAAGCGCTGACCGGGTGCCGCTCACCTGATGATACCATTTCACAATTGAGTGATTTCACAGTCAGGTTGCCACCAGCCGGGCGGTGGCTTGAGACATCTCCTAACGGGGAGAAACTCCAGCGAGCCGTTCCCGATCGTGCCAAAGCTCCCGCTCAATCACGACTACTTATCCAGCCCGTCCGGGACATACGTGTCGCGGATCATGTCCTCAAACTCTTCGCGTCGGCGAATGAGATGGTGCCGGTCACCGTTCACCAGGACCTCTGCAGGTCGCAACCGGCCGTTGTACTGGTAACTCATGCAGTAACCGTAGGCGCCGGCGTTCGCAACGACAACGAGATCGCCTTCGGCGATGTCACTTGGGAGCTCGCGGTCGCGAACCCAGTAGTCGGTGTTCTCACAAATTTGCCCGGTCAAGCCCAGCGGCCGGCGTTCCTCGCTTTCCCGGCCGTTGACATAGATGTGGTGGTACGCCCCATACATGGCCGGGCGGGCAATGGTGTTCATCCCGATGTCGGTGCCGACAATCTCGGTGTAACTGTTCTTGATCGAATGCACGCGGCCAACCAGATAGCCAGCGTCGCCGACGAAATACCGTGCCGGCTCCATCACCATGCGCGGCGGCTTCAGACCGTACTCGCCGACTTTGCGCGTGAAGATCTCCGCCACCTGCGCACCGGTCGCCTCGACATCCAGCGGTTCCTCATCGGGCAGATAGGGAATACCGAGGCCACCACCCAGGTCGATGAAATCGAAATCAATCTCCAGCTCCTTGCCGGTCCTGCCGATAATATCAAGCAACAGCTCCGTGATAAACGCAAAGTACCCGGGATCGAGCAGGCAGGAACCCGGCATCATGTGGGCGCCAAAGCGCTTGATACCCGCATCCCGGGCGGCCCGGTAGGCGTCCATCACCTGGTCCGGGTGAATGCCGAATTTGGCGCCGGGTCCGGCGTTGGTGACATAATCTCCGACGTTGCTCTTGCCATACCCGGGATTGACGCGAAAACTGAGGATGTCAGGTTGACCGAATTTCAGCAGCCGGGGCAGCAGTGAAAGGTCATCGAGATTGAAAACGGCGCCGGTCTCGAGCCCGACCTTGATATCGTCGTCCGACAGGAAATTGCCGCTGAAGACAATATCGTCGCCGGAAAACCCAAGTTTCTTCGCCAACAGAATCTCATTGACGCTGGCAGCGTCGATGCCGGCGCCTTCCTGTCGCAGGATATGAGCGATTGCCGGGTTGTTGTTGGCTTTGATCGCGTAGTGGAAGCGGAAGTCTTCGTAATACCTGCTGAACGCCTTGAGGGCGCGCCGGAAATTTTCGCGGATCGTGTTCTCTTCATAGACGTACGTCGGCGTCCCGTAAGTCTCGGCAATCGCCGTGACCGGCACGTCTTCGACATATATCTGATCGTTGTCGATGCGCATATTGAGCCTCGCCATTGGTTTTGTTGGAAGAGCGTCTAAGGTAGCGTCCGATCTGCAAAATAGAACTAACATGCCGGACCACATTTCGAAATTCATTGCCGAGCTGAAATCGGCGCCTACGATGGATGACGTGTTCAATCCCTGGCACGATGTCGATGCGGCGCATGATCAGAACTCTCGGGCACCGATGATCCGCACCCGGCAATTGAAACACTATCTGTCGCAGCGGACCGGTGCCCGATACCTTTTGATCGCCGAGGCGCTCGGGTACCAGGGCGGACATTTCACCGGCATCGCCATGACCTCGGAGCGCTTGCTGCTTGGACACCTCGCCGGGCGCGGCATCAATCCCGATCATCTGTTGCCCGGGCTCACAGGCCAGCGTACCAGCTCACCGGCGCTCAACAGGAACGGGTTCGCCGAGCCGACCGCCAGCATCGTGTGGCAGACCGCGATTGTCGAGTTGGGATTGGCACCGACCGAGTTTGTGTTGTGGAACGTTTTTCCATGGCACCCCTATTGTCCAAAGACAGGCATGCTCAGCAATCGTACACCGAAAACATCGGAACTGCAGGCAGCGGTACCATACCTGCAGCGCTTCATGAAATTGTTTTCGGCTCGGCGGATTATCAGTATCGGCCGCAAAGCCGAGGCTTCGCTGGCAGCGCTCGGCATCGAAGCGAATACTGTCCGTCATCCGGCGCACGGCGGAGCTTCGGCATTCCGTCGGCAGTTCGCGGCGGTAGTCAATGATTAAGCGATAGCGGACTCTTTGGCAACGCCGATGAGCAATGGGGACCGCTCGAATATATGAAAGTTGTGCTCGAATCACGCGCTACAGAGAATCTGGGGGACTAAGATGAGTGATATGGAGTATTACCAAGAGAAAAAACGACAGCACCTCGAAGACGGATTTTGCGTCATCGAGAATGTCCTGCCACCGGAGCTGCTGCAGGAGATGCGTGAACTCACCGATCGATTGATCGACGCAGTACCCGAAGCCGACAATGAGAAACAGCGGTCTACGGGAAGCATGATCCCGATTGGACGCAATCCGGCATTCGCCAAATTAGCAACACTGCAGCCTGCCCTTGATGCCTACCGCCAGATGGGCTTCGACGATGTCCGGTTCACTTCGGGCTATGTCATCAGCAAACCACCGCACAGCCCACCGCTGTTCTGGCATTTCGACTGGATGGGTTGGACCCACCCGCGAAGTTACCAGACTGAGCCGGTACAGACGTTTTTCATGTACTATCTCGTCGACACCAACCGCAGCAATGGATGTCTGCGCGTCATCCCGGGTTCACATCTGCGCGATCACCCGCTGCACGATCAATTGGAAGACGCCCATGCCCCGGAGGTCGTCCGGGCGGAGAATCTGGAGATGGCTGAGTTTACAACGCAGCCGGACGAGGTGGATGTGCCGGTAAAAGCCGGCGACCTGGTGATCGGGTATTCACGGCTGCTGCACGCGGCACACGCAAACAGCACGGACGCGCGCCGCACAGTGATCACGCTGTGGATGTTTCCGAACTTCGGACAGCTGCCGCCGCCTCTGCAGGCGTTCGTCGTGGCAACGCGCAGTAGCAATCCACAGTGGGAAATCGAAGATTCCGCTCTGGCCGCTATGCGGCCGGATTGTCCGCCCGGTATCGAAGCCACCCCCTCCTCACGAACGCGATTCAGACGGGAGGATCGATAGTCATTCGTTGAAGCAGCGCTATGATAAGCGCCTATTGCAGTCTCAACTCTTCACGCCTGGAATTGACATGCCTAAAATTACTCTCATCGGAGCGGGCAGCCTGAGTTTCTTCAGCCGGCTCGCTTCTGACATTCTGACCCATGAAACCACCTGTGACGCTGAACTGGCGCTCGTGGATATCGACGAACAACGTCTCGAGTACGCCGGCCGGATAGCGGAGCGCATTTTCAAGGAAGGCGGCTACGACGGCGCCACCTGCACAATGACGACCGACCGCCGTGAGGCCCTGCCCGGCACCGACTACGTCATCACCAGTCTGCTGGTCGGCGGCAACGACGCGATACATTCGGAAATCGATATCCCGATGAAGTACGGTGTCAACCAGTGCATCGGCGACACCCTTACGCCGGGCGGCATCATGCGCTGCCTGCGCACGCTGCCACACCAGGCCGGCATCGCGCAGGACATCATGGAGCTGTGCCCGGACGCGGTCCTGCTCAACTACACCAACCCGATGTCGATGCTCTGCTGGGGCATGTACCGGCTGGCCCCGGGCATCAAGCTGGTCGGCCTCTGCCACTCGGTGCAGCACCTTACCCATCAATGGGCCGAGCGCCTCGATGTGCCGCTCGAAGAAGTCGATTGGCAGGTTGCCGGTATCAATCACCAGGCATGGCTTTACAAGTATTCGAGGAACGGCGAGGACTTGCTGCCGAAGATGCGCGAGCTCGCGGTGCAACCGGATATCTGGCTCGGCGACACCGTGCGTATGGAGTACGTCAAGCACTTCGGCATACCGGTGACCGAGTCAAGCGGGCATTGCTCGGAGTATTCGCCCTGGTGGCGCAAGCGTCCGGAACTGATCGAAAAATACTGCCCCGGCGGCGCGTGGAACGGAGGCAGCGGCTTCATCAAGGAACTGTACGAGCGGCCGGACTGGGAGGAACAGATGGAAAAAATGGCGAGCTGGGAGACGCCGGTCGATCTGGAATGCAGCACCGAGTTCGGTTCACATATCATCAACGCCTGCGAAGGTGGCAAGCCGGTTATCATCCATGGCAACGTCGAAAACACCGGACTGATCGACAACCTGCCCGACGACTGCTGCGTCGAAGTACCAGTCAATGTCGACAAAAACGGATTGCAGCCGATAAAAGTCGGCAAAATCCCGATGCATGGAGCCGCAATCAACCAAACCCAGATCAATGTCCAAAGGCTCGCTGTCGAAGCGACGATCAACGCCGATCCCGAGCTCGTCTTCCAGGCCTTTTGCATGGACCCTTTGACGGCCGCATGCCTGGCCCTCGACGAGATCCGCGACATGGTGATCGAGCTGCTGGAGGCCCAGCGTTTCTGCCTGCCGGCCTTCGAGGGCAAGACACTGGCAAAGCGCCCGTGCATGGTCGGCTGCACGGCGGACAGCGTCGAACGCCACATCGATCCCGGTGAAGAACGTACGGAACAGGGCAAAGAAGCAGGAAGCTGATCCGTGGCCGGCCGATGACCGGGTGCCTGTCCGCTCTACCCGCTCACCCAGATGGCGCGGACGCAGTCGAGGCGCAGTTCGGCGGCCTCAAGATGGCTGCGCAGCTCCTCGAGTTGTGCAGTCAATGCCTCGACCTCGTCGTCGCGGACGTGATCGTTGATCTTGCGCAACGCCTGCAGGCGCTCAAGCTCGGCACCGAGCGTTGAAGACATTGCAGCGACCGCTTCAGCGCGGATGCCCGTCGCCTGCCGCTCCGCAAAAACCCGCGCCTGCTCACACATCGCGGGAATCAGCGTATGCGTCAGCTCGCGGCGGTCCAACAAGGAGCTCTCGCCAGGGCTCAGCTGCTTATGAAGAAACTCTTGTGTAAAGGACGCAGTCCGTTCTTTTTGCTGATGATCAACGACGATACGGATCGGTGTCGGCGCCAGGAAACGATCGGCATGCAGCCGTGTCGGGGCAGTCGGTTCGAGAAGGAATACGGTTTCCAGAAGGACGGCACGTTCATTGCCTTCCAGCGTTGCCAGGCTGCTGTTGCCCCGCTCAGAGCCGAGTAACATGTCAACGGCGCCGATGACCATCGGATGGTCGCAGGTGAGGAACTCGAGGTTTTCATGTGTCAGGGCGTGGCGACGTGAGAAGGTCACGGAAGCGCCGTCATTGGAGAGACCGGGGATGCCTTCAGAAAACAATTCTTCGCAGCTCAGCACATAGCTGCGCGGCGCCAGTTCCTCCTGCTTGATGCCGTACCATTCGAAGACATCATACATGAACTTCTCCAGAGTGCGCGCCTCGTCCGCTGCCGCGATCTCTGTAACCAGGGTGTCTGCCGCGGCCTTGTTGCAGGAACTCAGCTCAAGCAGGTGATCACGGCCAATCGCAGCACGACTGGCCAATTCATCGTGATAAGCACGCGTATCAGCCACCAGTTCCCTCCAGGCATCGGCTGAGTCCTCGACCACTGCGAGCGCCAGGTCGGACAGGCGGGCACCGAATTGTTCGATACACAGCTCGGCATCGGTCGTCGGACCTGAAAACGCGTCGAGACCATCGACATACCACTCGGCAAGGCGCGCCTGTGGGCTACCCTGGACAACCGGCACATGGATCCTGATATCAGCAGTCTGACCGATGCGATCGAGACGCCCGATCCGTTGTTCGAGCAACTCCGGGTCCATCGGCAGATCGAACAAGACCAGATGATGCGCGAACTGGAAGTTCCGACCTTCGCTGCCGATCTCCGAGCAGATGAGAATGCGCGCGCCCTCGGGCTCGGCGAACCACGAAGCGTTGCGATCGCGGATGATCAGCTCGAGATCCTCATGGAACAGCGTCGACTTGACGTTCATGCTCTTCTGCAGCGCCTCATCGATCGCGATCGCTTTCTGCGTAGTTCTGCAGATCAGCAGCACTTTCTCACCAGCCAGCTCCTGCAACAATGCTGCAAGCCAAATGATGCGCGGGTCATCAGCGTCGACCTCGGACTTCGGATTGCTTTTCTCCGATTCGAACTCCGAGCGCAGAACCTCGATATTCGCCTCGGTTCCATCGAGGATGTGCTGCTTAAAAATGCGCTTGGGAAATCCCTGGATGACATGGCGCGTGTTGCGAAACATCACACGACCGGGTCCATGGCGGTCAAGCATCTCGTTGAGCAGTTTCGATCGGGCTGCATCGTCGTTGTTGCAGACATCCTGCAACAACTGTTCGACGTGTACTTCGTCCTCGGGAAAAACGGATTTGATGCGGGCACAGTCATCATCGGTCAACTCGGAACCCGCGGCCAGCCGACCGGCGGCAGCTGCGACATCGCCAAACTGTGCAGCCTCCTTCTCAAACTGCAGAAAGTCCGGATAACGATCGGGGTCAAGCAGTCGCAGCCGCGCGAAATGCCCGGCGTGCCCGAGCTGTTCGGGCGTCGCCGTCAGCAGCAACAGCCCGGGCGTGCGCTGGCCAAGGGTATTGACCAGCTCATACTCCGGGCTCGACGACTCGGGAGTCCAGCGCAAATGGTGCGCTTCATCGACAACTACGACGTCCCAGCCCGCCTCGATCGCGAAGTCCCGGTACCGTTCACTGCCGGTGAGAAAGGAGACACCGCAAAGAATCAGTTGCTGGTCGAGAAAAGGATTGCCGCCCGGCGCCCCGTCAACCACAGCGTCGCAGCGCGCCTGGTCGTAAATGCTGAACCACATGTTGAATCTGCGATAAAACTCGAGAAACCACTGGTGGATGAGCGAGTCCGGCACCAGGATGAGCACGCGCGACGCCAAACCGTTGAGGTTCAGGCGATGGACGATCATCCCGGCCTCGATGGTCTTGCCGAGCCCGACCTCATCGGCCAGCAGGACCCGCGGTATCGGTCGATTGGCCACTTCGTTGGCGATATAGATCTGATGCGGGATCAGGCTGACACGGCCGCCAACAAGGCCGCGGATTGACGACTGCCGGCTACGGTTGCGCCAAGTCAGCGCTTCGACACGCAGGTCGAACAGCAGCGGTTCATCGACGTGGGCGTTCTGCAACCGGTCCAGCGGCTGATTGAACGTGATATGATCAGACAATGCGGCTTCCGCGATCCGTGTCGCACCGGCGAGATAAGTGATCAGACCGTCATCATCGATGACCTCATCAACGGTGATCTCAGTATCATCTCGTGTCGCGACCGTGTCGCCGGCAGCAAAGATCACCCGCCGCACCGGTGCGGACTCCACAGCATACCGCCGTATTTCCTCACCGGCGCCGAACTGAATGCAGACATCGCGGTCACCGATATCGGTGACGACGCCAAGCCCGAGTTCCGGTTCCGATTCACTTACCCAGCGTTGACCAATGATGAACATGGGTGAAACGTGATCCGTGAAACGCAATGCGTCAATGACTCTTCGCAACACCGGCGGCGATCCATGATATATTTAGTAATATGAATATCGGTCTCCAACTCACTGAAAAGTTCAGTAACGACGGGCTGCGGGCAAACGTCAGCAGCGAGCAAACGATCGTGCTTCAACAACTGGCCAATACGCCGACGCCGAAACACGACGACGACGGGAAGAAAACGTAATGACGTTCCGCCTATGACGACACCCACAGTATTCTACGTCGCCGACCCGATGTGTTCCTGGTGCTGGGGATTCCGCGACGTGCTCCGGCAAGTCCTCGAACAGTTGCCGCAGTCCGTTGGGGTGCGCTATGTCATGGGCGGGCTGGCACCGGACTCGGATGCACCGATGCCGGACGAGACGCGCGAGTACATCCAAGGCGCCTGGCGCCAGGTCAGCGCACGCACCGGCGCGAAGTTCAACTGGGACTTCTGGACGACATGCCAACCGCGCCGTTCGACGTACCCCGCCTGTCGTGCCGTGCTTGCGGCCGACGCTGCCAACGACAGCGGGCCGGCGATGTTCGACCGTATCCAGCAGGCTTATTATCTTGAGGCGCGCAACCCGTCCGATGCCGACACCCTCATCGCACTGGCCGACGAGCTGGGAATCGATCGCGAACAGTTCCGCACCGACCTGAAATCACCACAAACAGAGAATCTGCTGCAAAAAGATTTCCGGCTGCAACGTGAACTTGGGTGCCGGGCGTTCCCGAGCCTGGTTCTCGAGAACAACGGTGAGCGGCAATATCTGACAGCGGGCTACGACGATTTTGAGAGCATTCAGGCGCGTCTTCAGTAGAATGGATCTTTGCGTCCGTTCTACTTTGTGACTTTGATACTCAACGCATGGATTTCGGTCTCCATCATTTCCCCGAGCGCGTGATAGATCATCCGGTGTTGTTTCACCCGACTCACGCCAGCCAGAGCCGCCGCCTCGATGTGGACCGCGAAATGCCCGCCGCCACTCGCCGCGCCGGCATGCCCCACATGCATGTGACTCTGGTCCTCGATCTCGAGAATGCTGGGTTCGAATGCCGCTTCCAGACGGCGGCGGATCTCGGTGACACGTTCTGCGGACATCACAATTCCTCTTGTATTACATTACAGCAGCGCGGTCATCGCCATCTGAATACGCGCCCGGGTGAAGGCCTCGAGTGAATCCGCGTTCTCACGACTGCGGATAAAAAACGAACTGCCCATGTCGAAGTAGCCCATGAAATGCCGGATCTTCGCTTTCCACAGCATGTTTCTCAGTAGATACAGTGACACGCGTTCATCGAAGTCGTCCGGCAATTCGCGATGCTCACGATAGCCTTCCAACAGCGGTTCGATAACCTCACTGTGATAAAAACACAGCGGGATCGACAGGTCATCGACGGGATCACCGAGTACGGCGTCGTCCCAATCGATGATCGCCATGACTTCACGATTGGTGCCCACGACATTCCAGAACGCCAGGTCTTTGTGCACCAGTGCCGGCTGCTCGAGGTTCAGCAAGTCTGCAAACTTTGCAAAAATACCGCGAATACCGCGGACCGTGTCGGCATCGAGAAAGTCGACGTCGCGCAAATAACCAAGGTGGTCGTCGAGACACTTATGGAAAAAATCGGCATGGGTTGCGTCGAGACCAAGAAACTCTCCTGTGTCGCGCAGGTGTTCGGTATTCAGAAATCCATACCGGTCGCCGCCGATGCCGTGAAACCGGGCAACATAACCGCCGAGCTGGCGGCTCACCGCAACACGGTCGAGCGTCCCGTCCTGGTCAAGCTCACGCAGGCTGGGGTGTGGAACAAATGCCATGATCTGGTATCTCACCGGAAAACGGTCGAGCGAGGTGTCCGTGACGATCACCTCGGGTACAGGAACTCCGGCTTCGCGCACGCGTGCCATGACTGCAGACTCCGCATCCATGTAATCGTCGTCGATCCGGCCGTCGTCAGCACGGAAGAACCAGGTCTCGTCACCGACGTGCAGCAGATAGGCGTAATGGTTGCCGGCACTGCCGGTCGCTTCGACCCGGCATTCGCTTCCGGAGAAATGAACTGATGCGATCTCCGCAACCGTCGCCGTGATGTCGGACGTCTGATACTTGTCGTTGTACGTCCGTTTTTCCTCGTACGAAAGCGGGCTGTCGCACTTCCAGTAATAGATGTTCTCGCGCATGGCAGTACCTTACCAACATCACCACAGGAGTCGAATAAAATGGCAACCTATCAGATTCTTTACTGGCGTGACATACCCGCACAGGTGCGTGTGTTCGACGGCAGCAAGCGATTGGCGAAGCCACTGCCCGACCGCTTCCAGGAAGAGATCGATCACGTCGCAACCCGTGAAGGCATCACCAATAGCGACGCCTACCTCGAGCTCTGGCAATGGACGGAGAAACGCGACCGTGACGGTGCACCGGCCGAACTGCTCGAGACGCTCGTCGCCGAGCTGATCACCGAACACGACGCCAAGGCATAACACGGCATGCCACTTTGAGCGCGACCGCGGCGGCTCGCGATCGATCATTCCCAGCTCGCGGAAAGCTACGGTGATACGTAGCGCCCCTCACTGTCATAGTAGCCTGCGACTGGACGGTCCGGAATCCGGTGGTGCGGATCGAGACGATTCTGCAAAGTGTATCGGCCAATATCGAAAAGCAGCTGGACAATATCCTCGGAACCGCCTGCGACAGCCTCTGCATTGCGGCTGATCTGCGCCAAAGTCCGACGCCAGCCATCGTCAGTAGCCGCTGGTGCAGGCGTGTCGTCCGACGCGATTTCAAGCGCCGTGACCAGTTCCCGCAATTGCACGGCGTGGGCATGGTCCAGCCGGCCCTCGTGCTGCTCCATCAATTGCGTCGCTGTCTGCCGCTGCTGCCGCAGCGAGCCGGCGTTGCCAGCCTCCTGCAGGATCGACGTCAGCAGCTCCTCACTCTGGCTGAAGTCGGGTTCGGCGGTGCGAGACTCTCGGACAGCGATCGTACGCTGCAGGTATGCGAGGTGCGCAATCAAGGTCTGCTCGTGCACCGCCAGCAATCGATGCTTGTTCGACTGATAAAACCCCTTGCACTGCCTTTCAAGCCGCCTGAGGTCGGCCAGTGTCAATGGCGGACCCGTTTCACCGCCGATAGCGAAGAAAGCCTGCAGCACCTCGAGGCTCTCAGTGATTTCGCTGGCCCGCAGCTTCAGCGGTACTGTCTGACGCTTCACTATTGCAGCATCCTTGCTGACAAACAGCAGCTGATCGGCGTAGTCAAGAAAAGCCTGGAGCTCGGCAAGCTCAATGGTCGGATCGAGTGGCGCCTGACGACGTTCCTCGAGCTGCGCAAGTTCAGTATCGAACCACTGCCGATTGTGCCGGGACAGGTGCTGCCGAATCTCATGGTGCACTGCCATGCGCCTATGCCTTGAAGAGTCCGTGCCGGTAGACGGATCGCGCATCCACTCTTCGAACAACCGGATTTTCTCATGCACCGAGTCGGTCGCCGTGATTTGCGCCTCGTAGTCGATCTTTATAATCGTCGCAGCACCAGCGGTAGACCGTGGTGCCGACTCAGGCAGCTGAAAACAACCGCAACAGCCGAGCAGGAAAGCGATGGGCAAAAAACAAATGCAAAGTATCTTCGTCATCTGAGCATGGCTCCTTCTCGTGGGACTGCAGTTTAGCAGTAAACAGAGACTGGTTCAAAGATTTTTCGGATATCGGCTAAACTCCCGGGCAAATCGTGCGTACAACACCAATGACGACCAAAGCCGGCAACTAACTCGCACAAGAAAAAGTTATCATCCGAAGAAAAAGGAAATAACACAGGAGAGTACACGGAAACATCTCAACGCCCCGAACGCTGAATAAACTCAGTGCTCAGGACCAACGCTCAAGGATCAACCACTAAGGAGAAACCCACTATGCGCACACTCACAGCTTTCACTATCTGCTGTCTCAGCCTCACCATCACACTGAACACGAATGCCGAGGATGCCGGCATCGGCGAACCCCGACCGATCAGCGGCGACGCCGTCCGCGTCGAGCGGGTCAACGGCGACGTGCGGGCAGCCCGCGCCGAGAAACGCGGCAACCGCGCCCTGCGCGGCGACGCCAATGGGGATGGTGTCGTCGACCGTGACGAATTCCGCGGCAAAGACGAGCACTTCGACAAGATCGATGCCGATGGCGACGGACAGTTGACAAAGGAAGAATGCAAGGCAGCAAAAAAGACCCGGCGCGGCGAGCGCGGCAAGAAACACTTCGAAAAACGGGACGCCAACGGCAACGGTGTCATCGATCGTGACGAGTTCGGCGGCAAAGACGAGAGATTCGCTAAGATGGACACCGACGGTAACGGCGAATTGACCCACGAAGAAATCAAAGCCGCTCGTAAGGCACGACATGCCCAACGCGGCGAACGCGGCGAACGCGGCGAAGGAAGCAAGCGCCGTGACCGCCGCGGTAGCGACAGCGACGAAGACGGTGAGATCTAAGACAGCCCGATCTTCATCCCGAGGCTGGAGCGATGCGGCCACGAGGCAGAAGGCAGCCGGGTCCAAGTCCCGCAGCACGCTTCTCCTACCGTCTCCCATACCCCTTCAAGAGGGGGGTGGGAGATTTTCGTCCGATCCCCTCGGCCTCTGCGGCAACAGGGCTGGCAGACCTTTGAGTAGCACGGCTCGGTCACCTGGGCGCCGGCACTCTCAGAAGTTGCGGTTGAAGCCGGCAATCCAGCCGCCATCGACCACAAGATTGTGTCCGTTGACATAGGACGCCAGATCGGATGCCAGATACAAGGCGGCACCGGCAATATCACTGGTCTCGCCGGGGCGGCGTAGCGGGATAAACGTCAGCAGTTCCTGGCCAGCCGGGTTCGGCGAACCGTCGTCGGCATAGAAGATCGATTTCGTCGCTGCAGTCACGGTCGAACCAGGCGAGATCGCATTGCAACGGATCCCTTTCGGCCCGAGCTCGATTGCCATGCACTCGGTCATTTTGATGATGCCCGCCTTGGCAGCATCGTGGGCAATCTGCTTTTGCAGCGCCACAACCCCGGCAATCGAAGCGATGTTGATGATGCAGCCGCTGCCACGCGCCGCCATGCGCTCCGACATCTGCCGGCAACAGAAAAACGTGCCGTTGAGGTCGATGTCGATTTTTTCGAGCCACACGTCCGTGCGGAATTCCTCGACACTGGCTCGGCCGCCTTCCACGACTCTTCCACACCCTGCATTGTTGACTAAAATGTCGACGGGCCCGATTTCGGTCTCGATGAATTCGAACAGACTCTGCACATCCTCTTGACTACTGATGTCGCAATGCCTGTATGTCCCCCCGAGTCGCTCCGCCGTCGCCGCTCCGCAGTCATCGTCGATGTCGCAAATCACGACCTCGGCGCCATGATCCCGGTACAACGTGGCAATATTCTCACCGATACCTTTGGCTGCGCCGGTGATGACCGCCAGCTTCCCTTCCAGACTCAGCAGATTTTTCATCGGTCACTCCATTTTTGATTCACTCTCGTCGCAAACCGCTGATCAGGTCTCCTTGCAAGGCGCGCCAGATCGCAAGCCGTGTGGATATAATACCGCTTAGCAGCACGCCGCCAAGTACAAGCGCCAGCGCTGCCCAAGGTGGGCTAGCTCGACCCTCGCTGAATGTCGGCAGTACGGCAACCAGCGCTGAAACGGCGCCGCAGGCCAAGCCAGCCGCCAGCAGCACCCAGTGTTCTGCCAACACCAGCCGCCGCAAGGCCGCCACCGGAAAGCCCAATGACCGCATGAGCGCCAGCTCGGGCCGGCGTTCCGCAACGTTGCGCTGCACCAGGACCGCCAGGCCAAACGCTCCGAGCACGACGCCGATCCCGCCCAGCAGCTGAAAGATCGAGAGATATGTGTCCTGCACGCGGTTGAACGCCGCCAATCGCGTCGCTGCAGGTACCGCATCCATACCAAAGTTACGGAACCGCTGGTTCATCGCCGTTGCCAGTGCCGCAGCATCGACAGCATCCGTGTCGGTCGTGTTTGCGGCGTCCGCAAGTAAAACGCGAAAGCCGGCGCTCGCCGGGAAACGCGCCTCTACCGCTGCTGCATCC
Source organism: uncultured Lentisphaerales bacterium (assembly GCA_964460215.1). GTDB lineage: Bacteria > Verrucomicrobiota > Lentisphaeria > JABSQK01 > CAJWLW01 > CAJWLW01. Next base: position 27,818 of record CAYWQM010000034.1, read on the forward strand.
GCCAGCAGCATTCCCTGCAGCATTCCTGGACGCAACGCCGCGACAATGTGGAATGTGAAAGGCTCGCCGAAATCGTCGACGTAGGTCAGCGTGTCACCAAGTTTGAGCTTGAGGCTGTACATCATCGTGTTGTAATCGAGCGCGGCCGGCGCTGCATTGGCACCGGGCTGGTAACGCATCATCTCCCACGGGGCCGCGCCGGGTGGTGCACTCGTCTTCTGAAACGTAAAGGCATTGCGCCTGGACAACGCCTCGACGTCGACGCCGGTGATCTGCGGCTGTATCGCCCGATTCAGATTCAGGCAGCTCGCGTCGTCGCCGGCGACCAGGCGCATCGGCACGAACTGCACACGATCGAACGGCGGCTCGTCCAGTCCGAGATTGCGTCGCGCCTCTTCGCCGTTCGGGTCGACGTACAACGGATGCGTTGTCGATGCGAACACCGCAAAACCACCCGTGCCGGAACCGCGATCCGACCAGACCTGCGGCTCCGTGCGCTGCGACTCGAGCGCGACAATCAGAAACGTTGCGCAGGCCAGCATGCCGATGACTGCCAGGCTGCGGGCAGAACGCCGGGCGACGTTTCGGCAGCCGATCGCACGTGGCCCGGTGACCGTCGTGTGGCGGTCGAGCCAACCGATGCACCAGGCACAGGCAGCCAAAGTTGATACCAGCAGCAGGGCGCCGATACCAAAGAAAACAACCGGTCCAAATTCTGCCGTGTCAGTGGCGGTCAACAGCAGCAGTACCGGCAAGCCTGTTGCCAGTGCGATCACCGCAGGCCACATACACCGGCGTTGTACGGCGGCAGCGATGCCTCCGCCAAGCCGTCGCACGACAGGCTCCCGCGCCTGCCGGCGGAGCACCAGCCAGATCGCCACGAGCGAGACTGCAATACCGCTGAGCGCACCGATCAGATACGTCCCCAGTTCGCCGTGCATGTGCAACGGCCAGTCACCGACAGCATCACGCCAGGTGGTGCCCAGGCAGTAAATCATCACCTTCGTGTACAACGCCCCAAGAACCGATCCGCAAATCGCCGCGGGGGTGCACAGCAACACCGCTTCGCCCAGGTAAATTAAACCGATGCGCCGCCTGCCGAAACCCAGCGCGGCCAAGGTGCCCTGCTCGGACAGTCGCTGATCAAGATGAAAAACAAACATCAGAACTGTGAGCAGCACGGCCGCGATGATCAGGAAAAAGCTGAAGCCGATGAAGAGCCCACCGAAATCCATCCCCAGCGCCACCGCATCGCGGGCCTGACCACGTACGGCTGTGCTTTGCAGCCCGAGCGCTGCGGGATCGAGATCTGCCAGCACCGTAGCAGCCAGGTTACCCGCCGCATTGGCTGATGGCGGATAACGCACAGCGGTGACTGTACCAAATCGATTGTCCCAGATGCGGCTGCCGCGCTGCCAGGTGATGAGCGCTTTGGGTGAGCCGCGATGATCGTCCCAGTATTTCTCGTCCTTGTCACGGATACGATCGAGATCTACCGGTGTACCGGTGTCCCAGTCGCGACAGTTTTCAGCAACACCGAGGCCGGGAAAATCAGGCATCAGCGAGCGATCGATACCGGCACCTTCTGTCGGAATCACTTGGCGAACTATGAAATTCGCCTCGTGGGTGGTGAGTTGCCGGCCACGGTCGAGCACATAGAATTCCAACGACAGCTCATCGCCGACTTGCGCACCCAGGTCATCGGCACACCATTGATTGAGGATGATCTCCTCGTCACGCAGATCGGCAACCGGCAACAGGGCGGGGTCCAATGCCGAGACCATCGAATACGGCGTGGCCCGGTCGCCGATGCGCAGCTCGTTGACGAAGTAGGTTAAAACCCGCGCGGCACCCGGCTGCGCAGACGCAGCAGCAGCAGTTGCCCGGTCGAAAAATACCCGGCGGCTGCGCAGTTCACTACGATGGACGACATCGACACCGTCACGCACGGCAAGGCCGGCATCAGCAGGTGTCCAAACATTCTCCAGGGCAATGTCGGGTATTTGCTCGTTCTCGGTCAGTACCAGGTTGACCAGACCTTCGCGGCCGATCGCTTGCTGAAGCACCGCACGCGACAAAAAAGCGTTATACGGGGCAAGCTGACTGTTGCGCAGGCTGAAGTTGCCGAACCCGGCACCGTCGATCACCGTCGCAACACTCAGGCGCAAAGTCACGTAAGGCCGCTCGACCGAAACCAACGCCGCATCGCGCGACAGAAAGCTCGGCTGCTCCATCTGCAGCAGCACAGTGTCGCCTTCCTGGACGCCGAGCCGTCCGGCAAGCCGGGCGTTGAGGACGATCTGCTCCGGCGCGATACGATGGACCAAAGATGCGTTTCCAAACTCCCAGAACGCTTCGTCGACGCCGAAGATATCGATTGCCGACACCCGGGTGTCGCGATCGGGGGCTGTCGCGATACCCGTGACATGCACGACCGTGGCGGTATCCCCCGTATGGCCGGCCCCGATACTGGCAGCCAGCGCATGGCGCACAAAACGATCGCCGCAAATAATCGCTCCACCGACGTTGCCGAGGCGCTCGGCACTGGTAGCGGCGAGGCTGTGGCGCACGGAATCACCGACCAGTAATGCGCCGGTGATTACCGCGGTGGTAATCACGACACCTGCAAACACACCGGCCACGGCACGTCGATGATACCACAGGTTACGCCGAATGAGCGACACGAAAGTCATTGTGCTGCCGGCCGATCGACCAATGTTCCGTTGCGCAGTTCGCAGATCCGCTGCATACGCGCTGCCAGCGCAGCAGAATGGGTGACGGTGATCAGAGCCACCTGATGCCGATCATTCAGCTCGACGAGGAGCTCGGCAAGATTCTCGGCCGCCTGCTGGTCAAGCGCACCGGTGGGTTCGTCTGCCAGCAGCAGCACCGGGCGGTTGATTAGGGCACGAACGACAGCGACACGCTGGCGTTCGCCGCCGGACAACTGCGCCGGGCGGTGTGTCAGGCGCTCCGCCAGGCCGACCTGCGACAGAAGATCTTTCGCGATGTCTGTGGCACTGGCCGGATCGGTCGGGGCACCGGGCACCAACGTAGGCAGCAGAATATTTTCGAGCACCGAAAGCTGCGGCATCAGATGGTGATCCTGAAAAATCAGACCGATCTCGCGATTACGGAACTGCGCCAGGGCCGCATCATCAAGCTGCTCCATGTCACGATCATGAAACAGAAAACGACCGGACGAAGGGCGGTCGAGTGCCCCGATAATATTGAGCAGCGTGCTCTTTCCACAGCCGGAAGGACCAACAACGGCAAGGCTTTCACCAGCCTCGACGGTCAGGTCGAGATCCTGCAACACATCGATCCGGCTGTTGCCGGAGTCGTAAAACTTGGTGATGTTGGAGAGGGTAAGCAAGGACATAAGCGGAAGCAGTCGCGGGGTTATTCAAATGTGAATACTATAAGCGTTGAAAAGTGCTTCGACGCCATATTCGCATCCGAGGACTTGGCTGGGCTGTCAACCCTTATCCTATAATGCCATTCGACGGTACTTTTTACTTTGCACGCTCCACATGCTCCTGGGGGCGTTCTCACCAACAGGAAGTCTCACGGGGAAAACCGCAAAGCCCAAAAAAACATCGTCCTGTCACTAAGCCGGGCGAACGCTTTCCCTTGGTACGTAACGTAATGACATCGCCCGGCTGATCAATCCAGAACAGCCAGGCTGAATAAGAAGTATGGCCGCGGTCGGGTCGAGACGGCACTGCCAACGTTACAGAGCCGTTACAATGCAGCAGATGTGTGGTTGTCAGTGGCACGGTATGGTAATGCGGCTACATACGCAACCATCAATTTTACGACAACACCATGACTAAAAAACGACTCATCCAGCTTACCGCCATTCTGCTCGCTGTCGCTGGTCTGGTTTGGAATCAGTCCCAGATCGATGCGTACCACGCAAAGGGCGACCTGAACCGCATGGTCGACAATCCTGACATCCCGCCCTCGCTGGCAATCACGACCTTCGCACTCGGACCAATGCGGGCGCTGACTGTCGACGCCCTGTGGTGGCGTGCCATCGAACAGCAAGACCGCGGGGAGTACTTCGACGCCATGCAGCTCACCAGCTGGATCACCCAATTGCAACCCAATTTCTCATCGATCTGGACATATCAGGCCTTCAACATGGCGTACAACATCTCGCACGACTTCGCCGACCCGCTCGAACGCTGGCAGTGGATCGACCGCGCCATTGTCTTGCTGCGCAACGAGGCACTGAAGTACAATCCCCAAGACAAAGTCATCCGCCACGAGCTCGCACGCCTGTATTTCGACCGTATCGGCAGCAAAACCGATCCGCATGCCGCGGTGTTCCGTAATCAGTCGGCGCTGAAGATGCGGGACTATCTGCCTCAGGGCGACACCGAGGAACTGCAGCGTCTGGCCGCTGCCGCCGAATCCCTGGAAGTGCTGCGAAAACGACCGGGCGTGGCGGCATATATCGCCGCGGGCGAAGCACAGCAGATAGACGTGCTAGATTTCGAGGCATACTCACCAATCGACCGACCACTCAATGTCGGCCCGGACGTTGCCAATATGCAGACAGCAGCACTCGAAGTTTTTCACTTCTACCAACGCCGGCGCATCGAGCAAGAGCTCAAGCTCGACATCGAGCAGATGCTGAGTGTCGACGGCCAGTACGGTCCGCTGGACTGGCGCCTGCACCAGGCACACGCCATCTACTGGCTCGCCAGCGACTCGATGAATGATCTGGTATCGAACAATATCAATTACCGTCACATTCTGCGCCAAAGCATGATGAGTTCCTTCCGCGAAGGTCGTATGTTTTACAGTAAGGAACACAATAAAATGACGATGACGAACAATGTCCAAATCATCGGCCGCATCCACGATCAAATGGAGGAGTTGCTGGCGCACGACTACAGCAAAGCGGCGGACGACGAGCACAAGCGTTTCCTCGAGGAGGTGATCACCGTGCTGTATATTTATAATCTCAATTCGCTCGCCAACGAAACTTACGAGCACTACAGCTCGCACTACCTTGGTAACAACCCGATCAGCTACGAAACGTTCCTGGCACAGAGTATCGAGCAGATCCTCAACACCGACGGCAGCAAGGGGCGACAGGCAATCGTCGAGGCTTCACTATACGAGGTTTTCAAGTGGGTCGACATTGGCCATGCGGACCGCGCCAATGGTTCCTACAACTTGTCACAACTGCTGTGGAAGCGGCATCAGGCGAAGTACCGCGAAGCCCCGGCGAAACAGTTGCCGCCATTCATGGACCTTTTCATGGCGGAGCGTGACAAGTACATCGCAGATAGCGGCGCCGACGTCGACAAGCTCGGCAAGAAGTTCGGAGCGGCACGTCGCAAACCTGCGACCCGGGTTTATATTGGACCAACGGGACATAAGCATTAGTCCACGATACCGGCAGGGGGGGCGTCGTCGCGGTTGTTCGGCAATATCTGAGCACTTATCACGCATCAGCCGCAACCCTGTCTCGCGAATCACAGTAAGTATGCTTTTACCCGTCTCTGAACCCGGGAACAAGGATTTCTCGTATTGGCGACAGATTATATTTTCATGATCGGGCCACGCGCCTGCGGAAAGACCGGCGTCGGTAGCCGCGTCGCTATGATACTCGATGACTGGACAGCGTACGACCTCGACGCCGAATACGAACGCATTTGCTTCACGGAAACCGGTCAGCGGCTCAATCCCGACCCTGACGAATACTACAACCGCAGCCGGGAAATCCTCTTCGAGTACCTCAGTCTCGATAACATCGTCATGTGCCTCGGCGGTGGGACGTTGATTAATTCTCACAGTGCCCCGGACGGTTGCATCGAGACGCTGAACAAATGCCGCGAGCGCGGCCAGGTGGTTCTGGTGCTGCCCAGCCGCTTCGACTTTCGTAACCGGAAAATCCTCTACAATCGCGAGAGGCAGCGGCGCTATTCGGTTACAGCGCACACTGTCGCGGAACATTACAACAAGCGCATCGGCTTCTTCCGGAATAACGCCGACCTGATCGTCTACAGCAATGATATCGATACGGCCGCGGGCAAGATCATCAACCACTATGGCCTCAGCACCGCCAAGGTGTGAGATCTATTCCACTCCGTCCAGCTCGGCATGCCGCGGGCAACTGACGACGTGGTCATTGACCAGGCCAGCTGCCTGCATGAAAGCATAGCAGATGATCGTACCAACGAAATTGAAGCCGCGCGCCTTCAGATCCTTGCTCATCGCATCCGATTCCGCCGTGTAGGCGGGAATCGCCCCAAACACTTTGTAGCGGTTGACAATCGGGCGGCCGGCGACAAAGCCCCAGATATATGTATCGAAACTGCCGAATTCCTCCTGTACCTTCAAGTAGGCACTGGCATTGCGAACGGCTGAGCTGATCTTCAGCCGGTTGCGCACGATACCGGCATTGCCAAGCAACTCGGCAATCTTGTCGTCTCCGTAACGAGCGACGATGGCCGGTTCGAAGTTGTCAAACGCCGCGCGATATGCTTCGCGTTTTTTCAGGATGGTTTCCCAACTCAAACCGGCCTGAGCGCCATCGAGTACGATGAACTCGAACAGCTTTCGGTCATCATGCACCGGCACACCCCACTCCTTGTCATGGTACGCTTTGGCCAGGTCGGAAACCGCCCATTCACAAGTTTCTTCTGTCTTTCCCACGTCTTCCCCTTACAGGTTTGATGTCTCAGGAATAGGATTCGAGGTTTCAGGTGTCAGGTTTTCAGGGTTTCATAGTACTTCACCGAATCGTTTTTTCCTGACACACAAAACCCGACACCGGGAAACATCCAAGCCATCATGCCCGTGATCACTCTCAAAGCCGGACGCGAAAAGTCCCTCATCCGTCTGCACCCCTGGATTTTTTCCGGCGCGATTGACCGCATCGAGGGTGACCCGGACGCCGGCGCAGTTGTCGATGTCCATACAGGCGATGGCGTACTGATCGGTCGCGGCGGCTATTCGCCCGCATCGCAGATCACGGTGCGCATGTGGTCCTTCACTCCGGAAGATACCATCGACCGGGAATTTCTGCATAAACGGATAAGTACGGCGATCGGCTTTCGGTCGGCGCTGCCGTCGCTGCCCGTGGCAGCTTGTCGTCTGATCAACGCCGAGTCAGACGGCATGCCGGGACTTATCGTGGATCGCTATGGGGAATTTCTCGTCTGCCAGTTCCTGACCTGCGCGGTCGAGGCGTTCAAACAGGAAATCGTCGAGCTGTTACAGGAACTCACGGGCTGCCAGGGCATCTACGAACGTTCCGATGTCAGCGTCCGCAACAAGGAGAATCTGCCGCCCACAGCCGGCGTTCTGGCAGGTAGCGAGCCGCCGGAGTTGATCTCGATCACCGAGCACGAACGTCAATATCATGTCGATATACGTACCGGGCACAAAACCGGATTTTACCTGGACCAGCGCGACAACCGCACCTACCTCGCAGCCCGCGCCGAGGGCAAGAGCGTCCTCAATTGTTTTTCATACACCGGCGGTTTTGCCATTGCCGCCCTGACCGGCGGTGCCGCCGACGTCACCAACATCGATACCTCAGCCACGGTTCTTGAGCTCGGCCGCCGCAATGTCGAGTTGAATAAACTGCCGAGCGAACGGGTCACGGACGTAGAAGGCGATGTCTTCGAGGTGCTGCGGCGATATCGCGACAGTCGCCGAAGTTTCGACGTGATCGTGCTGGACCCACCGCGGTTCGCCGAGTCAAAGATGCGACTGCCACAGGCCAGCCGCGGCTATAAGGACATCAATCTGCTGGCACTGAAACTGCTACGACCGGGCGGCCTGCTGCTGACATACTCCTGTTCCGGCCATGTCGCCCCGGATCTCTTCCAGAAAATCGTCTCGGACGCAGCGCTCGACGCTGATCGAGTCGTCCAGATTATCGATCGACACGCCCAACCGGGCGATCATCCTATTGCCCTGACATTTCCCGAAGGGCAGTACTTAAAAGGCCTCGTATGCCGCGCCCAGTAGGCACAAAACAGATGCCGAACGCCGAACACTAAAACCAAGGAGTACTCCGATGGCACTCGAACCTGGAACCCCGGCACCGAAATTCACCGGTCAGACACAGACTGGTGAGACCATTTCACTGGATGATTTTGCCGGCAAGAACGTCGTGCTCTACTTCTACCCGAGAGACGACACGCCGGGCTGCACCACCGAATCCTGCGCCTTCCGCGACAACCATTCCGCATTCACCGACAAGAATGCCGTGATCATCGGCTGCAGTGCCGATTCGGTGGCATCGCACGAGAAGTTCGCCAACAAGTATTCGCTGCCCTTTGAATTGCTGGCCGACGTCGATCGCCAGACGATCGAGGCCTACGGTGTCTGGGTAGAGAAAAACATGTACGGCAAGAAGCGGATGGGCATTCAGCGCGCCACCTTCGTCATCGGTCCGGACGGCAACCTCAAGGCTGTTTTCCCGAAAGTGAAGCCGGCCGAGCACGCCGAGGAAGTTCTGGCCGTGCTGGAGTAATGTGAGCTGAAAAGGCCACGTGTTGTGCTGTAGACACTTGTGAATGATGGTGAGAAAATCAGACGATCCCGCGCTATACGGTTGAAAATTGCCGTTGCCACATTACCCTGCCCGCTGCGAATCAACGCAGCAAGAAACGAAATGCCATGAATGTTTTAGATCTCTTTCGACTCGACGGTCGCGTCGCCATTGTTACCGGCGCCCACGCTTGGCTGGGCTACGACATGGCCTGTGCCCTCGCCGAGGCCGGCTGCCATATCATCGTCACCTCGCGCGAGGAAACCCGCGCCAACGAGACCGCCGAGAAACTCAGCAACGCCTATGACGTTGAGACCCTCGGCCTGACCCTGGATCAGCGAAGTCACGAGCAGACCGTTGCGATGGCCAAAGCGGCATTTGAATGGAAGGGCCGCATCGACATCCTTATCAACAACGCGGGCGGCGGCTCCGGGAACAGTCCTGGAAACATCCACGAACGCGATTCCGAGGACGAGGCGAATATGATCGCGACGAACCTCACGGGCTGCCTTAACTGCTGCAAAGAAGTCAGCCGCTATATGGTCGAGGCCGGCTATGGCAAGATCATCAACATCGCCTCGGCCGCTGCCCTGGTCGGCCGCGACCGCCGGATGTACGATCGCAGCGGTATGGCCGGCCAACCCGTCGACTACGCTGCGGCCAAGGCAGGCATTATCGGTATCACCCAGGACCTGGCCGGAATGCTGTCGCCCAAGGGCGTGTACGTCAACGCAATCTCGCCCGGCGGTTTCGAAAAACCTGGCAACCTGCCGGAAACCTTTGTTGCGGACTTCGCCGATGGCGCCATGTTAGGGCGCTGGGGCCGCATGGGGATCGACCTGAAGGGGGCTGCACTGTTCCTGGCATCGTCGGCGTCCGATTACGTAACAGCTCACAATCTTGTTGTCGATGGCGGCTTCTCAGTCTGGAAGTGATGGCAGTCAACGAACACCGGACTATTGAACATAGAACTAACCCTGAACACCGAAACACCAAAAGCTGAACAATGACCTCTGCTACTGATACAAAAAAATGGATCTGCACGGTTTGCGGCTGGATCTACGATCCGGAAATCGGCGACCCCCATTCGGGAATTGCCCCGGGCACACAATTCGAAGACATTCCGGACGACTGGTACTGCCCTGACTGTGGTGTCGGCAAGGAAGATTTCGAACTGCTCGACTGAGTCCGTTCACCGCACCGCCGACAACGACTGGATAAATGTGTCGACAATTTTGTCGGCCATCACACCGCTGTGTAAACCGGCACTGTGATCTCGCCGGCGCGGTCGCGAACTTCTGACGCGATCGCGAATGTCTCTTCGATAGTCGTCAGCGGCACGAATTGCTCCCGGATAATCACCGCCCGGCCCTCAGGCGAATTGATGTCCAGTTCGAAGCAGGTTTCGATGCGATCGGTGAACATCAGCAACGTACCGGTCATCTTGAACCAAGCATGTGGTGAGAGCACCGGGCTGCGTTTGCCCGCAACCTCGACCAGCGGCGCCATCAGCGCCACCCCCGCCGCCGTGTCCGGATGGTCCAACACGTGTCGGGTCACCAATGACGCACCCGTCGAATGACCGACGATCCAGACCTCGTCGTGCGTCTGGCGCAAGTTCGTCACCTCCTCGGCAATCGCCTGCAGCCAGTCTTGCCGGTCATGCTTTGCAAACGCCTCATACGGCTCCGCGAAGCCAGGCAGGCGCATGGCGCGGCAGGTGTAGCCTTTCACTGCCAGCCCGACACCCTAGTTGGATTCATCCATACATTCGATGTCAATGTGTGCGCAAATCGTGTAAGTTTCAGTGTATGTCCCAATTACGGCAAATCTGGCAGCTGCCAAAGACCGGCGATATCAGCCGACTGCAGCTGGTCGGCGATGATCTGAATGAGCCTGACGCAGGCTGTGTCACTGTCCGTGTTGCGGCAGTAGGCCTCAACTTTGCGGATGTCTTTGCCTGCCTTGGACTCTACTCCGCCACGCCGTCCGGAGCATTCGTGCCGGGGCTGGAGTTCGCCGGCGTTATAGACGCGGTCGGTCCGTCCGTCGACGGCTTGGCAGTCGGCCAACCGGTCATGGGACTGACCCGATTCGGTGCCTATGCAACACACCTCAATGTCGACGCCCGATACCTTTGGCCGCTGCCGAATAGTTGGTCGATGGCCGAGGGTGCCGGCCAGCTTGTGACGTCCTTGACCGCCTGGTATGCATTGCGTGAGCTTGGCGACCTGCAGCCTGGCCAATTTGTGCTGGTGCAATCGGCCGCCGGTGGTGTAGGGCTCGCGGCATTGGGGTTAATCGATCGGCTGCGCGGCGAAGCGGCAGGTACTGTCGGACAGGCGGCAAAGGCAGAGGTCACCAGACTGCCGCCCGAGCGCATCATCGTCCGTGACGGCAGCACCTTCGGGGAACAGCTCGACCAGGCCCTCGCTTCGGCTGGCCGCGACGGGTTCGACCTGGTCCTCGATACAGTTGCGGGCCCGACGTTCCAGCCTCTGTACCGCAGGCTGATTCCGGGCGGACGCCTGGTCATATTTGGCGCGGCCGATCTGATGCCGTCGGGGCAACGGCCGAACTACGCGAAACTCGGCTGGAAATATTGGCGGCGGCCGAAACTGGATCCGGTCAGCATGATTTCGGAGAACAAGAGTGTCATGGCATTTAATCTGATCTGGCTCTGGGATCGCACCGATGAGATGCGCCGGATGTATGACGAACTATCGGCACTGGAGCTGCCGCCGCCGCATATCGGCCGGGCAATGCCCTTCAACGATGCACCGGCGGCTCTGCGGTATTTGCAAAGCGGTGACTCGGTCGGCAAGGTGATTATGGAGGTCTGAGCAGTCCTCTGCCCGGATCAGTCGATTCGTTCCGCTGTACCACCGCAGCAGGCCTGGATCAGGCCGATTGCTTCGCTGGCAACCTGCTGTTGCCGTTCTGCGGACATCGCATCGGTACTCTCGACAATCAGCAGCACGTCCTTGCTGGTCGCGGTGACTTTGCTGAACTCGCCCTGCACGACGTCCAGTCGGCAAATGACCCGATTGTCCGCATCGACGTATCCGAATTCGCCTGCCGTCACCGGCCGCGGCTCCTGGCTGCCCAGCGGGATAAACGTCTCACTGCCGTCGAACAGCTGCATGGTGACCGGCAGCGACAGGGCTGCGAGATCGTGAGCCCCCAAGCTGAACAAAGTTCGCAGGGAAATCAGGTTATAGGCATCGACAAAGTTGTTGATGCTCGGCAGGCACCCGCGTTTCAGGGCGTAGCGATACAGATTAGGTATCGACGGTGGGTGCTTCTTCGGATTCACACCAATGCCGCGAAACACTTCGTAGAGCCGTGTCAGTTCCGGGGTGGCAATCAACGCCTTGAGATCGGCGTAACGACTACGTGCTTGCGCTGCCTCGGCTTTGATGTCCGCCTGCAGCCCGGCATTCGCCGGGCCGATCGTGACATCGCGAAAGACGACAGCGGTGGCGCGCAGACCGAGGCGCAGGCAGTCGTCGGAAACTTCGAAAACACTCACACCGAGCGGTGAATCAACGCATCACGGGACGGGCCGACGGAAATCATCGTGATCGGCGCGGCGATCAACGACTCGACCTTCTCCACGTAGTCGCGAGTGGTAGCTGGCAGTTCGTCGTATTCACGAATCTCTGAGACATCCGACTTCCAACCGGGCATCGCCTCGTATACTGGCTTGGCAACGTCCAAGGCACGGCCGACCGGAAAATCCGTGACCGTCTCACCGTTGACATCGTAGGCCGTGCAGATCGGGATTTCATCAAGGTACCCGAGCACATCGACCAACGACAGGACAACATCGGTGGCGCCTTGCAGCCGCACGCCGTACTTCGTAGCAACGGCATCGAACCAGCCGACCCGCCGCGGGCGTCCCGTGGTGGCGCCGTATTCGCCGGCATCACCGCCGCGCTCGCGCAGCTCGTCGCCATCTGCTCCCGGCAACTCGGTGACAAACGGGCCAGCCCCGACACAGCTTGAATATGCCTTGGTGACGGCGATGACCTTCTCGATGGCATAAGGTGGTATGCCGGCTCCGACGCAGGCATACCCCGCCAGTGTCGATGACGAAGTAGTGAACGGATGGATGCCGTGTTCCGGATCGCGCAACGCGCCAAGCTGGCCTTCGAGCAGGATGTTCTTGTCGGCCTTGATCGCGTCGTGCAGCAGCACCGTGGTGTCGCAGATGTAGGGGGTCAGCCGCGTGCTCAGCGTCGTCAGGGCGTCAATGATCGCGTCGATCGACATACGGTCCTTGCCGTAGAGCTCCGTCATCAGTATGTCCTTGGCGGGCAGGGCGCGTTCGAGCTGGTTCCGCATGCGATCAGGATCGGTGAGGTCGGAAACGCGAATCCCGACCTTCAGCGCCTTGTCGGCATAGAATGGAGCGATACCGCGTTTGGTGGAGCCGAAACTGGCGCCGGCTAGGCGTTCTTCCTCATAGCCGTCGAGCAGTCGGTGGTGCGGCAGCACGACCTGGGCGCGATCTGAAACCTTCAGTTTCGGCTCGGGCGCGTTGCGCTGCTGCAATTCGTCGAGCTCATCCCAGAAAACATCCAGGTCCAGCGCTACGCCGGGGGCGATGACGTTGGTGACATTGGGATAAAAAACACCGGAAGGCAGCAGGTGCAAGGCAAATTTTCCGTGCGGATTGATCACCGTGTGTCCGGCATTCGCCCCGCCTTGAAAGCGCACGACGAAGTCGGCATCCACGGCAAGCGAATCCGTAATCTTACCTTTGCCCTCGTCCCCCCAGTTACCGCCGGTGATGGCTGTGATCATCACTGTCTCCTAATTAAGTCTGAACGGTGACGATGCACCGCTGCCCATAGTGAGCCGAATATGTCCGTGTCGGAAATCGCCGGATCACAGCGATTGTGCCGCGCACAATATAGTGACGTCATTCAGCAAACCAATATCGTCTGACAACAACAATCGAAGTCACCGTCAGGATCAACCCTGAACAAACGGCAAAAAAACACGGTTTCAAACGGCATTCTACAGGTATCCGCAGCCGGCCACGGGTGCAGCAGTACAGGCAGAACAGGGCACTCATCGCCAGCGGAATATAGTAGCGACCCTGGACGATCCGCATGCTATTGCTGAGGGTGACGAACAACGCGTGCAGGACAAATACCGACACCAGAAAAACGAGCCCCGCGACAAGTCCGGGGCGCCCCAGCGTCCTGGCTGTGGCGGCTGGCGCCGGTTCGGCTGCGACCGCCACCAGCAGTATGACCAGGAAAGTGATCACAAAAAACATCGGTACCGGCGTGTCCAGCCAGCCGAGACGACCGACAAACTGTTCGTACACCAGCGGCAGCGTCATGTTGTTGTAGATATTCTGCAGGTAAAAAAGCAGCGCATGCCACGGGCTGTCGAGAATCGCGCCGATGGTGTCCGGGCCGGCAGCCTGCAAATGCGGCAATCCCGACTGGCGCACGGACAGCAGCCAGCCCGCCAGCAGGACTGCGGCGATGCCGGGTACGGCAATCATTGTCACCGTCCACACCCGGCGGTTCGCAAACTTCGCAGCTGGCAGCATGAGGCAAAGCAGGCAGAGCGGCAGGTAGGCGATCTTGGCGACTGTAATAATAGCGGCCAGTACGATCAGTCCGAAAATTGTCCGCCCGCCGATAGTCTCGCGGCTGTCGTCAAGCGTCAGTCGCAGGATTATAGCGAGGAAAAGAAAGGCGGCACCGTTGACGATGCTATCTGCCCCCGGCGCCAGAGCCTGCTGCATCGACATCGGCATCAGCGCCAACAGGAACAGCGCCGGCTTGAGTACCGGCATCTGTTTGAGCGCCCACCAGGCGATGGTCAGGTAGACGATGAGATTGGCGCAGCGGATCAGGTACAGCACGATGAGCACCGGCAGGTTCAGCGAATACCCGATGAAGCTGATGATCGTCTGTGGCACATACCCGATGAACGGGTAGTTGCAGGTATTGGCAAAGTCGTGGTATCGCGTATCCCCCTGACGCATCCGTATGTCGAAAGCAGCAATAAGCCGGGCGAGGTCCTGAGGGTTCGACTGCTTCGACGGGCTGGTGATGACACTTATGTCACGCGCGGCGAGTTTCTCTTCGGTCCGGATCAGGGCGGCGGGCAGGGCGGCACCCGTGCCGGATTCACCGGTGACCGGTTGGCAGCACAGTCGCCCCTGAGCGAAACTGATGGCGCGGTAAAAGTGATTGTACTCGTCCGGCGTCTGGAACGGTGGGATCAGAAGGATCCAGGCAACGCCGAACACCAGGCCGATACGCAGAAACAACTGGTGCCATCGCGTCTCGTCAGGCAGTGCCGTTTCCAACTCTTCTTCCGGGCTTGCGGATTCGGGATTCTCGTTCAAGTTGTAGGGCATGTGGTGACGAATAATGGAAAAGCGGTGACGGTATTATATTGTCGGACCCGTTAAAGGCAAAGGAGAATGCACATGGAGATTCAGGGACGCCTGCTGGAAGTCGGAGAAACCGTCGATGTTTCCGATCGCTTCCGCAAACGCGAGTTTATCATCGAGTACGCCGATAACCCGCAATACCCGGAGTACCTGAAGTTCGAGCTGGTCCAGGACAAGTGTGCCCTGCTCGACGGCTATAATACCGGCAGCGATGTTGTCGTACATTTCGATCTGAAGGGTCGTAAATGGACCGATCCCCAGGGACAGGTGAAGTATTTCAATTCGCTGCAGGCCTGGCGCCTGGCGCCTGTCGGCGACACCGGCCCGCCGCCGCCGATGCCCCCACCGCCCGTCGATATGGGCGTTGAGGAATTTGAGAATATTGACGACCTGAAGTTCTGAGCCAGTAGCGCGAAGCTTTTCAAACCAGTGCTTCGTCGTCACTGCACTTCCAGCATAAAACTCTCCGAATGGCTGTTGAACTCCGGCGCGTACATGCACTGGATGTTGGCGATGCCGCTCTGATACTTGCCCCGGTGCGCCACCCGCGTCGAATACTCGAAGACATACGTGCCCTTCGGCAGATAATCGATAAAGAAGTGACTCGCCGTATCGCGCGTACTCTGGTAATACGCCAACCCGTCCTGATACCGGTACTTCGACAGCACGTTCACCGGTTCCGTACCGGCCCCGCGCTGGTCCTTCAAGTGCACGTACTCCATATCGCGATCGACGCGCAGCACCAACCGTACCACCAGCTCGTCACCTACGCCGATAATATCCTCCACCTTGTTCAGCACCGGACCTTTTCTGGTGTTCTCCTTGATGTACAGCGCCTTCTCCAGTGTCAGCGGCGTTGCCGTGTGCGGCGTGATTTTGCTCATGTCCTCCATGTACTGCCAGTGGATGCTTCCCCAACTCACACCCTCGTCGACTTTGGTCAGCGTGACTTCGCCCATTGCCGGCTTGACCTCAGCCCCGCTGAAACGCTCTTCGTAGAATCCGGTGCCCGCTTCGACGTTTTTCGGCTCGATCGTGACGTCCGCCAATGCCACTGCCACCAGCTCGTCCGATGCCAGCAGGTCGGTACCGCGGAGCAGCATGGCATACACCGCATCGGCCGTGGCGCGTGTCGTCTTCCAGTCGCGCGTTTGTTTCTGCTTGAGTAGCCAGACCTTGCAGCCCTCAACCGCCTTGTCGTCTTTGGCGACTTCGTCGAATGCCTCGATCATCATCGCTTGTGTCTCGATCGGCGCCCGGTACCACCACCAGGAATGTTCGGTATCGCGCCAGTACATGCCCATCTCTTCCTCGTTCAGAGAATGTTCGTGGATCGATCGCATGATCTTTGCAGGCGTCTCTTTGCCCGCCCCGAACCGCTGCAGGCCAACCGCCAGATGTCCTTGTGACAGGCGCGACACGGTCAGCCAGTGTTTGTGCGCCTGTCCGAGAAAGTAGTCAACGGCCTCCTTCGCATTCGCCGCAATGACCTGGTCCTCGAGGAAGAAGCTGCGACCGTAGATGTACAACGCGATCGTCGGGCTCAGATTGTTGTTGTCAAGACGTTTGTCCGTTTCAAATTCTGATATCTCTCGTTGATCGAGCCATCCAGAAAGTTGAGTGC
>CAYWQM010000035.1:0-43712 GCA_964460215.1 uncultured Lentisphaerales bacterium
TATTCGATTCAAAGCACGTTATAGTTAATTTTCCAGCCGATTCCAAGAAAAAAAATATCTCGAGCGCCTACGTGAGAGCGCGAAATTTCGACCTAACATTCTGATATTTAAGTAGATGCATCTATAAAGATGCTACTCATTGGTCTGTGCAGCATTAACTGCCGCGACAAATTTTTTGACGATTTCACCTGGCAAAGGTACATATCGGCGACGATTGAGCCGCCTCTGAAATTCGTCCCGCAACAAACAAAGCGATGTGATGTGCCGCCCCTGCTCATTGTAGACATGTGAACGACCGTTTTTCCCGGCAATGACGATGGAATCTGTGCGGGTGTCACGGAAGAAGTCTTCGGGGCGGGCAGCCTGAACGTCATCAAACGCCTTGTGGACCGGCCGTTGCTGTCTCGACCGCAACTCGGCATGCGACGTACGGCGCCGAGATTGCCGCCCCTTGCGTTCAATCGAATGCGCCAAATGTCGCAGGTATCCGAAAATCTTCTCCTTCACTTCGAGCCGTTCCTGTCTGCCACCCGCAGACAGCCATTCGGGCGCGATGGCAGTCACCTGGCGATCGATCTCGCGCAGTGCATCAAAGACACGGAAGAACGTCGATCCTGTTTGTTCGGGCGCATCTGCGAGTGCTTCGACGACGACGGATGGTGATATCACCTGGGTAAAAAGCCGATGATTGCGGTCCTCGACTATCTGTACTGTCAATGCGGTTCGAGCCTGACCAATGCGCAAGTAACCTGCCACGACCTGACCGATAATGTAGTAGGTCATATGGCCGCGCCCGAAGGCAACGAGTTGTTCGGCGATGAGGCGTTTGCGACCAATAACCTTGGCAAGAAGCCGCGGCGGCTTTTCGAACAACAGATCAATGCGGTCGTCGCCGGCATTGGTCAGGAAGTTGAACAACTCCTCCCACTTCGGCCGGCCGGTATCCCCATAGCCGGCGAAAACCTGGCCGACATCGGCCTGAATGCTGTGTTCGCAGTCGGCACGGCGGCAGTGGTAGCAATAAACGCGCCCCGGGATCACTGCTGCACTGTCGGAGGCGATCTGTTGGGCATTAGCTCTCAGTTGTTCGTGCAGCTCCTCTGGGCGCATGCCGATATGCCATTGCAATGGCAGCGTGGGCAGGTCAGAAACGTCGGAAACGCCCATTTCGGCGAGATGCTCGAACTGCAGCGAACGCAGCAGTTCGAGCGCATTTTGGGCCCGAGTGAGGAGTGAATCCGCTGCTTTTGCGCTGTCGATATCGGGAGGATTATTCATTGGGCAACCGCTATTTAACCAGCCTACACAAGAACAACTGCGCCGGCAGATTGACACGATTAGCAAGTATCGGGGCCCGGGTCAGCCGCCAGTTACACAAAGTCACTGGGAGTTGCTCAAGATACAATTATATTCTAATCAAATCAATCCGTCGAAAACACGCCTCCACGCTCTGCAGCAGCCCATCGTCATGCGACATAAATCCGAAACTGAGCCGAAGTCTGATCGTCCGGATCAAATTCGGTCACAATTACTGGCGCGCTCGTGCCGATTGCTGCTCAGTGAGATGCGCGAGCACGTGACGAAGCTGCGGGAAATAGTCAGCGAGTGTCTGACTACGCGACCGAGCACATCGGCTATTGACATGATTCTCAGCCGCACCTACGAGACGACCACGCGCTTATGGTATCTCATCGGCGTATTGACAGAGCTCAACGGCAGCACTGACGACACTGAGGCGCAGCCTTCTCTGGGCGCACTTTTGCGAACTGTCGTCGGCAGTGGGAATCTGACTTTGGAGTTAGAACAAGGTGTCGTGAAGGAGCTGGACAATGGCGACGGGCGTTGGGTCGTAGTGGCCCTGTTAGTGCATGCAATTACGCGATCCGGCAGTGTTCCAACCTCATTTTCCGTGTTTGGGAAAATCACCGACGGGCAATGCCGGTTGCGTGTGGCAGCGGGCACTGAGTCGGAGGCGGCGGGATTGGTTGATCCGGACACGACGTCGGCGGCATTATCCGAGATGATCGAGGCGGCGGGCGGCACATTGTTAGCGGACGGCGAATGGCGCTGGGAACTGACTTTGCCGGTGACCGTCGTGTCACAACCCGCAGCGCCTGCGGCAGTTCCGGCAACGGCACGTACGGTGTTGTTGATTGAGGACGACCCGCTGCTACGCAACGCCGTCCGGAGTTGGATGATCAAAGTAGGCTTCGAGGTCCTGGAAGCGGACAATACGGATACTGCCATCGAGGTATTCGAGGCACATCGGCAAACAATCGATTTCGTCATGCAGGATCTGGTGCTACCGGGACAGCGTAATGGCATCGAACTTTTGGAGGAGTTGCTGTCGCGCCGGGCGGATCTGCCGGTGATCATCGCGAGCGGCGCCATCGATGCCGGCGTTGCCGATCAGTTGTACGCGCTGGGCGCCAAAGCGTATCTGTCCAAGCCCTACAAAATGGAGCAGTTGATGGAGCTGCTCGATTCACTGGACTGACATCCGGTCAATCGATGCCGTATTCCTCGAGTTTCTTGCACAGTGTGGTGCGATTTACGCCGAGAATTTTGGCTGCTTTGTTTTTGTTCCCTTCGGCATCATCCATGGCGGCCTGAATGACGAGTTCTTCCGCCTTTGCCAACGGCATGGCGGGCAGGCATTCAATGTCAGCTTGACCCGGTGTACCGCCATTGTGAATCTCCGGAAACATCAACTCCTCATCTGAAATTGTCCGGCCTTTGGCCAGTAGGCAGCCACGCTCCACGACATTTCGGAGTTCACGCACGTTGCCGGGCCACGAATATTTGTTTATCGCCGCCGCTGCCGACTTTGAAAAGCCGCGGATTTTCTTGCCGAACTTACGGGAGTATATGTCGATGAAGTGTTTGGATATGGCATCGACATCTTCCATCCGATCGCGCAGTGGCGGCAGTTCGAGCGGTACAACGTTGAGGCGGTAGTAGAGGTCGAGGCGGAACTGATTACTTTCGATCAGTTCCTCGACGCGTTGGTTTGTAGCCGCGATAATCGCCACATCCACGGTAATATCTGAGGTGCCGCCAATGCGTCGGAAACGCTGCTCTTCTATTACCTTGAGCAACTTCGACTGCAGGGCGATGTCCATGTCACCGATTTCGTCAAGAAAAAGCGTGCCGCCATCGGCCAGTTCGAACAGGCCGACGCGATCCTCCTTGGCATCCGTGAAAGCACCTTTGCGGTGACCGAAGAGTTCGCTTTCGATCAGCGTCGGCGGCAGTGCCGAGCAGTTGACCTCGACGAATGGCCGATCGCGTCGCAGTCCCATTTTATGGATAGTCCGAGCGAAAAGCCCTTTGCCCGTGCCGCTCTCGCCCTTGATGAACAGGCATGAGAAATCATTCTCTGCGACTCGCCGTGTCATTTCGATGGTTCGGTTGAACTCAGGCGAGCTTCCGATGACCTCCTGTATTTCTGCTGTATCCGCATCGCGCTTCGACAATTCGGTGAGCACAGAAGCCTTTCGGACCGCTTGCAGGTGTTCCAGGGTTTTCAACATCTGTACTTTCTCGACCGGCTTGGTGAGGAAATCGTATGCGCCTTTCTTGAGGCATTCGACCGCGAGCGGGATATCGCCGTATGCGGTCATCACAATGATCTGTGTATCGGGATAAGCTTGACCCCATTCCTCGAGCAGCACCTGGCCGTCGACATCCGGCAGCATAAGGTCAAGAAGAATGACATTGAAGTTCTGGTCTGACACTGCGCGACGACCGGACTCGCCATTTTCGACAACGAAAACGTCATGGCCTTCCGCCTTCAATATCTCGCGAACCGCAGAGCCCACCAGCAGGTTGTCCTCGACGATCAGCAGATTCAACTTGCCCATTACCATTCTCCGGAAACAGATTCGATTGTGACTGAGACACCACTGCTGCCCGACTGTATGGCCAGGTCGGCGACAAGCGCCTTGCACAGCCTGGCGATGATCGCCAGGCCGATACCGTCGTGGCGGCTGCGGCAGGTGAAAAACGGAAGGGGCGGTGCCAGGGGAATCTCGGCAGGGATTTCCAACCCTGAATTTGTGACGACGATTTTCGCTCCGGCGGCCTGGTCCCAGATCAATTCAACTTCGCCGTCGGCGCCAGCAGCCTCTCCAGCGTTGTTCAACAGCTCGCGCAGGATGATCAACAACCAGTTGCCGTGCTCGAGAATATGATCGGTATCGGTGTCGAGAAAGTTCAGGTGCAGGACGGTGTCAGGAAATTTTTCGCGAAACTCGCCGCGCGCCGTACTCACAACTTCACCGATACATCTGCACGCGGCCGGCGGCAACCGGTCGAACAATAGATCGGCACGGTCTGTAAACACCTGCAGGCTATTTAGTTCGGAGATCATCAGCGGCGTCATCTCGGTGACCTGCGGGTACATGCTGCCTACCTGATCAGCGATCCGTTCCACGGCCATTTTCATGCCTGCACATAGATTCCGCAAGCGGTGGCGGACAATGGAATTCATCTGGAACGTGGTGTGCCCGTCCAAAGGGTAATTCTCGATGGTGGGGTCGTACGGCTTCATTCCGTGGCGGCTACGCTGCAGGGGTTAGGCAGTATGATGGGGCAGACCTGCCCAAACGCATAGTTTCGGTTGCAACCTGTTCCAATTTCAAGGTATCAAGGTAGCGGCAATTCAAAGGTATTGCAACGCTGTCTGCGCCACCACAAACTCTAAAGTCATGCCCCGCATTGAGTAGAATCAGATTGGGCAGGAATCAGGGCGGTTTTCATTCTCATTTTGGGTATGTTCATGCATTTTCCAGACAACTTATTCCAAATAATTTATCGATATCGTCCCAACCAAGGTGTGCTGAAATGCATATAATACGGTGTACAATCATTTTACGACTCGATTCCCGACGGAAACGCTGACCAGCGCAGACCACGGGCCTGGGCGTGACACGGGTATCTAAAACGCATTATCATCCACACTTGAGTGCGTTATTTCGGCACCTGGCATAGGGTAGGATATTTGATGAGCGCCACGATATAAAAGCGAATTAACCGTCGCAATACGAGCAAGCCAGCCGTACCGGCTCCACGAGCCCACCATCCGCTCTTTGTTTGGGCGGTTATAAAACTTTTTGCCAGCAGCTAGGTAAGGAAAATAAAATTATTTCCACTGCTGCATATAAATCCATATAAATACATAAGTATCTTATATTTAATAATTTATAAATTAAAAAAAGTCATCTACAGATCGCTATTATGATTTTTTTACGGATTTATCACATGTTGGAACAGTTCCTGCGATTGTTTATGACTTCGTAATTGATGCTAACCCAACCTACCTTACTTTCAACCCAACCTGCACGCCGGTAGCGCAAGCTGCTCGGCGCTCCAACCCATTCGGGAGAGGTGATATCTTGGCTGTGAAATTAACCCAGACTCAGTCGACCGCCCAAGTTCTACGTCAAGACCAGACGATGACGCATCAGCAGATCAAGGCCCTTGAGCTGCTGTTCGCACCGGTGCTGGAACTGCATAAGATTGTCAACGAGGAATTGGAAAAAAACCCGATCCTGGAAAGTGAACCGGACGAAGCTGAGCCCGTGGAAGTGCCGGACAATGACGAATGGCTCGATCGGATCATTCAGCTCGACGAGGAGAACCGCTTTATTGGTACCGGGAATTTTCGACCGGTATCACCGGAAGAGGAAGAGCGTCGACAGCACTATCTGGAGTCACTGACGGTCGAGCAATCACTACAGGAGTCGCTACTTCAGCAACTTGGATTTCTGGGTTTGGATCCGCGGCTGCAGGACTGTTGCGAATTTATCATTTCCGGACTGGACGATGATGGCTTTCTGAGTGTGCATCCGGCCGACTTGGCCATGGCGGCGGGCGAACCGATGTCGATTGTGAATCAGGCTTTGACAGTGGTTCAGGATCTGGAGCCTGTGGGTGTCGGCGCACGAGATCTTCGTGAGCGTTTGCTGATTCAGCTCAGTCGACAAGGCAAGGAAGAGTCACTGGCGTATGCCGCGGTTCGCGACCACATCGATGACATTGCTGCCAACCACCTCCCGGCGGTCGCGCGCAAAATGCATGTTACAATCGATCATCTGAAAGAGATCATCGGGCAAATCCAAGCCCTGAATCCCCGGCTCGAACCGGGTCAGGTACAACCCAGTGAGTATGTCACGGAAGAAGTGCGGGTCTTCGAAGGCGAAAACGGATTACAGGTACAGATGAATAATGACAATCTTCCCAACTTATTCATCAGCAATCAGTACCGTCAGCTTCTGAACGATCCGGACACGCCAAAGGACGTCAAGGACTATGTCAAGGAAAAGATCCGTGCCGGCGTTTTCATGATCAACAGTATCATCCAGCGCCAGACGACAATTCGAAAGATTGTAATGGCGATCGTATCGGTGCAAGAAGACTTTTTCAAGTACGGCATGGACCACTTGAAACCGCTCATCATGGCGCAGGTGGCGAAGCAGGTTGGAGTGCATGAGACGACGGTCAGCCGTGCTGTCGCCGGCAAATATCTTCGCTGCAAATACGGGTTGCTGTCGCTGCGGCAGTTCTTTTCGACTGGTTACCAGGCGAACGATGGTCGTTTGGTATCGAATACTGTCGTCAAGCAGACAATACGTCAACTGATCGACGAAGAAGATGCTGCGAAGCCTCTGTCTGACAGCCAGATTGCCAAGATGCTCAATGAACAGGGATACAAGGTTGTACGACGTACAGTCGCCAAATACCGTGAAAACATGGGCATCCTCGCCTCCAACTTACGACGCCAATACTAGATAACAGCTGCAACGTTCAACGCTGCAGCTGTTGTTCAAGATACGTCTGCAAGGCATAACGACAGGGCTTGGCCCCCTTCTGTTCAAGGGTCTGGGGCCATATCAGGAACCGCACCGGCACCTTGAATCTCGGCAGAACGGCCGCCAGTTTAGTTGCCAATACCCTACTCTCGAGTCGATAGCCTGGCTGCATCCGGACGAACGCAGCCGGTCGATGACCGAACTCTTCATCGGGTATCGGCAATACAACGGCTTCGGCCACTCCTTCCGACTCGCACAGACGCGCTTCAATCTCTTCTGGCTGAACGTTTTCGCCGCCGGAGATGAACATATTGTCGACGCGACCATGCACAACGAGTCGCAATTGGTCGTCGAGTTCACCACGGTCCCCCGTAGCGAACCAGCCGTCACGATCAATCTCCGCACGGGCTCCGTCCATGGCCAGATACCCGTCGAACAAGGTTGGGCCGCGTACCAGGATCTCGCCGTCATCGGCGATCCTGATTTCCCGATACGGCAGCACTTTCCCGCAGGTACGAAGATCGTCGTGTCCGCTTTCGGGGGGGGTGGAGGTAATCTGCGACGCCATTTCGGTACAGCCATAAGTGGTGTGCACGGGCAGTCCGGCCTTGAGCGCTTCCACCGCAAGTACGGCGGATAACGGGGCGCCGCCAACCAAAACGGCACGTAAGTGTTCGCTCAACAGCTGCTGCCGGAGCAGACGCAGGAGCTGCGTAGGTACCACGGATACGTGCGTTGCCTGGATTTGGGACAAAGACTCACCGATTGGCCGGTCAGCGGGCGCCAGGGCAACCGCCGCACCGCTCAAGAGACAGCGAAACAGAATTGCGAGGCCACCAACGTGGTAAAGCGGCAGTGCCAGCAGCCATCTGTCTCCAGGCCCCAAAGGCAGATTAGAGTTGGCGCCGCGGGCACTGCAACAGTGGCTTTCGAGCCGATGTACGGCTGCTTTCGGCATGGCACTCGATGTACCGGAAGTGAAGACGACCGTGGCGGTTGCAGACGGATCCCAGGACGGAGCTTGAGGGACTGTTGCAGTAGCATTGAGCTCTTCGAAGGCGACAGCGGGCAGATCCAGCACCTCCAGCATTGCGTCGTCGGCAACGATCAAGTCCGCATCAACTTGCTGGACAGCAGCCCTCAGGGTGGCAACGGGCCAGCGAATATTGAGCGGACAGATTACGATACGTTGGCGCAAGGCGGCAACGATCAAGGCCAAATAATGGACTGAATTCGCCGCGGCCACCGCCAGGTGCTGGCCGGCGTCGAGATGGCGCTCGGCGAGAGCAGCGGCATATCGTTGCACAAGGGCGTCGAAGTCGGCGAAGGTGTATTCCGAGCCGTCTCTGTAGACAGCGATGTCATCGGGCTGGCATTGCGCCAGCTTGTACAACGGGCAAGGCATCCTTTCAGGGACGGCGTTCTCCGAGTGGGATCGGTCCGATGACGTCCGATATTTTGTCATATGCCGGGCACCCGGACTATCAGCGAGTGTCAACCTTGCTTGTCGCCGCCAGTGATTTTGTTCCACATCCACATCACTGGATCGTAGTAACGATCGACGACCCGTTCCTTCAACGGAATGATGCCGTTATCTGTGATGTTGATGTGTTCTGGGCAGACCTCGGTGCAGCATCTGGTGATATTGCACATACCGGAGCCAAACTCCTTTTTGATCTGTGGGATACGGTCGGCGCGGTCGAGCGGATGCATCTCGAGACTGGCGAGCCGGATCATGAAGCGCGGGCCTACAAACTTATCTTTCTGCTGGTGGTCACGCAGCACATGGCAGACGTTCTGGCACAAATAGCACTCGATGCACTTGCGAAACTCCTGGACGCGATCGACGTCCGACTGTTTCATGCGGTACTGTCCATCGGCGTCTCGCGGCTTGGGCTTGAACGGTGCGATTTTTCTGTTCTGCTCGAAATTCCAGGAAACATCGGAGACCAGGTCCTTGATGATCGGGAATGACTTGAGCGGTTGAACGGTGATGGTTTCGGCCGGATCGTATTCATTGAGACGGTTCATGCAGGCCAGCTTGGGGCGGCCATTGATTTCCATACTGCAGGAGCCGCATTTGCCGGCCTTGCAGTTCCAGCGTACGGCCAAATCATTGGCCTGGTGCGCCTGAATCCGATGAATAGCATCGAGTACGACCATGCCGGAATCGACGTCTATCTTGTAATCAACGAACTGGCCAGCGTCCTTATTCTCTGCGTCACTGCGCCAGATTCTGAATTTTCGTTCATCCATTTTTTTCCAACTCTTCCAGCGAGGCTTGTGCAATTGCTGCCAGTTCCTGTGGCGGTGGCGGTCTTTCGATCTTTTCTACTTTCATGCCGTCGGCACCTTTGCGAACAACGATGTTGTATTCGCCCCACTCTTCGCGTTCGCCTTCGAAATCGAGGCGTGTATGGGCACCGCGGCTTTCTTCGCGCAACAGTCCGGCACGGGCGACGGCTTCGGCAGTGATCAACAGGCAGGGCAGGTCAAGGGCCTCATGCCAACCGGCATTGAACTGGCTGGCACCATGTGCTTTGACGCGTGAGACTTCATCCCACAGCTCCTGCATCTTGGCAATCGCGGTCTCCAGGTCCTCCTTGCTACGAACAATGCCGACGTACTGCTGCATGCTCTCCTGGATGTCCTCATGGACAAGAAACGGATTTTTGCCATCTTCGCGGTTAAGAATATCGGTGGCGTTGCGAACGACAACGGTGATCTCGGCATCGGCCATGGCGGGTTTCGAACTGGACTGGTCGACATACTCGACCGCAGCATCGCCCGCAATTTTGCCGAACACCAGCAGGTCCGAAAGCGAATTGCCGCCGAGCCGGTTAGCCCCATGCATGCCGGCGGCGCATTCGCCGCAGGCGAAGAGTCCGGGCACCAGTGTCTGCTGTGAGTCGGAGTCGACACGAATACCGCCCATGAAATAGTGAAGCGTAGGCCCGACTTCCATGGGATCTTTGGTGATATCAACCTCCGCGAGTTCCTTGAACTGATGGTACATCGACGGGAGTTTGCGGCGGATGAACTCGGGTTCTCGCCGGGAGGCGATATTCAAAAATGCCCCACCATGTGGTGAGCCACGCCCCGCTTCGACCTCAGCCCGAATGGAACGAGCGACGACGTCGCGTGTGAGCAGTTCAGGTGGTCGCCGGGCACCTTCCTCGCCCTCCAGCCAACGGTTGGCTTCCTCCTCCGAATCGGCAGTTTCGGATGCGAACTTGTCCGGAATGTAGTTGAACATGAACCGTTCATTTTTGTTGTTCAACAGGATCCCGCCATCACCGCGCACCCCCTCGGTCACGAGAATACCACGCACGGAGGGCGGCCAAATCATACCGGTGGGGTGGAACTGCGTGAATTCCATATCCATGAGCTCGGCGCCGGCTTCGTACGCCATAGCAGCACCGTCGCCGGAATACTCCCAGGAATTCGAGGTCACCCGCCAGGCGCGGCCGCCGCCGCCGGTCGCCAGGATCACCGATGTCGCTTTGAAAACGATGAAACGTCCAGTCTCACGCCAGAGCCCGACGGCGCCGGCAATCCGATCGCCGTCCTTGAGCAGGGCAAGGATCTTGCATTCCATGTAGACATCGAAGCCTTGGTGGATGCCGTGATCCTGTAAGGTCCGGATCATCTCGAGCCCGGTGCGGTCACCGACATGCGCCAGGCGCGGATATCGATGGCCGCCGAAATTGCGTTGACTGATCAGCCCATCTTTCGTCCGGTCAAAGACAGCACCCCATTCTTCGAGTTCACGCACGCGTTCGGGTGCCTGTCGGGCGTGCAGTTCGGCCATACGCCATTGATTGAGGAATTTTCCGCCTCGCATCGTGTCGCGAAAATGGACCTTCCAGCTATCACGCGAATCGACATTGCCCAACGCGGCGGCGCAACCGCCCTCGGCCATGACGGTGTGTGCTTTGCCAAGCAATGACTTGGAAACCAACGCCGTGGATTTGCCTTGTTGTGCGGTGGCGATCGCGGCACGCAATCCGGCACCGCCGGCACCAATCACCAATACGTCGTGTTCTACTGTTTGCAGTTCGCTAACATCCATCAGTTGGCCCACGTGTTGAAATCTTTGAAAACGCCCATTGACACCATTCGTATGTAAAAATCGGTGAAGCCGACCCAGAACAGGCTCACCCAGGCCCACGACATGTGTTTCTGGTTGAGTATGGTCGCCTTGGACCACAGCTTGTGGCGCAGGTCACAGCCGGTGTTGCAGGAAAAACAGTCCAGCCGCCCGCCTATCAGGTGCCGGAAGGAATGGCAACCGAACGTATAGCCGGCTAGTAAAATGACATTGATCGAAAGCACGATCGATCCGACACCTACTCCGAGCTTTCCGGCGCGGAAAAAGCTTATGAAGGCGTCGTAGGAAAGGATTACGATAAAAATCAGTGCGAAGTAAAGCGCATATCGATGCAGGTTCTGAAACAGCAGTAGTCGGCTTTCGCCCTTATAATTCTTCTGCGGCATCGATGTCACTGCGCAGCCGGGTGGTGTATACGGCGGGAATGACCGGTAGTAGGCCTTGCGATAGTAGTAGCAGGTAAACCGGAAGGAGCCAGGGAAAATAAGTATGAAAAACGCCGGAGAATGCGGCAGAAACGCGGGCCACCATCCCGGCCACGACCCGAGCCAGGCATGGTGCAGGGGCGCGCTCCCCGCAGCGGCCTCTTCAACAAAAATGACCGGGGAATAAAATGGTGAAAGGTACGAACCGTGAAAATAATGGGCCCCTTGAAACGCGGCCCAGGTAGCGTAGACACCAAAAGCGCTAAGGCCGAGAAACGTCAGCAGTGGGCCAACCCACCAGTTGTCAGTGCGTTTGTGGGACCGGAATGCCTGTACGTGGCCTCCAGCCGCTTGGGCTTGTGACATTGTGGTCTCCTGCTTGTAAAGTTCGACCGGCTAACGGAACAACTCGGACAATGACTCGCCACGCTGCGTGCGCCAGATTGCTTCGCCGTAGAGGTCTGCCAGACTCAGCACATGAATGCGGTCGGTTGCATATTCCTGGGGGATCGAGTCAGTCACAATTATCTCCTCGATTTCGCCGAGGAGTTTTTCTTCCGCCTGCTCGCCGTCCCTGTCGCTAAAAATGGCATGGGTGCAAGCTGCATACACTGCGGTTGCCCCATGTTTTTTCAATGCCCTGGCGCCTTCGTAAATTGTCCCGCCGGTGTCGATCATATCGTCGAACATCAGGCATATTCGTCCCTCCACATCACCAATGACGTGTCCGGCTGTCGCTTGGTTCACCCTCTTGCGGCGCTTGTTTATGATGGCAATCTGCGTGTGCAATCGACGGGCCAAAGACTCGACAATTTTGGTTGCGCCCGTGTCCGGCGCGACAACTACCAGATCCTTGACGATATGTGGCATCTGCTCCTTGATATACCGTGCGATATATGGCACCGCCTCGAGATTATCGACTGGGATATCATAGAAACCCTGGATTTGGCCGGCATGCAAATCGTTGGAAATAATGCGGTTGGCGCCGGACATTTCGGTCAACGAAGCGAACAATTTGGCGGAGATCGGGACTCGCGGCCGATCCTTGCGGTCCTTGCGGGTATACGGGATATAGGGCAGGACGTTCACGACTTCGGTGGCGCTGGCACGCTTGAGTGCATCGTTCATCAGGAACAGCTGCATATAACCGTCATTGGGGTTGACGAAACTGTGGAGCAGATAAACGTTGCTCTTGCGCACGTTGATCGGGATGAACACATCGAAGCTCTGGTCCGCGAACTCCGTGAATTCGCACCTTTGAAAGTCGACAGCGCCGCCGCGGCTGCGGATGGCATCTACGACTGTCTCGGCAAACGAATAGATCTGGTCGCTGGCGATTATGACGAATTCCATGGCGCCGTTCGCGGGGTATGTCGAGGGGTCAGTGTTCGTACGAGAAGCAATCCCTAATATAGAAGGGATGGAGGGGATTCAAATGCCGATATTGACTGAAATTGGCAGCTAACGAAAATAATCTGCAAACGGATCGCTGTCGTCTGGTTCGTCTTGCCAATGCGATTCGAGAGCGGCTTCCACTTTCGCCATGTCCGCCTGCACGATCCAGTTACCGTCGATGCGAACGCAGGGGCACAGGGTGCCCGGCATCTGGCACCTGGCGAAACACTGCTGAAACGTGATCTTCAACTGTCGGCGTTTCTCGTCCGGCAACCGCCGGAGACGCCGGATCACCTCATGCGATCCCAGCGGCCCGCACTCTGGCCCCGTACAGATCTGAATCGTGATTGCCATCGCACACCATACGGTGAATGCCAATGAGATACAATCGTGTTGGGACGCTATTTCTTTCCATAACTCCCATATTCCCAATGCTTTTAATGCCCTTGGCTTATAAGAATTCTCAGGTATAAGCGCCGACGACTTGGCAGAAGGCCGCGAAAATTTCGGTGTATTTGTCATCGAAATCCGGGTCAAAAACCCGGTCGATCCGGACAAGCTCAGCAATCGCCTGCTCAATTGACCAGTCGGTTACACCGCTGGCGGCCAGGACGGCGCTGCCAAAGGCAGCTTCGGGACAAACTGGGCGGTGGTAGCGGCGCCGGGTGACATCAGCACGCAGTTGGGTCCAGATGTCACTCCGACTGGCTCCGCCCGTGGTGTACACGTCGCTGCCGGCGTGGCCCGATACGCGTTCCAATGTCTCAAAGGCGAGTCGCTCCACAAGCGCGGTCCCCTGCAGGCAGGCCGCATAGCGAAGTATTTCGTCACTATCCGGGATACCGACTGCCGATGCGTCTGGCGCTAGAAAGGGGAATCGTTCGCCACGACGCGCCAGCGGATAGGCGATGGTATCGCATGGCAACAGTCCTGCTGCATTAGCATCCATGGCCTGCAGATCGGCGTTGGGGAACCATCGCGTGATCCACTCTGCCCCGACGTTGCTCGCAGCGCCAGGCAGCCATAGTCCGCCCGGAAGCTTGTGTGAGTAAATGAGCCCGTCGGGGTCCTTTACCGGGCTGGAGCTCAGCGCCTTGAAAATGAGCGTCGTGCCAAGACTGCTGTTCAAGTCGCCCGGCTGCCGAATCCCCGAGGCCAGGCAACCAGCGGTGCCATCCGAAGCACCGGCGATCACCGGCAACGAGGCCGGCAGCCCGGTCGCCGCCGCCGCCGCCGCTGTAACCTCGCCAATCTGTTCACCAGGTGCCCGGACAGTGGGCAGTCGTTCAGACACGCCAGGAAGTTTCCCGATCCAGTCCGGCCATACTTCCTGGAACAGGTCGTAACCTGTTTTCAAAGCATTGCTGTAATCTGAAACTCCCAGGCACTCCGACAGTCGGCCGGCAACAAAGTCAGCCTGATGCACGATATGTCGGGCCGCCTGAAACTTGTCTGGCTCATTGCGCCGCAGCCATTCGATTTTAGCGAGTGCGAACGATGCGTTGAAGCGGTAGCCGAGGCAGTCACAGAAATCGGCAGCGAGCTCATTCAGTTGTACCGCCTCAACAGTACTGCGCGCATCGTTGTACATCAGCCCCGGGCCCACGGGTACACCGACCGCGTCGAGTAGGACAATCGTCCCGGAGGTGCCATCGACGGCAACAGCCGCGAGCCGCTGGAGCTCGACGTCGCACCGACTCAACTCCGCAACCAATCCGCGGCAGGCCTGACAGGCAGCGTTCCACCAGGATTCCGGGTCCTGTTCATGCCTGCCGTCAACCGGTGCCGATGGTGGGAATGCCACGCTGTGCGCCGCAACCACCGATCCCGAAGCGTCGACGGCCAGCCCCCGGACACCGCCCGTTCCCAGGTCGATACCGACAAAAACGTCCTTATGCACAGCTGCCATCCGACCCGCGGTTGTCCAGTTCCGTCTCGACATTATAGGTCGGCTGGTCGCGATAATAGAGCTTTACCAGGATATCCGACATTACGCCGAAGATAATGAATTCGACGCCAACTATGATCAGCAAGACCGCAAGCAGCAGCAGCGGCCGCCCGGCAATCGGCGTCCCCATCAATTTGATGATTGACAGATAAAAACCGCACAAAAAGCCCAACCCAGTCGAGATAATCCCCAGGCTGCCAAACAAATGGATAGGCCGCGCCGAATAGTTCATCCAGAACGACACAATGATCATGTCGAGGAACCCCTTGAGCACACGAAAAATATTGTATTTCGTCTGGCCGTGGCGGCGTTCATGGTGAGTCACGGGGAGCTCGGCAATACGGAAACCGCGCCACTGCAGCAGCGCGGGGATGAAGCGGTGCATTTCACCATAGAGATCCAATCCTTTGAGACACTCGCGCCGGTATGCCTTCAGTGTGCAGCCGGAATCATGAATTTCATCATTTATGAGGAGCTTACGAAGCAGATTGGCCCCGCGGGAAATCAGGTGCTTTGACAATGGGTCCTTTCGATCACGGCGCCAGCCGGACACGACATCGAAGCCTTCATCCAGCTTCTCGAGCAGCCTTGGAATATCCGCTGGATCATTTTGCAAATCCGCATCCATTGGCACGACAATCCGGCCTCTGGCAGCCTTGAATCCGGCGTCGAGTGCCGCGGTCTGTCCGAAATTCCGGCGGAATTTGATGACACGCAGCTGTGGATCCGTGCGGCTTCGAAGGCACTCGAATGTCCCGTCCGTGCTGCCGTCATCTACAAAAATGATTTCGTAGGCGCGACCATCGAGAGCCTCTCGCACAGCCTCAATCAAAGGCGCGACGTTATCCTGCTCATTGTACGCCGGCACCACGATACTGATTTGGAGTTCGTTCTCTGCAGTCGACATGATTATTGTTCCTTGGTCAGTTGCGTCTTCGCGGATTTCAGATAGCGCTGAGCAGGCCCATATGTCGGGTTCAGCTGCAACGCCGCCTCGAGGTGGTATACCGCCTCGGCATACTGCTTGTTCCGAAGACGGACTCGCCCCAGCATGAAATGCGCTTCGAAACCCTTTGGATTCATCTTGATTGCTTGTGCAAACGCGGGCTCGGCTTCATCGTACTGCGCCAGATTGAAATGGGACACACCGAGCATGTATGCTGCACCAGCAGTGAGTTCCCGAACTTTGTTGCCCAGATTCGCCTCGATCGCTTTTTCGAACTGCGGGATTGCCTCCTCGTAGTTGCGGTCTGCCATATACAGCTCGCCAAGCCGGTATCTGCCGCGGGCATGCTCTCTCTCCTCGAGCGAGCGTTCAATGTACTCGTATGCCAACGTCTTTTTTTCTTTCGCCTTCTGGCGAATAGCCGTTCGGTCATCCGCGGTCAGGCCGGAATCAACCGCCTGAGCCGATTCCGTCAACGTTTGCGACTGTCGCAAATAAACATTGCCGAGGGCGCTCATGTTCGTATGGATCGGATTCGTTGTCACGCCGTGTTTCCAGAAAGCTTCTTCACTTGCATAGTGATGATTCAACTCCCAGGCAACGCTGGCAAACACGGCAACCACAACCACACCGATCACGCAACCCACCGCCGTCGCATACGCCGGCAACCAGGTCCGTAGCGCCGTGGCTACGATCGCGGTAACGAGGCCAATGAAGGCAAGCGACGGGATGTACTGAAAATGATCCGCGACAAAGGAATGACCAAGGTACCCGAACTGGAAAAAACTCAGGCTCGGTCCATGGGTCATGCCGAAAAACATCAAGGCAATGAAAACCGCGTGACCTATACGGTGCCGGAATTGCCAGGTCAAGTACAACGCCAGGCCATAGGCCAGCGGTGGCAGATACTGCCAGGCCTGTGCCGGATCAATCTGCCATTTCGGATAGATCGGCGTCGTCTGAAACGGCCAAAGCAACGATCCGATGTAGAACCACAGCGCACGACCTGCAATGATGGAGGAATCAAGGAACGACAGTCCGTAGTCGTGGCCTTCGGTATGCCGTGATTCCAGCCACATCGTAATTTTCACAAAGCCGACTCCGATCGCCACCATCGGGATCAGTCCGATCAACTGGCGCCGGTAGCTTTTCTTCTTCGCTTTCCACCATATCCACAGGAGCAGCACGAAGGGCAGCGTAGCGACCAGCGTCTTGCTGAGCACACCGCACGAGAAAAAGAACAGGGCCAGGAGATAGCGGTGTATGCCGTTACGCCGTGAGTAGTTCATCCATGCCAAAATCGCCAGCAGGTAGAACATGCAGGACAGCACATTCTTGCGCTCAGTGATCCAGGCGACAGATTCCACATTGACGGGATGCACCGCAAACAGCAATCCGGCAAATAAGGCGCCAGGTACTTTTAAGCGCTGCAGCAGCAGCCATACGAGGATGGCATTCAGCGCGTGAATCGCTACGTTGACCAAATGGTAGCTCACGGTGGAGTCGGTTCCGGAGATTTTGTAGTCGAGCCATAAAGTTGAGTAGGTAATCGGGTAGAACTGCATTTCATAAGCTTTCGGGTCGAACCAGATCGGCCAGATCCCGTCTGCCCGCTTGAGCATGTCATTGTCGACGACATACTTCATGTCGTCCCACAAAAAGCCACCGCTCATAGATGGCCAATACACCAGAAACGTCAGCAAATAAATCAGTACGCACCCGCCGATCCAGAAAATGACCGGCGGCAACAACGGCCGGGCCGATGCTTCAGTGGGCTTTGCATCGGCACCATCGGTGTGCGCAACAGCTACCCGATCGGTGAAGGGGTCGGCTGGTTCCGGCGGGCGGGGCGGGGCAGGCTTTCTATGCTTTTGGTGTCGTTTTTTCGCCATCTATGCAAGCGCCTGGATATCGGGTTACGCCGGAAGGATTCAAAAACTGTACCGTGTCGCTCCTAGCTGTCAAGCATCGGACAGCCCTCCCAAGCGCGCCGTCCCGCTAGCCCGAAATGCAGAATCGAACATCTTAACTACTTAACACCAAAGCATTTTCATAAACCTTTGGTTAATAAAATCCGTTGGTTTTCCGGTGCTTTGCAATCTGAGTGACGAGGGCAAGGTTAAATGATGATGCAGAGGATTCTTGTCATTCAAGCTGCCGCACTGGGGCACAACCTGGTGCAGACACTAAAGCCGGACATGCAGATTGCCGGTTTGGAACTGCACCCGTTGCAGCCTGTTTTTCCGGCGGTCACGTGTACCGCGCAGGCGACCTTTCGCACGGCGACAACGCCCGACCAGCACGGGATGGTCGGCAATGGATTCTTCGATCGGACGTACCACAAAGCACTGTTCTGGGAGCAGTCCTCGTCACTGTACCACGGCCAGCGCATCTGGGATTCGTTCCGCCAACGCGGCGGGACCGTGGGCCAGATGTTCTGGCAACAAAGCCTTGGACAAGACAGCGACCTGATCCTCTCCCCGGCCCCCATTCACAAGCATGGCGGCGGGATGATTCAGGACTGTTTCTCAAAACCCGCAGAACTGTACCCGACGCTGGCTGCGAAAATCGGCAAGTTCGGTCTGCAGAACTATTGGGGCCCACTGGCTTCGGCACGATCGACGCAGTGGATCACCGCGGCAACGTGTGAGGTGATGGCCAGCGAATTTGCGCCGGACCTGTTACTGACCTACCTGCCCCACCTGGACTACGGGCTGCAGAAATCCGGCCCGTCAGCCGCGGCAGCAGGCAAGGAATTCGGGGTTCTGCAAAGCTGTCTGGAAACAATTGTTGCGGGCGCGACGGAAAACGACTATGCGGTTTTGCTGTTCAGCGACTACGCCATTGCCGATGTTTCGCGGCCGGTTTTTCCCAATCAGCTACTGCTCGACAACGACCTATTACACGTGCGTCATATCAACAACATGCAGTATCCGGACCTGCACACGAGCAACGCATTCGCCGTGGTCGACCATCAGGTGGCGCATGTGATCTGCGACAGTCCCTCGGCAACTGCGGCGGCACAGGAGCTGTTAGCGGCGAAGCCGGATATCGATCTGGTGCTGGATCGCGACGCCCAAGCGGCACACAATATCGATCATGCCCGGTCCGGCGAATTGGTCCTGTTGGCCGCGCCTGGTGCTTGGTTCGCCTACCCGTGGTGGCACACGAGGCGCCAGGCGCCGGACTACGCAACGCACGTCGACATTCACAACAAGCCCGGCTACGATCCCTGTGAACTTTTTTTCGGGCCGTTCCTCGGCACTTCACAGAATCACACCCGCATCCGTGGCTCACACGGACGTATTGACAGCAACGCCGTTTACGGGACCAACGTCGAGTTGCAGTCAAGAGGGCCGGGGACGCTGGTGGATCTGGCTGCCGCGCTGGGTGAAGTATTGGACGCTTAGCGGCCGGTAATCCAGTCGGACTCGTACCATGAAATGGCGAACATGGCGCGGACACTGTCGCCGCGTGTGCGCTGAGCGAAGCCTTCGAGTTCCTTGAAGGCCCACAGCAGAGTATGGTAGGCTTCACCTTCGGCCACTTCTACGACACCACCGCGTTTTTCAAGATGGGCGATCTCCAGTAGATAGGCGACGCGTTGCAGCATCAGCAGGAAAAGCAGATACACCGATGACATCTTGCCAAGCTCGTACAGGAAGCTGGTGTATCGCAAATCGACAAAATCATCGTCGTGTTCCACTACAACGATTTTGCGAATATCACTAATAAATTTGAAAATTGACAACGGGTGGACAATGATGCTGTCAGCCTCGGCATCGTAGCGAGTCTGCCAGATCGGGATTTCACCGTCGACGAATTCGACAGAGAATTTGACCGCGATTTTCTGGGTGATATGCGGCCGGATGAACAGCGTCTCGAGCGCCCCGCCAATCTTGTCGACATTTGTGCGCGAAGTGAGCTCTTCGAGTTTTTTCGCAATGGCAGCGCAGTCTTTTTCGCCGCCGAGGTAGTCGAGGGAAAGCTTTTCGAACTGTTTCCAGCAGGAGGTTAACGTGCGCTTTGCCATGCTTAGTGTAGTGGAGGAACTGGAATGATTTTCTGGAGGTGGTCAGAAACTGATGGTATTGCCTTCGACGCTTTCCGGTTCGAACTAGTAGCACGTCGACCCGATTTTTCAATTCAGTCACCGGGGATTCCAAAGGGCCACGATGTTTTCGGGTCACTCAGCCGAGAGATAACGTTCGAGAAATTTTCGTGCTATCGGTGCGGCATCGCGACCGCCGGAGTTGTTCACGGGGCGATTCGGCAACATGATGGAAATGGCGTAACGCGGTGAGTCGAATGGCGCGAAGCAGACAAACCAGGCATTGACGCGCCGATCACTGCGCGAACCGGTCTGGGCCGACCCCGTCTTGCCGCCAATTTCGAAAATCCCCATGCGTGCCGTCGGTGCCGTGGCATGCTCGCCACTGACCGCCCGTCGCATCCCCTCACGTACCGTCGCCAAATGTTCATCCTTTACGGGCAACCGCGCGCGCAGCCGTGGTTGAGTCTGTGACAGGTATCGGCCTTTTCTCATGATTGCTTTTACGAGATACGGTTCATAGACCTTACCGCCGTTCCCGATCGCGGCTGTGAAAACAGCGGCCTGCAGCGGGCTGAGCGTGATGTAGCCCTGGCCGATGGAGGTAGCAGCAGTGTCATAAAGCACCCACGGTTCACCGGTTTCCTGGTGTTTACGGGTGCGGTCCGGCAGTCGCCCTGCGAACCAGCGGGAACGCAGCTCGATACCGGTCTGTTGCCCGATGCCGGCGGCCTCGAACATCGGGCGTAACCTGTCAAGGCCGCAACTCAGGCCGACATCAATGAAATAGGTGTTGCAAGACCGCTCGATGGCATCGACTATGCCAAGGTGCCCGTGTCCGGATCGATTGGCGCATTTGACATAAGTCCCGTCGTCGAATCGATAGCCACCACCACAGTGGACGGTATCATTCACAGTCACCACTTCATTTTCAAGTGCGGCCAGTGCAACAAGGGTCTTGGTGATAGAACCGGGAACAAAATCGGCAGTGATCGTTCGGTCACGCAACGGCCTGTCCGGATGTTTCCCCAATTCATCGAACTGTTGGCGCACGGTGTTAAGGTCGTAAGTCGGTGCCGACGCCATGGCGAGCACGGCACCGGTCCGGCAGTCGAGCATGACCATGGCGCCTTTGCTGTCGCCAAGCAATGATTGCGCGATACGCTGGGCCCGGATGTCGATCGTCAGCACAACGTCATCGCCGGCAATCGCAGGCTGTGCTTCAATGGCATCCGCATAAAAGTAGCCGACACTGTCGACCCGCACTTCACGGTGGCCGCCCTGCCCTTTAAGCGTGTCGTCGAAGCGCCGTTCGATGCCCATGCTGCCGGTCAGTTCCGGCAGATAGTAAGCAAATTCCTCCAGATCTTTTTTTTCCGGATATCGCACACCGACGAAACCGGTCAGGTGTGCACCTGTCTCACCCTGCGTATAGCGTCTGGTCAGGTTCGTGTTGATCTCGAGCCCGGGGATTCGCGGCATCAGTTCCATCAGCTGCGCCAGATCGTTTTCCTCGAGCCCCTCAAAGGCACGATATGGCAGGGCTGGTGACACACGCAAATGGCGATTGATCTTCTCCGGGGTCGCATCGTGCGGGCGGTCGACAAGTTTGCCGACCAGGCCAATACGGCTGAGGATGAATTCGATGGTGCGATCCCGGCTGCTCTGGTATGGCAGCCACATAAAATCGGGGTGGACGACTATCGCACCGCCGTCGAGTTTAAATTCGATGCCGCGGACGTCCTGTAATTCATTGCGTATCTCGAGCAGCCGTTGCCGGGGCAGGTCGCCGGCCATGATGATATGGGTATCTTTCGCCCGCAGCATGTCGGCAATATCTTTTCGCTGATAGTCATGATCGGTACTGGCCAGCCGGGCAATCCGGTCAAGTTGCCGAGCCACGTGAGCAATAGTGCGGCGCATCCGGGTAAAATGTGGCCGGCGCATTTCGTGCGGATGAAAGTAGACGTCGTACGACGGTACGTTCTGGGTCAGTGCGACGTCATTGCGATCGAGAATATGCCCGCGCGAAGGCGCTGTGCGGATGCGTCGCAAACTTTGCTTCGAGATCGCTTCGCGATGGTCGTCGCCCTGGCGCAATTGTTCGTACCACAGTCTGAGAACCAGCAGACCGCATACGATGACGCAGCATGCAACCAAAACGCCGAGGCGTCCGCTTACGCCCAGTAGCAGCCGGTCGAGCTTCATCGCCTGATGTGGTCCTGATAGAGTTTACGCAACGTCTGCAGGCTTGCCTGATCGTCCTGATTGAAAAACTGCGGGGTCCCGAGCTCAGCTAGGATATCGACCTTCGGCAGCTCCATCGGTTGGGTCTCCGGCTCGACATCGAGACGCCGGTAGTAGCCGGTGACAGATCGACACGAGGGCGGCACCAGGTCCGCATCATCGACAGCCGGCGCCGGCAAGTTCCAAAGTTCCCGCAGCCGCATCATGAACTGAGCCTGCGGCAAGCCGCGCAGTTCGAAAAGCAGCAGCGGGTTGGTATCCACGCGGTCAGCCAACAGACAGGCAACTGCGAGCATATGTCGGCACGGCCGCTCGGTGCGCTCACAATTGCACGTGCTGTGCGGCGGGTCGGCAGGCAGCACGGCAGCACCATGCCGTTCAAACAACGCCTGGACCTCTTCAGGCATCCAACCGCCAAGAATAGCGCCACACAAATTCAGGCACTTCGACAGTTCAGTGAGGGCCGCGGTCAAGACCTTACTGGGCAACGTCTCGAATGCTATCGACACGGTATACGGTTTGTCATCTCTGCCCTGCACCGAAGCCTTGACGATGCTCTTGCTGTATTCCATAGATTCAATCTGGCCCTTGCGGGCATATCGCTTGCCGGCATCCAACTCCTCTTTCACCGCTGCAGAGTCCATGACAGAAAGCAGGCCGCGGCCCCACCAGTTTTGGGCAATCTCACCCCGCTGCGAGCGCAGCTGCAATCCGTGCTCGATCCTGATCGGTACGTCGATGTCGATTTCCTGATTGGTTGGCCAGTGAGAGATCATTGTTCGGACACCGCATCGCGCGAGAGCATGAAGGCATCGCGCAGTTCAGTCAGGGACAGGTTGGTGATCAGGTTTTCCCCGGGAGTGATGATGTTATCGGCGAGCTGACGTTTATCGTCGATCATACGATCAATTTTTTCCTCGACTGTACCGACGCAAAGGTACTTGTGTACCTGTACGGCCTTCGTCTGGCCGATACGGAAAGCTCGGTCAGTGGCCTGGTCCTCGACGGCGGGGTTCCACCAGCGGTCGTAATGAAACACGTGATTTGCCTCGGTCAGGTTCAGTCCCAATCCGCCGGCTTTGAGCGATAGCAGAAATATCGGTGGCCCGTGTCGGGTTTGAAACTTATTGATCAACTGTTCACGCTGTCGCTGCGGCGTGCCACCGTGCAGGTACAATACTTCGACACCGAATTTGCGTGCGAGTTTCTCGTACAGCCGGTTGCCGAGTTGAGCGAACTGTGTGAAAATGAGAGCCTTGTCGCCTTCGTCCAGCACCACCTGCATCATTTCTTCGAGGCGTTGCAGTTTCCCTGAGCGGGCCGAACTGAATTCACTGTCGTCACGCAGGAAATTCACCGGATGATTGGTGATTTGCTTGAGTTTAACCAGCGCGCTAAGGATCAGCCCCTTGCGTTCGAAAGAGCTTTCATCTTCGCCACCAATGTGCGTGAACATCTGGTCAACGACGGCTTGGTACAATGCCGCCTGCTCGGCCGTGAGGTTACAAAAGACTTTCATCTCGTTCTTTTCAGGCAGGTCACGGATGATCGAGCGATCCGACTTGAGCCGGCGCAAGATAAACGGCCGCGTGATTTTACGCAGAATCGCCGCGCGCTTATCGGAGCCGGCGCGTTCGATCGGCACAGCGAAATGGTTACGAAACGTGCCGATCCTGCCCAGGTATCCGGCATTCAGGAAATCCATGATCGACCACAGTTCGATCAAGCGATTCTCGACGGGGGTGCCCGTCAGGCAATAGCGGTTGCAACCACGCAGAGAGCGGGCCGCGACAGATTGCTTGGTGTTGGGGTTTTTTATGTTCTGCGCCTCGTCCAGAATGATATTCCACCAGCGGCAACTGATAAAACTGGTCTGGTCGCGGACGATCAGGTTGTATGTCGTGATGATCGCATCGTACTCATTGGCCGAATCAACGAACGTCCGCTGACTGGAGCGATCGCCGCCGTGATGAACCAGCACCCGAAGCGACGGGGCGAACCGCTCAAGCTCGCGGGCCCAGTTGCCGACAACGGACATCGGGCAAACGATTAGTGACGGTCCTTCCGCCAGTTTGTTGACCTGCTGATAGGCCAGCACAGCTATCATCTGCACGGTTTTCCCCAAGCCCATGTCGTCCGCCAGGCAAGCGCCGATGCCGGCCTTTGCAACAAACTGCAGCCATGAAAAACCGATCTCCTGGTACGGTCGCAGGGTCCCCTGGAAAGTCTTCGGTGTCGGCAACATCGTGAAGCGAACGTCCGTTTGAAAGTCGTCCAGCCAAGCGACATCCTCTCCGGAATCGAAGCGTAAGTCGATAACCGGCAAGCCACCGGCATGCTCCATGCCAAACCCGATTTCCATGGCTTTTGCCAGCGAAGAATCACCGCTGAACCCGCGTTCGTCGAGTTCCTTCATCGATTTACGGACGGCGCCAGCATCGACGCGGCGCCAGCGGCCTTTACGATGAATAAGCTGATTTTTCGACGTCGCCAGTTCACGAAATTCCGTTTCCGTCAGTGACTCTTCGCCCATCGCTGCTTCCCAACTATACGACACCATCTGGTCAAGCCCGAGCACGGCATGCCGATCGGTACCCGTGTTCTGCGGCGTCGATATACGCAGCAGCAGCCCGAGCTTCTCCTGCGGCTCCTCCCACCACGTCGGCAAGCGCACGATGAAACCGCGCTTCTGCAGCAACAGCGACGCGTCGGTCATGAAAATGAGGGCCTGCGTCCGGTCAATGCGGCACGGCTCGGGGGGGAACGATTCCAGGCAGGCGCTAAGCGGCGGAAAGTCTACGGCTGCCCGCCCGAGGCTCGCCAGCAGGCATGGAAGCATAGCGGCTGGGTGATGGATGGTGGCCGCCGACTCGAACAATTCATCGGCCGGCACGCTCAGTTCTCTGTCGC
This sequence comes from uncultured Lentisphaerales bacterium, assembly GCA_964460215.1. Lineage (GTDB taxonomy): Bacteria > Verrucomicrobiota > Lentisphaeria > JABSQK01 > CAJWLW01 > CAJWLW01. The sequence goes on from CAYWQM010000035.1 coordinate 24,846, forward strand.
GATTCGACTTGACGCTCGGGCGGATCTCCCAGTCGCCATTCTGATCGTCGGGCGGCACCAGCTCGAGTCCGAGACGGTACGGCGAAAACAGATTCAGTGGACGCAGTCCATCATTCCACAGGCCGACCTCTTCGTTAAAGATTTCCAGCCGGCGTGAGTCGGAAAAGAGTGCTGCGAAATGCCCTGCCTGCAAAGCGTCGAGCCATTGCTTCGGCAATGGCGGCTGGCTCTTCCGCCGACTATGGAATTTCGGATTGCGCTTCATCGCCCATTGCCGTACCTGAAAGTCGACACAGGCATCGAGAAAAGACAACGGCAACGCCTCGGGCCTGGCGGCGAATTCATTTTCCGGTGTCAAAGCATGAACGACCGGCGGCATAGCTGCAACAAGCGACTGCCAGTAAGGCTCAAGTTCCGGTGGCACAGCGGCCTGCCAGACGGGATATTTCTTGCCTTCGAGCTCGGTAATGCCCGGCACCATCGACGTCGCATCGACCAGCAACACTGCGAACTCCGCAATTTGCTGCCAGTACAAGAGGCTGTCTCCGATTGTCGTGTCTTCGTCGACGGGCAACGGCCGGGTCCGAAAGAACTCGATGACGCACTCCGCAATTGTCTCTCCGGTATCAATGCACCAGGTCTGTAACTGTGCATCGATCGGAATATCGACATGCGAGGCAATCGGCAGACCGTCTTCGGCCGGAAACAGACCCAGCCGTTGCTCTTCATAGAGCTCCAGGTCAGTCGGCAGTTGTCCGACCAGGTCTGTAAACAACATGCCACGGGGGTGCTCGGAGCCGCCGCGATCAAGATCAGACCCGGCGCGCTGATCATCCTCCAGCCAGAACGACATAACGAAACTGTTGGGTAGCCAGAAAGCGTGGAGCGTCATAGGCAATTCAAACGATTCTGAAAGTGCGGTCTTTGTGGCACAGGCTTTCCAGCCGGGAAATGCTGTGAAGGGTCTCGAAACTCATTGCGGTGTTACGCAGACTCGGCTGGCTCGGAATTAGCAGCGACAGGAATGACAACGACTCGGGCACCCTGCACCCTTTTCACCATTATTCGTTCGTCCTGGTCGATGAAATCACCGTTACTCACGACATCGACGCGCCGGTTGTTGATTATCGCGATACCGCTCGGCCGCAGCGGCGTCAGCGTCATGCCCATCTCTCCGATGAGCTTGGAATCCTCTTCGACGTTCGGCGCCACATAGCCATCCGATGCGCGGGTAGCGCTACGCAGAATCAAGCGATCAAAAAACGGCAGGTTGGGCAGGTACCTGCCTAAGCAGTATCCACCAACCGCAATCAGCAGAACCGCGATCGATGTATTCATCAATGCCTGCTCGATATACGGCCAAAGGCTGATTTCCGGCATGAAATCAGGCATTTTCGTTACATCGGGCAAATTCGGTATCATCGCCATGAACAGGCCGCCGAACAAACAGAATATTCCAAGGATCCCACTAATGCCGAACCCCGGGATGATAAAGATCTCCAGGGCAATCAGCGCGATACCGATGATCACCAGGGCCATGTCTTCGATCCCGGCCAGACCCGCAACATAGTGGCCGAAAAAGTAAATGGAGATACACACCGTTCCGACAATGCCTGGAACGCCGAACCCCGGCGTTTTCAACTCCATGTAAATACCCATCATGCCGACGAACATCAGCAGCGGTGCCAACGCGGTGATGATCTTCGCCAACTGTTCGGAGCCGGCCGGTTCAATGTTGATGATTTCGGCATTGGGCATATCCAGGACCGCCAGCAAGCCGTCGATGTCATCGACAATGCCGGTCGCCAGGATCGGGTCGGTCATCGGCGGATAGATACGCACCGCTTCCTCTGCGGTCATCATCAGCAATTCGCCGACATCACATATGACCTCATCACCGATTTTCACTTCGACCTGATCATCGACCATCGCCATGGCTACGTCTTCGTTGTAGCCGTTTTCATTGGCCAGCCCGCGCATCAAGGCGCGGATGATCGATAACATCTTTTCGCGCACGTCCGGCGGCATTTCGGCAACCCCGCCCTGCCCCATCCAGATCGGTGCCGCGGCGCCGATCCTGCCGCGCGGTGACATGTAGATCTGATCACAGGCGATGGAAATCATGGCACCGGCGCTGATAGCATCCTGGTTCACGAAGACGTAGACCGGAATATCGTCGAGCTGCTGGATATGCGCAATGATCTCCTCGGTATGATCGATTCTGCCCCCGGGCGTGTCCATGTCGATGACGACCAGATCGACTTCATCCGCCTCGGCATGCTTCAATGCCCGGCGAATGAAGTACAGCATCGGATCGTTGATCTGATCGCGCAACGGGATGACCGCGACTTTCGGCCGCTCACCATTTACCGGTGCCACAGCGGCTTTCGACGTGGGAGCTGCGACGACATCTTCAACATCGACCGGCGCAGCGGGCGATGGCGTCTCGACCGCATCGACCGCATCGACCGCAGCGACCGCATCGACCGCATCGACCGTTTCGACCGTTTCGACCGTTTCGACCGTTTCGACCGTTTCGACCGTTTCGACCGCATCGACGGGCGGCACAGCCTCATCGCCGCGGGTTGGCAGCAAGAGCGTCAGCAGGGTCAGACATACGGCAAGAGTTCCGTATCGTGTGCGGCTTAATTTTAATTTGTTCATGATTTTCGCAGCTGCGTTCGAGGTCGTTTGTGTGGCAAATTTAATCCGGAACGCTGAAAAACACAATACGTTACACCCATGAGGCCGGCAGCACCGTTGACTGTTCAGCAATCGCGTTTCAGCTGTTGGTGTAGGCCGGTGTGAGTCGGCGGCCGTCTCCGTCGGCGGATTCGTGGGCCGTCATGATTGTCCGCATTGTCTGCTCCGCTTCCTCAATAGTGCAATGCGGCTCGACCTGGCCATTGATCATATCGATGAAGCGTTGGGCCTGGTTTTGAAACCAACTGTCACGTCCGTTCGTTTTAGCCTTGCCGAGTTGCCAGCGGTCAGTGTCCGGATCATAGCGGTCGATATAATCGAAATCACTGCCCACCCGCAAGGTTGATGATTCACCCGCCACATGCACACTCCAGGCCTGATTCTGCTGACACAGGGAGATCTCCAGTTGGGCAACGACATTGTTCGGGAATTCGATAGTGACGGCCGCGGTGTCCTCCGTGGGCAGGCCCAGCCCGAGTTGCCAGTGGCGGGCGGCCACACTGACCGGTTGGCCGAAAAACCACTCGAACAGATTGATGTGGTGCACCATGTGATCCTGAATAGCGCCGCCGCCGGTGGCGCGGCTCATCGCATATTGCGGTGGAAAACCTTTGCGCATGCGCGGCCAGTATTGCGTGGCAACTGAATGAATCATGTAGACGGCACCGATGTCACCGGCATCGAGCCGACGCTTCAGTTCCTCGAAGATGGGATTGCAGCGCATGACGAAGGCGACGCCAACGGACACACCGTTAGCGTCACGGGCGCGCTTCAACTCGTCAACACCGTCGAACGACGTGTCCAGCGGTTTCTCACAAAGCACATGAGTGCCTGCAGAGATTACTTCGGTGGCAAGACGCACGTGCGTATTCGTCGGTGTGCAGATCACGACACCATCGAAAGTTGTCAGGTCGGCGTCATAAAAATCATCGTAGACCTGCTCAATCGGGAATTGGTCTGTGGCCCGTTGGCGCATCGTTTCATCCATCTCCGCAATCGAACAGCGAACTCCATCGACCTTCAGAAAATTCTCGACATGGCGCTGGCCGATCGAGCCCACGCCGACGATAAGGATGTGTGGCACAGTTTGTTTACCCCGGTGAAATTTCAAGAAAACGCGAGAATAAGTGAGTGTAGCAGCAACTCGGCCCGGGTCAAGACCCGCGCAGTACTGATAGCTCAACCATGCCCCAGGAAAAATCATGGTTCAGCTCTGCGCCCGCACGCTCCCGATGCCGCGCGGCGTCTGCGGCGGCAGCCAGAAAAATCAACGTATAGACAAGGCGTGCGTCCTGTCGTATCTTATTTGTTAACCTATGCACTGACATTCAACTTCTGACAGAGACTCTGTGATGAAGGAATTCCGAATCGGCATGATCGGTTTCGGCACCGTCGGCACCGGCGTGGCGGCATGTATACAGAAAAACTGTGACCTGATGGCCGCGCGCATCGGCATCCGGCCGGTCCTGGCGCGGATCATGGTCCGCAACCTCGATGTAGACCGCGACGTCGAAGTAGCCGAGGATGTGCTCACAACGAATGTCGACGACATTCTCAAGGCCGACGATATCGATGTTGTTGTCGAGCTCATCGGTGGCACGACAGACGCCAAAACATTTGTGTTGCAGGCGATTAACAACGGCAAGTCCATCGTCACCGCCAACAAAGCGTTGCTGGCATTTCACGGCGCCGAGATCTTCGCGGCGGCCGAGGCCAATAACGTCGATGTCTACTTCGAAGCGAGTACCGCCGGCGGCATCCCGATCATCAAGACGCTTCGCGAAGGCCTGGCCGGCAACCGGATCGAGTCGATCTACGCCATCCTCAACGGTACCTGCAACTATATTCTGACACGCATGGAACATGAAGGCATCGCTTTCGCAGACGTGCTGGAGGAGGCGCAAAAGCTTGGATACGCCGAGGCCGATCCGGCCTTTGATATCGACGGTGACGACACGGCGCACAAGACCGTCATCCTCACCGCCCTCGCCTTCGGCCGCTGGTTTGATGTTTCGCGCATGCATATCTCCGGTATCCGCACACTCGACGTCCAGGATATTGAGAACGCCGCGGGCATGGGCTACAAGCTCAAGCTGCTGGCCATCGTCAAACCGGCTGGCAACGATGTCGATATGCGCGTGCATCCCGTACTCATCCCCGCCAACTCGATGCTCGGGCAGGTCAGCGATGTTTTCAATGCCGTTTGCGTCAAGGGCGACGCAGTCGGGGAAACCATGTTTTACGGTCGCGGCGCTGGTCGCGACGCGACCGCCAGCGCGGTCGTTGCCGATCTTCTTGAAATCGGCCTAAATATCGCCCATGGCTGTCCCCGCCGGGTCGTGCCATTCCAGGCTCACGACACGTACGGGGACCTCACGCCGATCGACGAGGTACACAGCCGCTATTACATCCGGCTGCAGGTCGAAGACAAGCCCGATGTGCTCTCCCGCATCACCCACATCTTCGGTGAATCAAATATCAGCATTGCCAGTATCCTACAGAAAGAGACAACCGAGCCCGTACCGGTGGTTCTGATGACTCACGTCGCGAGAGAGAAAGACGTGCAATCCGCGTTGCAGAAGGTCGCCGGACTGGACGTCGTCAACGGCGAGCCGGTGCTGCTGCGCGTCGAAGATTTGTGATCTGATCGCGGGCAGGCAATCAATGTCGCGATTCGGGTGCACCAACTCTTTTCAATCGGCGAGACCCGTTGAAGAGTATGCGGAAGCCGGGCCTGTCGGCTTGCATTCGAGTCCGCGCTGATGAGCAGTTCTGTTTCGACCCACTGTTGGCTGTTGAGGGGAAGATGCCAGGACGTTGTCACGACCTTGTGAATCGGCTCCTTATCTCCCCAGAACCCGTTTCAGCTGATCCCCATGGGCGGGTGCAATCTTGGAACCGACGTCGATATGTGGCTCAGTCGGAGATGACCGTGGCCGGGTATTCGCCGCGTACGGAGTTGAACAACTTGATGGCTGCGGCAGTATGCAAATCGCCGACCTGAATGATACCTTCCTGAAGTTCCCCGCGGGCCAAAAGCTCTTCGCGCATAGTCCCGGACAGTAACCCGCAGGCAATCGGTGGCGTTAGCCAGTCACCATCGACCTCGGTTTGAATTGCAATATTCGCAATGCTGGTCTCCGTGATCTCGCCGCGTTTGTTGAAAAGAATGACGTCATCCGTATCGACAGCGACAGCAGCGCGCTCGTATACCGAGCGGCTTGTCGTTTTATGATATAGGAAAACGTCATCGATGTCGACCGGAACGGTCGCCAAGGCGACTGTGACAGGACGAGCGCCGTAGTCTACGGGCAACGGTGCCGTTTCTATCGTGTAGCTGCCGGAGACCTCGACCACTACGCGCACCCGTGTCGGACTTGTCCAGCACTTTTGCTGTTGCTGCAGATCCGACCGCAACAGTTCCGGCATCTCGAAGCCGAAATAGTCAGCCGACTCCTGCAGTCTGCGAAAATGACGCTCCAGCAGATAGATGCCGCTACCCGGTTCGAATCGCATGGTCTCAATCAGTCCAGACGGCGGTGGCTGACGATGGCCGAGTACTGCTGCTTTCAGCAGGCACTCACGATACTCGCCGGCACTGTCGGAGTCTGCCACCAAACCACTGCCGATCGGGTAGATTGCCTGACCTTGCTGGTCGATAGTCAACGTGCGGATTGCGACGTTGAAGGTGCCGTCGCCACCTGGGCGCAGCCAGCCGATCGTGCCACAGTAGACATTGCGCGGCACCAGTTCCAGATCCGTAATGATCTCCATGGTCCTGACCTTCGGCGCACCGGTAACAGAACCGCAGGGAAATGTCGCCCTCAAGATATCGGTCCACGTCACTTCAGGTCGCAGGTCGGCTTCGACTGTCGAGGTCATCTGCCAAATGGTCGGATATCGCTCGACACGAAACAGATCGGTGACGCGTACGGATCCAAGCTCAGCGACTCGGCCCAGATCATTACGCAGCAGATCGACGATCATGACGTTTTCAGCGCGATCCTTGTCATTGCCCTGCAGTTCCCCGGCAATTGCGATATCCGCAGCCGAGGACAAACCGCGCGGACGCGTGCCCTTCATCGGACGCGTCACCAGATGCTGGTCACGGCGGTCCAGAAAAAGCTCCGGCGAGGCCGAGAGTATGTCCCAGTCGTCGGAGTGGATCCAGGCACAGAATTTTGCGCGCTGGGCTTGGCGCATGTTGCGGTACAAGTCGGTGACACTGCCGTTGACTTGCGAACAGGCGCGGAAAGACAGGTTTATCTGATACGTCTCCCCGTCACGGAGGTGTTGCATGACCTGGTCGAAGGCCGTGTCATAGACCTGCTGATCAGCGCTGAACTGCCAGTCATCGAGAGCCGGCACTGCAGCGCCGGGGTCACCGCGCCGGACGTCGGGCAGGTCGTCGGTAACTACAGGTTCGTCGCACAGCAGGAACCACAGCAGCGGCAGATTACCGTCCGGTTGCGGAGTGAGCAAATCCGGGTCTATGGCGCTGGCGGCGTCGTAGGTAATGAATCCTACAGCGTGGCCGCCATCACGGACGACGTTTTCGACAGTCTGTAGACAGGGAAGGACATCCTCGGCGCAACGTGCAACGACAGGCGGTGCGGTAGAGCGAAAGAGCCGGGTTTTACCCGGCTGGTCCTGATGAAAATCGAGGGCAACAAAGCAGGACTCGGTCACAGGCCGGTCTGGCTGAGCGATTCGACAATCTTAAACTTGACGTCGGACGGCATCACGATCGGCTTCATCAAGTGTTCACGCGGTGTCTCTTTGGCCTCGCGATAACTGTCGGTCAGTTTTTGGCAATCAGGACAAGCGATGATGTGAGTATCGAGCGCTATAAGAATGTTGGCGTCCAACTCGCACTCGACATACTCGTAAAGGAATCGTTCCACTTCCGGACAGTTAAATGAAGATGGATTGACGTGCATCATGGCGGGGATTTTTCGCGTCCTCAACCTGTCGATAATGCTTTCCCCGACCGGGCGGGGTCCAATGTCACCCAAGCACCCGTACCGGTATAGCTGCTTTTACGATACATCGCATCCGCAAATGAGGCAACCAGCGCCGACAAAAAGAAAAGGGCCGCCCGCAAATATTGCGGGCGGCCCTGCAACAACATCGGGACGGGTGGGCTAATCCTCTACCGGAACCTTGAGCTGCATCATACCGGGCTTGAGATCAGCATCGCTTTCGATGCCGGGGTTGGCCTGCATCAAGAGCCCCAGCGGGACGCTGTACAACTCGGCGATGTGAGCCAGAGAATCCCCCTCATCGACATCGTGCTCCATCGTACGTTTGATGGCAACGACGGGGGTCGGCCGTGGCACGATCTGGACATCAACAGCCGTTCGTGTGGGCGGCAAAACCCCCACCTGCTGTCGGCGCGGCTCGCTCTGGGGTGGTGCCTTCGCGACCGGGGCCGATCGCAGAACCAGGACCTGCCCAATCTGCAGAGAATCACTTTTAAGGCCATTCAACAGCTTGAGCTCGCTCACCGTCACGCCGAATTTCCGGCCGAGGTCCCACAGGTTATCGCCATTCTTTACAGTGTACTTGTTACCCGCAGGCACCTGTTTCTTCAGTGCCGGCGGCGATACGGCCACGCGCGGCTGTTCAACAGTGGCCCCCGGCCGGAGCATCAGCCCCTGGCCAATCTGCAGCGTATCACCCTTGAGGTTGTTCAATCCCTTGAGGTCTTTTACGCTGAGCCCGAACTTGCGACCGATATCCCACAGGTTGTCACCGCTTTTGACAAAATATGTACCACTCGCGGGCAACGACTTTTTCGGGCCTGTTACAGAGGCCGTGCGAGACGCCAGCCCACTGCCGCCGTCAAGCTTGTGCGATTCTATAGCAGCCACCCGATTCGGGCTACTGGCACTTCCGATGAATTGGCCGCCCGGCGGAATCGTCAATTTCCTGCCGATGTTCAGCGTATCGTTCAACCCCATGTTGTTGTATGCCGCCAGCTCGTGCATGCTGACGTTGTACATATAACCGATTTCCCACAGCGTATCGCCCTTACGCACCTTGTAGGTCAACGGTTGCGATACTTGTTTTACTTCTGGCAGCGTTGCCTGTTTTGTCACCGTCGTCACTGCCGGTTTTCCCGGCGTCTGTGTACGCACTTCTCGTGGATCTTTGATCCTTACCACTGGCGGCCGTTTGATAGATGGCGGGCGACCGGAAAGAATGAGGCCGTCGGGCAAGCGATCCAACTTTGGCGGTGTCTTGCGTGATAGGTTCTGGTTTCCCGTGGCATTTGCGGGCGTAATCGCAGGCACCTGCTTGTTCGCTACTACCGCGGGCGCCGTCCCTGCAGGCACACGACTCTGCTCGGCTACAATCGGCTCGACAATGGTGGGCTCATCGTATGGTGCAGGCACAACCGTACGCGGATGCAGAATACGTTGGTTCTCCGCCGAATAATCACGTGTCAGGCAACCCGTGGTGATAGTCAGTGCGATCGTCATGGTGGCCACAGAGAGCCCCTGTACAATTGCGGTTACTTTTTTCATTCGCCGATCCTCCTCCTGATTTCTTGGGCAAACGAGTTGCCGCGTTGGGTGTAATCTGAAAACATATCGTGGCTGGCGCACCCGGGAGACAACAGAACAGTGTCCCCCGGTTCAGCGTCATCGACGGCATCATCGACAATGGCCGATAACGAAGCATACATACGGCAGGGAACATGCGGTGACCATAGCGCCGCCAGAGCGGACCTGCTTTCGCCCATCAGGTACACATGTTTTACGTGCGACTCAAGAAACGGAATGACGGGCTCGAAGTTCATCCGTTTGTCTCGGCCGCCGGCGATCAGCAGGATACGGCCTTGACTGCTGGTGGCACAAGTGCGGAGCGCTTGAACCATGGCGTCGGGGTTGGTCGACTTGGAATCGTTGACGTAACGCACGTTGTTGTGCGCTGTCAACAGTTCAAGTCGATGGGCGCTTGGCGCAAACGTTCCCAGATGCGGCAGCACAGCGTCAATCGTTACCCCTGCGGCCTCGCACAAGCCGAGTGCCGCCAGCGCGTTCTCGGCGTTGTGGGTGCCTTGCAAACGCAGCTTGTCGCAGTGCAGCAGGGGCTCGGCACTGCCGTTTCTCTGCCAGGCGAGGTGCCCCGTCGAGTCGACCAGATAGTCGCTGTCGATCGGTCCATTGTCGTCGCCATCCGCCGCGAAACGTATCGGTCGATCCTGGCTGAACAACGGGTGCGTGCGCACACCGGGGAGCGCATGGACATCGTCGCGCATGACGACGCGTCGCGGATTACGCATATTGGCAATCACCTTCATTTTCGTCTCAAGATAGTTGTCGAAGCTTTCATACCGATCGCCATGATCATCCGTGATGTTCAGAACCGCTGCTGCCAACGGTGCAAATCCATCGGCCCGCTCCAATTGAAACGAGCTAACCTCTGCTACGATGTAATCGAGCCCGGCACTCTTGAGTGCCGCCTCACTCAGCGGCAAACCGATGTTACCCGCCCCGATCACCTTGCAACCGGCGTTCTTCAACAAGTGCACCACCAGTTCCACCGTTGTCGTCTTGCCGTTGGTGCCGGTCACCGCCAAGACGGGGCAGGCACAAAAGGCAAAACCGAACTCGAGCTCACCCAGCACCGGACACGACAGAGACCGGGCCAGGCGCCCCAACGTATCATCAGGACCGATACCAGGGCTGAGTACGGCCACATCGACGGGCTCCCCCCAGCTTTCCGCCGTCCACTCCAAATAAACCGTTGCCCCAAAATTCTCCAGCCGACTCTTGCGCTCAACCAGCGTCGCGTTCGTGAAGCCATCAAGCACCGTGACCCTTGCACCGCTGCGCCAGGCCAATTCAGCAGCTGCAACGCCGCTGAGACCAGCACCGAGCACCAACACATGCTTGTTTTCAACAGAGCCCACGACCCTAACTTTTGGTCAATCGTTCCGCCGCACGCCATGGCATGAATACATCGCTGTCCTTGCGCGACGCAGGCGCCGACTATCTCATCTCCCCCAACTCCAACTTTGATTCCCACGCCTGAAACAAAGTCTTTGGCACTCAGTTGTAACGCCCATTTGACCATTCATCCCAGGATACTCCAAATCGCATTCACCCTCACGCCGTCATCCCCTGGCTGATACCAGCGGAAAAGCCGCGGAAAAAGGCGGAAAACACTGGCTTGCCAACACAACTACTCATACCCCGGCAGGGACAATCAGTTAGAACAAGTGACTGTTCTTGAATAGGTTACAACATCCAGATAGGCAAGCGGGCCACCGGCATCAGTGAACCGCCGTCAATGCTCACCCTAATACCGCGAAAAACGATTGCAAGTATCTGCCAACAAAATCTTCACGGCCAGCCTTCCCAGGCCAGAAGAAGCAACTAATTTTACTTAACTGTCTTAAAATACGAATGTTATGCGTACATACGAGAAAATCGCAGTCGGCGGAACTGGAGAGGAAAGACAGTATTAGGCAGGAAGGATTGTTAGCTTCAATTTGCGGCGGGTGGCGGGCGTTGCCAGGCACGAATCCGATTACTCGGGCGCTCTCGAAACACAACATCACCGATCGACACACGATTGCCGTCCGTGAGCCGCGCCTGAGAGACTTCAGGGCCTGGATCCATCACCTCGATCTCGCCGACTTTCTCATAGCAAATGAAAAGAATCTCGTTGCGCTTCGAGCGAATCACATCGGTCTTTCGCGCCACTGGAAATTTATCCCCGGCTTCGACGTCGTCGCTCTTGAGGTTGGCCCACAGGCTGCTTCCGTTGACATGAATAATTTTGCCGTCTTCGGACAGAAGATCATTCGATGGCAGCGCCGCAACTTTGGGAAACTGCACGATTTTAACATTGTCGAATTTACTCTTGCAGTCGAATGCATAGAAACCGAGCTTGGTGCCGCGGTGCGCATAATCCGTGTCCAGATAGCTGATCATCTCGACACCATCGATCTCAAGTCCGAGATGCCAGACTTCACGGCGCAATGTGACAGTGTAGGTGCGCTTGGGTTCGAGCTGAAAGTTTTCGTTCGAGGCAATGAGCACAGCGCCAGACTTTTCATCGCCTTCGCGTTGAATCTTAACTGCCTGGACACCCGCCTCGTCGATACGGAAAAAGTATTGGTCCTGCTTGGTACGCGGGTCGTGCAGGTTAAAAACGATCCGCGCCTTCTCGCCAAGCTTCCAGACCCGGAGATCGAATGATATCGAATTATTCGTTCCAAACTGGGTCGTGCTCATGATCTGGGCGTAGCCTTTGGCCGGGTTGATTTCGGCGTGTAGCTTGCCTTTTGCGATTCGCCACGAACCAACGCGACGCGACCAGTTATGCAGATCGCCATTGAAACGGTCATGCAACTTGGTCTCGCCACGCGGCCCCACCCATAGGCGCTCACCCGGCTTCCCAAGCGTTTCGGCTACGACGGCATCATTGGTACGAATCCCGGAACCGACAGATCCATTGAGTTCAACCCTGCCAATGGGGCCCCGGATCTCCTCGATACGACCGTGGGCGATGATTTCGATCTGTTCCTCCCGAATACCGCCGGTCACGGGATGGACAAATTTCTTAATGTACCGAGCAATCGTAACCGGGCTGGACACCTCGATCTCACTGGGGTTGTACAAACGAATGTCGGCACCTTCCCCATTGATCGCTGTGACGGTGCCAATTTCACCGGCTTGAGAGGCCACAGTACACAGCATCAGCAAGGCAATTATCGCCGTCAAGGTGACCTCACCAAGTTGATGAGCACCCCGATTCGAACACGAAAAGTTTGAGTTTGCAGGGCAAGCCGTCAGTCGCATCACTGCTCGACTCCTACGTATTATTGCGGTGTCACAGGCACACTGATAGTATAGTTTTACAAGCAGAAAATACAACGCTTCGGAAGACTGTGCTGGTAGGTTGTAGGCGTAAGTTTGATCCCCACCAGCCTAACCAATATAGCGGTCCGGAAGGTTACTCCACCGATGAATCGGCAATTTCGGCGTGGACCGCCGCCGGCATGGCGAAAAGGGCAATGACAACGAGTTGGATGCCGCGCACTACGAAGGAAATCAGCCAGCTGCCAAGCAGGATCGAAACGAGCGCCGCGGCAACACCGAGTAGCAGCGCTCGATCGTACGGTTCGGCGGTGGCGGCACGAACGTTCAGGGCGCGTCCGAAAAAGGCCAGCAGCAGACCAGCCAGGCAAACCAGCCCCAAGACGCCGGTTTCCACAGCCTGTACGACGAACAACCCATGGGCGTCCTTCTCCATCAGGTTCACGGGGCTCTTTTCGACGCCTGTAGACCACATCGGGCTGTTGCTATAAAACACGTTGATGCGCCGCTGATAACCGCCAATGCCATGGCCCAGTACAGGCGAATACCCGACCGCATTCAGGGCTGCCTGAAGCTCCAGATACTTCTGCTGCCAGGGGTTCCAGCGCGGGTGTTCCCAATTCTTCCCCTTCATCGGCATGGGCTGGAGCCCGTATGGATCGGCAGACCGGTGCAGGGCGACGGAGTCGAGCAGCACCTTCCCGTGATGCGACGACACCAGACACGTCACACCTACAACAGCCGCAAACGCAGCCAGAGTCAACGGAAGGGCAAAGCGCCGTGACGACGCCACGGCGACGACACAGCATCCCGACGCAGCACAGATCAGCAGGCCAAGATGCAGGACGCAGATCAGTGACAGCAGACAGAGCATCGCCAGCACCAATCGTTGCCACAACGGCCGAATCACCGGCAGCATGGCAAGAGCCAGTGGCAGCATGATAATAACATAGGTACCCAGGACGTTCTTGCCGGATTCCGTCCCGGCAACCCCCTGGCGGTCAGGATTGAAACGGAAACCGAACAGCGAATCGATATTAGCAATGTCGAGCAGTCCGCGCGCCGTGCCGCCGCTGAGGACGAGGCAGTATTCGACCAGACCGGCAACGACGACCACACCGAACATCACCAGCACCGTTGCCACCGCCAGTCGGCGCATCCGGACACGGCGCAGCACCTCGACAAAAAACAGGTACGCAACAACCCACACCTCGACATACTGGATCAATTCCTTGATGCCGGCGCCCAGCACGGCCTCGTTTCCGGATTTGTCAAAAATGCGTGCCCAATCAAACAGCGACAGCAGGCAGACCAGCAAAAGCAGTAGAATGCCGGGCGGCGGCAGCCACTGCTCGGGGCGTTGCCGCGTGAGCAACAGATATCCGGCCAGAAAAACGACCCCGAGCCCGAGCAGACAGTCAGCAAGGGTAAAGCCGATACTCGGACAGGCCAGCGCCGCTCGCACAATAAACGATTTCTCGGTGACCCCAGTCAAATATCCGGCATCGGGCTCTACAGTGCTCAGGTCTGCGGCGGGCAGGTCGAGGCGAATAAAGGTACGACCATTCTCTACCACGGTGAATTTCCGGTCGCCTATCCACAGCGAGCTGCCAACCAGCTCGTCGTGTTCGTAAAGCGCGAATTGATCGACAATCGTCGCGCTTCCGTCCGGCCCGGCTTCGACAGCCTCGACCGCGCCGTAGCGGACACCAGTAAACCACAGGGCGAGGTGACGGACCGTCAACTGAGTGTGAGCGGTGACGAGGATCAGCAGAACAAGGGCGACAAGCCAGGACGGCAGGCGGGAAGATGTCACAGGTTTTTTGGTGTTCACATGCTTATCCATCGATACCCCGGCCGGCGACGATGCGGCAGTTACTGTTGGAATTCGAGCACATCCCAATCCTGAAAGTAGTGAAAGTCACACTTGGACAGTTGTGCCGTTGAACTCAACTCGCGCCCCTCGGGCAGATAGGTCGAGTAATCATAGCGCGACAGATGAAACCGCCAGCGATCTCCCGGTGCAGGGGGGCCATCGACGGTCGGCAGACTGGCAAACGGCACGGCGATTTCGAGCTGCCAGAATTCGTCCTCGACATCGAGGTCGTTGATCGCCCCTTCCACATGGATACCGACGCCGAGGTCCTGGCAATCCCACTGCTGCCAGCGGATCATACTGACACCACCCGCCTGGTACGGTGGACGGTTGCAGGCATCGTACACCGTGCCAAGCGCGTTGATCTCGAAATTGTAATAGACGCCGCTCGCCTCGTCGGGCATGAAAAACAACTCGAGTACATCCTCATGGCAGGTCGGGCAGTCGCGCTCCGTCTGGTAACTCCAGACGTCGCGGTCACAGGCATGAAAACCGGCATACAGAAAATTGTCGTCCCAAAGCATCCGGCCGTCAGTTCTGCTGATTACCGGCGCCCCAGATTCCGGCACGAAAAATTCGAGCGTTTCCGCCTGCGTCCAACCCGGTTCATCGAGGTGGCCATCGGCAATTATGGGGTCATTGGTGTATGTGCATCGGCGCGTTTCGGGCATTTGGACTTCCTGGTTGAGATGACAAGCAAGTTGTGTTGACGTTATTGACGCCGCAAACCGTAAGGTTGTTCCGCCCCCGATGCAACTCCATTTCATGTCACAACAATGCGCTTGAAAGCTCTTTGGCCGGCAATTACGTTCTCGGCATGACTTCTCCGGAGCACAGCAACAGTGTGTTCAGCCCAGATGCCGAATGGATCTGGGACAGCAGCAATCCATACCAATACTCTTACTACGCCGAAGCACGCCGGCACTTTGAGATTGGACCGGAACAGTGGAAAAGCATTCAAAACGCCGGCAATTGCCGTTTACTGATAACTGCCGAGGCCGCCTATATGGCCCGACTGAACGGCCGGGTTGTCGGCCACGGCCCGGCCAAGTCCGCGGCCGGTCGACGTTCGGTCGATACCTGGAGTATCACCGGGCTGCTGCGGACGGAGGTCAATGAACTGCACATCACCGTGCTGAGCCTGGGGACCGGCACGATCAACGCCTGCGCCGGCGCCGCCGCCGTGATCTTCGAAATGCAGTTGCCTCACGCCCGGATCGTCTCCGACGATGCGACGGAAATACGAACGGATGCAAGGCGGAATCGACGCACGGTGCGACGGCGCTTACTGCCATGCACCGAAGACCTCGATGCTACCGTCTCAGAGCACCCCTGGCTTCCGGCAACAGTCGTGGCGCAGTCGGCGGAGGTCTACCACCGGCGAGTGCCACTGCCGTCACGCGCAGTGGTCGTGCCGACGCGGCTGCTGCGCAACGATTGGGTCACCGTACCCAACGTGCACATGAGCTTTCGTACGCAACCTTACCTCGCGACTGAAGATAAATTTGCACTGATTGTCACTGAAATTGTATCGGCTCAAGAGCAACCTGTCGAATTGCTGCCATCACTTGGCGCTGTCGACTGGTACCTCGACGGCTGCAAAGTCTGCCGTACTACAGACAATCGGCGGGACAAGGACAGCGGCGGCACCCTAACCCTGCGTGCCGGCAAAAACCGCCTCGTCGGCCTGACTCGAAAATCGCTGCTGGCCGATGTCAGTCTCGTCGGTTTTGCCGCGTCCGCAATTGAGTGGCAGAATCCGTTCGGCGACGGCTGCTTCCAGATGGTGCCCATAAGCGCCCAAAAAGCTGCGAACTTCGCGGCAACGATGCCGGAGATTGATTGGACAAAGCAGCCGATGCCGAACATGGATCCGCGCGACAGCATGCCGTGGGGAAATGTTCAGGATGTCGTTGCGTACGCCAGGCATGTCCACCAGATGCCTGTTGATGCAGACCGGCTCAGCGGTTTCGGACCGGGCAGCGAAGGCATGGAACTGGCCGGCGCCGGAGAAGGAGACGGGTCGAGGTATATCTTCGATTTAGGCACCGTCTGTTACGGTTGGCTGTCCTTTGATGTTGAGGGGAAAGCCGGCAGCGTTTTGCACCTAGCTTTTCTTGAAGCAGTAACCGAAAATGTGCCGCTTCAATTGCAATGGCTCGACGGCTGCAGCAACGGGCTTACTTACCGGCTGACAGATGGATTTCAGCAGTTTGAGAGTTTTTTCGCGTACGGCGTGAGATACATCGCGATCGTTCACGTTGGACCAGAGCCCGCGAAACTGCAGAACCTGCAATTGCATCGCGCCAATTGCGGATCGCTCTCGCGAGCCTTGCTGCACTGCTCCGATGCGCTGTTAACGGATATCTTTGAGCTCAATGTGCACACGGTCATCGCGGGCAGCGACGACACGCTGATCAACTGCCCGACACGGGAGCAGGCAAACTGGGCTTTCGACGGACGTGCCGCGGCATACGCGCACTCGCTTTCCTGCACCAGCAGCGCGGTCGTTGCCAACAGCATCCTGCTCTTCGCAGAGGACCCGGAAACCACAGACGTACCGCCAGCGGTGTATCCGTCGGCAGATTTGTGCACGATCCCCATGCACGCCTTTCACTGGGTCATGTGGTGCTGGGATTACTATCTCCAAACTGCTGACAAAGACTTTATTGCTCAGGTAATGCCACGCATCGCCGCAACTATCAGGGCATGCTGCAAACGACTCAACTGCGACAATCTGCTGGAATGGCCGGATGTCTGGCACTGTATCGACAGCGGTCCCGGGCGAGACGACGATCATGCCATCAACGCTGCCGAGCAGGCCGGCTTCGCAGGCGCCCTCGAAGCCGCCATTCAACTGGCAGATGCCGTTGATGCCTGGGACAATGACATGCAGGATTGGCAACAGGCCCAAGCGCTGTTGGCTATCGCAGTTGATACACTTTTCTGGGACGAGGAAAAAAATGCCTACGCAGACAGCATTCACCTGGATGGCACTCGATCAGCAGTGAGCAGTCAAACGACCAATGCAATGATTTGTCGCTACGGCATGGCCAGCAGTGCCCGGCGCGATTTACTGTACGAAAGTATCAAAGAGCACAGCCCGACACTGCTGCCATGCGGCAACCCGGCCGGCCTGTACTATGTGCTGGAATTCCTCGATATGATGGGCGACGGCGTGTCGATCCTGCGCATCGTCCGCAAGTATTGGGGAAGTATGGTACATTCGGGCGACAGCACAATCTGGCAGTCGCTGCCGCATGACAGTCATCCGCCGCAACCATGCCGATGTCACACGTTCAACACCTACATCAGCAAATATCTCACGCGCTACCTGCTCGGGATTGAACGCGTAGCCCCCGGCTATGCCGAATTTCGTATCGCCCCGGATGCACCAGGCATCCAGTGGTGTCGCGGTTCGGTGTCTACGGTGGCTGGACCAATCTATGTGCATTGGTGGCAGACAGATACGGCAATCCAAATAAATGTAGAGCACCCGGCTTCGCTCAAGCGTGTAAAAAGCGGCGCGGAGGATCCCGTGTTGCCCGTCAAGATATAACCCCATGCCGCTTGAAAACAGAGATTACATGCGCGGTGGCAGACCGTCTTTGAGCCTTGATTCGCCAGGCTTGGGAGGACCGAGTGCCGTTGTTCCGATCATCATTGCCAATGCCGTGGTTTTTTTATTGCAGTTCCTGGCAAATGGCGAGCTGAGTTCACTGTTCGGGATTTCACTTGCGACATCGTGGCAGGCTTGGCGTGTCGTGACGCACGCGTTCACTCACGACCATTTCTCGATGCTGCTGTTGAATATGTGGATATTTTGGATCCTTGGTCGTCCTCTGGAACGACGGCTCGGGGTTCGCAAACTCCTCATTATATACGCCATCGGCGGTCTGACCGGCATGGCTTGCTGGATGGCCGTTGGTCATGAGGATGCGATACTTGTAGGGGCAGGAGGTGCTGTGGGCGGCGTGGTGGTTGCGGCGGCAATCGCCCAAGCTACGACCACTGTACAGCTTCTATCGAGCGCTTTGCCGATACGGTCGTTCGTTGCCATCGTCTGCGTTGTCGAATTTGCCATGTGTGTCATGACCCACGGATTCAGCCATATCGTCCAGTTTATAGGGGGTGCTCTCGGCGGCTTTGCTGGACTCCGCTGGCTCTTTATATTTCCAGGCCAGCGGAAACGAAAAGCCCGGGACGTGCGGATCCAGACCGAAGCCGATCCCGCTGCTGACGACGATATCGACCCGATCCTTGACAAAATCAGCAGAACGGGGATCGACAGCCTGACAGCCGAAGAGCGCTCGACCCTTGAGAAGGCCCGAAACAGACTCATGAAATAGGCTTTGCCGCTGTCGCAGTTTAGGAGGCGAGGGGGGAGCTATTTTTAAACAAAAAAAATGCCGGCGACGTGCTACTCTCCCACAGCGTTCCGCTGCAGTACCA
>CAYWQM010000036.1:0-43372 GCA_964460215.1 uncultured Lentisphaerales bacterium
TTAACTGCGAAGACGACCGCAGCAGCGCCAACACCGGCGTAGCGAAGGCGACCGACAACTGCGACGAAAAGGTCGACATCGCCGAGAGCGACAGTGTCGCGAGTGGGAGTTGCCCGCAGGAAGAAGTGATTACGCGCACGTGGACCGGTACGGACGACTGCGGTAACGCCTCAAGCTGTGAGCAGACTGTGACGGTCATCGACGATGAGTCGCCGGTGATCACTTGCCCGCCGGACGTCACGGTGAACTGTGAAGACGACGCCAGCAGCCAAAACACCGGCGTAGCGAAAGCGACCGACAACTGCAACATGAGCGATGGCCACCAGCACCCATGGTGGTCATGGTGGCACCACCACGGCAACGACGGTGTCAATATCAGCGAGAACGACAGTGTCGATACTGGTAGTTGTTTGCAGGAAGAAGTCATCAAACGCACGTGGACCGCTACGGACGACTGCGGCAACGCTTCGCGCTGCATCCAGATCGTCACGGTCGTCGACGACGAGGCACCGGTGATTACCTGCCCGGCTGACGTCACGGTGAACTGTGAAGATGATCGTACCAGTGCCAACACTGGCGCCGCAACAGCGACTGACAATTGCGACAAGGACAAGCACAATGACGGTCACCCGTGGTGGTGGTGGAAACACCACGACGACGACGGCGGACACAACTGGAGCCACGACGACGTCGACGATGGCCATGACTGGGGCCACCACGAGTGGCACCATCGCACCCACGGGAGCGGGGTAGATATCATCGAGAGCGAGAGTGTCGCTGCCGGCACCTGTCCGCAGGAAGAAGTCATCACGCGCACGTGGACCGGTACGGACGACTGTGGCAATGCTTCGAGCTGCACCCAGATCGTCACGGTTGTTGACGACGAAGCGCCGTCGATCACCTGCCCGGCGGATGTCACGGTTAATTGCGAAGACGATCGTTCCAGCGCCAACACCGGTGTTGCGAAAGCGCCCGACAACTGCGACGAAAAGGTCGACATCGTTGAGAGCGATAGTGTTGCTGCCGGGAGCTGTCCTCAGGAAGAGGTTATCACGCGCAAGTGGACCGGCACGGATGACTGCGGCAACGCTTCGAGCTGTGCCCAGATCGTCAGTGTCGTAGATGACGAGGCCCCGGCCATCGCCTGCCCGGCTGACGTCACGGTGAACTGTGAAGACGATCGCAGCAGCGCCAACACCGGCGCCGCGACCGCGACTGACAACTGCGACGACCAGGTCGACATCGTTGAGAGCGACAGTGTCGTGGGCGGCAGTTGCCTGCAGGAAGAAGTTATCACGCGTACGTGGATCGGCACGGATGACTGCGGCAACAGTTCCAGCTGCGATCAGGTTGTGACGGTTGTCGATACGACGCCGCCGGAGGTGCAGTGCAATGCCTACGACATCACGGAATACGACGGCGACGACGATGACGATGATGACGACAGTGTTTCCTTCACGGCGACCGCCACGGACTTGTGCAGCGACGTGCGGATCAAAGTCGGTTGGATTGTCTGCGTTCCGCCGACCGGCGACGACGATGACGACGACGACGACGATTGCAAGGTAAAGGCTAATGGGGCGACGATTACGGTCATCGACACCGGCTCTCCCGGAACGGTGATCAACTGGACAGCGAAGGCCACCGATGATTGCGGCAATATCGTTGCGGTCAACTGTTCGGTCACAGTGCTCGAAGCCGAAGAAGAAGAAGAAGAAGAAGAAGATGATGATGATGATCACTACCACCATGATCACGGTCACAGTCACGATAAGCCGTGGTGGTGGCACTGGCGGCATTGGTAGAATGTGAGTCCGGCGCCGCGATTGTGGTGCCAGAATCTCGGTCAGCGGCGGGGCGGTTGTTCAAATCGACCCCGTTGTTGCCTGTCTGAGCGAGAAAAAAATAACTTGAGTTTGCGAAATTTATTTCGTATACTTGATATGAGACTATTTTCTGAGACTTGAAAACAATAAATGAAAAAAATCCTATCGTCCACATGCGGAGGCTTGGAATGAAGCGCTTATTTACCACCTTGTTGGGAATTATAATGTCGACATTTTTGTCGGCACAGGGGTTTGCGCAATGTGCCCCGGATACTACAGCGCCGGTGATTTCTGGCGTGCCCGGTGACGCCAAGGTCCAATGTGCCGCTCTGCCGTCGCCAGCTGCGGTGACGGCAACCGACGAATGTGATGCGAATCCGACCGTGAGCCTCGACCTGACTTTCAGTTCACCCGGAGAAGATGAAGTTGTCGTCGTTACTCGAACCTGGACAGCCACGGACGCCGATGGCAATTCTTCGAGTGCTTCGCAGACGATCACCGTGATTGACACCATCTCTCCGGATATCAGTTGTCCGTCGGATATTTCTGTGGAATGCCTCGGCGACGTCGATCCGTCGAACACCGGCAGCGCCAATGGCAGCGATACCTGCGGCAGCGTGACGATCAGCCACAACGACACGCTGATGTCCGGAGACGGCTGCCAGATCGAACGCGTCTGGACCGCCGCCGACTGGTGCGGTAACGAGACGGACTGCAAACAGGTCATCACTTTGACCGACAACGAAGCGCCGGCAATCACCTGCCCTGAAAGTGCCGAGCTCGAGTGCCCGGCAGACACCAGCAGCAACGCCACCGGTGAAGCGACCGCCACCGACAACTGCGCTTACGAGATCAGCAACTCCGATGAAACCACGCCGGGCTGTGGCGACACCCTTAAGATCACGCGCACTTGGTCCGCCACCGATAGTTGCGGTAACAGTTCAAGTTGTGTGCAGATGATCGTGGTCATCGACACCACTGCGCCTTCCATTTCCTGCCCGCAGTCGATCACGCTGGAATGCCCGACCGACACCGGTGTCGAGGCCAACGGCAGCGCCACCGGCAGCGACACCTGCGGCGATCTGACGTCGATTGAGTGGCGCGATAGTTCGGTGCCGGGTTGCGGCGGCAGCGAGACGATCACGCGTACCTGGACCACAACGGACGAGTGCAACAACTCCAACAGCTGTGAACAGATCATCACGGTGCTTGACACGACGGGACCGGAGATCACTTGCCCGGCAGATGTGAGGGTCGAGTGCACTGCCTCGACAGCGCCAGGTGAGAGTAACAGTGCTGCCACCGCGACCGACGCCTGCAGCGGAGTTGGCATCACCTACAGCGATGCTTCGGCCCCGGGTTGCGGCAACAGCGAGACGATCACGCGCAGCTGGACCGCGACGGATGAGTGCGGCAATGACAGCAGTTGCGACCAGACGCTCGCCGTTGTCGACACGACGGGCCCGTCGATCAGTTGTCCTGACGACGCGGTAATCGAATGCACCAGCTCGAGCGCGACGAGAGTAACCGGTGAGGCCAACGCCAGCGACACCTGTGGTGGCGTATCGATCGATCACAGCGACAGCGTGGCTGATGGCGACTGCGGCGACAATATAGTGATCACCCGCAAGTTCACGGCGACCGACGACTGTGGCAACAACACCAGTTGCACGCAGACGATCAAGTCTGAAGACACGACGAGCCCGTCGATCACTTGTCCGGAGGATGTCTTAGTCGAGTGTGGCACCTCCATCAGCCCCGAGGTCACCGGCGGTCCCACCGCCAGCGACACCTGTGGTGACGTAAAAATCATTTACAGCGACCACGGGGAGTATGTTGACTGCGGAGACAACGCAGAGATCGTGCGTAAATTCACGGCGATCGACGACTGCGGCAACAGCACCAGCTGTCGCCAGACAATCACGAGCGAAGACACGACGAGCCCGTCGATCACCTGTCCGGATGATACGTCGGTGGAGTGCCTGACAGACTCCAGTCCCGTAGCCACTGGCAGCGCCACGGGAAGCGACACCTGCGGTGACGTGACGATCAGCTCGAGCGACAGTTCGGCACCTGGCTGCGGCGGCAGCGAGACGATCACGCGCACCTGGACTGCAACGGACGAGTGCAAAAATTCCAACAGTTGTAATCAGACAGTCACGGTGGTTGACACGACGGCTCCGGTGATCGCCTGTCCGCCAGATGTGACGGTCGAGTGCGCCGTTGACAGCCCCACCGGTGCTGCCACCGTGACCGATGCCTGCAGCGGCGTTGGCATGACCCGCAGCGATGCTTCAGCACCTGGCTGCGGTAACAGCGAGACGGTCACACGCACCTGGACAGCGACTGACGATTGCGACAACGCCAGCAGCTGCGATCAAACGATCACCATTGTTGACACCACGGCCCCGTCAATCACTTGCCCGGCAGATCGCACAGTGGAGTGCGGCGAGTCGCCACACGGCGGCAGTGCGACCGGCAGCGACAGTTGCGGCGGGATCAGGGTCAATTCGGCGGACTCGTTCGAGGCGAGTTGTGGTGGCGACGCGGGCGTGATCACGCGCACCTGGACAGCGACTGACGATTGCGACAACAGCACCAGTTGCGATCAGACGGTGACGATCATCGATACGACACCTCCGGAATTGTCCTGCAATGCCAACGACATCATAGAATTCGATGGCGACGACGATGACGACGATGACGATAGTGTTTCCTTCACGGCGACTGCCGTGGACGTGTGCAGCAACGTGAGGGTCAAAGTCGGTTGGATTGCCTCCGTGCCGCCGCCCGGTGATGACGACGATGACGACGATGACGATTCCAAGGTACAGGCCAAGGGTGCGACGATTACCATCCTCGAGAGCGGCTCTCCCGGAACGGTGATCAACTGGACGGCGAAGTCCATCGATGACTGCGGCAATCTCTCTTCGGTCAGCTGCTCAATCACGGTGCTCGAAATAGAGAAAAAAGACGACGACCACGGTGACCACGACGACGACGACGACCACCACCACGACGACGACGACCACCACCACCACCCGTGGTGGAATACGCGTCATTGGTAGAGTTTAAGCTCTAGGCGTTTGCCGAGCTGTAAAGAAACAGATTTAAATTCGGGAAGATTTTCCGCCCGGACACTGTCAAAACGGTGTTCGGGCGGACGTTTTTAAACGCCTGAGAGGCCGTTACTGTCCGGATTATCTGCTATGGGTGCCCTTGGTTCTCGGCTGGTCATCCATGCTTCTGTGGAAACTTGATTTGAAATTCGTTCCGGGGCTCCGACGAGTGCTCGACATTACCACCGAGCTGTTCGGCAATAGAGTAAACGATCCGCATGCCGAATGTCTCTATATTCGAGGAATCCCAGTCGTCGCCGTATGGCTGTCCGTCGTCGTATATTGTCAGGGCGTACTGTCCATTCTGGCCTTTGAAACTGATAGTGATCTCGCCGCTCGGATTGTCTTCAAAGGCGTTTTTCAACGAGATTACCACGAGTTCGTTGATGATCAGTCCGCAGGAGTACGCGGTCTCGACTTTCAGCCGGATGTTCTCGTCGATGTCGAGGTTGACTGCCAAGCTGCCGTCATGAATGCCGTAGGACACCAGCAGATTGGCAAGTAGGTTCTGGACGTACTGCGTGAAATGGATGTTCTCGGATCCCTGAAACTTGTTGATTTCGTCATCGACAAACGTTCGATTCGGAATTTTTTCCCGGCATTGGATGATCAGGACGGCCCCGTTGATATAGCCGTCGGGATCCCGCAGCGGTCGCACAGTGGAGTCATTCTCGCTACTGGCGCTGCGGCTGTCGGTGACGAAGCTGTGCTTGCCGAGGCTGGCGACCGCGCCATCTCGCAGTACTTGCTCGATGACATGGTTGGCGGCAACCCGACCATCCTCGTCCTCGAAGGCGAGCAGGTCGCACATCTTTCGGCCAACGGCATCGCTGCGGCGTAACCCTGCAACCACCTCGGCCACGGTGTTCATGTAGGTGACATAACCGTAGCTGTCGGTGGCGATGACGGCATCGCCGATGCTGCGCAAAATCATTTTCAGCGATCGCTCGTTATCGACGATCTCGGTGACTTTGTGAAAACGGTGCAGTGCCATTTCGATGGTGGTATGCAGATCGCGGTCTTCGTAGGGCTTGAGAATGTAGCCGTATGGTTCGGTGAACTTGGCCCGTTCCAGCGTTTCTGGATCCGAATGAGCGGTGAGATAGACGATCGGCACGTTGAAACGCTGGCGGACGCGCCAGGCAGTTTCGATTCCATCGATATCGCCTTTGAGGCGAATGTCCATGAGCACGAGATCCGGACGGTTTTCGACGATCTGCTGAACCGCATCCTCGCTGTTTGCAGCAATGGCGGCGACTTGGTAGCCTAATTCTTTGAGACACCGTTTGATGTCCATTGCGACGATCGGTTCGTCCTCGACAATCACAATATTAGCTTGCGTCATTTGACGTCTCAGGTTGGAACCTCGTAGGCCTCATTGGGTCGTGGCCTGAAGTCGATTTGAAATTTCGTTCCCGTTGTCCCATTACCCAATGAGATTTCACCGTTCAACTGCTGGGTGAGTGCGACAACCAATTGCAATCCAACGGACTCTGTTGTTCGAAAGTCGAAGTTTTTCGGCAAGCCCTTGCCATTGTCATGCACCGCCAGTTCATATCCACCATGGGCATCGCTGTGCAGGCTGACATTGACGCAGCCGCCGTGACCGTCATTGAATGCGTGTTTCAAAGAGTTTGAGACAAGTTCATTAATGATCAAGCCGCACGGTATGGCGGTATCCACATCGAAACGAATATCGTCAATATCTACCTCGGTTGACACGTATTCCGTTGACATGCCATACGAGCGGAAAACGTTGGCGACGAGGCTGTGAATATAGTCATTGATGTCGATTTTTTCTAAATCTTCCGCGCTCATCAGCCGTTCATGCAGCAATGCCAGAGACCTGACGCGGTTGCGGCTTTCGCGGAACAGCTGCAGGACAGCCTCTTCCTCGATGTTTGCCGACTGCAGGCTGAGCATACTGGAAATCACCTGTAGGTTATTTTTGACGCGGTGGTGAATTTCCCGCAGGAGCGTGTCCTTTTGTCGTACCGTACTGCGTAGTGCCGCCTCGACCCGCAAGCGCTCATCGACCTCTGACTGCAGTTTGATATTGTCCGCCTCGAGCTGGCTTGTACGCGCCTCCCACTCACGGTCGCGCAGCCTGGCGTCCTCGGCGTTTTTGCGCTCACTGATGTCTTTCACGAAACAGTAGCTGCCGTTGAACTCGCCGTTCTTGGCCTGCGTCTTGACCAGCGTGATCTGGGCATGAAATGTTGTCTTGTCCGAGCGTGTGACGAGTGCCTCGAACTCGGCCTTGCCATCGTCCATCATCTGTTGATAGCCGGTTGTCGCCTGCCCGGTCTGGGGGGGCGCTATGTAATGCTGCCACTGGTGGCCGATCATTTCGTCAGGCTGCTTATAGCCGTGAATTTCGACATAGGCCGGGTTCACAGTGCGTAGACAGCCGTCGCGGTTCACATGCGCGATGCCTTCAAGCGTGTTCTCCAGGGCCAGGCGTAATCCGTGCAGAGCCGCTTCCGCTTCGATGCGCTGGGTAATGTTGTGACTGATGCCGACGATACCCGCGGCGTTGCCATCTTTGTCGCGCAGGATACCCTTGGTCGAGAGGAAATGCTGTGTCCGTCCGTCCGTGACAATACTTTCCTCGGTTGTCCTGGTGTTTCCGTCGGCTAAAATGGCACGGTCGCTTTCCGTGATTTGACGGGCGACTTCCGGTGGGAACAAATCCTTGTCGCGCTGACCCTCGATTGCCGCTCGCGGCTGGCCGTAAACCCTGGCGCCGGCAGAATTCATCAAGACATAATGACCACTATTGTTCTTGACGAAGATCGTGTCTTCCGTGCTCTCGACGATTGAGAAAAGCAGGTTGTTGTTGTCCCGCAATTCTTCCTGTGCATGCTTGGCTTCCGTGACATCCCGGAAGACGACAAGGCCGCCGCGCAGTTCGCCGTTGCTGTCGAGCAATGGACGGCCGCTGACATTGATGAACGCGCCGTCTGGCGTGAAGGAATTTCGGATAAACATCTCGAGATTGTCCAGGGACTCACCACGCGACGCTCTCAGTATCGACAGTTCACTGCTTGGCCATGGCGTCACCGTGTCTGTTTCGAACACACCATAAATCTCCGGCCACTCATTGGGTGCTGCATCGGTCGGCCCCACCCCGAGGATTCGTTCCGCCGCCGCGTTGAACAGGATGAGATTGCCGTCGACATCGGCAACCACGAGCCCCTCGCTCATGCTGTTGATGATTGATTCCAGCATCTGGTTGGTTTCTGCCAGCTTCGACTCGACAAGCTTGCGTCGGCTGATGTCACGCATCACCATGACGCTGCCCTGGACGTTGTTGTCGGCATCAAGCATCGGCCGTGCATTGATACTGACAAAGCGATCATCACCGACGTCCGGAGCATGCAGGACGAGTTCTTGTTCGTCGACCGATTCGCCGTTTAATGCCCTTGTAATCGGCAGGTCGTCAACTGCTACCGGCCGTCGATTTTCATCGAGAAACTTGCCGTAAATAGTGCTGGTGGTGTGCTCATGAGCTGCGCCGGTCATCGACTCCGCTGCCGGGTTCGACAGGATCAACTGGTCCTCGGGATTGCTGACGATGACGGCATCACCCATGTTGTTGAGAATCGACTGCAGTATCTGCGTCTGCTTTTCCAGCGTGATATTCGACTGGTCGAGGGCGGCTGTGCGTTCCGCGACCTTGCGTTCGAGCTCGTCACGTGTCTGGCGCAGAGCCAAGGTCATGTCGTTGAAGGTATTTCCCAGCGTCGCAAATTCGCTGGTCGGGCTGAGGTCCAGATGCTTATCGAGCTTGCCTTCCCGGATGTCCCGGGCGTATCGTGTCAGGATGCCGATTGGCCAGGTGATGGTGCGGGTGAAACCCAGCGCGAAAAGGACGGCGATCACGGCGGTAGCCATCATGATCAAGATCAACGAGCGGCGCAAGTCGACGATGTCGGACAACAGCTCTGACGTATTGCTCTTTACCAGCAGCGTCCAATCGGGTTTCGGTATTGGATATGCCAGGGCTACAACCGATGCATCGCTGTAGTCCACCGTGTAGCTCAGCCGACCATTGGCAGTTGCTGCCGTCAACTGCCGCATCTCGTCAACTGTCGGACTGCTTCCATTTATCGCAGCAGGGCGGCCGTTCAGGTAACGATAGTGGATGTTATCATCGGCGGGTGTCAGCAGCAAAGCCTCCCCGGTCTTGCCCGGTCCGAATGGATTCTCCAGAATCCGGAAAAAATCAGCGGCATCGGCAATGAGCATGACGACAGCGATGTTGTGGCCGTCATCGTCTTGCAGCGGTGCGCCGAGGTACCATTGCTTTTTGCTGAAATCCAGGCCGGTTACCTGGTATCTGTCGCGGCTGTCTGCAAAAAAAACGGTGTTTCCCAGCTCGTCCCCGGGCAGCTCTGGATTCGAGGTTGCGATTGCTGAGCCGTCGAGGTCGAGGACGATGATGGCGTCGACAGCTGTGAGTGCGTCGTTGGCGTCACTTACTATCTTGCGGATTTTGTCGATACTGCCGCTGTTGGCATCCGGATCGGTCAAATATTGCCCACAATGTCGTCGCAGGGCAGTGCGGCTGGCGACCAGGGCAAGCCGGTCATGATTGTGCTGGAACTCGGTAGCCAGGCGGTCGCGTCTGGAAATTGCGGCCAGCTCGAGGTACTCGCGAGCAACGTCTTTCACTGCCTGCTCGATGAAGCTGTATACGATGATGTTACTTAGTGCCAGTGGCAAAATAGCGATCGCAACAATAAGTGCTGCGAGTTTGACGTTCATTTTCATATCTAATCTCGCGGCGCCGGGTCGTACAGGGTCTTGTGCTGCAGTTAGTACTCGCACAGTAAGTTAACCGGGAACAGTCCAGCTTGTCAAGGGCGATCGCCCCGCCCCTTGCGGTGCGGTAGATATTTGATTCACCCACGTTAAATTGCGGCTATCGACAACCGAACTGCCGGGAATCCGTCATGCCGAAAGACATTTGGAACCAGTTCGGAGATAACAAGCTGTGCCACAGCGTTGCCCGCTATCTGATGATGATCAAGGCGTTGCTGTTCCGGCAGGGATACACGCGGCTTGCGGTCGTTAGCAAACGGTTCAATATCACATGGGGCAGTTGGTGCAACGGCCTGAAACCGATGACGAAATGCAGGATCGTAGCCGACGACCAGGATAAAATCCCGCAGCTCTCCGGCGTCGGAGAATTGGTAGACCGGGGCCCAGTCCGGGCGTTCCGCAAAGGCATCCGTAGCCTTTTCACGTCTTGTACGCATGGCTTCGGGGATTTTCCGACCTGCAGCACTGCCTGCTATCTCAAGGCCGAGCAGGTGGACACGGAATGAATGGCTGTCATACCGTCGTCATCAGCGACGTACATATTGGTTCGCCATTCTGCAGGCATGAACTTTTCCTCAAATTCCTCGATGCGCTGAGGCCCGGGACCACGGTCGTGTTCAATGGTGACACCATCGACAATCCCTGCCGGCCACTAAGCGAGATTGACCAGTTGCTCGTCGGTCGTATCGAAGATCTGGCAAACCGCTGCACGGTCGTCTGGCTACCCGGCAACCACGACTCTGAATGCAGGCCCTGCAATAGCGAGGCGATCAGCTATCACGATACCTACACCATCGCCAACCGGTTGTTGGTTGCGCACGGTCACCAGTTCGACGTGGTCAAAGCGCAGCACCGCTTGTTTATAAAATCCTTCCGGGCTTTCTACCGCGTGTGGATGCTGCTGACGCGCCAGTCGATGCACGAGGCACAGTTCGCCAAGCACTGGCCTTTCCTATACAATCATCTGCGGCGCAAGGTCCGTCAATTGGCGTTCAAGGATGCCCGGGCTGCCGGCTGTGGGGCAATCACCTGCGGTCACGTCCATTATGCGGAACACACGAAAACCGACGGCATCAGTTACCTCAACACTGGTGCCTGGACTGAATCACCCACCTATTGTGTCTGCGTTGATGACGAGACGATCATGCTTTGCACCATCGAGGAGTTCGTCGATCAGCACCACTGTTAACGGCTAAAAAGATACCCGGCACAAGCCGCCAACGCTGTAAAGCTGAGGCCGCCCGCAACAGCACCGGAGTGCGGTGCCGGGGAAGAGGGGTGGGGCAGAATGACGACGCTTCTCTTCACTTTTCGTGGTGTGCATGGACATCCCCGTGCGGCCTGCAGGACGACCGCAAGAGGTTTCGTTTTTGGTCCATATGGTCCGCTGTACCAGCTGTTGCCGGACGGTCGCGACGCAACGTCGTTATAGCATGGCACAGCGCCTATTCTGAAAGAGCTCAGAAGCTGTTTGAATTGATCGACAAATCATCTACTTTACGGGCCTTCATCTACAACCCGTCCGCAGAACCGTCGTGTCTTCACGGACCCATATAGAGGTACCGCAATGTCTGCCAGCAAGAAAAAGTTCAAGACCGAAGTCCAGCAACTGTTGGAACTTGTCATCCACTCCCTGTACACCAAGAAAGAAGTCTTTCTGCGTGAATTGATCTCCAACGCCTCGGATGCCGTCGACCGCCTGAAATTTGAAGCGCTTTCAGACAAGTCCCTACTCGACGACGACGATGAGTTAAAAATCCAACTTATTCCCGATACCGACAAGAACACCTTGACCATCGTCGACAACGGCATTGGCATGTCGCGCGAAGAGGTCGAGAAGAACATCGGCACGATCGCGAGCTCCGGTACCCGCGCCTTCCTCGACGAGCTGAAAAAAGGCAAGGCTCAGGAACACCCCGAGATGATCGGCCAGTTCGGCATCGGATTCTATGCCGCCTTCATGGTGGCTGACAAGGTGACGATGCAGACCCTTCGTGCCGGTAAAGACCAGACCCCGGTCAAATGGTCGTCTGCCGGTGCCGGCACTTTCACCATTGACGACGGTGACAAATCCTCACGCGGCACGGAGATCACGCTGCACCTGCGCGAGGATATGGGCGAATACCTGGAAGAATGGCGTCTGCGCAAAATCGTCACCCAGTATTCCGATTACGTCAGCTACCCGGTCACCATGGACATCCGCCGTGAGGAAGTGCCGCGGGACGAAGAAGGGAAAGCGATTGAAGGCGAGGATCCCATTGTGAGCGTCGAGGAAGAGACCCTCAACTCGATGAAAGCGATCTGGCGCCGGTCGAAAAGTGAGATCACCGACGACGAGTACAACGAATTCTACAAGCACTTGACGCACGACTATACAGACCCGCGCAAAGTGGTGCACTACAACGCCGAAGGCAAGACGGAGTTCACAGCCCTGCTGTTCCTGCCGTCGAAGCCGCCGTTCGACATGTATTTCCAGGCGGAGTACAAGGGTTTGCAGCTCTACGTGCGCAATGTCATGATCACTGACGACTGCAAAGAGCTGGTGCCGGAATACCTGCGGTACGTTCGCGGCGTTGTCGACTCCAGCGATCTGCCGCTCAATGTGTCACGCGAGACCCTACAGGACGAGGCGGGCATTCGCCTTATCAGCAAGAGCCTGATCAGCAAACTGCTCAGTACCCTCACCGAAATGAAGGAAAAAAATCCCGATGACTATCGTGAATTTTGGACTGAATTCGGCAAGGTGCTGAAAGAAGGCATGCATACGGATTTCAGCAACCGCGAAAAGCTCCAGGAGCTGATCATTTTCGAAAGCTCCAAGACCGAGCCGGGCCAATACGTGTCACTCAAGGAATACGTCGACCGCGCACCGTCGGAGCAGGAAGGGATTTACTACATCACCGGCGAGAACCGTCGCGTTGTGGAGAACTCGCCGCACCTGGAAGTCTTCAAATCAAAGGGTTACGAAGTCCTGTTCATGACCGACCCGATCGATGAGTTCGTCGCCCAGGGCCTCACCGAATACGATGGCAAAGCCCTCAAGCCGGTTGACCGCGGTGAAATCGACATTGATTCGGAAGACGAGAAGCAAGAAAAGGAAGAC
Source organism: uncultured Lentisphaerales bacterium (assembly GCA_964460215.1). Lineage (GTDB taxonomy): Bacteria > Verrucomicrobiota > Lentisphaeria > JABSQK01 > CAJWLW01 > CAJWLW01. The sequence goes on from CAYWQM010000036.1 coordinate 12,876, forward strand.
GCCAAAAAGGAAAGCGAAGAAAAGTACAAGGACCTGCTCGAACATGTCCAGGGAAAGTACGGCGAACAACTCAATACGGTGCGGCTTTCCAGTCGGCTCACTGATAGTCCGGCCTGTCTAGTCGCTGATGAAAACGCGATGAATGCACACATGGAGCGCATGTACCGCGCGATGAACCAGGAAGTTCCGGTTCAGAAACGCACCCTGGAGCTCAACCCGGACCACCCGGTCATCGACATCATGTTGTCCCTCAAGGACCAAGGTGACGAGCGCCTTGACGACTTCTGCTGCTTGCTCTACGACCAGGCGTTGCTGACCGAGGGCTCACAAATCGAGGACCCCTTGCGCTTTGCCGAGCTGGTCACCGATCTGATGGTCAAGTCCGGATAGGCGGCGTTCAGCCGGCGCAATCAGCTTATCTTTTTCCTGTCCTAAAGAAACGCTGGCGCCGTATCGAGACAAGCGGGGCAGAGCTCCTCCGACCTGCCAGTCGCGAGAGGACAGTCGCCCAACCGACCGCATGTCGCTGCTTTGGGCATCACTATTGCCACAGCCGCAATGCCGAACCGCTGATCTGGTGCATGGGTCGGGGGTGTTCGCCCAGGCTATAGCCGATCGCTCCGGATGCCACGTGTTAGACGGTGTGGGAGGGGGAGTGAAGTCTTGAAAAAGTACCAGCTTGATCATAGAGTGTAGGTTCATTTCAATCCCGTGAGAGGCGGTATGTGCGGCATAGCAGGAATACTTTATAAAGATACCGACAAGTGCTTTAAGGTTGGTCAATCACTGGTCAAAATGCTCGACGGCTGTCAGCATCGGGGCAAGGACTCGACTGGTTTTGCGCTTTATCACAAATCGACACCCGGCCAGTTGCACCTTCGCTTCTTTGTGGGCGCTGACGATGAAACAGCGGCAGCGATCGCCCGGGTCAGGAACATTCTCGAGGAATTCAGGGCCGTCGTCGTCGAAGACGAGACCATCGGAAAAACCTATCGCGCTGTCGTTGAATTTGACGGCGACGTGCAGAAGTTCGCATACGCCCTCGAGAATGGTGCCAAGCTGATCTCTATCGGCAGCAGTCTCGATATTATCAAAGACATTGGCACGGCACATGACGTCGATGAATCTTATCATATCGGCGGGCATCAGGGCACGCACGGTATCGGGCATGTTCGGCTCGCTACGGAGTCCGACGTCAAACCCGAATCTGCACATCCCTTCTGGGCCACCGGATTTGCGGACATCGCAATCGTCCACAACGGCCAGATCACCAACTACTGGAAAATGCGTCGGCGCCTCGAACAACGCGGCTTCGAGTTTCGGACCGAGAACGATAGCGAGCTCATAGCCGTGTTCCTGGCCGAGCAACTGTCCCGTGGAATCGCGCTGGAAACCGCGCTCGAGCAATCCATTGACATCCTTGACGGCACCTTCTCCTTCCTCGTCTCGACCGATACTGAGATCGGTTACGCCAAGGATCGACTCGCAGCAAAGCCGATGATCCTGTACGAAAGCGATGAACTCATCGCCATCGCCTCCGAGGAAGTATCCCTTAACCGCTTGTTCCCCGGCGAGACTCTCGACACGCGGGAACCGCTCCCCGGGTCCTTTGCGACATGGTCAAAGTCGACTTAGCTAAAATCTCTGTTACCGAAGCGAACGAACGAATTCGTGGTGCGGGTGAAAACAGTGAAGACGTCGAAGTCTTCAACCCCGATGCCCGCCACCATATTGGCGTTGGCCTCATCCACCCGATCAATGTCCGCGTCAACGGTTCCGCCGGTTACTTCTGTGCCGGGCTCACGGATGGTCCGAATTTCACCATCGACGGCAACGTCGGGTGGGGCGTCGGCGACAACATGTATCAGGGCTCCGTTGTCGTCAACGGCAACGCCAGCGCCATCCCTGCCGTCGCTATTCGCGGCGCCGACATCGTCATCAAGGGCAACATCGGTTCGCGTGCCGGCCAGGTGATGAAGGAGGGCACCCTGTTTTGCGGGCGCAATGCAAATTTCATGGCCGGCTACATGATGTACGGTGGCCGCATCATCATCCTCGGCGACTCCGGGGAACGTCTTGGCGAGGATATGACGGGCGGCAGCATCTATGTCGGCGGTAAAATCCAGTCGCTGGGCACCGATGCAAAGATCGTCGATCTCGACAGCGACGAGCTCGACAGCATTCGCCAGTTTCTCGACCAGTACGAGTTGCCTTTCGACGGCAGCTTCCAGAAAGTCGTCAACGCCGGCGAGCACCTGCGCTACAAAGGTGTCGAAGAGCGTGTGCGTCCGATGCCGTTCCATGCCTTTTCCGGGACTCACGCGTACTGGAACGCCAAGACCCAGGAAGACATCCACATCAAGTCCCGTACCGGCCGCTATCGGGTCCGCGGCTACGGTGCTGCACGCCTCATGCCGCACCTGTCCGACCTGGCCTTTCGCGCCGACGTTGCCGCTACTGCCGGCGACGACGTCCTCTCGAAAGTTAATCTGCGCACTGTCATCGGTGACAAGCATGGTGCCAAACCGCTCGACCTGAGCATGCCGGTGATGATTGCGCCGATGAGTTTCGGTGCCCTCAGCCGTTCCACCAAAGTCGCCATGGCCCTTGCTTCCAGCATGTCCGGCATCTCCGAGAACACCGGGGAAGGCGGCGTACTCGATGCCCAGCGTGAGGCTGCCGATCAACTCATTTTCCAGTGCCTTGCCGGCCGGCTTGGCTGGAACATCCGCGACATGTTGCGTGCCGACGCCCTCGAGATCTATATTTCCCAAGGCGCCAAGCCGGGCTTCGGCGGGCAGCTCATGGCAAAAAAGGTCACCGAAGAGCTTGCCGCCATCCGTGGCATCCCGCCAGGCATCGACTTACGCTCGCCATCGCGTCATCCGGATGTGCTGGGTGCCGACGACCTGGCGATCAAAATCGAGGAGTTCCGCGAGGCCACTGCCTACAAGATTCCGATCACCGTCAAGCTCGGCGCCGGCAGGGTCCGCGACGACATTAAGATCGCCATGAAAGTGGGCTTCGACTTCGTCGAGCTCGATGGTTCCCAGGGCTCCACCGGAGCCTCCAGTGCCGACGTACTCGAGTACGTCGGGGTCCCGACACTCGCCGCCATCGAAGACGCCCTCAATGGCTTGGCCGATATCGATTGCAGCGGCCAGTTGCCCATCGTCCTGATGGGCGGTGTCATGGACGGTATCGACGCTGCCAAAGCACTCGCCCTGGGGGCGGACTGCACCGCCGTTGGCACCGCCGCTATTATCGCAGGCGGCTGCATCGCCTGCATGCAGTGCCATGTCGGCACTTGCGTCGTTGGTATCGCGACCCAGGACCCGGAGCACGAAAAACGTTATAAGCTGCAGCAGGAAGCTCAGCATGTGCATCACTTCCTCGAGTCCATGCGCTGGCAGATCGCTTCCATCGTCCACGCTAACGGCTACGACGATGTCAAGCAACTCAACCGCAACGACCTCGTGGCACTGACGCCCGAAGCCGCCGAAGTCACTGGGCTCGAGTACGTTCCCGAGCTGCGCGAACGCGAACAGCAACGCCTCCCCGACAACTGGAAATACGAGTTTGCCGTACGATGAGTACAACCATTCCCATAGACGAACGTAATCTGCAGGTAGAAGTCGGCGAAGATTTCGTCGACGACACTGCCGATGCCCATTTCGTCCCGGCGCCCTGCCAGGTTGCCTGCCCCATCGGTACCGATGCGCCGTCCTATCTGGCTTGCATCTGGGACGGTGACCTCGAGGGCGCTCTCGAGGCGATTACTGCGACGAACCCGCTCAGCTCCATTTGCGGCCGCGTCTGCGACGCCCCGTGTGAACCGGCCTGCCGCCGCGCCGACAGTGACGGCCCCATCGCCATCCGCAATCTCAAGCGCTACGTCATGGACAAGCTCGGAGCAGCCTTTCAGATGCCGCCGGTGCCGGTCACTCAGGTGGAAACAGTTGCTGTTGTCGGCAGCGGGCCGGCTGGCATTACTGCTGCCCAGGACCTGGCCGAAGCCGGCTACGAAGTGCATCTCTACGAGATGACCGACCGCCTTGGCGGCATGGCCATCTGGGGTATTCCCGCTTTCCGCTTGCCGCCCGAAGTCATCCGCGAAGATATCCAGCGTATCCTGACGCATTGTCCTGGAATCAAGGTTCATCTCAATACCGCCTTGGGCGACCACAGCGAACCTTTTGCGTCCGGCACCGTCACGCAAGTTAGCCTCGACGAGCTGAAGGAACGGCATGACGCTGTCGTGCTCGCCATCGGTTCATGGTGGGGCAAGACCCTCGGCGTTCCCGGCGAGGACGATCCCCGCGTTGTCGATGGCGTTAGTTACCTGCGCAGGATCAACGCCGGTGAACGCCCGGACACACCCGAGACGGTCCTCGTCGTCGGCAGTGGTGATGTCGCCATGGATGCCTGCCGCGTTGCCAAACGCCTGCCAGGCTGCAAGAACGTCAAGGTGCTTTACCGCCGTGGTCCCGATGAAATTCCGGCGCGCCAGGACGAACTGCGCGGTGCCATTGCCGAGGACATCGAATTCGTCTACTACACGCAACCGGTCGAAGTGATTGCCAGTGACGACTCCGTCACCCTGCGCTGCGTCAAGACCGAGCTCGGCGAACCCGAAGCCGACGGCCGCCGCCGGCCGATGAACGTTGCCGGCTCCGAACATGAGTTTACCTGTGGCATGGTGATCACCGCCGTTGGCCAGAAAGGTGAGTGTACCGACCTCGACAATCGCGGCATGATGCGCGACGACATCGTCGTCACCGAATGGGACAGCATGTGCACGGATGATCCGAAAGTCTTCGCTGCCGGCGACGGTGCCTTCGGTCCGTCAACGCTGGTAAATTCAATGTTTCACGGCCATCGCGTCGCCTACTATGTCACAGCTTTGCTGCAAGGCCGCGAAAATCCCCTGCCTTACCGCACCCCATACCGCACACGACGCATCGCCGTTTCCCAGGACCCGCAGTGGGAAATCTTTAACCGTCAGGAGCAGGATTTTCACGGCCTCGGCAAAAAACCCGTCGAGTTTCCTGAGATCGAGTCCCCGTACAGCTTTGAAGCCGCTCGTGCCGAGGCTGCCCGCTGTTTCCGTTGTGATGCCGAGAACGGTACGGCCCTGTACACGGTCAACAACCGTGAAGACATTTTCAACATGGCGCGCACCAAGCCGGACGATTGGAAAAAGATGCGTCGCATGCTCAACAAGCGTTTGTTGCCGCGAGACAACCCCTTCCCCGAGCAGCGTCCGGCGACATTGGATGACATCCATTTCCTTCCTGCCAACCTGTCGCGGCTGGTCATCGATCCCTACCGCGAAGCCTGTAAAACACACACGAACATCGCCGATCGCCTTGCTCTCGAGTATCCATTTTTCTTTGCCGGCTTTGATGCTGCGCACGATGAAGTCTGTGAAGGTGTTGCTGCCGGCATGGCGGGCCCCGGCTGCCCGTACATCGGTACCCGGCCGCTCGGCACCGATGTCCCATGGATGCAGTTGATCCTGCCCAACGGCACCTTGCCGCACAGTCATGCAACTGCTCTTGTCTATGTCGCTTCTGATCCGTTCATACCTATTGTCCCTGCCCCTGAGTCAACGAAACCTATTGGACTTGCTGCGACTGTCTCCTGTCTTGAGCAGGCCATTCCGTTTGCTCTCGAGAACAATTTCGACTTCATCGTTCTCGACGGTACGGCTGGCATTCATTTGCCCTGGGCCGAGTTGCGTCGTGAGGCTGACCTGTCCGTGCTTCGTGAAGCCATCTCAATTCTGCGCCGGCTCAAGCGTGAAGGCGACATCGACCTTATTTACTACGGGGGTATACGCTCGGGCACTGACACCGCCAAGGCTCTGGCCATCGGCTGCAATGCCGTCGTATTAGGCGTTGCCCTCGGCATTGCTGCCGGCGGCGAGATCGATGATGACGACGCGATGATATATTTTTCCTCCGGCCTTGCCATTGCCGATCGCCAGGAAGCAGTGAGCAACCTTCTCAAAGCCTGCAACGGTGAAGTTTCAATGATGGCACGCTGTACGGGAAAGACCAACATACACAACCTCGAACCCGAGGACCTGCGCGCCATCACCATCGCCACCGCTACTGCCACGGGTATCCCGCTCATCGGCCACTGATTTGTATTGATTGATTTTTCTGTGCGGCCCGGCTGATTAGAGATCTTGGAGGCATTTGAGAAGGGTTGCGGTCGCGTCGGGTCGGGCGTTGCTTTTCAGGTTGTCGGCGCGGTTGGTGAAGGCTTCGCTGTCATCTAGCCACGATGTGAGCGCTGCACGTAAGCGCTCCGGAGTACAGTCGGCCTCCTCGATGATCAATGCGCCGTCGATATTGGCGGCAGTCTGGGCGTTGGCAAGCTGATGGGCATCAGTGGCGATAGCCAGGGGGATGAAGATCGCAGGTACGCCGAACAACGTTAATTCAGCCAAAGTCGAACCGCCGGCACGGCAGATACACAGATCGGCGGCCTGCAACACCAGGTCCATGCGGGATTCGTACGCCTGTACGCGTGCCGGAACGCCGGCAGCCGCGTATGCGGTAATGAATGGATCGTTGTCATCGGTGCCGGTGAGGTGCATAATCTGAAAGCGATCGCCCGCCGCCGACATGCCGCCGATGGCGTTGGTTACCATGTCATTGATAATCCGGGCGCCCTGGCTGCCGCCGAATACCAGCAAAGTCCGTTTTGCCTTATCGAGTCCCAAGGCGTTGTATACATCTTCCCGCGGTCGTGGCGCCCGTGCTGCGGCCAGCAGGTCATTACGCAAGGGCATTCCGACCAGCTGCGTCGGGCAGCGTGCGGTTTGTGGATTCCGCAACGGGTAGCTGAGTGTCAGCAACTCGGCGAATCGACTGAGCAACCGGTTGGCACGACCGAGCACGGCGTTGCCGTCGTGCAGGACTAATGGGATGCGGCAGAACCGTGCGGCAAGCCCGGTTGCAACGCTGGTGTAGCCGCCCATGCCCAGGACAACGTCGATGTGATGGCGACGCAGCAGGCGGGCACATTTCAACACCGCGCCTGCCATCCGGATTGCTGTGACCGGCACATCGAGCTTACCGCGTGGCGCGCCTACCGCTGGCGCAGCGATCGCCTCGATACCACGTTCGGACGCTGCCTGCATAAAACGGCTCTGGCTATGGCCGGCAACGAAAAGCACCGCGTTACCGGCGTTTTCATTGCAGGCGGCAGCAACGGTAAGCCCAGGATAGAAGTGACCGCCGGTACCGCCACAGACGATCGCGAGGCGCCGCGGTCGAGCTTTCGAGGTATCCTTGTCCGGCATAGTTTCAACGGGTTTGAAAATACAAAATGCGTTGGAACTCAGGCAGTTCACGATTGTCGCAATGTTGTAAAGACTGTACCGCCACTCTATGGTAAGTCGAGCCGCTCGATGATGGGGCTCTCATCCTTTTGACACCTTTTTGCGTGATACGATGAAAGAGTATGTATGCTCCGAATGCGGTGCACCGCATGGTGAAGACTTCATCCGTTGTCCGGCCTGTCAGGCTTTTGTGGTCGAAGGCAGTCCGTGGCGCAGTGGTGCCGGTCTGTATGCCATTCCGATCGCGCTGGTGCTGTGGCTGATCTGGATTGGACTGGCTCATTTGGTTGCTGCCCAAGATATTGTGACGACCGGGCTCGATGCGATTTCATTGGCTATTATCGGGCTGGCGATCTATGGGCTGGTGGTGGTTGCGTTCAAATGGCGGGTAACAGCACGGCAGACCCGGGCGTTTCTCGTCATCCAGCGCTGCTGCGCCCGTACCGACACGGTGGATGCCGATACGATTGGCACGGCACGACAGGCTTTGCTCAACGATGGTACCAGTACATTTAATGGCTTTGTTGCCTTTCACCGATTGCGTCTGTTGCGCCAGGTGTCGTCTTCGGAGGAGACAACGACGGCGAACGGCGTGCTCGAAGCGATGCGTCAGCATGCCGATGCCGATTGGGAGTCGCTGGACAATTCCTTCGCATCGACTCAGTTTTTGATCTGGCTGTTGCCGACGGCCGGTTTCCTGGGAACCGTCTATGGCATGACCCATGCGCTACAGTCGTTTTCGTCGGTCATCGGAACGACAACCTCGGAGTTCGGGCTGGCAAGCAGCCTGACGGACACGACGCGCAATCTTGGAATCGCCTTTCACACGACGTTGGTGGGCCTTGCGGCAGTGATTCCGTTGCTGGCACTTACAACGGCGTTGCGCCGCCGCTCGCAATCGCTGCTTGAGCAGATCGACAAGTTTTTTCTACGCCTGGCGACGTATGCGTTGTATACACACAAGCCCTCGTCATCACCGGTGCTTGACGAACCGCTGCCGACAGAGCCAGCCGTGACGCCGGATAATGCGTTGGCCGGAGCCCCGCTGGGCAGGAAGTTTCTCGATGCACGCCTGAAGCAGATAAACTCGATTCCCCTCAACGACCTGGAGGACCTCATCCACACCTTCTTCAGATGCCCGCGCTGTGAAGGTCAGACTTCGGACGTGACAGTTGCCGCGGGCAATTTCAACGGCATTATCAATGACCCGCGGGCGCTGACCCACACCTTTGTCAACGGTCCCGACAAGATCCTGCCGGAGGTTGGCACGAAGGTTTGCGACTGTGACTCGCTGACACGCCCGGTACTGAATCTGGAGCGGCTGGTCTTCTGCCGGAGTAATCCGACGTTGAACAACGATGCCCACATCGCGGTCATCTATGGCGACAAAACAACCGTCGAGATGTGGATCCTTGGCAAGGACGGCAACTACGACTTGGTCAGCGAAGAGCGACGCGTGGCGCTGCTGGGTGTCTGAGCCATGAGACTTTCGCAACGCAGGCATAGAAGAGACGCCGGCAACAGACTACCGCTGATGCCCTTTCTGTCTATCATGCTCGGGCTGATGAGCGTCATGGCCCTGGTAACCCTGCACACCGCGATCCAGGAGCGACAGCGGCTGCAGGACGAGCAGGTCGGTGTCGAGCTTACCGGTGTCCCGGTGGGCTTCATCCCGCATGAAATGCGTTGTAAGGCCTCCGGCGTCGAATGGCGCGATTTCGAGGGCGTCGGACAGTTCACGCCGTATGATGCTCTGCAGCCGGTGTTCATCGAGTTGCTGGGTGGCCAGCAGCCCGGTGGCGAGGCGGGACGCCTGATCGACTACCTGAAGGCTTGTGTGCTGACTAATCGGCAGTTGAGTTTCGACAACAAACAGAACACCGTCATTCTTTGGGTTGAGCCGAACGGCCTGTCAACCTCCGACGTGATCAGGCATATCGTGAACTATTATGACTGGCCGCTACGTGTTGGCATGTTGCCTGTCGGCACCAACGAGCTGATCCACTATGATGCGACAAAAAACTGATATCGACCTGGGTGCTTTGGTGGACATCATCTCGAACGTTGCCGGGATGATGATCCTGATGGCCTGCATCGCAGTCGTCGTGCGCAGCAAGACAACGGATTCCGAAGCCGCAGCGACAGCGTCGCGTAAGCCGATTTCCTACCCGATGTCCTACATCCCGGAGAAGCGTTCGCTGACGCTCTGCATGAAGTATGAACGACTGTATGAACTGCCGGAGAAGGAAGCGCTCACGGAAATTTCCGAGCGTGCTGCCAAGGGTACGCCTGCGCAATGGATCCAACTTCACCGTAAAGGTGTCGATGCGATCGTTGAAACAACGACGACATTGACCGGGTTCCGCTTCACCTACATTCTACATCCCGATGGCGGCCTGCCGCTGGTGGACAAGGGTGTAGTCGCCGATGCAATGCGCGGAATCATGCGGCGCTATCCGCCGGATCAATTTTTCTATGACATTCACACGTGGCCGGACTGTTTCGACGCGTTCCGGGATCTGCGTCAGTTTATTCAGGAGCGTGGCGGCGAGGTCGGTTGGAGCCCGCATACGCACGACGGTGACTCCGATGTGAGTTACTCTGTTCGCGAATACAACGAGTACATGAGCACGATCAAAGCACAATGAAACACAAGTACCAGCGACCATGATGATTCTCCTTCTGTTTGCATTGGCCGGCATGTGGCTCGTTGCCATGCTTGTGTGGGCCGTATTCACGCTGACTTCGGACAATCAAGTACCGCGGCCGCGTGAGCATTACGTTCGTTTTTTGCTGACCGCCATCTCGCTGTTGGCACTGCTGTTGTGCGCGTCATGGTATTTCTTTCCGCGCGACTACGACGATCCGCTGGATGAACTTTTTACCGAGACGACAAAAAAACGCCCGTCGCTGCTGGAACGCTTCCTGGCATCGTCACGTCGGAATCCGAATCAATCGAGAATCCCAAAGTCTGAACGCGCCACCGTCTATGCCGTCGGCAAGGTTGACCTCACGAATGGTGAGGTCGTCGGGTCGGTGTCGGACGAGCATATGGCGCAGCGCCAGATCGCGCTTGCCCAGTATATCATGATGGAGCGTGCTGATGTAGATCCCGACAGCGCCTGGTCGCGTGTCAGGAACGCCATTTCTTATGACCCCTCGTTGGAAGAATATGAAACGCGGCGGTTCCTGGGTGACACGCTGCGTGCACGGTATTTCGAATCTGGTGATGCTGAGTTGCTTGCCAAGCTGCGGGAAGTCATGGAGTTCGTTGCCGGCCATCCGGCGGGCAATTTCGAGGATCAATACAACCTGGCGCTGGTCTATCTGCTCGCCGGCGAACCGGAGAAAGCGTTGCCCGTAATCGTCAGCGCCGACAACCTGTGGCCGACGCGCGGCAGCATGAGGAGTAATGTCTATTTCGTCATGATGCTTGTTCACACTGTACTGGACAACGACAAACAGGCCTTGACGATGATGACCAATTTTCGTGACAACTATGCTGACTGGATCTACATCGAGAACTATCTGCCGGACATTGTCGATCTGGAGAAAATCTATCCGGATAAACCGGCACTGGCGGTGCAGCGTGGTCGTTTCCATCAGTGGGTAAACGACTACCGTAGCGCCGACCAGGCATACGATGATGCCACGGTGCACGCTGATCTTTCGCAACCCTGGCAAATTGCTGCCACTATGTGGAAGATGGAAATGGCACCGGAGGTGGTCCCATGATCACTGTGTTGCTGTGTTGCTGGACGAGTCTCGTCATTTTCCTGTGGATGGTGCACGGCAAGTTCTACTGGACGCGCCCGCCATGGATGATCCTGCTAGCCTTTGCCGGCGCCGGTCTGGCATCCAGCGTGCCAGCGATGGTGTGCAACTGGTTTCTCAGCGAGAAAACTGCATTTTGGGCATTCGATCCTGATCCTTTCAACAGTTTCGCAGGTTTCTGCATTGGCGCCGGTGTAAGCGAGGAGTTGTGGAAGTTCGGTTGCGGGTTGATTGTTGTCACGGTGATGGGCCGTGACATCGGCGATGCTGGACGGATGCTGGGGTTCGTCACTGTCGGTCTGGTCTTTGCAACTGTCGAAAACCTTAGTTCGTACTCAGGCATCAGCACACCCCAGCTGGTGGCCCGGGGCTTTATTTCGGTGCCAATGCATGCGACCCTGGGTGTGCTTCATGGGACCGCGGTTAACTGGGCGTATCGTGGCAACGCCGCCTGGCCGCTGTTTCTGGGGTACGGTCTTTCAATCGGCCTGCACACGTTGCACGACACCTGGGGTGTCTTTCTCCGGGAACCATGGGTGTGGCTGCCGATCATCATGATGATCGTACTACTCGTCGTCTGGGCTCTTTGGATGTGGTGGCAGGTGCCGGAGGTGCCGGGTCTGTCGCGGTCCCAACGCCTGCGGAAGGCGTCTAAATCAGTTCAAGAATGGTAAAGTATGGGAATGTCCCAAGAATCAGGACATTCGGGAGATCCCCCCCTGGAAACCGGGGGCAAGCGGAAAAAAATGGAAACTACAGATAAGCCGGAAGCCAAATTGGAACAGTCCGAACTCGCCGCAGTGCAGCCGACGCATGCCGGTATCCACCTGTGGCGTTGGCCCGTAGTGATCATCATCATCATTGCAGCCGGGCTTTATGTCACACAGCGGATCACTGAGAACGTCAAAGCCGTGGTGACGGTACCGGAGCGTACCGTGAAAGCCGCGATCGATACCTGGCAAGCATTTAGTCAGGCCGAGATCGATCAACACGTCACAAAGTTTGTCTCGGGTATACCGGTCAGCCGTGACGACACCAGCCTGGTCGTGCAGACTCTCGACTTTACGCACACCAGCATCGTGGAGAACACCAAAAAACGCTTCGGTATCAATTTCGGCACGACGACCGTGTTCATGTCCGTGCCGACGCGCATTCATTACGCGGTCGATTTTTCCGGAACCAGGCCTGTGGAGTTTTATGTCGGCGGTGAGACCGGTACTTTTACTGCAGTTTTTCCAGACCCGGGAATCCAGGCCGTCGAGATATTCTCCCACAACAAGACAGAAATGGTGAAAGTTGGATGGGGCCGGCTGGAATCCAGGTCCGGCGAACATCTGAAGGATCAGCTCGAGCAGAACCTTTACGACGAGGTTCATGATATCGGGATAAACGAGGAGGTGCTGTATGAGGTCCGCGACCAGGCCCGACCCGTGCTCGAAAAGTTTATCACGTCCTATCTTGACAACCGCGGTGAATGGGATATCGACGGCGGTTTCCTGCATGTTGAAGTAAAATTCACGGGTGACACACAAGTGTCTGCCCCAAATGATGTCATCTTACCGTAACCGACCCAACCTCATGTCCAGACTCCATTTCATCCTACTGCTTTTGATCGGCACTGCGGTGTGGGCCCAGCAGCCTGACACGCCGGATGTCCTCGAGGCAGCCGTACGCCGGCAAGCGACAATCGTCGAACTGTTGAACAAGGGGAACGCTGCGTTTGGCGGTGAGCTGTTCGAGCAGGCCGAACGCTACTACCGGCAATATTGGCAGAAGGCCTACAACCAGGACCTGCTCGTCGATGCCAGCGAACGCTTGGTAAAAACCCTCATCCACCTTGAACGCCCGCAGGATGCCGTCGATCTCCTCGACGAGGTCGAGAAGCCCGGGGAACTGACGAAAGCCCACCGCATTACTGTCGATTTCTGGCGTGGCCGGCTGCTGATCATGCTCAACCAACCGACCGCGGCACTGCCTTTGTTCGTCAGGTTATCTCACAGTAAGCCGCCGGCGGAACTGCTTCCCGACATCTACATGGGTGCTGCTGAATGCTACGTCGCTGCCGAGCAGTGGCAGAACGCCGTCGCAGCTCTGAAAAACGCGGAGACTGTCGCGCCGAATACCGCGATGATGCGCGAGGCCAGGCTTGGACTGGTGCGCGCCCATCTCGAAATGAAAGACTACCAGAAAGCCGAAGTCATCATTGCGGCCGACTTTGCCGATGCCGAGCGGCCCTATCGCAACAAACTAGGCATGTACCGGATCGAAGCACTGCTGGGCCTGGGCCGCGTCGAGGAGGCTTACAATTTCTACCGTAACATGATGATTAACTCACCCACCTACTCGGTCGATGGCGAGGACTACCCGCTCCTGCGCGCGTTGGGCCATGCCGTCGTCGATGCCAATGACCCTGCCGGCGCTGCCGAGGAGATTTTTGAAAAGAACTTGGTCCTTTACACCAACCGGGAGCACCGCCAGCAATTGCTCTGCGACGCCGCCGAAGCCTGGGCGCTTGCCGGGGACTACAGCACTGCCATGGCCCGGTTCAGGACGTTCCTCGACAACTATGCTGACCATCCGAATGAGGTCCACGTGCGCTACCGCATCGCCCAGTTGTGGGACGCAATGGGTGAGCCCGTGGAGGCAGTCACCGCATTCAGTCTGGTCTATAATCGCCAGGATGCCCCGGTCGAACTGCGTTATCAGGCGGTGCGCCGGGTTTCTACGCTCTATAGCGCGGATGGCGATCTGGAACTCGCCGCCAAGGCCCTGCTCGCGGCCTCGCAGCTTGAAGTCGATAATGAGCGCCGTGCCGAGGCCCTCTATTTTGCCGCCGAGACCTGGTTTAAGCTGCAGAACTACGACGAGGCCGCCGACCGCTATGGCGAAATAGTTAAGTCTTTTGGCGATACCGGGGTTGCCGAGGACGCCCATTTCAAACAGGCACAGGCTCATTATTTTCGTAAACTCTATCGTAAAGCAGCGGAAGTCTTCAAGGACTTCCTGTTGAGCTGGCCGAATGCTTCTCCTGAGCGTCTGGCAGAGGCTACGCTGCAGCTCGGCCTGGCCCAGAGCGAGGCACGCGATCAATACACCCAGGCCGCCGAGACACTTGCCAACTTCGCCATCGATTGGCCCGAGCATGAGCGGACCTCGTATGCTTTGCTGGTGGCAGCGCACGCCTATCTGCAGCACGACCGTCCGGTCCCGGCCATGACGCAGCTAACCAAGATCATCGAGAACTTCAAGGACACCAAGGAATACCCCTACGCCATCTATTGGCGGAGCTATCTGCTGTTGGCCAATGGCCAACCGGAACAGGCTGAGGCCGACGGTGTCAAGTTCGTCATCGAACACGGCGAGTCGCACCCCGAGCTCGCTGCCGAGGTCCTGCTTTGGCTTGGCCACGAAGTCAGCGACGCCGAGCCAGCCGTTGCCCAGAACTATTTCCTGCAACTGGTCAAGGACTTTTCGGACTCGCGTTATGCCCCCGAAGCACTCTACCGTGCCGCGGAAAATGCCTACAATCAGGGTCGCCACGCCAACGCCATAGCTTACATCGAACAGTTGCTTGCCGATTATCCGGAAGGCCCTGATCGCGTCAAGGCAAAGGCCTGGTATTTACGCGGTGACATCGAGTCCACCAGCAACCGATTCAAGGAAGCCGGTGAGGCTTACGGTACCTGTGCCGCTCTGGCCAAGGGCTCACGCCTCTACTTCGCCGCCATCGGCAGCCGTGGCGACGCTTATTACTCACTCGCCGGCCTTGAAGGCGACGGCAGCGACAGCTACGAAGAGGCGAGAAAAAGTTACGAACTGATCGTGGCCGAGTGCAAGGACGAGTCATTCGTCGAAATGTCGCGATACCGCGCTGCCAAGATTCACGAAATTCTCGCCAGACAACAGACAGATCCGGCGAAACGCGAGGAGCATATCGATCTGGCATCACAGTATTACTTCGACATTTTCTTTTTCTACAAAACCATCGACATATCTGCCAACTTGGTCGATTGGTACTATTTCTCGCGGGCCGGCTTTGACCTCGCCCGGCTCTATGTCGAAGACGGCCGGCTCGAAGCTGCCGTCACCATCTACGATCTTGTCGGCTCCGCCCGCATCCCAACCGCTCCGGACGCCCGCAAGCGCGCCGCCGACCTTCGCCGCCTGCAGCTGGAGTAGCGGCGTGCGTCCGAAGCGGGTGAGATGCTTTCTCCTCGAAGGCCGCGAAGAATCAAACATCCTCGTTGGGGTCTGCAGAAAGGATGTCTGCCCAGGTGAATTTCCTTTGTTGTCTGCAGAGGCCGAGGATTTTTTTCCTGTGCCCGGCACGCAACTTGATGTCAAAGGCTTTCCAGAGTCCCAGGAGTGTAGCCTCGCTCAGAGTCCTTAATCCAGGGGATGGGACGGTATCGAGCGCATTGAGCATGAGCCGGAGCGTTCGAGTCAACTCGGCAATCATCGCGGCGTTTCTCTCCATACTCAGTGAATGGACAGAGAGACCATGGTGGAACCACTGTACAACGGCGCAATCGTCGACCTTTACCCGGCGGATTTCGGCTGCTATTTCGTGGCCAAAGGTCGCGTTGCCTGGAACGGCTTCCGAGGTGATGCCATACTCGCTGGGAACATATCCGGAGGTCTCCATGAAGATGGCCTTGGTCAGTAAATTAAAAAAGGCCAATTGAGGTTTTGTTAGCATTGTCATCAGCATGTTGTGGTCGGCAATGTGTACATGTGATGAAGCTGGAAATTCTTCGAGGGTTATTGTGTGCGTGGAAAACTCGGAGGTGATTGTTCGCTTGCCGAACAACTGCTTCCAGCTGCGCCCGTCTTCGGTGAACTCTCCGATGCAGATACAATTTTCCGGATCGTCGATGAGATCACCAACCAGAGTGCCCGCGGTTGTGCCGACAAACTGCCGATTCTGCAATTTCGCGGAAACACTGAAAGTCTTTTTGTCGGTTCCTCGCAGTCGACGTGGTCGTTTTATTTTTTCCTGTGGGAGAAACGTACCGCGCAGGATTTCAATGAAGTTTCCAGAGCACCCCGGATGGCCGCCGTCAGCGGCCTGTTTCAGTCCTGCGAGTTGTGCCCTGGCTATTTGATCTGCGGCAATCGGGTCGGCACCTTTCCCGGCCCAGTATGCAGCTAATCTTTCAACCAGCGGCACATGGACAGCCGTGTGTTGATTTTTTTTTGTAGTCATCGTCCTTTTCATGTTGAGTGGCTTAAAGCGACGCCTCCTGGTTGCACAAAAGGCGTTTGGCTTTCAACTGGATCAGCCTGCCGGCGTCGAAACGTGACTCGATAAGTTGACGGGCCGCGTGCCGTTTACAATCAACGGCTGCCCGATCCGCAATCATCTCTGCGAGGCAAGCGATGACGGAGTCGATATCATCGGGATCGATGACGTATCCGGTGTCCTCGCGGACTACTTCCGTGATGCTGCCGACATTACTGGCAAGGACCGGCAACCCACTGGCCATGGCTTCCAGGATGACATTCGGAATGCCTTCGGTATCGCCGTCGGCGAGGCGGCGGCTGGGGACCAGCAACAGATCCGCTGTGGCCATGTATGCCGCCACTTCGGAGGGGGTGCGGACCCCGCACCATTCGATCGCGTCGTGAAGCCTGGCAGGGACCATGGCCTGCGAAGCATCACGCTCGGGACCATCGCCGATGATTGTCAGGCGCGCGGCGACATTTGCCTCGTGCAATGCTCCAATGAGGGTGATGGCACGGTCAACCCCTTTTTTTTCTATAAGGCGGCCAACGAACAAAAGGTTGACTACCGGGTCCGGGTTGAACGTCGTGTCAGTCATCGGCCAGTGCTCCAGGTCGAGGCCATGATGGACGAGATGTGTCTTGCTGCCGTAGTCCGGGCAGCGGTGAACGAAGGCATCATGTACGCGCTGATTGCAGACAAAGACGCTCTCGGCACCGCCGTAGAGGAACTGGTCATCGAACTTCGGAACCAGTGCGTCGCGGGCATGGATACTGATCGCATAACGGGTGGAACAAGTGCGCGCGACGTGTGCTGTCAGTATCCCCGGTAAGTCAGCGAAGGCAGCAAACAGCAAGCTCGGGAGGTGTTCGTCGACAAGCTCGGTCAGGCGCAGGACCGCTGCGCTGTGGCGGCGCAGTGTCATTTTTCGTCGCATGCTTTTCGGGATTGGCAGGCTGAGTCCGCGGGAACTGTCGGTGCCGGGCCGATCATTGGTCAGGTAGACTGGCTCCGGTACGCCATCGGGCGGGCTGCCCGGTCCGCGGCGGATGGCGACATGAAGCAGTGGTACCCCGGTGGCAGCGAGCAGCCGCAGTTCCTGAGCGATGAACGTTTCGCTCCAGTTGGGAAATGTTCCTGTGATGTAGAGGATCATTAGTCTGTGGTTCGGAGTTAGGGGTTTGCCAGCTTCAAAAATATCCTGTTGCCTCGGCGGTATGTATGGCCCAGCGGTCCCACGTTTGAGCGCGGGCATAGTCGCGTGCGGCGGTTGCGAACTCCGCGGTTTTGTCGGGATCGTTGAGCGTGCGTTCGATCGTTTGTGCCAGGGCCGCGGCATCGTTGACCGGAAACGTAACACCGAACCCATTCGAGGTTTGCTGCAGTACGGGATGGTCACTGTGGACAGTGACTGTCCCGCGCGCCATGGCTTCGAGGACCGGCAGGCCGAAACCTTCCTCAACCGAAGGCAGGACAAACAGTCTGGCGTGCTCGTAGAGCGCCGGCAATTGGCGTCGCTCGACATAACCGAGACGGATGATTTTTCCAGGCCCCGCGTAGCGGGTAATGCGGTTTGTCAGATTTTTGCATTTCCAGCCGTTGCGTCCCGCCAGCACGAGGTTGAGCCCGGTGCGTGCCGCAACGATTTCGTAGGCGTCGAGCAATTTATCGATCCCCTTCTTCGGTTCAAAGTTGCCAACAAACAGCAGATACGGCTCAAGTTCTTGCCACTCGGGCTGCAGTGGCTCGGGGCAGGTGTCTTGGAGAAAAATAGTATCGACACCGAGCGGCACGACGTGGACGCGGTCGCGTTCTACGCCGGTCAGGGTGACAATCTCATCGGCAACGGGTGCCGACGACGTGATGATCCATTCGGCGGCGCGTATAGATCTGGGCATGAGAAAGCGCATGTGCCAGGCGTTGCGGGCGGTACAGAGCTCGGGACGTCGCAGGGCGATGACATCGTGGATTTGCACGGCGTATGGCACAGTGCAGCGGCGTGGCGCGGTGTACGCCATGGCAAGGAGCCGATCACAGTGGTACTGCCGCAGAAGTTTGGGCAGGTGATACTGCTGCCAGAAGACGCGGCGGCCGGCGGCCGTGAGGCTGTTGTCGACATGCGCACCGACACCCGGGTACCGCGTCAGCGCGCCAGCCAGGTCGCAATCTCCGGCGAAGCACATGGGCGCTTGGTCGCCGTAGCGCGCCAGCATTGCCTGGACCTGATTGCTGACTGCGTAGTGGACGCCGCTGAACGGTTTGCAAACGACGGTGGCATCAATCGCCGTCATCAATCGGCGCTGGCTACCGGCGCGCCGATGGCCAGCATGCGATCGACGGAAGCACGGGCGCGAACCCGGATGTCCTCAGGCACGTCGATGACGTACTGCGTGTATTTGAGGGAATCCCGCGTTTCTTCCATGGTGATCTCGTTCATGTGCGGGCAGCGGATACTGCACATGCGCAGCAGTTCCTTGTCCGGGTTCTCCGCCAGTATGTTGTCGGCCATGCTGCACTCGGTGAGGATCAGGAAGCGTGGTGAATCGTGATCCTGGACATACTTGACCATGGCAGTGGTGCTGCCGGAATAGTCGGAGGCTTCGACGACATCGGGCGGGCATTCGGGATGCGCCAGCACAAGGACGTCAGGGAATTGGCGCCGCGCGTTGTCGATATCTTCGACGGTGAACTTCTCGTGAACTTCACAGCGCCCATGCCAGCCGATGAGTTCGTACTCGATCTCGTCGTCGGCTTTCGGGGTTTTGGTCGGGAAAATGATATGCTTACCCGTTTCTCTCGCGACGTTTTTCGCCAGGAACTCGTCGGGTAGGAAAATGATACTGTCGGTATTGAGCGATTCGACAACCGCCTTGGCATTGCTCGAGGTGCAGCAGATGTCGGTTTCCGCTTTGACATCGGCGTATGTATTGATGTACGTGACGACAGGCACACCTGGGTAGCGGGCCTTGAGTTGGCGCACGTCTTCGGCGGTAATGCTGGCCGCGAGTGAGCAGCCGGCGACCTTGGCGGGCAGCAGGACGGTTTTTTCGGGGCTCAGGATTTTTGCGGTCTCGGCCATAAACCGCACGCCGCAGAAGACGATGAGGTCCTTGTCGGTTTCGGCGGCCTTTCGGCTGAGCTCGAGCGAATCTCCTTTGAAATCTGGCACGCTGTAGAAAAGCGTCGGTTCCATATAGTTATGGCCGAGGATGACGGCGTTGCGTTCGGCCTTGAGCTGGTCGATTTCGGCAGCGAGCTCGGCTTTGGCGCGTAGCTCGAACTCCGGCACCAGATGGCCCAGCACCGCCTGCATGTCAGCGAATGTCTCGTCAACGGTCATGAGCGGGTTCCTTTCCAGTTTATTTATCTTATAAGGGCTTGTCACAAACTGCAACCGTTGCCATCAACATGGGTGCCGAATCTTCCGATGGGGAAGGCATTGCAGCGTCATTAGCCCCGGTCGGGCCGTGTGAGGCCATGCCCGGGCAGTTTTGTGTTGTTTGACGACTTTGATGACAGCTCGTTATTGAAAGTGACGTCTGCTGTGTAGGAGATCCTTGACGAGTTGCCTGCGGAGTGGCGTGTTGCCGGCCAAACCGTCCCGTGACGATGCTGCAGTTCCATGGCGGGGGGATCGCCGAAGACAGCGCGGGCTGATTTTTTTTCGAAAAACTTTTACGAATATCGTAATTGGGCCCACTTCCTGCGGCATAAGCACTTGGGTTGGGTTGATGGAAGGTCGGAGGCGAGCCTTAGTGCCCTCCGGCCTTCCAACTCCTCTCTGCAAGCAAGGCAAGAGCCACTGACCAGTACTTGCGGACAAGGATGTCATCCTCCCCAAAAGCCAATCCTTTTCCCGTTACTTCACCGAACCCGAAATCCCACCGCTGAATAAGGTTATAACCTAAATGAAAACCGATGTGCCCGTCGTTGATATCACGCAAGACCGCCCTGACCCGAGCACTGAATGCCCTGGCTGGAATTTCCTGTACCACTCTCTGTTCTGCTGTCTCGATCCAAAGGCTGAAAACATCGTCGTCGAGACCGGTACGAATTGGGGATTTGCCACGATTACCATGGCGCAGGCGTTAATCGACAGCGGATTGCCCGGCCAAGTCCATTCCTGGGAGATCGACGCTGCCAAACACCAGCGCGCCTGCGAGAACATCGAGTCTGCCGGCGTCGCTTCGCATGTCACGCTCTACCAAGGCTCCGTTGCCGAGGGACTCGGCCGGTTTACGGCTGAGTTGGATGGTTCTATCCGGTTCGCATTTTTGGATGGTAGTCATCTGCAGGACGATGTCCTTCGCGAGTTCACGCTCGTCTATCCGAAGCTGACCAACGACAGTGTCGTGCTGTTCGATAAGGATCCCGAGCAAACGGTCAATGGTGCCTTGCATGTCATCGAACGGGACTTTCAAGGGAATCTGGTGAATTTCCCGGACACCTCCTGGTGGACCCCGGGCCAAGCCGCCTGGCAGAAATCGTCCTTCGGTTGGCACTGGGGCGAGGCGTGCTAACTGGCATACAGCCTCACAGTACAGCGGTGCAATCAAGCTGTTCGTTTGGCATTTAGTAAGTTGTCTTGACAACACTGCGGGCGCATGTATTTCGCTGTCTTTACACCCGTGAGCTATGGCAGGAACCGGACGGGTGGCGCAGTTGGAACAGTTTCTGCTATAGAAGTGCGTGCCCCGAAAACCCACCCAATTCCATCAGTTCATTTGCGGGCGTCCGTATGCCCTATGTGGTGGATAATTGGTCATATGAAATGAGAAATACAGGGAGGTTGCTCATGGAATGGAAGGAAAAATCAGTTCTCGTCACAGGAGGTGCATCGTTCATCGGATCACATCTGGTTGATGCTTTGGTCGCGCGTGGCGCGGATGTCCGAGTCGTAGACGACCTCAGCAGCGGCAGGTGCGAAAACCTTGCGGATGCACTGATCGACGGAGGCATTGAATTTATCGAGGCGAACTTACTGGAAAAAGGGGTAGCCCAGGCGATGACTTACGACATTGACATCGTATTTCATCTCGCAGCGGCATATGGCGGACGCGGTTTTATTGAGCTTCATCAGACGGAATGTGCGACAAATCTTGCACTGGACGGCTTAGTGTTTCGTGCGTGCCATGAGAATGGGGTCGAAAAGGTAGTATTCGCCTCAACCGGATGCGTTTACCCGACCGAACTTCAACAGGACCCGGACGCCGACGTGCGGTTAGTTGAGTCGATGGTGGCGCCGCCCTATAGTGCCGATAACATTTACGGTTGGTCCAAGCTGATGGCAGAGCTGACACTGCAGGCGTATTACAAAGAACACGGAATGAAATCTGCCATCTGCAGGCACTTCACGGCATACGGTCCACGCGACCATGAAAATCATGCAATTATGGCGATGATCGCACGATCGTTCATCGATCAGAGCCCATTCTTCGTGTGGGGCGACGGTCGCCAGATCCGTAATTGGACGCATGTGAGTGATATCGTCGAGGGTACGATCTGCGCTGCAGAAGCTATCGACGATGCGAGCCCGGTTAACATCGGCACAATGGAGCCGACACAGGTCATCCAGGCGGTCGATCAAGTGCTTGAGTACACTGGCAAAGATCTTCCGGTCGAACTGCAGCCGGAAATGCCGACCGGGCCACTGAATCGCGTGGCAGACAATAGTCTGGTGAAATCACTGACCGGTTGGGAGCCCCAGATCAAGTTTGCCGATGGTTTGAAAGCCACGATCGACTGGTATTACGCCACACACAATCCGGACGAAGTGCGGGAGGTGTTGGAGCAACGCTTGACAGGGCGTGCCGAGGCCGCATCGCTGCTAAGCGGGATGAGTAGCACGAAAAATCGGTGTGCAGCGTAGCCTTTCAGAACTAATGACAGCTGTGAACAGCTGCTTTAGTAAGGGCCGCGTGGGTCAGACATAATGGATCAGAAAATGGCTATGTCCGATCTCAATGATATCGCCGGCATGCACACGTGATTTCTTGACGCGCTCGCCATTCACGAAAACACCATTCGAACTGTACGTGTCGAAAAGTGTCAGGCTTTTCCCGCTGGGAATGAGCTGCGCATGTTCTCGTGATGAAAAGGTGTCGGCGAGAATGATGTCACAGGTGTTTTTCCGCCCCAGCGTGACCCCTTGGCCAACCATTGACACAGTGAACGACTCCGATGGCGTGTCACCGATGGCGGTAAAGCCGAAATAATCGAATGCCAGGCTTTCAACCGGATAAAGCTGAGCGCACCGGTCCTTATGATTCGGGGTTAGGCTGGCACCTATTTTAACGTCGGCAATAGTGATTGTGGTTCCATTGTCCACCAGGGAGGAATTGTTGACCGGCTGGCGGTTGATAAAGACACCCTGGTTGTTCAGGGGGTCGAGATAGATGCCGTCGCGATCCCAGTATATGAGTGCGTGGAAGGGCTGTACGTTGCTGCCCGGCAGAAAATAGTCACATGCCTCGTGGCTGCCGAGGATGATCGGCTCGCCCTTCGACACGACCAGATCCTGCCCGTTTTTCAAAGTCAGTTCCCCGACTGCGAGATTCTCGCGCACGAGATCCGGCGCGAACGGGTCATTGAGCATTGCTGTTTCGGGATGCGGCGACTTCTCTTCTTCATTGCCGCAGAAAACAAGCAGTGACTCGCCGATCGTCAGTATGCAGCGGGCGTTGAGTTCGGCGACGAACTGCCGTGTTGCGACACCGTTGACCCTGAGGTGGTCGTTGGAGCCACAGTCCATGATCAGCCATTGATCGCCGATCAGGACAAGGACAACCTGCGTCTGGCTGATGTTGGGTTCGGCGATGTAAATGTCTACGCTTTCATTGTCATTGCCGATCGTGGTGACATGCTGATCCACGTTGATGGCAATACGACGGAAACCGGACGGCGTGACATTGTAGATGCATGGTTCGAAGCTTTGCGGCCGTGGCTTCTGCGGTCTTGCTTCCGCGGTCGGGGCCGGGATCGTGGGGAGTTTGTCGATCTTGTCCGGTTCGGTGTCCTCCAGGCCTGCATCGACAGAAGTTTTCTCGACTAGGCTATCCTGCGCCGCGAGCATGGTGTCTTCGTCGATGGGGATAATGCCGGAACCGGAGCCAGCTGCTTCGTCAACTTTGGCGTCGAACGCCGTTGCACCGTTTTCCTGCTCTTTGTCGCCGGTGTTCGGCGGTTTCGGTAATGACGTGCCATTTTCCATTAAATCGCATCCTGTTTTGGGAAGCGGACGTGTACTGTCCGTTGTGAACTGGATACCGTCCCAGCCGGGCTTGGCCACTCAAAGCCAACACGACCAGACGGATTTACCGTTGCCAGAATTAGTCATCCTTGGGAGTGATAGCCGGCATTTAACAACAATGGTCCACCGGTAGATAAATTATGCCGGTTACTATGGGTGCAGACGGCTGGAATTACAAATATCATGATACCAGATTCGCGCTGCCTGAATGATCCATTGTTCTGTATCTAATCGTTTTATACGCAAGCATGCCAGGCACCTTGCATTACCCCTTTTTGATAATAGATTACCAATAAGACGATGTATTCTGGCGATTTTGCTGATCAGAGGCGTATTAATGAAAACGAATACTGAACATCAAAAGAAAAGAAGGTGGTTGCTTAGCGCGACGTGGGGCATCACAGGATTCGCTCTTGTCTGCAGCTGCGCCAAGCCAGTTGCTGACACACCCGGGCGCCATGCCATCGTCAGTATTTTGCCGCAACAGTCATTTGTCAGCGAAATAGCTGGCGACCGTTTTACTGTCGAAGCCCTGGTCCAGGCCGGGCGGAGCCCCGAAACCTACGCGCCAACGTTGCGGCAGATGAATTCAATCGGTGCTGCTGCCGTCTTCTTTCACATCGGTATGCCCTTTGAGCACACAATGTTACCAAGGCTTGCGGAGCGCTTTCCGAACCTCAGCATCGTTGACTGCCGCCAGGGCATCGAGATGCGGCACCTGAGCGAATCGGAGGGGCACTGCCATGACCATGGTGGCGATGATCCGCATGTCTGGCTTGATCCGATGAACGCCAAGCGGATCAGTGCCGGCATCCGTGACGAGCTCATCCGTCTTGATCCCGCCGGAGAGACCATATACAAAGCCAATTTCAACCGCTTTGCCGAACGTCTGGATGAACTGCACGAGCGGCTCAAGGCCCTTTTGGAACCAGTGCGTGACCGCAAGATTTACGTCTTTCATCCGGCCTACGGCTACTTCACCGACGCCTACGGACTGCAGCAGGTGGCAGTCGAATACAGCGGCAACCAACCGTCTGCCAGGCACTTGACCAAGCTGATCGAGCAGGCCCGGCGGGAAAGTGTCAGAGCCGTTTTCGTGCAGCCGCAGTTTTCACAGCAGGCTGCAGAGACCATCGCCAAGGAGATTGAGGGTAAGGTGGTGCCGCTCGATCCGCTGGCGGCCGATTACATCGTCAATCTCGAGGCTGTCGCCGAGAAAACCGTCGCGGCGCTGCAGTAACCTTCGGAGGCGTACACATGGACCCCGTCGTTCGTTTCACTGACGTAACTTTTGCCTATGATTTGGTGCCGGTGCTGAAGAACGCATCATTTGAAATCGACAGCCGCGACATGGTTGCTTTGGTCGGTCCCAATGGCGGTGGCAAAACTACGGTGCTGCGTCTTATCCTGGGCCTTATCCGGCCGAATGAAGGCAAGGTGCGTGTATTCGGCACCATGCCGCGCAAGATCCGGCATCGCATTGCCTACGTCCCCCAACATGCTCGCTATGACTCGAAATTTCCGGCAGATGTGATGGACGTGGTGCTGATGGGCCGGCTCGGCCTGGGCCATGCACCGCGTTATTCGGGTGCTGACCGTGAGGCTGCGGCCGAGGCGTTGCACGACGTTGGTCTCAGCGACCACAAGCACCGGTCGTTCGGCGAGCTTTCAGGCGGCCAGCGGCAGCGGGTATTGATCGCCCGTGCCATCACAGCGAGCCCGGAACTGTTATTGATGGACGAACCGACGGCCAACATCGACACGCCGTCGGAGAACAAACTGTATCAGCTGCTGCAGCAGTTCAACGAGCGCATGGCTGTGGTACTTGTGTCACACGATATCGGCGTGGTCCCGCATATCCTGTCGCGGGTGATTTGCGTCAACCGTACAGTGGCGAGCCACCAGAGTTCCGAACTGACCGGTGACGTTATCACCGAACTGTATGGGCATGAGCACATGCATATGGTGCACCACGACCATTGACAAACCTGTTTCTGGATGTCCCGGCCATGTGCCGAGGCATCATTTTGTATCGCCTGAATCGCACAACCAGCAACCTATTTGCTCTGGATACGGGCGGCTTTATCGCTTCTATCCTGAAATTTTGACATGTCTCTTTTCTGGCAAGATCTGCAATCGAGCAACCTGTTATTGTACGCTTTGGCGACGGGTGTTCTGGCATCAGTCGCGTGCGGGGTGGTCGGTACGCTTGTCTCGATACGGCACATTACCTACATTGCCGGCGCCATTGCTCACTGCACGCTGGGCGGTATGGGGGTGGCCCGCTACATGCAGAAGGTCGTGGGCATCGACTGGCTGTCCCCGCTGGTGGGGGCCACTATTGCGGCGCTGCTGGCGGCTGTCATCATCGGATTGGTGACCGCCTACGCCGAAGAGCGGGTTGACACCGTGCTCAGCGCTGTGTGGTCTGTCGGCATGGCAATCGGCCTGGTATTCATCAGCCGTACGCCAGGGTACAATGAGGACCTGATGAGCTATCTGTTCGGCAACATCCTCATGGTGTCACTGGATGATCTCTGCCTGGTCGCTGCCCTGGACGTCGTCATCCTGTTGATTTGCGTGCTCTGCTACAACCGGCTCCTGGCGCTGTGTTTCGATGAGGAATTCGCCTGGTTGCGCGGTATTAATGTGCGGGCCTATGACATGCTGCTGTTGTGCCTGACGGCGATAACTGTCGTGCTGTTGACGCAGGTCGTCGGCATCATCATGGTCATCGCCATGCTGGCGCTGCCAGCCGCAGCTGCTGGTCAGTTCACCCGCCGACTGGTCGGCATGATGATTGCTGCGGTGGCGATCAGCATCTTGTGTACGGTCATGGGGCTGGTGATCAGCTATGAACCGGAATTGCCCGCCGGGGCCACGATTATTCTGACGGCAACGGTGGTTTACTGCCTGGCGATAGCCGGTCGGCAATTTGTCCGCAAGCGGTCCCGCGCTGCCGGTATCCGGCAGTGATCGACTTCGGCGCGAACAAAAACAGCCGGGCCAGAAGGAGCAGCAGCCAGTGCAATTGTCGGTACCAGTGTTCCTGTGCGGGCTGTCAGGTTATTGCCAAGCCATGACCAGCGTGGCAAAATAGGATATGTCCAGGCGTTTGACGCCGGCTACCGGCATGCTGTTGTAATCGTCGCGGATGCCGAGTTGTAGCTTCCAGTTTTCCTGAGGCAGGGGAATGTCCCAGTTGGTTGCATGCTTGATCTGGTAACGGTTGAAATCGTCGAAGGACGGAGTTGCTGTGACGTCGGTAACCAGCGCTGTCGTTCCGAGCCTGGCCTTGTGGGACAGGCCGATATCGAGGCCAGGTGAACTCTCGGTACGGCCGTCATTGAACGATTCGTGCTTATACTGCAGGCCAAGGCGCCCGCGCAAATGCCGGTCCGACTGGTTGTGGAAGTAATAGCCCCAGCCCAGGGCCGCTGTTGTGCGAAGGTCGAGCAGTTCGATTACATCGTACTCCATGCCCATGCGCACGTACCACGAATTGTTGCCCTTGATCAGTGTCTCGTAGTCGATGCTGCCGTAGGCTTCCTTGGTCGAAAGCACGTCGTTCTCTTTGGTGCGGTTGCCGCGGCCGGACAGGTGGAGTTTGTCGGTGGGCCCTTGCAATATGGCATTGACCGAACCCCCGGTCGAAATGCGTTCGCTGTTGCCGGTCTTACCGGCAATGTCGACGCCAACATCGAACTTCCATTGGCGCAGTTTTCCCGATAGTTCAGCCTTCATCGCCAGGACTTTCGGCGACTCCTCGTCCTTACCCCAGGAACCGGAGATCGTGTCGCCGGAGATGACGACTTTGCCATTCGATGTTTCGATCGTCGTGCGGTCGGGGGTTTTCTCGAGGCGCCCCAGCAAGGTGCTGCCGCTCTGCAAGCTATAAAACCGCTCCTTGCTGATTGACAGGCCGACAACCTGGCCGGCACTGACCTTGATGACACCGCCGAACGACGTGTGGATATGCACAACTTCGCCGTCGACGCCAACAACCGTTCCGTGGATGACGGAACCGTCTTCTATACGGACCATATCTGCCCATGAGCTGGTTGCTGCCAGTGCGAGGACAAGGAAGAGTGTGATGTGTTTCATGCCGGCTGAATTTCCTGGTTTCGTTGGGCAATTTGACGGCCGGCTATACAAGTACTCCCGGCCACGCCAGACACAAGGGCTTTGCTGCATTTACAATATGCGTGCGTCGACCGCGGAACTCGCTACAAGGTGTGATCCGTAGGTGAATGCGCCCACGTGACCGAATTGGTTTGGTGGCGGGAAAACCGTTGAGATGCTGTTTGACATCAACAACACCGGCACGGCAGCTGTTTACTGCGGCGATGCTCGATGCGGTTGTCCTCGACCATGACCGTACGAATGTCCTGGTTTCGTTCGTGGACGTCCCGCCAGACCTCTTTCACGATTCGAAAAGATCCCGACGGCGCCTTCAACTCCCGCTATATCATGGTCACCAAGGACAATGTGCGGGATTTCATCAAGGAGCATCGGCAGATGATCAAGTTTGATAAAACCCTGTAAGGCGTCCGATTGGTGCCGCTCACGGCAATGTCGGCCGGCCGGCAGCCGACAATGCTTTCACCACCGGGTTTTCGAGCCCGCCGACCTCATCGATAGCGATGCGTACCATGTCCCCGTCTTCAAGGGTGAAATCATCCGGGGGAATGATCCCGGTGCCAGTCATCAACAGGCAGCCGTCCGGGAAGCTGTTGTCGCGATACAGGTATTCCACCAGTGATTCGAACGGTCGCTTAATTTGGGCGACGCTTGATTCGCCTTCGAACACGACCTTGTCACCGCGGCTGATCCGCAACCGGATTGTTGTGTCGCCCGCCAGCGGTCCCTCCGGCAGATAAATGCCGGGACCGACGGCGCACGCCTGGTCATAGACCTTGGCCTGTGGCAGGTACAATGGGTTTGCACCTTCGATGTCTCGCGCACTGACGTCGTTGCCGACGGTGTACCCGATGATGTTGGCATCGCGGTCAATGACCAGCACCAATTCGGCTTCCGGCACACTCCAGGTCGAATCACGCCGTACACGAATCGGCTGTTGATGCGCCACCACTCGCTGCGCTGTCGCTTTGAAAAACAGTTCCGGACGTTCGGCCTCGTAGACCCGGTCATAGACGTCGCCACCGTCGACGGAT
Organism: uncultured Lentisphaerales bacterium; assembly: GCA_964460215.1. Lineage (GTDB taxonomy): Bacteria > Verrucomicrobiota > Lentisphaeria > JABSQK01 > CAJWLW01 > CAJWLW01. The sequence continues at coordinate 41,651 of CAYWQM010000036.1, forward strand.
TCCTCCATGCGCGCCGCGCGACTGCGGTAATAGGTTACGCCGGCGCACCACACTTCCTGGCTGCCGACTGGCGCCAGCAGATTGTCGTCCCTGATGCCGTCGCCGGCGGGTAACCCGGGCATTTGATCTACTAGCCAGGCGCGTAATTCCGGCCGATGCAGAAGTTCATCCCAGTCGACGTCGCCCAGGTCGGCGACGCGGCTGCCGTCGGAAACGATCACAGTCGTTGCGGTGCGATAAATCCACATGGTGTGGCTCCTTTTACGTGACGGGTTCAACCCCGTAAAGAAATTAATGTCGAATGTCGAACTCAGGACGCTGTAGTAAAAAGTTACTGTCTGATGGTGAGGGATACCCGCAAAACGACAAATTCTTGCTGCCCGCGGGTGTTCGGCGTTTGCTTGTCATCCGTCATCGCATTGCAGATCGTCGAAACCCAGATTCATCGCATTCATGCTGGCCAGCAGGCTCTGCACGTCCCACACCGCATTGTGGGCCTTGTCTTTGTCGAGCGGCAGGCCGAAGTGCTGAAACAGCGTCCCACTCGAATATTGCGTCACATCAATTCCGTGGTTGCTCACGACTGCGTGCAGATTGCAGTAACGATTTCTGAGTCCCGGATCCGCACAGCCGTACAGCCTGCAGCTCTCTTTGAGAATCAGCATGTCGTCACCGTCCGAACACAGGCGCCCTGCATGACCGAATTGCGCGAAAGCTTCCAGGCCTTCTGAAAAGTAATACCCTCGGCGGCGACCCGTTCGCGATCAAGGCCGGTCAGGGCGACAAAATAGTCGCTGACTTCCCGATTCACCTGTGGCTGTATGATCAGCTCGAGAGTATCGACCACCTCGAACCCTGCGGCGGTTTCGATCGTGCGCACAGCAGCGATCTGCACCAGTTCTCGATGTTCCCACGGTTCGGACCAGCTACGTTGCAGCGATCCCTCCCAGGAGGTATACTCGGTGTCAAATACAACGACGGTACGGTGATTGGTTGCGGGCATAGCTGTGGGTGTGCAATACGTCGATCAAGGCATAGATTCCCCTGATAGCGGCAATCACCGCTGGCAGGCATTTCGACTGCTTCTGTTGCCATTCATACTTCTACCCGCTGTTCCAGTGAGCGCAAGCGGTCGAATGACGGACCATTTGACGAAGGCTTGTTCATGGATTGGAAAATGGACCGTGCCGCAACCAGCATCGCATCAAGGCGGCCGCAGCAGCTTTGTGAGGCCGGCCAGTCGTGGGTTGTGAGGACAGGATCGTTTACTCATGCTGATCGTTGCGGATTTCTGATCGAATGGCAGTGGCTTGAAATTTGAATTGCGACTCCCGAGGGGCGGGATCGCTTCTACCGCGTGGTTAAGCTCCCATGGACGAAACGATGGAAGATGCGACGGACAGCAATGCCGGTGCGATGGCATTCTTCGATCATGTGCGTGAGCTGCGGCGACGCCTGATCGTCTCGGTGCTCTGCCTGGGTGTCGGTTTTATCGTTGCCTATTTATTGCACGACAGATACATCCACTGGCTGCTCAACCCCATCGGTGAACAGGTCTACATCACCAGCATCGAGGAAGGGTTCATGATGAAGCTGCGGGTGTCGGCGTACGTCGGCTTGATCTTGTCGTTCCCTGTACACGTTTACAATGTGGTTGCTTTCGTCACGCCGGCCCTGACCGGACGCGAGCGCAGTTTCCTGCGGGCCATGCTGGCAGGCAGC
>CAYWQM010000037.1:0-2378 GCA_964460215.1 uncultured Lentisphaerales bacterium
AACACACTGGCATGCTACAACGGCTACGTCGGCGTTAACGGGTATCCCTCAACCAGTGGCGCAAAATTGCAGGTCAACGGTAGTTGCCAAGCGACAGAGTTCATTTCCGGCACAACGACGTATCCCGACTATGTGTTCGAGGATGACTATAAGCTGATGCCGCTGGACGAGTTGGCGGCATTCATTGCGGAAGAAGGGCACCTGCCAAAGATCGCCACGGAAAAGGAAGTCGAGGCATTCGGCGGTGTGAAACTCGGCGAGCTGCAGATTCAACTCCTCGAGAAAGTCGAAGAACTGACGTTGTACACACTGCAGCAGGAAGAGCGGATCAAGGCGCAACAGGAAGCCTACGATGCGTTGAAGGCGCAGGTCGAATCGCTGCAGAACAACTAACCGTCGCATCCCTGCCACTCACAAGCCCGCCCCGTATGTACGGGGCGGGCTTTATTTTTTTGGGCGTGCGATGTTTATAGTGTGTGGTGCACTTTCAGAGCGGGAAGAATGAAGAAGGGAAAGATCTCGTATCACGCAACCTGTTACGCCCTGGTCTAAAGTTGACAGTCTTTATTCTCTTTCTTAATCTTCCACCTTAAACTTCCATGGTGGTCGGGTTAAGATTTGGGGTTACGGTTTAAGGTTGCTTGTTCCGAACCCACAACACCGAACCCCGAATCACGAATCATAAAGATCTACATCGCAGTCGACAGTGAAGGTCCGACAGGGGTCGCGGAGTACCCGCGACATCTGACCCACGACGAAGCGGCTGTCCGCCGCGGTCGCGAGTTGATGACCGCGGACGCCAATGCCGCAGTCGCCGGCTGCTTCGAGGCCGGGGCAACGGAAGTCGCTGTCAAGGATGACGGTTTTCTCCCGGAGAACATCATTCCCGAGCTGCTGGACGAGCGGGCGCGCCTGCTACCCGGTGGTGGCCCGTTGCTGTGCGGCCTGGATTCGAGCTATGCCGGATTGATGCTGATCGGCTTCCACGCCATGGAAGGCGCTATAGACGGGGTTCTCGCACACACCTGGTCGGGAGGCAGGCGGCGGCGCTACTGGATAAACGATCAGGAAGCGGGCGAGCTCGCGGTGTACGCCATAGTCGCCGGGCACGACTGTAATGTCCCGGTGATCATGACCAGCGGATGTGCCGGGCTTTGCCGCGAGACCCACGAACTACTCGGCCCGGATGTGGTCGCGATCGCCGTAAAACGCGTCTGCGAAGACGGGACGATTGACCTTCCCGCGCCGGAGGAAACAGCTCCGTTGATTACGGCCGGCGCCCGCGACGCGCTTGGTCGGATCGGCACAGTGAAGCCGTGCGGCGTTTCGTTTCCGATCGAGATGCGGTTGCAGCTCTCAGACAAAGCGATCACCGACGGGTATATCGAATGGCGCCGTGACAACAAACCCGACTGGCCGGGCCGGCGCCTCAGCGACACGACGATCGGCGCCACGCTGGAAACCACGAAGCATCTGAACCTGTAGAGAGGCGAACAACGACGCTACTACAAGATTTCTTGATTTTAAGGCATTATACTAGCAAGCAATGGCGACTTAATCATCAGCCGGACAGTTCCATGGCAGCCATCAAATCCAAATACTCGTTTACGCTGATCGAATTGCTCGTGGTTATTGCGATCATCGCGATCCTCGCGTCCATGCTGTTGCCGGCCTTGAACAGCGCCAAGGATAACGCCCGCACCATTCTCTGTATCGCCAACGAAAAACAGATCGCCCTTGGCTTTACGATGTGCGCCGACGATTTCGACGACTACGTCACGCCGAGCTACTTTTACCCCGACGCCCCAGCGCCATGGGACGCCTACCAACAGAAGACCTGGGCATACGTGTTGCAGGATTACCTGCCTGGCATCGACGGGGATGCTGCAGTCGGGACATTTCAGAACGGCTCTGCCCCAGCGGAATCACGAAGTATCGTCCATTGCCCGGCGGAGCCCGCCCACGGGGGTTCGGTGTACCGCGAAGGCTATCCGTCCGGGGTTTACGGCAATGTTCGGGAGGACTACGCGCCGAATGCCCTGCGTTGCGGGCGGCCCGGCGACGAGAATCCGGGGAACGGCAACCCGCCATTCGATGGCTACGGAATCGGCGGCGCGACAAAGTTCTCGTCCCTGGTCGTTACCAATCCGGATGGCATCGCGCAAACATTTATCAGTTCACCGGACGCAACCTATCTCCTGGGCGATGCCAATTACTTGGACCTTGAGCCGATACATGTGCTGGCGGAAAACCAATTCGCTTTTATGTACAGGCACCGCAATGAGTCGGTGACGAACTTCGCTTTCTTCGATGGCCACGTTGAATCGCGGAATTACAAACAGTCCTGGAACCAGGCCAACAATAATATGAAAGCGATG
>CAYWQM010000037.1:2388-43341 GCA_964460215.1 uncultured Lentisphaerales bacterium
CTATAATATGTCCGTTGAAGCGCCTTGGTGACCGGATGAGTCACTTCGTTCCCGGATGGATATGGATAGTAGCCGCAGCGACCCTCGCCAACGGCGTTTTCGCCCAGCACCCGCGAACGCCCGACCCGGCCAATGCGAAACCTATTTCGCTGACCGACGAGCGGCTCGAACCGGATCTCGAAAACCCGCTGCGAACGATAGACTCCGACGGCGTCACGATCTTTATCTACGCTGCCAAAGCATCCGAGCACCCCGTACGGCTCAGCGAGCGTGATCAGACGGTGTTCAGCGCCGGTTCCGGCGACGCACCGTATTACTACCCGCAGAACCCGACGCCGACCGCTATCGAGCTGCGAGCCGAAAGCAACTACTACGACCTGACGAAGAGCGAGACGCTGGCGATACAGGTCACCGGCCTGCAACCGAACACGGTGTACTTTTACCGGGTCGCCGATTCCGTCGAAGTGAACCGTTTCAAAACTCCGCCAATGCCCGGGGAGTTCGTACCGTTCCGTTTCGTTGTGATCGGTGATACGCAGGGACCCTACGACCATCCGGGTTACGAGAATATCAACAAAGATCGCCTCGTCATGGCGCCGTTCGCCGAAGCCAACCTCCCGGCCAACGCGCAGTTCAACCGGATCACGGAATCGATCCGCTCCAGCAATGTGAAACCCGACTTCGTTGCGCACGTCGGCGATATCGTCGAGGACGGGCGCTACTGGGTACAGTGGACTCGAGAGCAATTCAGCGACCTCAAGTATCTTCTGACGATGGCGCCGGTGTATCCGATCATGGGCAATCATGAGTACCATGATCCCCGGTTCCACCGCTACTTCAGCCTGCCGATTACCGACGAAGACCACGCCGCGGATCCAGAGCGGCCGTTCTTTTCATATGATTGGGGCGATGCTCATTTCATCTTCCTGGATATGAATGGCGGCTGGGGCACCATCTACGACATCGATGCCGTACCAACGGAATCCGGCCCGTCCTACGATATCAATGGGATGTTGCATGAGTACGACATCAAGCAGGTCCGGGGCGGCAGCAGCTACACGGTCAGCGACGAAGCGCTGAACAGGCTGAACGGGCATCTGGCAACCGATCAGATCGCCAGGCTGCAACCACTGAAAGGCAAGGAAATGAACCGCGCGCTACTGCAGCAACAGCTGCGCGATCTGGGCTTCAACAAAGATGAGGATCGGAAGATCCGCACTGCCGCGATCACGTGTAATCGCAGCAACGTAGCGAATTGCCGGGTCATACTGGCGATCTACGGAAGTCCGGTACAGGAGGCACAGATAAAGTGGGTGAAGAAGGATCTCGAGGCGAACAAGGATAAGAAATACATCTTTGCGTTCACCCATCACCCGCAACTCTACGGGACATCGGAGAACAAACAGTTCATCGAGTTGTATGAACAGTACCAGGTCTCCGCCACCTTTTCCGGGCACCTGCATCTGTATTCGCACCACTACCGCAACCGCGTGCATTACTTCCAGTCGGGCGGCGGCAGCGACGAGACGTACACTGCCCTCGTCGATGAGCAGGCGGACAGTTTCATCGTTCACCGGTTCGGTGCGCAGTACATGATTCTCGATGTACAGACGGATCGCGCTGTCGCCCTCGGTGTCGGACCGGACAACCTGGTATTCGAAAAAACCGTGATCCTGCCGCGCGACACGACCGTGGACACGACGCCGGCAACAGAGATGCCTGCGACAGCGCGCACGTGGCGCATCTACGATCCGCCCGACAGCGTCCCAGATCGCAGCAACTGGCAGACCGAAGACGGTGTCGTGACGGAGCTCTCGAACCTGTACTCGCCGCCCAGAGAGGAACATCAGAAACTTTGGGGATCGCAGCAGGAGCGTATCGGTACGATGCGCATATTCGAGCCGGGCGCAGATCACGCCGACGGCGAGCTGTCCCTCGAGATCGCTTCGGCCGACATTGATACGATTGGCGTCACGTTTCGCCTACAGGACAACGACCGGTATTACGTCTGGGCGATGGATGGGGCGGGTTGGCACACGCTCGCCTGCAAAGACCGCGACAACTACCGGGTGCTGGCCAGCAACCGGAAGGGTTACGAGACAGATCGCTGGTATCAGCTGAAGATCGTGCTGGAAGGGCCGAAAATCAGCGTCTATGTCGACGGAGAGAAGGACCTCGAGGCGACTGACACGACTTTCGACACGGGCACGTTTGCACTGTACGCCTGGGGCTCTGCCGGCGCCAAGTTCCGCAACGTGAAGTGGGAGGGGACGGAGCAATGACGGGAGATTGCGAAATACGACGCGAACAGCTCTATGATCTGTTAGGCGATTTGCCCGACCGCGACCGCAAGATTTCCGTGTCGACGGTGGCTGAAGAATCGCGTGAGGCTTACGTCCTCGAAAAACTGCTTTTAGATCTCAACGGCATGGAGCCGGTGCCGGCTTATTTCGTCAGGCCGCACGACACCCCAGGGCCAATGCCGACGGTGCTGTACAACCATGCGCACGGCGGCAACTATGTCCTGGGCAAGGATGAACTGTTGGACGGCCGGGCTGCGCTTGCTGATCCGCCGTACGCCGAGGCGTTGACGGCTGCCGGGTACGCGGCCTTGTGCATAGACACGTGGGCCTTTGGTGAGCGCCGCGGACGGACGGAGGCAGAGATCTTCAAGCATATGCTGTGGCATGGCCAGGTGATGTGGGGGATGATGGTGTATGACAGTTTGCGCGCAGTTGACTATCTGGTCTCGCGCCCGGATGTCGATAGTACGCGTATCGCAACGCTCGGAATTTCCATGGGCAGCACGATGGCCTGGTGGCTGGCCGCGCTGGATACTCGCATCAAGGTGTGTATCGATATTTGCTGCCTAACCGATTTTGACGCCTTGATCGATGCGGCCGGGCTCGACAAACACGGAATCTATTATTACGTCCCCGGGCTGTTAAAGACGTTCACGGCCGGGCAAATCAATGCGCTCATTGCGCCGCGCCCGCATTTGTCATTGGCTGGGAATTACGATCGCTTGACGCCGACAGCTGGTCTCGATCGTATCGATACGGAGCTGCGGCAAGCGTATCAGGAAGCCGGTGCACCCGAGGCCTGGCAGCTCCTGCGCTATGAGATCGGGCATTTCGAGACTGCCGCTATGCGCGGGGAAGTAATGGCGTACATCAAACGCTGGCTAGCGGATGGTGCTTGAGATAAGCGGGTAGAAGTGTATTCGACGCCCACAACATGCTCGGAAGATTCCGGCGTCAATCGTTTAGGCGTTTCTATTCGCTGGGGTTCACGGCTTGCAGCATGCAACGCGTCTTAGCTTCCAGGTGCACGATCATCTGTGCAGCAAGTGCGTTTACAAAGGTCTTCCGTACCCGCCACGCTATGGCTGGCATGCTAAAGCCATGAGCGCCAGCGGAGACTTCGGGTACTCAACCGCCAAGGTAAGTCCGCTCGGAACGCACTGGTCCAACCGCTTATCTCAGCACCGTTCCCGGCTATCGCCGAATCAGGCCGCTTAGCCGTTTGAGATTTTCCTGAGCATTGCGGGACTGGGGATCAATCACCAGCACCCTCTTCCAGGCTTCGATCGCCGCTTCATATTTCTCTGTCTTTTCATAGACTTTCGCCAAGCGTGCATACACCTCTGTTTCTCGGGGCGCCAGTGTACTCGTTTTAGCCAAATCAGCTATGGCCCGCTCTGCGTTGCCGATTTCATCATAGGATATCCCTCGGTTGAAATAAGCCTCGGCAAATTTGGGCGCCAGCTCAACAACGCGATTGAAGTTCTGTATTGCCTGCTGATAGCTGCCTAACGTTTGATAGGCCCTTCCTTGATTGTAATAAGCCACCATATGTTGGGGCGCCAGTTCAATAACGCGATCGTAATCCTTTAATGCCTGCTGATGGTTGCCCAGGGTTTGATGCGCTATCGCCCGATTGTAGTAGGCCTGCATATATAAGGGGTCCAGTTCAGTGGCTTTATCTAAATCCGCTATCGCCCGCGGATAGTCGCCTGATATCGAATGAACGACCGCTCGATTGCTGTACGCCTCGGCAAATTCTGCATCCAGTTCAATGGCTTTGTCACAATCCTTAAATGCTTGCGGATAGTCGCCTGACTTTTCATGGACCGCTCCCCGGTTGGAATACGCCTCGGCATATTCGGGGTTCAGTTCAATGGCTCTATTGAATCGCGCCAGGGCTTTATCTAATTCCAGTGTATCCAGGTAACACGAACCGATGGCGTTGATGACTTCAGGATCATCGGGACCAAGCGAATCGGCAATCTCAAAATACCTGATCGCTTCGTCATACTTGCCAGTTTCTGCGTAACATTTAGCGAGATGCGTATTTGCTGTCGTATTACTCGGGTCACTGTTCAGGACGTCAATAAATCCAGCGACCGCCTGGTCGATTAAACCTTCATTCGCCTGGCGCGCTGCCAGGTCCAGCTTGCCAAGAACCTGAATCTGCTTTCTGGGCACCGGCTCTTCAAACTCAGTGGCAGTGCTGCCGATATACCCTAAACTCTCCAGCTTCCTTGCCGTCTCTTCGTCCATCGCCATACTGGTCCCTTTCGCCGCCGGCGCGCTGGTCGCGGCCAGGAACGCATCCAGCCGGTGATCCAACTCCCTAACCACATCAATGTTGCTCCGGGCGAGATTGACCAGCTCCTGGGGGTCGTCTCTGATGTTATATAGTTCGGGTTCCGGCGACTGTATATATTTCCATTCCCTTGTGCGAAAGGAGCGGAGCTCACTCCAGTTATAGTGGAGCCTGGCATAGAGTGATTCGCTGTAGGCCGGGAGGTCGAGTGAGTCTATCCTGCCGTCGATTAAGCCGATGAGACTGTTACCTTGAACCGCCTCATTCTTCTCCAGTTGCATGAAATCCAGAATAGTCGGCATAACATCAACCAAACGGACCTGTTCTTCTACAACTTTCCCCGCCGCGATCAGGCCCGGGCAGGCAAATATCAAGGGGACCTTTACAGTCGTATCATAGACAAAAACGGAGTGGCCGAATTCTCCGTGTTCGCCAAATCCCTCGGCATGATCGGCCACAAAAACTATCAGGGTGTTCTTGTCCAGCCCCTGCTCTTTCAGGCTGGCCAGCAGCACGCCTATGTGTTCATCTGTAAACGCTATCTCGCCATCATACGGATTGTCTTTGTAGATCTCCCGATAAGGGCTTGGCGGATTATATATATCGTGAGGATCGTAATAATGCACCCAGAGAAAAAAGTTGCGGTCTTTTTTCTCTTTCAGCCATTCGACCGCAGCAGCCGTAACTTCGTCGGCCGTCCGCTCGGCCTCCAGGTGCGCTATTAACTCCTTGCCCGTTTCTTTTTGCATTTCGTCATCATAGATGGCAAATCCCTGGTCCAGGCCAAACTTGGAATCGAGGACGAAGGCACCGACAAACGCCGCGGTCGTATGGCCGTCTGCCTGCAACCGTTCCGCCAACGTAACCGCCGACGCATCAAGGCGGTTTCGGCCATTTACCCTGATCGCGTTGAATTGCGGATAGGTCGATGTAAAAAGACTGGCGTGCGAAGGGAGGGTAAGGGGAACTTGTGCGATCGCGTTTTGAAACATCGTCCCCTGTTCCGCTAAACGATCGATATTGGGTGTCTTTATATGCTCATATCCGTAACAGCCCAGATGGTCACTTCGCAGGGTATCGACAGTAATAACGAGCACATTCCCGGGCTTCCACGCCGGCGTCTGTTCCGGAGTGACGACAACCCATATCGCCAGAACCAGGACGATTAGTGCTGAGAGAATACCGATCTTTTTGATATGTTTCATGCTTCGCGATCACCCGTGGAGAGAATGTACACTATCCATGCCGGCTTGCGATGCCAGTAGTGGCACATCCGACAGCTTGTGGCGGCGGCATCCCGCGAATGCAGGCAGTTTGAGTGGCAGGTGGCGAGTGACAAAGTAGAACGGCCCTCGGCATCCGTTCGAGCGTCCGGGCAGCGAGTGGCGAATGGCAATGACTTCATAAGAGATGAAAATCGACGACAGCCGGTTGATTTCGGGCGCCAAGATCGACCTATGGTTAATCGTGGCACGAATCGAAGAAAACACGGAAGGATTTCCACTCCCTATATGCTATCTTCTAACGGCTCAACCGAAGGAGAAAACAGGTGCGGATATTCATCGGCGATAATGAGGCGGCAGCGGTACTCGCAGCGGTCGAAGATCTGCAGACGGACCTTCGCGATGTAACGGGGGCGGTTCTGCCAGTCGCGTCCTATCACGGATATACGGCGCATCCCGGCTTTGTCGTCTGCACGCTGAACCGCGGCGACGATCCGCTGGTACGGGAAAAGTACGCCGTCGATACCGGCTGCCTGGCGGGCAAGCGGGAAAGTTTCGTCATCCGCAAGTGCGGCGACACGGTCGTGATCATCGGCTCCGATATGCTCGGCACGGTGTTCGGCGTTTATCACGCCGCCGAGCACTTTGCCGGCATCGATCCATTGCGATTCTGGACAGAGATTGCGCCGGCAAAGAAATCATTGGCGGAAGTCCTTCACCGAGCCGATGCGCCAGTCGATTTCGGGCCGCCCGCGATCCCGTTGCGGGGCTGGTTCGTCAACGACTACGATCTCATCCGGCAATGGGACTATGGCAGCCGACGATGGGCCTGCGATGTGGGCGATCTTGCCGGCGTCAAGCTGCGGTCGCCGCATCTCATCGGCAATCCCGCCACGTACGACGGGCTGATCGGTACCCTGCTGAGGCTGAAACAAAACCTGCTCGTCGCAGGAACGTATGTCTGCCCGCGGAACACGATGTGGCGCGAGGTGATGCAGATGGCGGCGAGACGCGGGCTCTACAACACGACGCAGCATTTCCAACCACTGGGCTGCTGGCCGGTCTCCTTCGATCGATACTGGGAACAGAAGGGCCGGCCGCAGAAGTACAGCTGGCTGGAGAATCGCGAGGTACTGCTCGAGACATGGGACGCATTTGCGCAGAGCATGGCTTCCCTGCGGCCGATCTGGCAGGTCGGATACCGGGGTCGGGACGACGCGCCGTTCTGGACGAGCGAGGAAGGAACTTCTGAAAGTCTGGCGGAGCGCGGTACGGTGATTTCCGAAGCCATCGCAGCCCAGGTCGAGATTGCGAAAAAGTACGATCCCGAGGCGATTTGCACCTATTTCCTCTGGGCCGAAGGCGACCCGCTCTATCGCAGCGGTCATCTGAAGCTGCCCGACGACGTAATCGTGGTCTACAGCGATTACGGACGCACCTCGATCATGAAGCAGGCCTTCTGGCAGCACGAACCCGGGAGCCGAAAGGCAAGCGGGATCTATTATCATCTGAGCTACTGGCCGGGCGCGACCAATCATATGGGCGTAGCGCCGGAGAAAATCGACTTCAACCTCCGCCATGCTTCTGCGAAATCCACGACGAATTATCTCCTGGTCAACGTCGGCAATGTGAGAGAACACCTCCTGGGCGGATGCGCCGTTGCGGAGATCTCAGTCAATGGGATTGATGCGTTCACGCCCGAAAACGCGATCGAAAACTGGTGTCGCGATCGATGGGGCGACGCGGACGGAGCTCGCGCCGCAAAGCTGTATCGCGAATTCTTCAAACACCTGCCCGCAACGCCTGCCCCACATCGACTCGAAGATTTTCCCAAGCTGCTGAACGACGGGTGCCTTCAGCTTCTCATCGCCGCAATACTGGATTTGATGATGAAGGGGGAGGTGTCCGATGCGGGATATCTGAACCCGGCCACCACGAAGTTGCTGAGACGCGCAAACTTGCCAGGGATCATGGACGAAGGCGACGAGCTGGACCGTGACGCGTTTACCGAGGACGACCCCGATGAGATGCTCTTCCCGCAGCTCGACGGCTTTCTCGATTTCGCGGCCACAACGGCGCAACGCCTGACCGACGATATGGCCGGCATGCAACGCCAGGTCGACGAGCTCGCAGCAGCAATGAGTGGCGAAGGCAGCGGACGATTCTTACGGTCGGACCTGGGCGCGCAGGCAGCTATGTTGAGCATGGTGGCCGGCATGTTGCGCAACGTCGCCCACGCAGCAAAGGCGCTCGCCCAATCTCAGCGCGCCGAGGCGAAGCGGTTTTTGGAACAGGCGCTGGACGACACCGAGGCCGGCTTCACAAATTGGTTTGGCAAGTACGAGGGCCGATTCGAACAGTGGCCGGGTAGGGTGCTGTGCGTTGACCTCGAGGCAAAATTAGACCAGATCCGGCAGATCCTGAATGATTCAGGGTAGTCAAGAAGGACTACCGACTCGCGACCGGCAGGCCCGATCGTTTACGGGTTTAATTAACGTTGATTCACGTCAATTCACGGTTCAAAACCCCTTTGCGTCGTGCAATCTACCCGGACTGCTCTCTTGCGCCCACCCCCGCGCCGTGTTACGTTTTTTCAGACTGAGAAAACTTCTCCTTTCATCTTCTTCTTACAGGTCGACGCGACATGACAAATAACTACACAGTGTTCTACAACGACGACGGATCTTCCATGGGCTGCGACGCGTTTGAGAGCCCTGTCGAGGCCCACCGGGAATGGGTGGATCGGGTTCTCGATCACATCGATGTGGATGTCTACACGCTTTCTCTCGCCCTGCCTGACATCGTCTTCTATCCGAGCGCAGCCGGAGAGACACTGGGCCAGCGATTCGCCCGGGTCGAAGACATTGAAAGCGAGCACTTGCGCGCCTGGTCACGGTGTATCAGGGCACTGGATGCCCTCGGCACCGATCCAATCGCCGTCGTCGGGGAACACGTGCGCGCCCGCGGGGCCGCCTTCTTCGCGGAAATTCGGGTAAGCGATACCCACCACATGTCGGCGGATCTATCCTACCCGCTCTGTCCCCAGTTCAGTATGGATCATCCGGAGTGGCGAATCCAACGCAATGACACGCTGCCGGACGGCGTCGAGGAAATGGCGATGGACTATTCGTTTCCCGAAGTCCGTGCGCACCGGCTGGCAATCGTCCGGGAGCTGGCAGCGCGGCCGGAGATCGACGGTTTTGAATTGAACTTCATTCGCTGGGGCAAGAACTTTATACGCGAGGAAGCATTCGACAAAGCACATATTATGACCGAGTTCATCGGCCAGATCCGCCAGATACTTGACGATGCTGCGGCGGCTCGGGGCAGCGCGAGACTGCCGCTGGCGATGCGCGTACCGTCAACCGTAGCGGAGTGCCTGGCGGGCGGCCTGGACCCGGCGGCGTGGCTCGCCAACGGCTGTATGGATTATCTGATCGTCTCCGACTTCAACTACTCTGATCCGCAGCTCCCGGTCGAGGAATTCGCCACGATCACGGCAGGCACCGAGTGCAAACTTCTGGCGCAGATGGGAGACATGATCGGCGGCACCTGGCAAGGAAAACCGTCCATGAAGGACCGTGAGCGCGGCCTGGCGATCTACGCGGACCACTACCACGGGCTGCTGAACACCGACGCCGAAGCGCGCGCCACCGCCTGCAACGCTTACGCCTGGGGTGCCGACGGTATTTCCTTCTGGAATATCTGCGTCAACATGGGCGACGTCGGCAGCTGGTGCGGGCCTGATCACCGGGCACGGATGCTCGGTTGGATGAACGCCGTTCGTGACATGAAAACGGCGCTCCAGGGGCCGCGCCACTATCACTACATGCCCCTGTACAAATGGCTTAACACGCCGCTGCGCAATTACGCGGTTAACCGGCAATATCACAGCCCGCTCGGTGGCCAACACTGCCGGATTCTCACATTTGATTCGACGCAGAACGGCACACGACAGGTTTACCCGTTTCGCATGGCGGACGGCCGTAACGGTGAGGCGCTCACCGGCACACTGCGCTTTCCGATATTCAACCTTGCACCGGGCGACGACATCACGATCGACATCAACGGCGAGCCCGTAGAAAACAGCTGTGTCCGTCGTCATGGCCGGCCAAGTACCGATCCGCCGGTTACGATCTTTGTTCTGGCGTTGGCCGATTGCCCGGCGTTTCGGGGGCATAACGAGCTGGGCCTCACCGTCAGCCGCGTCGAAGGCGATGGCGAATCGCCGTACATGGAGGAGCTCGAGTTGATCGTCGCGGACGACGCGACGTGACACATTACGTAGCGCTACGGGGAATCATATCACCATGACCACGAAAGAACTAGTCGCCCGCGTCCAGCAGCTCGACACGCCCATGTACAGTGCCGAGGACGTGCGTCAGCGCCTTGGGATTTCGACGATGTCGCTGATGACAGACAGCGATCCGAAACTGCCGGTGAATGAAGCGTCGTTGAAGAAGATGGTCGAAGCCGGCGTTCGCAAGATTGAAATTGGCGCCGACTTCGGGCCTTCCCATTTCCCATACCACGACGCGCAAGCCGTTACGTCGTTGCGGAGTTTCTATGCAGACAACGGGGCGGAGATCTATTCGGTCCACTCACCATACCGAGGCAATTTCGACGAGTGGGACTTTGACGATATCAGCAGATTGATCGAGGCGATGGCGGCAGTCGGCGCCAAGGTGTTGTTGCTGCATTTCGATATCTGGGGCCGGGCCGCGTGGGAGCGCGGACTCGAGACGATGCGCCGCCTGGCGGATATTTGTCGGCCGCATGGGATCTGGTTGTCAATCGAAACTGCCGAGGAGATGACCCACGATTCGAACTTCACCGACTGGTTCGACTTTCCGGAAGTAGGCGTCTGCTGCGACACAGGCCACGCCGGCGCTGCCTACGCGTCGTGGAACACGATGTCCGACTGGGGTTATGTTGCGCAAACGCTGGCATCGGCAAACGGCAAGCTGAATCACCTGCACCTCTCCGATGTTTCGACTACGGCATTACCGAGGTACAATGGCGATACCGCCTTGAAACCGCGCCACGATCACTTTTCACCGGGCCGCGGGTCAAGTATCTGGACGACAAAGTTCCAGTGCTTCAAAGCTATGGCGTACCCGGGCTGTTTCATCTTCGAAATATGGTCGGAGGACGACGAACGATTCGAACGGCTCGCGGAATTCCCGGAGCGTTTAGTCGCCGGCGAGCTGGGAAGAGGCGTAGTGTAATGCCGGAAAGCCACGCCTTTCCGACATTATCTTCATATCCAAAACCCAAACCACCAATTAACGTTAATTAACGGTTCGACAATCCGAGATTCAACATGACCAGAATAGCAGATCAGATCGCCATCCCACTGGAGCCTACCTCACGACCCATGGAGGCAGGGCGTGGACCGGCGTTATTCGTCGGCGACCGCAAACAGTTGCTGCTCGACGACGATTTCATTGTCGAAACCGCAACACATGTGCGCCGGGTTATGCATCAACCCGAGAAGCATCCCGACAACCCGCTGATCCTCGCGGAAGAGCCCTGGGAGCTGGGTCACTTCGGCATTAATGGTGGCACCGTGATGATCGACGACGGGCTCTTCCGCATGTGGTACCGGACGAGTTGGGACGCGTCCTGCTCTGATGCAGCAATGGCTTACGCGACCTCGACCGACGGTATTCACTGGGAGAAACCCAGCCTCGGAAAAGTCGAGTTTGAAGGCTCGTCCGACAACAATCTGATTCTGCCACCGCACTTCCATGAGGACTGGGCCTGCCACGGCGCCAAGGTCATCAAGGACCCGCCCGAACGCGAACCGGATCCAGCGAAACGCTATAAGATCATGATCTTCGCATGCCGCCCCGGGGCGCCAAAGCCGCTGACTGAGATAGACCCTGCCGTAGACCCTGCGCGCTGGGGTTTCTTCGTTGCGTTCTCGCCCGATGGTCTCGATTGGAATTTGCGACCCGAGCCGGTGATCCTCGATTTCAAGAATCACTACGGCGGCTACAATTCCATTTTCTACGATTCGATGCTGGGGAAATATGTCGCCTACATGCAGCGACGCCCAGAACTGCATTTCGTGACGCCACGGTACCCTGTTAATCGACGGTTCGTCTCGCGCATGGAATCGGCGGACTTCATCAACTGGACGGACCCGAATTACCGTGCCTTCGGCCCCGACGAGCAAGATGAAATCGGACAGGACCTATTCGAGCCCGAGCCGTTTCAGTACGAGGAAGCCGGATACGCCTACATCAACATGGCGCTCTGGCTGGATATCTATCGTGATATGTGCGGTATGCGTCTGGCAACCAGCCGGGACAACCTGATCTGGCACTGGGCCGGCGACCGCCAGCCGTTTATCCCGCACGGGCCACCCGGCAGCTGGGACGCCAAGATGATCCACCCGCCCTTTATGCCGGCACTGGTCAAGGACGACGAAATCTTGATTTACTACAGCGCCAACGGCACCGCCGGCATGGCCGAGGGCAAGATCAGCCAGATTCCGCGACGGCGCGACGTCGGTCTCGCAAAGTTGCGGCTGGACGGGTTCATCTCGCTCGAGGCAGGTGTGAGCTGGGGGCAGGTGACGACCTGGCCGATCGTGTACACCGGCTCGGCCCTCGAGCTTAACGTAAACAGCAAACGGTTGCTACCACCCGAACTGCAGGACTATGGTGTGCGCGTCGAAATCCTCGATCAGTATGGTAATGCCCACGAGGGTTACCGGTTCGAGGACTGCGATCCGATTCGCGTCGATGATGTTCGCCATCGGGTTACCTGGAAAGGCAGCGACGACGTGAGTAAGCTGGCCGGCGAACCGGTCAGGCTGCGCTTTCACATGGGTTTTGCGAGTTTGTATGCATTTCAGTTTAAGGAGTGATGGGAAGAATGAAAAAAATGGGAAAAATGGGAAAAATGGGACGTTGGGTCGTCGCCTGCATTCTGGCACCAGCGGTGCTCGCGAAACCCGTCTCGCTGCCAGACGAGCTGCTCGAGCCGGACCTGGCGCAGCCGCTGCGGACCATCGATTCGAATGGCGTTTCGATAACCATCTACGCCGCGAAGAAAACCGAGCAGCCCGTTGCGCTGGAGGCGCGTGATCCGACGGTGTTCACTGCCGGCTCCGGGGACGCCCCGTATTACTACCCGCAGAACCCGACGGCGACGACAATCGAACTGCGAGCCGAAAGCAACTATTACGACCTGTCAAAGAGTAAGACGCTCGCGGTGCAACTCGACGACCTGCAGCCAAATACGGTGTACTTCTATCGCGTTGCCGATTCCGTCGAGATCAACCGTTTCAAAACAACCCCGGCACCCGGCGAATTCGCACCGTTCCGTTTCGTGGTGATCGGCGACACGCAGGGCCCCTACGACCACGCCCGCGACAACGAGTTGAACAAAGACGAGCTGGTCATGGCACCGTTTCCGGAGGCCAACCTCCCGGTCAACGCGCAGTTTAATCGGGTCACCGATTCGATTCGCCGCAGTAATGTGAAGCCGGATTTCATAGCGCACGTCGGTGACATAGTCGAGGACGCGCGCTACTGGGTGCAGTGGTCACGGGAACAGTTCAGCGACCTCAAGTACCTGCTGACGATGGCGCCGGTGTATCCGATCATGGGCAATCACGAGTACCACGATCCCCGCTTCCACCGGTACTTCAATCTGCCGATCCCTGCGGACGAGCACGCCGCGGACCCGGAGCGTCCGTTCTTCTCATACGATTGGGGCGATGCCCATTTCATCTTCCTCGACATGAACGGCGGCTGGTACACCATCTACGACATCGACGACGTACCGGAAGGAACCGGAACCTCCTACGACATCGACGGCCAGCCGCACTATTATGATGTCAAGCAAATCCGCGGCGGCAGCAGCTACGCGATCAACGACAACACTCTGAACCGACTGCGCGGCCATCTCGCCGATGATCAAATTGCCAGGCTGCAACCACTGAAAGGCAAGGAAGTGCCCCGCGCTACGCTGCAGCAGCAGCTACGCGACCTCGGCTTCAATGCAGACGAAGACCGGCAAATCCGGACCGCTGCGATCGAGTGCTACAAAAGCAACGTCGCTAATTGCCGCGTCGGGATAGCTGTCTACGGGAGTCCTGTGCAGGAAGCGCAGATCAAGTGGGTGCGGAAAGACCTCGAAGCAAACAAGGATAAGAAATACATCTTCGCATTCACCCATCATCCGCAGCTCTACGGGACATCCGAGAACAAGCAGTTCATCGAACTGTACGAACAATACCGGGTCTCCGCCATCTTCTCCGGGCACCTGCACCTGTACTCGCACCATCTTCGCAACGGTGTGCATTATTTTCAGTCGGGCGGCGGCAGCGATGAGACCTATACGGCACTCGTCGACAAGCAGCCGGATACTTTTGTCATGCACCGCTATGGGTCGCAGTACATGGTTCTCGATGTTCGCGAGGACCACGCCATTGCTCTTGGTGTCGACGAACGCAATCGTGTGTTCGAACGGACTGTAATCGCGCCGCGCGACGCACCCCCGGACTTTGTGCCGACCGCAACCCCCGCTGCTGATGAAGCGAGCCCAAAGAAGCTGATCAACCACGGCTGGGGTATTACCGATACCGCTTACCTCCGCGCCCACATTCGCGACATGGAAAAGGAGCCATTCGAAGGGCTCAGCTTCCGCCTGATGGGCTGGACGCCCGACGGCGGCGAGTACCAGGGGTACCACCCGATGACGAGCAAGAAATGGGAGCGCGGCTATTTCGATCAGGCCTTCGACGACCTCGAGCATACAGCCTTCGACACGTTCACCGACAACTTCGTGAGCTTCTATCTCGGGGCCGACAAAGGGTTCGACCTTTTCAACGATGCCCACTGGGAAGCCACCCTGCATAACCTCGAAATTATCATCGACGCCGCGAAGCTTGCCAAATGCAAAGGCTTCGTCATCGACCCGGAAAACTACGCCACGGCGACGTGGAAACTGGGCTCGAACGATCCCGCAGATTTCGACCGCACGTGTGCTGAGGTCCGGCGTCGCGGCCGGCAGTTCATTGAGTTTATCCAGACACGCATGCCCGACGCGACCTTGCTCTTTCTTTTTATGCCCAGCTACCTCGACAAATTCGGCGCACTCGACAGCGACGATCCGGACTCGATCCTGATCGGGCTCGAGTATGGACTGCTGCCGGCGTTTACGAATGGCATGCTCGATGGAATCGGACCGGACATCACTATCGTAGACGGCAGTGAAGCAACGTACAAAGCGCAGACCCCCGAGGACTTTGTTCGGCTCCGGCACGCCATGAAGGAAAAGGCACTGCACCTGATCGCGCCGGAAAACAGGGAGAAATACCGCCGGCAAGTGCAGGCCGGCCATGGGATCTGGCCGCTCAAAAGCTGCCGTGGCCGCTTCCCGGCGACCGACGAGGCGAAGCAGTGGGAGAAAGTTGTCTATCACGCGCTGGAAACCAGCGACGAATATGTGTGGTGCTACCATGAGTGCTGGTTCTGGTGGCCGAAGCACCATCGCATGCTACCGCGTGGCGCCAACGAAGCGATCCTCAACGCCAAAGACCGGATCGCGGGCGTCGATCCGGAGACTCTGCGCGATCTGTCTATGGCGCCGGCAGCAGGCAAACAACTGAAGCTGTCGCGCGCGACGATTCCGGCACGGCCCACCAACGTCTCGGCTCCGACAATCGACGGGGAGCTCACCGATCCGGCATGGCAGAGCGCTGTGCACCTGCCACGCTTCATCCGGCAAAAGCGCATGTACGCTCCCAGGCCGGACAGCGAAGCGTGGGTGACCTATGACGACGATAACTTGTACGTGGCCATCCTTTGCCACGAGCCACAGATGGACAAGCTCAGACCGGTAGGGGAGAGCCGAGACAGCCGTATTGACAATGGCGACTCCGTAGACCTGTTTCTTTCGACCAGCACCGAGCCAG
Source organism: uncultured Lentisphaerales bacterium (assembly GCA_964460215.1). Taxonomy (GTDB): domain Bacteria; phylum Verrucomicrobiota; class Lentisphaeria; order JABSQK01; family CAJWLW01; genus CAJWLW01. The sequence goes on from CAYWQM010000037.1 coordinate 18,154, forward strand.
TCCCTTTCTATCACTTTGTCGTCAACCCGAACAACGTGCAGGCAGATCTGCTGTCCGATATGCAGTGGGACCGGGTACAGGAAGATATGGCGGCTTACAACGGGAAGTGGCAGAGCGCCACGCAGAAGTACGACGATCGCTGGACAGTCGAGATCGCCCTGCCCTGGAGCGAGATTGGCCTCACGGCCCGGGCCGTGAACACCGAGCTCCGCGCCAACCTGACCAGAAGCCAGCGTGGCCCTGTGTACCAAAACAGCTCGTGGTCGCCGACGATCGCCAACGGCAACGAACCTTACAACTTCGGCACGTGGATTTTCGGACCGCCGGGATCCGCTGCTCAACAACCCGGCGGCGGCAGCCGCAGCCTCTGGATGAAGACGCCTGAAGCCAAGTAGGAATGAGGGAATGTCAGAACCATCACGGAACACGACGGACACACCGCGCTACGAAACACGCGGAATACACGAAAGCAGAAAAGCGGCGCTCGCATCGTAAGCTGTCGCCATCGGAAAGCGCGGGATTGACGGGTCACATGACTTTGCGTGAGTCGCGCCCGGGCCGGTGAAAAGCTCGGGCTTGACGGTCCCGGAGCTCGCGTCCAACTGCTCAAAAAATCGGTGACAGCTCACCTCGTCGATTCGCGGATCAACAGAACCGATGGCGACGAAGACGTGCCGCCCGGCGAGCGCCGGAATCAGCGCCTCGGCGTTAGCGCGCTGGACGATCGCGTTGTCCGCCGTCCCCGAGAATTCCCGCAACGCCGGCAGATGCGTGACCGGCCACTGCACAGCGGCAGCCACGATACGAGGGACGGCAGCCATGAGGTGCAGCGCCGCAATTCCACCGCGCGACGTCCCGCTTACAACGATTGCTCCCTCAGTAATCGATCCCTGTTGCAGGCAAACGTCGATCAGCGCCGTCCCGGTTTCGCGAATGTCGGCAAACACATCTGTCCCGGCCCGGGCGGCAGCAGCCCAACCATCGAGGCCAGCGCCGTACTCGTTGACACGCGGGCCGTGATTAGGCAAGTCGAAGGTCGCGACGCGGTGACCGGCTGCGAGGAATATTTCGGGAACAATCCGGAAACACTCGCCATCCAGGCTCTGCTCACAGTCCGCGGCCAGATTGATCAACAACCCGGCCCTCTCCGCCAGCTCTTTCGGGGTGCGCAATACACCACGACGCGGCTGATCCGCAATGTCGAAAGACAATGTTTGTTCGTCGTACGGCGTCATGGTTCACTCCGAAGTTGGAAAATTGGAGTGTTGGAGTTATGGAGAATTGGAATGTAGACCAAGATGAATCTGACTGCGAATGCAGTTGCATAGACCGGAGAAACAACGATGTTGAGTAATGGAGAATTGTGAATATCCGGAACAGGGTTCCCACTCCGATACTTCAACACCCCGGCACTCCACCACTCCAATGCAAAACGACATCGTCGCAATGGCAGGCTACTGGGAGCCGACAGCTTTCATCGTCCGCGGTGGACGCGCAACGCGCGGCTTGGAGTCGGACCCCTACCCGTATTCCGAGGAACTGGCCGCCAAACTGGCGGACATCGGGATCAATCTCGTGGTCTGGCACTATTGCAAAGGATTAGGCATCGAAACGGAAGCGGAAGAGATGGGGCGCACCACCGCGTTCTTCCACCATTGCGATAATCATGGCATCACGAAGGGGGTTTACATCAACGCCGGCAGTGTCTTCGCCGATACCTTCTTCGCGGAGACCCCGGATGCGCGGGACTGGATTGCTCGCGATCAGTGGAATCAGCCGCAGCAGTACAGCGAGTATTATCGGGCCTACTTCCGGTGGCGCCTGTGCTCAGCCAATCCCGAAGTCGGTGCGTACGTCGGTAAGGCAGCTGTGCAAGCTGTCCGGGAGTCTGGAGCCCAGCACATTCATTTCGACAACAGCGCTCAGGTGCCCTGCTACTGTTCGAAATGCCGCGACGGCTTTCCGCAGCGCCTCCTTGAGCAGTACCCCCCTGCCCGCCATAGCCCAAGAGGCGACGGCGAGACCCCCGAACCGCTAACCCCGGACCCGGAACGTTCAACCTTCAAAGACCGCTTCGGGTACGACTATCGTGGCGCTTTCGAGCTGCCGCGCGGCACGGCGCGCATGCCGATAGACACGATGCCTGCCGCGCACGAGCCGGGGCTGTACGAGTGGGTTCGCTACCGACAGCAACAATACGAATCCACGTTGAAGACAGCCTGCGACATGATCCGCGAAGCGTCCCCGAGTGCCACGATCGGCTGGAATATCGCGCTCGATCACGGGGAGTTTTCCGGGCTCGTCTGGGGCCTTGACCCGGAATCCTCGTACCGTTGCGGCACCGACTATTTTTTCAGCGAGGATGCCAACTATGCCGGCATCGAAGACGGCCGACTGATCAGCCACATCCGCACGTACAAATACGGACGCGCCATGAACAACCGCGCCCTCATCCATAACGTACCACCGGGGAATGATGCAGTCCGGCTGCTCAACTACACGGAGGCGGCTGCCTTCAATGACGGCTGTCTCGGGCACGTCCTGTGGGCTACTGAACCGGATGACGAGCAGCTCGACATCCTGAAGCGCGCCATCCGATTCTTCCGGCAGCATCGGGATGTCTACATCGGCAGCCGCTGCCTGGCACGCACCGCGCTCTATCGATCCGCCGAGAGCGACGTCGCCAACTGGGCGGACGCGACGATCTCCCGCCTCGCCGTTGAGCAGGTGCTCATCAAGAAAGGTGTGCAATACGATCTGATTATCAACGACCGTATCGACACGCTGGCTGACTACGAGCTCCTCATCTGTCCGAACACGATTACGGTGTCGGATGCGGTCGCAGAAAAAATTTCCGGATTTGTGCGAGCTGGCGGCAGGCTGCTTTGCACGGAGATGTCGTTCACCCTCGACGAGCATGGTCGCCGTCGTATATCCCGTGCCGACATGGGGCTGGACGGGGAGCGTGACGGAAGTCTCGGACGGACGGACGGGCGGGCCGACCCGGGCGAAATCCTCGATTGCCTGGGCCTCGATCCCGGCGCTGCGGAAAGGATCTACTTCCTTCCAACGCTCGACTATGCCAGGACATTTACGTGGGATATGCAGTCGTCTAGTCCACCCGTAATCGGCAAAGATTATTTCGCGGAACCCCGTAACAAAAACGAGCTTTTCGATCTGCTCATGGGCGCCCTCGGCGAGAACGATGTGCAGCTTAAGGCGCCGGAAAACGTCGTCGCCGGTATTTTCGAAACGGTGGATGGCCACAGTGCTGTTCACGTGCTGGACTATGAGGCAGGCCGACGGCTCGATACCGTCAGCGTGCGGTTTCGTGCAGGTGGATCCGCAACACGTGCGAGATTCATCACGATAGATACGGAGGAGACCATCGACCTGCGTCGGGACGGCGAGTTCGCAGTGTGTATGCTGCCGGCATTCGAAACTTATGGGTTCCTGTTGACCGAACAGGCATCTTCGGAACCAATTGAACCGATGGCGTCATGATCACGGCTTCACAACCGTCGCGGGCCACGCACTCCCGGAGCTCTGGCGGCAGTATCTGGAATCAAGAAAGCGAAAATAACCAAGTATTAAGGCGCGTCGTTGATTGCCCGAAGTCCCCGCTGGAGTTCATCGCTTTAGCATGCCAACCATAGCGTCGTTAGCCGGATCCCGAGCTGCACACATGTTTCGCGATGCGGGCAATCAGATCTTTCCCGGGCCTGGCTGTGCCAGGTTCCGGCGCACAGGTGAGAACGGCAATCACGACCGGCCGAAGACTCGCCGCCAGCCGGTCGGGTTTAGGCAGGTAGACAATCCCGACATCGGCGCGAATGCCGGTGCTCTGACCGATCTTATGCGCTATAGCGATGTCCGCATCGAGGTCGCGTGGGATCATACCGCGATGCTCACAGGCATGGAGCATCTCCAGCATCGCCGCCGATGCCGCAGCACTGATCAGCTCGCCGGCATCGATCTGTTCGAGCATCCGTGCCATGTCCCTGGCGCTGGAGACATTGTTGTCGAGCGAAGCCGAGAAAGGCAGACCTTCGAGATCGATCCGGCCTGCCACGATGTCCTGCGCCACAATCGCATCGTTTTCAGGATTGATCTCTACATCCGCCATACCGGCCATCGTGTAGTGCCACCGCCCCATCGACATCGGTACACTGGTGTCGCGAAACCCCAGGTCGGCCATCGTCTGATTGACCTGGTCCAGGCCAATCGCCTCCGTGATAAGGTCCGTCGCCATGTCGTCACTGTCGGCGATCATCAAATGGCACAATTCCAAAATCGTGAATTCTTTAACCGAGCCGGTGCTGATCCGTCCCGTTCCGAAACGGCAGATGCCATCGTGCAGACAGAGCCGCTGGTCGAGGGAAATCCTGCCGGAATCAACCTGCCGGTAGAGTTCGACCATGATCGGCAGCTTGATCACGCTGGCAACGGGGAAACGCTCGTCGGCGTTGTGCGTGAACGCGGTACCCGTCAAGAGATCCTTCACGAGTAGCCCGGCCCGACCTGGAAACGCCGCCAGTAGTTCTTGGATAGCATCAGAATCCAGAACGCGCGTACTCAAACGAAACGCTCCCGGGTGGTGAGGAGGTATGACAGAAGCATAAAGAGGAAGATGGGAGGGGCCGATAACGCCTTCCCCGGTTTTCTGTCAATTCTTCTCTTGCATCGGTCCGACGCCCACGTTGCAGACAACGGTTACTACGCTGTTTGCCGTGGCGGTCACGGTTTGTTTTGTCTTGATCCACGGCCAGGCAATCTCGAGATCTACATCACCGGAATAGCTGCCCAGGCCGAAATGCAAAGTCAGGTCATTGGCGTTGTGACCGGCACCCGCCTCGACCTGACGGGTCAGGATGCGGTCTCCCAGTTTGATCCGGACAATGGTGCCGATGGCGGCACGATTAACCCGGCCGGTCGAAGACTCTGAGCCTGTCGAATGAGTGCCTTGCAGCTTGACCTTGATCCAGTTGTTCGACGGTTGCCCGGAGCCGAGCGTATTGCGAAAGAGCCGGCCGCCGGCCATCAGGTCGAGGTCGCCGTCGTTGTCATAGTCGCCCCAGGCCGCCATGTGCGTTGGCCGGACACCGCCCAGAAGACCGGCTTCGCTGGTCACATCGAAGAAGTGCCCGCTGCTATCGTTGCTGAACAACGCCGAGTTGTCGTTCTCGTACACCGTGGTGAAAAAGAGGTCGAGGTCGCCGTCGTTGTCATAATCGCCGAGCACTGGATCGGCATAGGACTCCTGGAAGTGGACACCGCTGGGGCCGCGGTTCTCGAATGTATACCCTTGAGCGCCATCGGGACCGAGATTACGGAGGAACTGCGACTCCGGCTGGCCACCGTGCGCGAAGTTGCCGGCGAAGAGATCGAGCAGACCGTCGTTGTCCAGATCGCCCCAGGCCGCACCGACGCTGTGGCCATTGCCGCCGAGCACGCCGCATTCTGCCGCGGCGGAGGTGAACGTGCCGGAGTGATCGCCGCTATTGCGCCACAGGATATTGGGAGACAACCGATAGTTCGACACATAGATGTCGCCGGCCCCGTCGTTGTTGTAGTCTGCAGCGGCGATGCCGCGTGACTGAAGATACGGCTGCGGCTGTGTCCAGGTCAGCTTGAAGGCCCGATTGCCCTGATTGGTGAAGATGACGTCGGGATACGCCGCGACCTTACCCCAGATTTCGTAACCGCCCCAGTAAATGTCGACGAGGCCGTCACCGTTCATGTCGATGCATGCGGCCCCCTCGCTGACCTCCATCGGCTTGCTCGGCAGCTCAACCATCGTGAAGCTGCCGTCGGCCGACCCGAACCCGAGCCCGCCGCTGGCCGCGCCGAAGAAGTCCAGGTAGCCGTCATTGTCGAAGTCGCACCAACAATACGGTTCACCGCGGCTGTAGCTGGTCTTCGCAAACCGTTTACCGTCATCGTTCCTGTACACTACGCCGCCCATCTGGAGGTCGGTCCAGCCGTCGTTGTTGTAATCGATCCAGGCGGCGCCGTTGCCATCAACCGGCAACCCCATGGCCTTGGTAACATCCTCGAACCTGACCGGCTCACGTCCAATCACCAGTCGTAACCCAATGACACTGCCGTGATCTGAAGGGATGTTGAGGTGGCCCTGGTCGCAGCGCAGCGCGTTCGGTTCGCCGTAGTTCCAGGACACACCCCGGATAATCCGGGATTTTCCGCTTTGCTCCGAGGTCCATTCCCAGACGTTGCCGCCCACACCGTACAGTCCCCAGCTGTTCCGCCCGCTATTATCGACGGCGCAGGTCACCGGATGGCCGTCGTCGTGCGCATCGATCTTTGGGCCGCCCGACGCCCCTTCCGAGCCTTGATAGTTCCAGTCGCCGGGCGGTGGCCAATCGTTCCCCCACGGATACTTGCGGCCGTCACCGCATTGCGCAAACGTCATCCATTCGCTGCCGGTCGGCAACCGCACCCGATAGCCATCGGGCAGATCTGCGGCTGTGCCTAACCAATCGGCAAACGCCACGGATTGCTCGTAGCTCACATAAACCGCGGGTTGCCGATCGCCGTTCAGGCTGAGCCGCTCCTGCGTTGTGCTGTGCGTGAACGCCTGACTGTCGTGGTCCGCCTTGAAGCGACGGTACTGCGCATTGGTCACTTCGTATTTACCGACCCAGCACTGGATCGCCTCGATCCAGACGAATTCCATCGTCTGCCCGCCACCGAGTTCGAGCACCTGATTCTTTTCAACTTTCGGGCTCACCAGCTTCACCGACTTCCACAGTCCCCCCATCTGCATCGTGTCGCTGACGCGCACCGCGATCCAATTCTCCTCACCCGGCCGCGCAAATTCAGTAACGTCGATCGCGAAACGTTTGTCCCAACCGACGTCGCCGCCGATGTCGAAAAAGCCGGCCTTTTTCCCGTTGACCCAGACATGGGCGTTTTCGTCCGCTGCACCGAAGTAGAGCAGTAACTGCCGACCCCGGGCGGCCGCGGGAATGTCCAGGCGCAAACGATACCAGCCATCGCCGTTGTACGTGGAGTGCCCCTGCATCTCCCAGAACTCACCGATGCGGATGTCCTCCCACGCGCCGGGTGCGGTGTCCGCAAACCAGCCGTCTGCCTCGCCGGTCTCTTCCGGGTCGATGCGGAACTTCCATAGATGTGGGATGGGCACGACCTCTTCGAATTCCTTCCAGAGATCGCCGAACGTCTCCTCGTCGCTCCAGCCCTCGAGCGTCTTCGCACTGACCGGTTCCGAGACGTTGCCGGCAAGCAGACGCCTCTGCATACCCATCAGTCGGCCGTCGCGCAGATAGGTGTCCGCCACGATGTCCTGGTCCGCGATTTCCGAAAGAAAATCGATCGCCTTGTCCACTGCCTGAAGACCCGCCGCCTTGTTTTCCGGCGTCGACGACTGGTGCCAATGCTGCTCCGCTTTCCGTGCAATTATGAAAAGTTGGTACACCTCGAGCGCCGCGCGTTCGCGTCCAATGCGGCGGACGACATGAGGTTGCATCGCGATCGTCGCCGCCTCATCCAGGTAGGGGAACAGGTTCTCGAACACGGCGGGTGTCCACGCATCGAAAGGCACGTTGTAGGTGTGCAAGCCTGGACGACGACCGACCTTGTTTAATTCGCTGTAATACGCCGTCATCGGCGCGGCGGCTTCCTGGAAGTACAGGGAGAAAAACTCATCGATCAACGCTGTCCAGTCCTGGCCCGTGTCCCACAGCATGCGCGCGGTGATGTACATCGTCAGGTCGTTGTCCGGCGAGTGTCCCAGGATCTCGCCGCTGTAGCCCATGCCTCCGAGATCATGGTAATAACGAATGCGCGGACCGATCAGCCACGTTTGCGGCGTCGACAGGCGATGAGCCGGCTGCACCCATTCATAGAACAGCATCTGTGACGCCACGCGCTGCCACGACAACATCCGGCGGCGATGATCCACATTCGTCGGGCAGTCTTCGTCATGCACATCATGCAGCACACAGAAGCGTTTGCCCATGACAACGACCGGCAGCACCGCCGGATGCACCTTGAGCGCAATTGTGCCGTCGCGGCGGACCGGGGGGCCCGGGAGGTTGCCGTACTCGCTCAGATACGGGATCACCCGGCCCGGGTGCGTCTTGCTGACTTCTGCCGCCACCTGGTTCGTAAACTGCAGAACCCGGGTCGCGAGCCCGACCGTCGGGTCCGGGTCGTCCATGGCGAGGCAGGCATCGCATTCACACCATTCCTCGGTGTCGGCCGGGCTCATCGAGTACGAGCGTTCCTGTGGATTGTCAAGAGCTTTCCGGGCCGCGGCGACGGCAAGGTTCACAACGTCCCGATTGCTGTGACACACCTGCCCTTCCTGGGCGATCATCGGGATCCGCCGCTGCCTGTCGCGGCTATATGAGAAATACTCCGGGTGTTTGTCGAAGTAACGATCGGTCGGGCACCAATCGTTATAGGAATGACCGTGGCGAATGCGGCTGACCCAGCCCATCCGATTCTTCATCATCCAGTCGCTCCAGGCCTGCCGGGTCTTTGCCGTCAGTGTCGGCCGAACATTTCCATTAAACCACAGGTCGCGATAGGTAAAGTCGGCCTTGCTGACGATGTCGAGCTCTGCAACCGCGACGACCTGACGCTGCGGTATGTGCTCGCCGTCCGGGTGCGGTGCAAAGAAGCGGCAGCCCAATTTTTCGAGGAACGCGAACACCGCGTAGCGGGTGCCGTGGTACGGATACTCGGAAGCATGTGCCTTGCGCCCCACGAGCACCAGTCGATTCGGAAACGTCTTGACGATGAAGCCGTCCGGGCCCAGGTGCTTTTCGGAAAGCAAGGGACCAACGAGTTCCCGGACCGCGGCGCTGTCGCCAATCAGGATCGTGTTGGCGTCTGGGAGCACATCGGTTTCCTGGATCGGGAGCTTTACCCCGGACATTTTCAAGAGGTATTCCTGCAGGTCACGGGCCGCAGTGCGCGCCACGTCGCCCGGTGCAGCCGACAACACAATCGTCGCCTGTGGCCGCCCGTCCGCGACCAATGTCATGCCGCGGTCCGCGGCGTCCGCAGCAATGGCCAGTACCACGGCTCCGACCCAGACCGCAGACATACGCCAAATATTCCGTCGATGAATCATTGGGGAATGTACCGCTACTTTACGATGATTCACGATACGACTGCCGAAGTTCGGGAAAGGCAGCACTATCGACTAGCTATTAGCGGGAAGATCTCTAAACAGCCGGGCCCAGTGCTGCGCCCGCTAGTTGAGTGGCCCGGCGCACAGAATCATATTTCCCGCCGCGGACGACGGCTTTGTGCGCATCCTTTGGCGGCGCTGTACGCTTGCGACTCAGCCTTTTGGGAGACCAATCACACCGGCATCGATCAACGCCAGCAGATCACCGAGTCGGTGAATGTCATGCGCCGCGCGGTGTGTATCGTCCTCGGGCTCGACGTCGGCGTGCTTGCCTTTGCGCATGCGAATGCTCAACATGCCTACCCGGTTCGCCCCAAAAACGTCCGTATGCGGATCGTTGCCGACATACACGCTGGCTGCCGGCTCAACCTGCAACTGCTCACAGCAGACCGTGAAAATCTGCTGGTCTGGCTTTTCCATGCCTGCCGTCTCTGACACTATCGCCGCATGGAAAAAATGCTGGATGCCCAGGCGGATCAGCTTCTCCCATTGCTTCACTGCCATGCCGTTGGTAATCACCCCCAGACGGTACCCGAGATCGCGCAGGCGCAGCAGCGTCGGGATAGTCTCTTCAAAAGGCCGCAGGTACACCGGCTTGGTGTTGTGATAGGCAACGATCCCGGCCGCGATCAGGCGCGCATTCGGCGGTACACCGACGGCCTCGAGGAGCTCGTCGAAGTGCCGGTTCGAATTCGCCCCGAGCCGCTGGATCACACCGGCCAGCAGTTCGCTCCCGGTTTCCCGGTCGACCGGCAGTCCCGCATCGATCATCGCCTCGATCGCATTCACCCGCGCCGTGATACTCAGCCGCGTGCTGTTGTACAGCGTGTCGTCGATGTCAAAGATGATCGCGTCGTGATTCATCAGTCCTCGAGCGACTCGTCCAGCTTCTCTTCGAAGGCGTGGTAGTCGAGGAAGTCGTAGAGCTCTTCACGTGTCTGCATCTGATCGACAACCGCTTTCTGGTCGCCGGCGGCGAGCACGTGGCGATAAACATTCAGCGCCGCTTGATTCATCGCACGAAAGGCCGACAGCGGATAGAGGATGATACTGCAGCCGGCCGCTGCCAGTTCGTTTTTCGTGAACAAGGGTGTCCTGCCGAACTCCGTCATGTTCGCCAGGATCGGCACCTCGAGGGCCTGCGCAAAACTCCGGTAATCATCCAGTGTCTGCACCGCTTCGGCGAAAATGCCGTCGGCGCCCGCGTCGACATATGCCCGGGCACGGTCGATCGCCTTTTCCAGACCCTCCTGCGCAAACGCGTCTGTCCGCGCGATAACGAAAAAATCCGCGTCCGTTTTCGTGTCCATCGCCGCCTTGATACGGTCCACCATTTCCTCGCGGGAGACAATTTGCTTGTTGGGGCGGTGGCCGCACCGTTTCTGTGCGATCTGGTCTTCGAGATGCACCGCCGCCGCGCCGGCGGCGATCATTTCCCGGACGGTCAACCCCATGTCATCCCAACCCGTATCGATATCGACCAGCAGCGGCACTTCCGTAACGGCCGTGATGCGACGGACATCCTCCAGCACGTTTTCCAGGCTGGTCATGCCCAGGTCCGGCAAGCCGTACGACGCGTTGGCGACGCCCGCACCCGACAGGTACAGTGCCTGATGCCCCGCCCGTGATGCCATGGTCGCACAGTAAGCGTTTACCGCCCCGACCACCTGTAAAGGCGTGTTTTCTGCCAGCGCATCCCTGAATTTCTTACCTGCACTCATTCGTCAACACTCTTAATCTTTATGCCAGATATCGCCTTCGCCAGGCTGGAACCAGCGGCTGGTTACGACTTTCGCGCGCGTGTAGAAATAGATCGCCTCCTTGCCCTGCACATGCAGGTCGCCGAAAAAGGAATAGTTCCAGCCGCTGAACGGAAAATACGCCAATGGCGCCGGCACCCCGACATTGATTCCGATCATACCGCACTGGATGCGATGGCTGAACTCCCGTGCCGCCTTGCCCGAGGTTGTGTAAATGCACGCACCGTTGCCGAAGGCCTGGTTATTGGCAATGTCGATGGCAGCGTCGAGGTCTTCGAAGCGCATGACATTGAGCACCGGTCCGAAAACCTCTTCGTGACAGATGCTCATGTTGTCTTCGACCCGGTCGATGATCGTCGGCCCCAGATAGAACCCATCCGGTGCTGCGTCGACCCTTACACCGCGACCGTCGACCAGAAGCTCGGCACCCTCCTCGACACCGGTCGCGATCAGTCCGGTGACACGATCGAGATGCCCGCCAGTAATCAGCGCGCCCATGCCTGCACTGCTGTCGCGATCGGCCGGCCCTACTTTTATCGCCCGGGTCGCCTCCGCCAGCGGCGGTAAAAAATCGTCCGCTGCTTGGCCAACAACTACCGCCGTCGATGCCGCCATGCACCGCTGTCCCGCGCATCCGAAGGCTCCGTCGATCATGCCGTCCACCGCCTTGCCCACTTCCGCATCCGGCATGACGAAGACGAAATTCTTGGCGCCGCCCGCGGCCTGTACGCGCTTGCCGTTGCGGCTCGCCGTCTCGTGGATGTACTTGGCAACCGGCGACGACCCGACGAACGACACGCCACTGACCAGCGGATGCTCGAGCAATGCATCGACACACTCCTTGCCGCCATGTACAACATTCATCACGCCGGGCGGTAGCCCTGCCTCGATCAGCAACTCGATCAAGCGCTGCCCGGTCAGCGGGACCTTTTCGCTGGGCTTGAAAATAAAGGTGTTGCCGCAGGCAATCGCCATCGGGTACATCCACAGCGGCACCAACGCGGGAAAGTTGTACGGACAGATGCCAACGCATACACCGATCGGCTGACGGATCATGTGACAGTCGATACCGCGCGCAATATTCTCGAGACACTCGCCTTTCATCAACTCGGTGATACCGCAGGCGTACTCAACCACCTCTACGCCGCGGCGCACGTCACCACGCGCTTCGGTGATCGTTTTGCCGTGCTCGCGCACAATCATTGTGGCCAGCTCCTCGAAATGGTCTTCGAGCAGCATCTTATAGCGGAACAGCACCCGGGCGCGCTCGATCGGTGGCGTCTCCATCCAATCTTCAAAGGCTGCGAAAGAATTGCGCACAACACTGTCGACAATATCGGCATCGCACATTGGCACCGCTGCAATCTGCTCACCGGTTGAAGGGTTGCAGACTGGTGATGTTTCCTCCGTGTCCGGCACCGACCATTCATTACCGATCAGGATCGGGCAGGATGTAATAGTTTCAGTCATTCGTACATCGTCTCCATTTGTTGCTTCATAAACTTCGCGATCTCTCTTTCTTCAAAGCCCCGTAAACGCATCGTCCAGCACCGCCAGCAGGAAATCGACATCGGCACGGGTGATACACATCGGCGGCTTGATCCGCAGGGTGTTGCCGCAAAGGCCGCCTTTGCTGATCAACAGCCCCCCCTGGCGAGCAGCTTCAAACACCTGTATGCATTCTTCGTCTGCCGGCGCTTTCGTGGCGCGATCCTTGACCAGTTCGACGCCGAGCATCAACCCGCGGCCCCGGACATCACCGATGATGTTGTGCTTCGCCTGCAGCCCACACAACCCATCTTTCAGGTAGGTGCCGGTCTCCAGTGCGTTCTGCTGTGTTTGATCCCGATCGATGACTTCGAGCACTGCCTTGCCCATCGCCATCGACACCGGGTTGCCACCGAACGTATTGAAGTGGAGCTTACCTCTCATCGACGCGGCAATTGCCGGCGTCGTCACGACAGCCCCCAACGGTGCACCGTTGCCGATGCCCTTGGCCAGTGTTACGATGTCCGGCGTCACGCCCTCGCCTTCGAAGCCCCAGTAGTCCGTGCCGGTGCGGCCAAACCCGGCCTGGACCTCGTCAGCAATACAGACGCCACCCGCCGCGCGCACAATATCATAAGCCTGTTTCAGATACCCCGGCGGGTACACGACTGCACCGCCTACTCCCTGTATCGATTCCGAGAACCAGCCCGCGATGCAGCCGGGCGTCGCGTAGCGGATGACGTCCGCCACCTCGGCAGCATACTTCCCAGCAGCATCCGGATCGTCGTAGCCCCAGGGACCGCGGTAAGGATTGGCATTCTGCACGTGGTGGATACCGAAGTTATGCGGATAATTGAATTTCCAGGTGCTCTGCGAAGTCAACCCCATCGTCGCGCTGCTGCCGCCGTGGTAACCGTTGCGCAAAGCCAATATATCGTAGTTGCCCGTGTGCAGCCGCGCCATCATCATCGCCAGGTCGTTGGCTTCCGAGCCCGAGTTGACGAAGTAACAGGTGCTCAGGTCTCCCGGCATCCGTGCCGCCAGCATTTCCGCGTATTCCGCAATTACCGGGTTCAGGTAAATTGTCGTCGTGTGCTGCAGTGTCTGCAGTTGCTGCACTGCCGCCTGCGTCACATGTGGATGACAATGCCCGACACTGACCGTCACGATCCCGCCGATCCCATCCAGATAACGCCGGCCGGTCTCGTCGTAGACATACTGCATATGCCCTTCAACGATCATCAGCGGTTCTTTGTAATAGTGGAATATTGCCGGGTGCAGGTGCTGCTCACGCAACTTCAGCAGCTCGTCTTTCGGCAGCCCGACATACGGCTGAGGCGTATGGTTCGTCGGCGGCAAATTGTCCATTGTTCGCTGATGCATACTATCGTCCTGGTTCATTCAAGGCATCGACCGTACCATAGTCCGTTACCAACGGTTTGACCAAAGCCCACAGATGTTTCGTGCTATCCAAATGATCACGAGTCACCGGCGGCGTTTGCCCAATGTGTCGCGATAAACGCATCCACAATGATTTGACCGAGGTGGAAAACAATACAGGAAATAGTTGCCAAGGCTTTAACCTCGGCAGCCACCGGAAGAAACGCCAACACGGCAAGCGCCACCGGCAGGGTCTTCTGGCTCGCCATCAAGATGACGGCTTTGCGTGTGGCAGTATCGATCGGCAACACCCTTGACACGCCGGTATTGAGCAGCAGGTAGATGCCGTGGATCGCTTGCGACGCGACAACAAGCAGCAGCAGGTCGATCGCATCCAGCCCCATCAGCCGTTTGCCGGAATGGCTGAACTCCATCCACGGGATCAAGATCAACGCCAGGTTGCTGATCATGGACAACATGCCCCGCCTGCTGTCGATCCAGCCGCGGCATCTGCTGCGCAGCGCCTTGCCGACCATCAGCGGTACGAGCACAACCAGGCACAGCTTGAACAGCAGGGTCGTTGCGGAAAGCTCAATCTGGCTGTCGCCGGTCATATTGCCGATGGCAATAACAATAACAAACGGCACGACGAACACCCCGCCGATATTCGTCACCACCGTCAAAAGCAACGCCATCGCTACGTTGCCGCGCGCCTGTGTCGTCAGGACAACGCCAGACGAAAGCGTTGTCGGCATGCAGCAGAACAGCGCCAGCCCGAGCTTGAGTGAGCTGTCCATCGGGAGCCAAATCGCGAGACACACTCCGATCGCGGGAGTCACCAGCAGAATCGAGCTGCAACCCCACAGCGTTGCCGTCCACGCACCCAGCGCCGCCTTGATGTCGTCCGTCTTCAACATCAACCCGCTGATCAGAAAAATGGCCGTCACCGCTATCAGACGCGTTGGCATCTGCGACATCCAGATACCCGGCGCCGGCGCAACGATCCCGACAATCGCAGCAACGATCAGACCGATCGGCAGGAATTGCTTTTTGATGAAGGTCATGGAGCGGCTCCGAAAACAGGCAATATACGTTCATGCGGCGATCTTGTGGTGACCCGCGACACCGACTATCTTAAGTCATTCCAATTTTAATAGCGTCTTATTTCGATTTATGCCCGGGTAGCTCAGCGGATAGAGCAGTAGTTTCCTAAACTATTAGTCGGAGGTTCGATTCCTCTCCCGGGTACCATTTCAGGATTGTTCAATGTAAGTGAATAATGGCTATTTCTGGTAATGTAATGCTCGCTGAGGTTGCCGCGAACAGATGATCTTCGTACTCGGGCTTGGCGGTATCCCATGACCTTCCGGTCAATCTGCGCACCGCGGTAATTCGTCAGCCGGCAGATCATCCACGTGGATAGCACCGGCAGCCTTATAGTCGAATCCAGCGAGATAGGCGAAGCCAGCAGGCCATCTGGTTCCATCGTCGCATTTGGCCTTCTGCAAGTTAACTCCCTTGAGGTTCGCGTCGCGGAAATCGGTACCGCCGAGGTTCGCACCTCCTAAATCGGTACCGCCGAGGTTGGCGCCGCCGAAATCGGCGCCCCCTACGTTGGCGCCGCCCAGATTGGCATCGCTGAGGTCGACCCCGCTGAGGTTGGCAACACGCAAGTCGGCTCCACTGAGGTTGGCATCAATGAGTTCCGCGTCGGTAAGGTTGGCATCGATGAGCTCCGTACCACTGAGGTCGGCAACACGGAGGTTGGCATTGCTGAAATCGACTCCGCTGAGATCCGCACTGCCCAGGTTGGCACTGGTGAGATCAGCACCGCCGAGGTCGGCACGGCGGAGATCGGCACGGCGGAGGTCGGCGCCGCGGAGATTGCCATCAATGAGATTGGCACCGCGAAGGTCGGCACTGCGAAGATTCGCACCGCTTAGATTGACTCCTCGAAAATCGGCGCCGCCAAGGTTCGCTCCACTGAGGTTGGCCCCGCGGAGGTCCGCGGTCCGGAGGTTGGCGCCGCTGAGGACGGCACCGCTGAGGTCGGCAACAATGAGGTCGGTACCGCTGAGATCGGCACCGCTGAGGTCCTCATCGATGAGATTGGCATCGATCAGGTCGGTACCGCGGAGGTCCGCGCCGCCGAGATCCGCGCCGCCGAGATTCGCGCCGCCGAGGTCGGTACCGCTGAGATCAGCACTGCTGAGGTCCGCTCCACCAAGGTTGGCACGGCGAAGGTCCGCAACGCGGAGGTCGGCACTGCCCAAATTGGCATCGCGAAGGTTGCCACGGCTGAGGTCGGCACCGATGAGAACGGCAACGCGGAGTTCGGCGCCGCCGAGATTGGCATCGATCAGGTAGGCACCCCGGAGATCGGCATCGCTGAGGTTGGCTGCGCTGAGGTCAGTACTGCTTAGTTCGCCTTTGCTGAGTTCGGCTCCTCTGAGATCGGCTCCGCTGAGTTCGGTTCCGCTGAGGTCGGCACTGCTGAGGTCGGCGCCGCTGAGATCGGCACCGCTGAGCCCGGCACCGCTGAGGTTGGCGCCGCTGAAGTCGGTAACACGGAGGTTGGCGCCGCGGAGGTCGGCAACGCGGAGGTCGGCACCGCTGAGGTTGGCATCGACGAGGTCGGCACTGCGTAGGGCGGCAACCCGGAGGTCGGCTCCGATGAGGTTGGCTGCGACGAGGTCGGCATCGACAAGTTTGGCATCGATCAGGCCGGTACCGCGGAGATCGGCAACGCGGAGGTCCGTGCCACCGAGGTTGGCACCACTGAAGTTGGCATCGCGGAGGTCGGCACTGCTGAGATCGGCATTGCCGAGGTTGGCACGGCGGAGATCGGCACCCCGGAGGTCAGCACCGCTCAGGTTGGCATCCCGGAGATCGGCAACGCGAAGGTCCAGTCCGGAATCAATTTCCGTAACGCCGGGGAACCCAGAAAGGATCTCCATCCAAGGTTCGCCGGCCAGTAACGCTGCTACAACCGCTTGAAGCCGTTTCTTGCCATCGTCGGTCTCCCAACGGGCCTTCAATTGTTCTGGTGTCAATGGCACGTTTATTAGGACTGGCTGAACGCGTGTGAAGCGAAGAAGCTAAACGATGCGACGGGCGTGGGGCCGGGTACGGTATGAGAGAGGCAGAATGGCAAATCGCCAACGCCATGGTAAAAACTTACGGTTTTGGAACTCATTCGCATCACATCACCGTATTGCCGAAACCTGCGTCTTCCGTTTTGACAGTGACTAACCATTGCATATAACAGCAACGCCGTATAGCCAGAACGAAGGGCTTATCATGAAACGTCGGGGCTAAAATTGAATACCCGATGCGGAAGTTGGAACGGAAACTCGTCCACAAATTTCATCCAACCCGTTGGTCGCAGCACCGCTCGTTGCATGTCCGAAGCTACTTTCTGCCGAACCAAACTGCAAATACGAAAACGTCCCTTTCCGTTGAAATCGCATTAGTCGGAAGTCCAGCGTACGCCAATGCCAGCGCATTGCTGGCAGGTAACCGAATAGGCGGCAGGTCTAAAAAGGATCCTGCATTGCCACATCATCATTCTTTCCGCGCTGCCTCGGCAACGCCAAGATTATAGAGCGCACCCTCATGCGCAGGGTCGCAAAAGAGTGCGCGCCGATATGATGCGACTGCGGTTTCCAAGTCCCCGCTCTGATGCAACAGCAACCCGACCTTAAAGTGTGCCTCGGCGTTGCCCGGATCGACATCCACCAGTTTCTCGAAGGCCGCCAAAGCCTGATCCGGGTCTCCCATCGCCTGCCAGCAGACGCCGATGTAATACATCGCGTCGGTGTGGCGCGGGTCAATCGCAAGAACCGCTGCAAATTCCACTATCGCCTGATCATAGGCTTCCTGCCGGTGATACAGGCCGGCGAGATTCAGCCTGGCAGCGATCGCGTCAGGTTGCAGGCGGATCGCGCGCCGACAGGACTCTGCGGCGGCAGGCACCTGGCCCAGCCGCTCAAGGAGGATCGCCTGATTAAGCCATGGCCGCGCTACATCCGGTCGCAGCTCGATGGCCTGCTGATAGGCCGTGAGTGCGTCGTCGAGCCGGTCGTTGTCGTAGTAATAATTACCCAGCGAATTGTACGCCTGATAAACTCCCGGGTCACCCACCAGCACATGTTGCCACAGAGCGCCGCTCTGGCTCCAGATTTCCGTCTGCTGCCAGGTACGCCAGGTGCACAGCAACAGGGCGACGGCAAGCAGGACGTTGTAGCCGCCGCGCCATTTGCCGACCAGCACGTTGCGCATGGCGATGATGCTGAAAAAAACGCCTATCAAGGGGAAGTAGCCGTAACGGTCAGCGGTGACGAACTGGCGGTCGACCGCCAGCACGATCGTCATTGCGGGAATGGCCGCGATTGCGCAAAAGCCAGCACCAAACCAGATAAAGCGCCAACGGCGCCGAACGGCCAGGGCAACAATTGCCCCTACACACAAAGCGGGCAGCAGCTGCCAAACGACCAGCCGGTTCGGGTTTAGCGTCGTGTCGAGCGCATACAACGGGCTGGGCGCGGACACCAGTCCGAACCGCAGCAGCCAGTCGTTGAGGATCGCCGGCAGGTACACAGCCTGAAAAAGCGACATGCGGCTGCCGACATCGACCAAGCCGTTGAGCCAGTACACGGCGATTGCGATGACCGCAAAAGGAATAAGCCACAGCACTTGCGGACGAACGATCCGGCGCGGTTCCCGGAGCATTTCAAGAAGCAACAGAAGCGGCAGTACAATAATAGTCGGCTTTGCCAGCGTGCCGAGGGCAAAGGTGACGACCGCCAGCAGATAGCAGCGGCGGACATCGTCGTTGCGAGCACGCCGGTACAGCAACAGGGTCGCAAGCGCAAAGGCGGTAGAGAGCACTTCCTTGCGGCCCATGGCCCAGGCCACCGCCTCTGTTTGCAACGGGTGTACGATGAATGCCAAGGCGACCAGCAATGGGGTGACCCGGCATCTGCTCCAGCCTTGAACAACGAAAAACACCAGAACGCCGTTGATCGCGTGCAGACACGTGTTGGTACCGTGCAGCACCCAGGGGCGCAGGCCGAACGTGAGCGATTCGGCAAAGTGCGTCAGATAGGTGACGGGGATGTACAGCAGCTCGCCGCGGACACTGCCGGGAGTCAACAATGCCTTGATGTTGTCGACGGAGAACGAGCGCAGGTACGGGTTGCTGAGAATATAGGATTGATCGTCCCAGTTGGTGAACTCGAATCCCAGTGTCCGGCCGTACAGTACAATGGCAACCAGCGCCAGCACCAGTGGCATCCATGGCTTTCCATGGACCGTCGGGGCGCGGCCCGACACGCTCGTGTCCGGCTTCTTCAACCTTCGCCGTCGATCCGCACACCCTTGTCGCCGCTGACAATACTGCCGATCGGCATGGCTCGGAACCCGCAGGCGACGGCGGTTGCAATAGCAGCATCGGCAGAAGCTGCCGGCACCATCCAAACCATACCGATACCCATGTTGAAAGCATGGAACATATCGCGGTCACTGATACCGCCGGCCTCCCGGATGATTTTAAAGATCGGCGGGCAGTCGAATGTGTTGCTGTTGATTTCAGCCGCCACTCCGGACGGCAAAACGCGCGGGATGTTATCGTACAAGCCGCCACCGGTGATGTGGGCGATGCCGTGCAGTGGCAACCCGTCGTCCAGGGCCTTCCGGATCGCGGGGTAATAGCAGAGATGTGGCCGCAACAGCACGTCGCCGAGCGATCCGTCAAGCCCCGGCAGCTCGGTATCAACGGTATGCCCGCAAGTGTCGAACAGAACTTTCCGTGCCAGGCTGTAACCGTTGGTATGCAGCCCGTTCGAGGCGAGGCCAATGAGTACATGTCCGGGCGCTACCTCGGCGCCGGTGATCATTCGGCCTTTCTCAATGACACCGGTAATGACTCCGACCAGATCGTAATCGTCGCCGTACATGCCCGGCATTTCGGCAGTTTCACCACCGAGCACAGCGACATTGCAAACGCTGCAGGCGGCCGCAATGCCGCCGAGCACTTCTTCATACAGCGGGCTACGCAGCTTGCCGATACCGACGTAGTCCATGAAATACAGCGGTTCGGCGCCCTGCACGGCAATGTCATTGATGCAGTGGTTGACGATGTCATGGCCGACGCCGTCGTGCCTGCCCGCCAGGCAGGCAACCATCAGCTTGGTGCCGACACCGTCAATACTGGAGACCAGCACGGGCTCCTTGTATTTGCTTAGGTCGAGCTGAAACAAGCCGCCGAAGCCGCCGATGCCCTGGAGCATTTCGGGGCGCCGGGTCGCAGCCAAGCGGTCTTTCACACGGCCCAGCAAGTCATGGGAAAGGTCGATGTCAACGCCCGCTTCCTTATATGCGTTTGTCGAAACACTCATAGTCGTTGGTCGATGTTACTGGTCAGCCGTTCCTGCGAACTCCACATTTCCGTGTCGTCGCACTATATATCTGTAAGCGGGCGGGGGCAACGCAGGGCTTGATTTCTACGGTCTCACCGGTATACTACGCGCTCGCTTTCGATCTGGGTTGTATCACTCTGTTCACACAATTATCAATTATATCATACCAATCACAGGAGCCACGTCATGGCAATTAAAATGGGCATCAACGGGTTCGGCCGCATCGGCAGGCTGGTTTTCCGTGCAACAGCCAATAATCCCAACGTCCAGGTCGTCGGTATCAACGACCCTTTCATCGACCTCGACTACATGGAATACATGCTCAAGTACGACACCGTGCACGGCCGCTTCGACGGTGAGATCGCGATCAGCGACGGCAAGCTTGTAGTCAACGGCAATCCCATCTCCATCTACGACCGCATGGATCCGTCTGAGATCGGATGGGGTGATTGTGGGGCCGAATACGTCGTTGAGTCGACCGGAGTGTTCAGTTCGACGGACAAGGCTAAGGCACACTTGGCCGCCGGCGCCAGGAAAGTGGTAATTTCCGCCCCGTCGGGCGACGCGCCGATGTTCGTTATGGGCGTTAATCACGCGACTTACAGCTCCGACATGGACGTTGTCTCGAATGCTTCCTGCACCACCAACTGTTTGGCACCCCTGGCCAAGGTGGTTAACGACAACTTCGGCATTGTCGAAGGCCTGATGACCACGGTGCACGCGGTCACGGCAACGCAGAAGACTGTTGACGGCCCGTCGCAAAAAGACTGGCGCGGCGGTCGTGCGGCTTGTGACAATATCATCCCGTCAAGCACCGGCGCCGCCAAGGCTGTGGGGGTGGTCATCCCCGAGCTCAACGGCAAGCTTACCGGCATGGCCTTCCGTGTGCCGGTCGCCGACGTCTCCGTCGTCGACCTGACCTGCCGCATCGAGAAGGGTGCCAGCTACGACACCATCAAGGCGACGATCAAGGCCGCATCAGAAGGCGACATGAGGGGTATCATGGGCTACACGGAAGACGACGTGGTGTCCTCGGACTTCATCGGTGAAACCTGCACCAGTTTCTTTGACGCCGATGCCGGCATCGCGTTGAACGACAACTTCGTCAAGCTCGTATCGTGGTACGACAACGAATGGGGCTACTCCAACAAGGTGGTCGACCTCGTCGAGCACATGTCGAGCGTCGACGGCTGAAGCCGGCGGCAAAGCGAATCTGGCGACGGCCGTTCCACGGCAAGAGGAAGAGGCAGAAAAACAGTCTATCGCCGCACTTTTTCCGTTGCCCAGATCGCCAATTGTTCGCGGAAGATTTTGGCGTTGTGCCGAATATCGACGGGGAAGCTCTTGTTGAACAGGACATGCCTGATGCTGCGGGTCACGTCGCTGGCCTGGCCGAGCTCGAGCAGCTCCTGGGTAAATCGGTCGCGATCTTCATCGGTCATCGGAAAATGATCGGGGTGCGGCTCGATTATGATGACCGGGATCTGCCGGTACCGTTCGTTGACGGCGCCGACCAAGGCACTGCGGAAGACGTTTGTGTGATTATTGAAGATCGCTTCACAGCAATCGGTATACAGCGATTCATCACCGGTTTCGACGCGATGCACCGAGCGTCCGCAGAACCATAACTGGCCTGTATCGTCGAGATAACCAACGTCACCGATGCGGTGCCAGAATAGTCCGTTGGCGCGGTCCTCAGTTTCGTAGATTTTATGCAAGGCGGTTTGTTCCGGCAGGTCAAAGTACATGCGGCTGACGTTCGGCCCCTGTACGATAATCTCACCAACCTCGCCCGGCGGCAGAATTTCGGCGTCCTGCAACCACGGCACGATACCATCACTGATGCGCATGATCTGCAGCCGGACGCCCGGCACCGGCAAGCCGACACAGACACCACGACCAGCGGCGGTCATGTCGGCGGATTCCGCCAGGACCTTGGTGCCGCGGTTCATAGTTACCGGCAGACATTCCGTGGCACCGTAAGGCGTATAGGTGTCGGCCTCTTCGGAGAGAATGTGCCGCAGCAGCCGCTCATGCAGGTAGGCCGCCACCGGGGCGCCGGCCATAATCACCCGGCGCAGCCCCGGCAGGCGGACACCCTGTTCAACGCAATGGGCACTGACAGTGTTCCACAAGGCCGGCGACCCGAACGAGAAAGATATCTTGCTGTCGTTAACCGTGTTGATGATGTGCTTTGGCTCGACGTCGGCGGGACGCGTTGGATTCATCTCGGGAATTACTACGGGCATGCCCATGGCGAGCGTGAACAACGCGAAGAGCGCGAAGCCCGGCATATCGATGTCATCGGCAGTCACATCGAAGATTTCCCGCAGGATACTGCGCTGGGCGTCGAACATGCCGTGGGTGTATATGACCCCTTTCGGCAAGCCGGTGCTACCGGTAGTGAAGATGATTGCCGCCAGGTCCTGCCGCGTCGTCGTCGCCGTAAAGCTGTCCGAATCATTGTCGACAAAGAGATCGCCCAGGTCATAGCCGCCCCAGAGGAACTTGCGACCGATCGTCACGTTGATCCGCACCGTGCGGAAATACCGTCGAAAAACCAGCCGTACCAGGTGCGCCAGCGGGATCCCCACAAATGCTGCCGGCCGCACCTGTGCAACGCAACCAAGCAGATTGCTGCGACTCATGCCGGGATCGATGAGTACCGGGACCGCACCGATCTTGAACAGGGCGAAGGCCAGCGGCAGAAAATCGATCCCCGGGCGGACCATCAGCACCGTACGCATGCCAGGCTCGACGCCGATCCGGCGGAAGCCGCGGGCATAGGCACGGGTGCGATTCGCGAGGGCCGCAAAAGTGATTGTTTCGCCGGTGGCGCCTACGGTCACTGCGATGCGGTCGCCTTGTTTTTCCGCCCAGTGATCGAGGTAATCAGAATAATTGAAGGAGTCGGTATTCAGAGACTGTATCGATGGTTCAGAGTGGGCGTTGCATGTGCCGTAAACTTATCCCGCACTGTTTGTCGACGGCATTATCTGCCGCTGCCTTCGCGATTGTCTTCTCTTCCCTTTTTCCTGTCTTTGGCGGTGCTGTCTTCGTGGGGTGCGTTCTCATACTTGTAGATCAGTTTTTCGAGGTGCTCGACGTATTTCTCGGCGCCGCCGCGCTTATATCCGGTCTTGGCCACAAACGTACCGTCCGGCGCGAGGATGATAATGGTCGGGTAGCCGCGGATACCGTACTCAAGGGCCAGATCGGCGTTCTGCTCCTCCAGGGATTTTTTCTGTTTCTTCATCCGAGGAAAGTCGACTTCCACCAGGATCAGGTTTTTCCTCGCGTAGTCTTTGAAGTCCGACTTATCAAACACTTCCTTATTCAGCTTGATGCACCAGCCGCACCAGTCGGAACCAGTGAAGTCCAGCAGCATATACCGGTCCTTCCGGTCCGCTTTCTTGGCAGCCCGTTTGAAATCCGTTTCCCAGGAGGAGCCCGCAAAGGCCGAGGCCGTAAAGCATCCCATCAAAGCGATGAGTATGAGTTGTCGTTTCATAGAATGGCCTCCGGCCCGTTATTTTGGTTAATCATCGAATTTATCTGAAATCCAGGTAATGAGGCGGCGCGCACAAGCGGACTTCTCTATATGTCCCCAGTCTGTGGGCGCCTCTTCCTCCGCCTCTGTCAGCAACGTGTATGTTCCATCCTCGCCAGCAATGCTGGTCAGGTCGTTGAGTACAATAGCATCGAGGTTTTTGCTGGCCAGTTTGCAACGGGCTTTATCGACACCGCCGTGACTTTCCAGGGCGAATCCGACACAAACCTGGCCATCACGTTTTTCGGCACTGACGGTCGCAGCGACGTCCGGCGTTGTCGCAAGTTGCAGCGTCATGCCGTCGGCGGCCTTCGGCAGCTTCTGACTTTCCACCGCCGCTGCTTTGTAATCACCGACCGCGGCTGCGAAGATCGCCGCGTCGGCAGCAGTGAAACAGGATTGCATCGCGACCAGCATCTCGTCAGCACTGGTAACCGGGTGTGTAGTAATCGACGGGTGCCGCGGCAGGTTGGCATCGGCCACCGGCCCGGTCACATAATCCACTTGCGCACCGGCAGTCACCGATGCCAAAGCCAGGGCACGGCCCATCTTACCGCTGCTGGGGTTGCTGATGAAACGCACCGCATCAATACGCTCCTGTGTCGGTCCGGCGGTAATCGCGACCCGTCGACCGCTGAGGCTCAACGGGATGGCGTCCTCGATCAGTCGCTGGACGATGGCCTCCGGCTCGGTCATCCGGCCGATACCGGTCATGCCGCAGCCGAGTGCGCCGCTTTCCGGACCGAGCCGGAACCAGCCCTGGTCTTCGAGTCGCGCGACATTGTCCGCCACCGTCGGATGCTGCCACATCTCACAGTTCATCGCCGGGCAGAAATAGCGTCGGCAGCTCGGCGGCAGCGACAAGGCGCTCAGCGCCACGATGTCGTCACCGATGCCGTGCGCCAGCTTGGCAATGAGATCGGCTGTCGCCGGCAGCACAACGAAGAAATCGGCAGCAGTCGCCGGATAAAGGTGTGGGTAGATTGCTTCGACATTGTCGGCGCCGGGCAACGGCATCATGCCGGTCTGCGCTTCGCGTCCAGTCACCGCGGCAAACGACAGCGGCCCAACGAACTGCTGCGCTGCCGGGGTCATCGCTACGGTGAGATCAGCACCGGCCTGCCGTAGACGACTGGCGACAGTTACCGCTTTGTAGGTCGCGATCCCTCCGCCAATACCAAGAATTATTTTTCTTTTATTCAGAGAAGACATGCAAATAATGTACTGCACGTTTGTCTTGCCTGCACCACATGCTGTGCTCGCCAATCGTTTGTCGAATTCGCCGCTTTTCTCTTGAGGTGAATGCCATGACAAATATGCATGTTAAGGGCCGGCAAGTGAATCGAAGCGACGCTGAAGTGTATGCAGTCGTTGACACTGCTATGGGTCATGTGTTTCTATCTGCTGGAC